>QOPH01000002.1:0-279960 GCA_003331635.1 SAR86 cluster bacterium
CGTTTCTTTATCAGCATAAAGAATTGCCTTCCCTTCTATATTCCTGGCTGCTCTACCTATTGTTTGAATTAAAGATCCCTCTGACCTTAGAAAGCCCTCTTTATCAGCATCTAAAACAGCTACTAAGCCAACTTCAGGTAAATCTAGACCTTCTCTAAGAAGATTTATACCAATTAACACATCAAAAGCGCCTAATCTTAAATCTCTTAAAATCTCAACTCTTTCGACTGAGTCTATATCTGAGTGCATATAGCGAACCCTGATATTTTTTTCATACATGAAATCAGTTAAATCTTCAGCCATTTTTTTTGTTAATGTTGTGATAAGTGTTCTGAAACCTTTCTTTGTGGTTTTATTCACTTGTTCTAATACATCCTCTACTTGAAACTTTGCTGGCTTTACTTCGATTTCTGGATCAATCAAACCAGTTGGCCTTACCAATAATTCAACTTTTGCATCTAAATGCTCATTTTCCCACTTCCCTGGAGTCGCTGAAACAAAGACTCTTTGTGGTGCCAGGTTATCCCATTCTTCGAATCTTAGTGGGCGATTATCTAAAGCACTTGGCAATCTAAAACCGTACTCAACGAGTGTTTCTTTTCTTGAACGATCACCACGAAACATTCCTCCTATTTGAGGAACAGATACGTGAGATTCGTCCACAAAAACAATTGCATTTTCTGGTATGTAATCAAAAAGACAGGGTGGAGCTTCGCCAGCCTTCCTTCCAGAGAGGTATCTCGAATAATTTTCAACACCGTTACAAAAACCTAATTCTGCCATCATTTCTAAATCATAATTTGTTCTTTCTTCAAGCCTTTGAGCCTCAAGAAGTTTGTTGTTTTTTTTGAGCTCCTCAAGTCTGCCGCCTAGTTCGACACGAATATCTTTGATGGCTAAATCTATTTTTTCTTGTGGTGTTACATAATGAGTTTTTGGAAAAATAGTTACTCTTGGAACCTCAGAAATTATTGCACCTGTCAGAGGATCAAAAATGGATATTTCTGAAATTTTATCAAATTCGAGCTCTACTCTAATTGCATCTTTTTCTGCTTCTGCGGGAAAAATATCAATTACATTTCCTCTTACTCTGAAGTTTGCACGCTGGAAATCCAGATCATTTCTGGAGTATTGCATAGTTGATAGCTGTCTAAGAATATCTCTTTGGTTAACTATTTCTCCTCGACTCAAATTCATTACCATTTTTAGATAGGACTTTGGATCACCAAGACCATATATTGCTGAAACAGAGGCTACTACTATCGTGTCGTTTGATTCAATAAGAGCCTTTGTCGCAGAAAGACGCATTTGCTCGATATGTTCATTTATATTTGAGTCCTTTGCTATGTAAGTATCTGATGAGGGAACGTATGCCTCAGGTTGATAATAATCGTAATAGGATATGAAATATTCAACTCTATTATTAGGGAAAAAATCTTTAAATTCTCCATACAATTGAGCTGCTAAAGTTTTATTTGGAGCCATTATTATTGCTGGTCTTTGTGTTTCTTCTATTACCTTGGCAACCGTATAAGTTTTTCCAGAACCTGTTACTCCAAGCAATACCTGATTAAGCAATCCACTCTTCAGATTATCAGAAATTGTTTTTATTGCTTTAGGTTGATCGCCAGCTGGTTTAAAATCTGCAGATACTTTAAAGATAGACATTGTTTTTTATTTAAAAATAGTTGTATATAATCTCAAGTTCGTTCCCCGATAGCTCAGTTGGTAGAGCAACTGACTGTTAATCAGTGGGTCACTGGTTCGAGCCCAGTTCGGGGAGCCACTCTTCTGAGTATGATTGTAAGTAATTTATATACTTTTCCATAATTTTCAAAAGGTTTATTATTTCTTTATGTCATTAGGCTTTATTTCCGATATACATTTAGATTCTAATTCTCCAAAAAAAACACAAATGTTTTTTGATTTTTTAGATCAGGCTAAAAATAAATATTCCAAACTTTTCATTCTTGGTGATCTTTTTGAATATTGGATTGGAGACGATGACCAAAGCCAAGATAGTCTCGAAGTTATTAAGCAGCTCAAAAAACTCTCAGATTCAATAGAAGTTTTCTTTATTGCTGGAAACAGAGATTTTTTAATTGCTAAAGAATTTGAAAATAAATCGGGAATTAAAATTCTGAAAGATATGTATATTTTTTCTTCTGGTAATAAGAATATTATGGTCTCCCATGGAGACTCTTTCTGCATTGATGACAAACAGTATCAGTCACTGAAAAATGAAATAAGATCTAGTGAGTGGATCAATGATTTTCTTTCTAAGCCACTTGAAGAGAGAGTTCAAATTGCTAATGAAATGAGAGCGCAAAGCGCAGAGAAAAGCAGCAATAAGCCAGAAAACATTATGGATGTTAACCAAGAATATATTTCAGAAATCGTCAAAAAAAATAATATTGATATTTTAATCCATGGTCATACTCACAGACCTTTTATTCATCACATTGATAGTAATTCTATCAGGGCCGTTCTTGGCAGTTGGGAGGATAAAGGTTGGGTAATCGAATATGAGCAAGAATTAACTCTTAGATCTTTCCCAATATAAATATTTAATATAAAATACTGTATATATATACAGTACTTTTTATGTTTCATAATCAAAAAAATAGGGATGCTTTTTCCCATAAAAAACTAAAGCACTCTGGATTTCCCAGTCCAGCCAATGATTATGTAGAGAACCCTATCAATATTAATGATCTCTTAATAAAAAGACCAAGCTCAACATTTTTAATGAGATTCAGAGGTAACGATATGTTATTTTCTGGAATAAAGAATAATGCCATACTCATTATAGATAGGAGTCTCAAGCCTAATAGTGGAGATATAATTGTTGCTTCTGCAAATGGTGAGTTTATATGTAGAAAAATAATTATAGATACAAAAAAAATTCTTATGACAAACTGCAAGAATAATAAAATCTTAAATATAGAAAATATGCCAGATTTTGAATTCTTGGGTGTAGTGACCTCCTCTATCAACGTTTACTAATGTTTGCATTAGTTGATTGCAATAGCTTCTATGCTTCCTGTGAAAAAATTTTTAGGCCTGACTTAACAAAAAAACCAGTAATTGTTTTAAGTAATAATGATGGCTGTGTTATCGCCAGATCTCCAGAAGCAAAAAAAATGGGAGTGACAATGGGACAGCCTTGGTTTCAAGTTAAAAACCAGTACTTAAAGAGTGATGGCATAGTCTTTTCTTCAAACTATGAGCTCTATGCTGATATTTCTAATAGAGTTATGAATATTCTTGGCGAGATCTGTCCTGAGATTGATATTTACAGTATCGATGAAGCTTTTCTTGACTTAAGAACATTTGAAAAAAATATCGACTTAGTAAATTTTGCCTTTCAGTGTAAAAACAGGATAAAGGATTGGGTAGGGATTCCAGTAAGTATAGGAATAGCTCCTACCAAAACTTTAGCAAAGATTGCGAATAGAATTGCCAAGGAAGATTCAAGATTTCAGGGGGTCGTCATACTACAAAATAAGAGAGCAATAAATCATTATTTGAAAGCCACTCCAGTAGAAAAAATTTGGGGTGTTGGAAAAAGATTAAGTTTAAAACTTAAAGATTTAGGAGTTGATAATGCCTTTAATTTGACTCAAGTAAGATCAAGGCTGATTGGCGATAGGTTCAATGTTGTTTTGGAAAGAACAGTTAGAGAATTGAAAAGCCAAAAGTGTCTAGATTCAAATAACATTATGGAGCCAAAGAAACAAATAATGGTAAGCAGAAGTTTCGGCAAATCAATTAGAGATAAAAGAGTTTTAAAAGAGGCAATAAGCTTCCATGCAAGTAGAGCTGCGGAGAAATTAAGGTATGAAAATCAAAAATGCAGAATTATTACAGTATTTATAAGATCAAATCGTTATAACAAAAAAATAAGTCAAATATATGCTTCGGAATATCAACAATTAGCCCATCCCACAAATGATTCCAGAATAATAATCAAAATAGCTAATAATTTAATGGAGAAAATTTACGCAGAAGGATATTTATATTCGAAGGTTGGCATATTGCTCAGTGATTTTACTGACAGTTATGGATATCAAACTGACTTATTTAATGATAATTATGACAGCAAGGAATCAGAAATATTAATGAGTGTCATAGATTTTATAAATCTAAGAGAGATAGCAAAAATAGGTTTTGGTAATCAAGGGTATGAAAATACATGGAGAATGAAAAGAGAGATGAAATCAAGAAGATATACAACGAAAATAGAGGAAATACCTATAGCTAAATAAATTAAAGCTCAATATACCTATCGTAATGAGCTTCAGAGAAATCAAGAAACTCTTTATTAACTAGATCACTAATTTGAGTAATTGAGTAATTCTGATAGGCACTTTTAAGTTCAAGGCCAAATTCACTAAGAAAAATCTCAGTTAAAGTTTTTGAACGTAAAAGATCGATAATCCAACAAATAGGGTCTAGCTCTTTGTTATGACGAATACCTTTTTCTTTAAGGCTAAGCTCAAATTTTTGTTGATCGACAATAGAGAACTTATCATTGAGAATTAAAGCTTTAAATTTTTCCAACCTTCTATTAACGATATTTTTCTCCACATCTGAGTATTTAGTCCATGAACTGACTTCATGTCTAAATCTTTTACATCCCTTGCAAATATCGTCTCCATAAGTGGTAGAGCAAACTCCAATACATGGATTTCTTTTTATTAACTTCTCTTCCATTTCAAATATTACTTCACTTTCTATTAAGATAACTTAGATGTAGAATTGTGAACAAATTTTTACAAATATGCTGACTTCATATTATAAACAAAAAGCTGAAAGGGAAGAAAATGGACTCCCTCCGCTGCCTTTAAATCTCGAGGAAATTCAAGAATTAGTAAAAATTATAGAATCGAACAAAGGGGGTGAAGAATTAATTTCACTCTTAGAAAATGAAGTTTCTCCCGGAGTTGACGAAACTGCATATGTAAAAGCAGGATTCTTAAAAGATATTGCACTTGAGAAAATAAATATTTCTTTAATTACACCTGAAAGGGCGATATCAATTCTTGGAACAATGTTAGGGGGCTATTCAGTCGAGGCATTAGTTGAGATTTTAAAAGCAGAAAAGTTTGGAGATGAAGTTGCTGATGCACTCAAAAATACAATTTTAGTTTATGACTCATTCAATGATATTTTTGAAATGAGAGATAAAAATGATTCAGCTCAAAAAATAATTAATTCTTGGAGTGAAGCAGAATGGTTTACATCAAAAAAAGATCTTCCGGATGAAATTCCACTTAAAGTTTACAAAGTTGACGGTGAAACAAATACAGATGACTTTTCTCCGGCTAAGGAGGCTTGGTCAAGACCTGATATTCCTTTGCACGCAGAAGCATTTCTGAAATTTTCAGACAATATTGAAAAACCTCTTGAAGCACTTGATGAATTCAAGTCAGATGGATCAAAGCTTGTTTTTGTTGGAGATGTAGTTGGAACCGGTTCATCTAGAAAATCAGCAGTAAATTCTATGTTATGGCATATGGGTGAAGACATACCTTACGTACCTGCCAAAAAAACTGGTGGTTTCTGTTTAGGAGGAAAAATTGCACCGATTTTTTATAACACACTTCAAGATTCTGGTGCTTTTCCACTAGAGCTTGACGTTTCATCTCTAAATCACGGACAAAAAATTGTTATTGAGCCATATAACGGGTTAGTTAAAGATGAGTCTGGTAAAGAGTTAATTAAATTTAAAATAAAAAATGATGTAATTTTTGATGAAGTTAAAGCTGGAGGAAGAATAAATTTAATTATAGGCAGACAGCTAACAGACAAAACAAGAGAAAAACTCAACCTCCCTCCATCAGATATCTTTAGAAGATATGGCTCTGAAAATCAAAAAAATAGTGGCTTTACCCTAGCTCAAAAAATGGTTGGTAAAGCTTGCGGTATGCCTGGTGTTAGAGCAGGAGAATATTGTGAGCCACGAATGACTACTGTGGGATCTCAAGATACTACTGGTCCAATGACTAGAGATGAATTGAAAGAGCTTGCTTGTTTAGGATTCTCTTCGGATCTTGTAATGCAGTCATTTTGTCATACAGCAGCTTATCCAAAACCAGTTGATCTAGACACTCACAGAACACTACCAGATTTTTTTATAAACAGAGGTGGTGTCTCACTTAGGCCTGGAGATGGGATAATACATTCATGGTTAAACAGAATGCTGCTGCCTGATACTGTGGGAACTGGAGGAGATAGCCATACTAGATTTCCTATAGGTATAAGTTTTCCTGCAGGTTCTGGAATGGTAGCTTTTGCAGCGACTCTTGGAGTTATGCCATTGGAAATGCCTGAAAGTGTTTTAGTTAAATTTTCTGGTAAGCTGCAGCCTGGAATAACCATCAGAGATTTAGTTCATGCCATACCTTACTATGCATTAAAAAATGGGTTGCTCACTTTAGATAAAAAAACCAAAAAGAATATCTTTTCTGGTAGGTGCTTAGAAATAGAAGGTTTACCTAATTTAAAAATTGAACAGGCTTTTGAGCTTAGTGACGCATCTGCAGAAAGGTCGTCCTCTGGTTGTACTGTAAAACTCGATGAAAAACCCATTATCGAATACTTAAAGTCAAATATTACACTTCTGAGGTGGATGATTTCAGAGGGTTATAGTGATGCAAAAACTCTTGAAAGAAGAGCTAGAGCAATGGAAAAGTGGATTGAAAACCCTGAATTGATGTCTGCAGATAAGGATGCGGAATATGCAGCAGTTATAGATATACCTCTTGAGGAAATTAATGAGCCATTATTATGTTGTCCAAATGATCCTGATGATGTCAAAAAACTAAGTGAAGTTGCCGGTGACAAAGTAGACGAAGGATTTATTGGCTCATGCATGACAAATATTGGCCACTTTAGAGCTGCAGGAAAGCTTTTAGAAAGACACGGTAAAGCTAAATCAAAACTTTGGATAGTTCCTCCAACAAGAATGGATGAACATCAATTAACTGCTGAAGGATATTATGATATTTTCAAAGATTCACAAGCTCAAGTTGAAATTCCAGGATGTTCTTTATGCATGGGAAATCAGGCAAGAGCAGCTGACGGAGCGACAATGGTTTCTACATCTACAAGAAACTTCCCAAATAGGATGGGAGATGGATGTAATGTATACCTTGCCTCTTCTGAAGTAACAGCTATTTCTTCTCTTCTTGGAAAAATACCTACTAAAGAGGAATATGTCGAATACATGCAAGAACTAAATACAATGTCGTCAGAAGTTTTCCGATACATGAATTTTAATGAAATTGAAGATTATCTAAAAAAAGTAAGAAATCTAGATATAGCCCACTTAGATATTGAAGAGATTAAATCTTAGAACCTCTTCTCTTCGCCAGGACTTCTAAATACTCTTGAGTGATGTTTGTTGGATATTTACCATCAAAGATAGATTTCTCTACATCAATAATCTTATCGCTCAAAGATGTTACAGAATCAACAAGCTCGTTTAAATCTTGATAAATTAAATGATCGCAGCCAATGAATTTTTTAATCTCCTCAATATCTCTAGTGCTAGCTATTAATTCGCCCTTGGCTGCCATATCAATGCCATAGACATTAGGATGTTTTACAGGAGCTGCAGCTGAGGCAACGGAAACTAACTTAGCTCCAGCGGAATAGCACATCTTAACAATTTCTTTCATAGTTGTTCCCCGCACTATTGAATCATCAACTAAAAGAATTTTTTTATCTTTAAATTCACTGTAGATTGGACTAAGTTTTCTTTTGACAGAAGTTTTTCTTAAATTTTGATCAGGCATAATAAAGGTTCTTCCGACATACCTATTTTTTACAAAACCGTAGGCAATTTGCTTATCAAGTGACTCGGCTACTTTTGTGCCACTGACTATTGAACTCTCAGGTATTGGCATGACAACATCAATATCATCAAGAGGAATCTCAGCTTTAATTTTTTTTGCCAATCTTTCTCCCATATTTTGCCTAGCTTCATAAACGCTAACTCCATCGATAATGGAATCTGGTCTAGCAAAATATACAAATTCGAATAAACAAGGAGTGAGTTTTGATTCGTCTTCACATTGATTTGAAAAAAGCTGTCCATCGAAAGTGATAAATACTGCCTCTCCTGGAGCAATATCTCTTTTGATCTTGAAACCATTAGAGTGGAAGGCTGCACTCTCAGAAGCAACCATATAGTCTAAACCTCCAGATTCATTTTCTCTTGAACCAAGAATTAAAGGCCTTATTCCTAACTTATCTCTAAAGGCAAGTAGCCCATAATCAGTAATAATTGAAACAACACTTATACTCCCTTCGCATCTTTGAAAAGTGTTTGAAATTGCTTCAAAGAATATCTCCGGACTTGGATCTTTTTCTTTATGTTTGGAAATTTCATGAGCGAGAATATTAAGCAAAACTTCTGAATCTGAGTCAGTCGAAATATGTCTCAAATCGCTGTGAAATAGCTCTTTAGCTAAATCAGGAGTATTAGATAAATTTCCATTGTGAGCCAAGGAAATACCATATGGCGAATTAACATACATTGGCTGAGCATATTCTTTTGTATTACCTCCTGCTGTGGGGTATCTAACATGACCAATCCCATAGTTTCCTTTTAATCTCTCGTAATGATTTTGATTAAAAACTTCACGCACAAGACCCTTTGATTTTCTCGAATTTAGGTGGTCACCATTACATATCGTGATACCCGCTGCATCTTGTCCTCTGTGCTGAAGCATTATCAGGGCATTGTAGAGCTCAGTAAAACAATCTTTATCCTGAACAACTCCAACAATTCCACACATTAGCTAAGAAGATAAATATAAATATTTTCCACGTAAGACAACATCACATTAATAACAAATGAATTTGCAAATAAAGATATATCGTAAAGGTTTGGAAATAAAGTTAAAACTAAATAAATTAATAATAAATATCTAAACAAAGCTATTAAGCATCCAATAGAAACATTAGCAATGCCACTTAGTTTTGGAATGTAAAAAGAAATGAAAAAATTAATAAAAGGTAGACCAGCTGTGGCAAATATCGCAATAAAGATGTTGTAAATCGCATCAGCATAATCAAATCCCTGCTCTAAAAAATAATCATGTACTGCCTTCATATTATTCAAAACGACATATGAATATAAAAAAAGAATGGAAATGTAGACCAATTCTCGCAATGATCCATTTTTTCTCACTCTAAAAAATAACAGAATAACTCCTGTTAAAAGCAAAATATCTAATACACTAAAGCTCAAATCTACCATTCTTCAATTATTAAATTATCTAAAGCTGTATTGCTATTTAAATACTCTAGAACAATTTCAAGTCTAGATTTATCAACATAAGGTCCAACAATCACAAATTCATTATTTATTAGAGTTTGGAAACCCTCATTAAATAGCTGTTCTCGAAAAGTTTCTTCACTTATTGCTATATCTTTTATGTTAATTTTTATCACCCAACTTACTGGTGTTCCATCAAAATTGAGTTTTATATCCTCTAGTGAAGATTTTATATCATTTTTGTTAAATTCATTTCTTAGACTATCTAAATCTCTTTCTTTTTGAAAAATTTCTTGCTCGTAATCACTGACTTTTATGCGGCTCTCCTCAGAATTTAAAAAATCAGTTACGCTGTAAATTAAATAGAGTGTATAAATAATTGTTAGGAAGATGAGCAAACCTAATAAATTTTTGAATAAATCTCTCAAGTCTGGCCCAAAATTTTAAATATTTTTGATAAAAATTCTCTCAGATTTTTTCTGTCTATAATTTTATCGATAAATCCCTTTTCTAGTAACTTTTCTGCAGTTTGAAAATCTTTAGGCAAGTCCTCTTTGACTGTATCTTTTATTACCCTTTTACCAGCAAAACCTATTCGCGCTTTAGGCTCAGAAATTACTAGGTCACCAAGCATTGCCAAACTCGCAGAAACTCCTCCATAGCAAGGATCTACCAAAATAGAAATAAAAGGAATTTTTGAATTTTTAAGTCGTTTGACTGCTGCTGAAGTTTTTCCCATTTGAAATAAGGAAATCATAGATTCTTGCATTCTTGCACCTCCACTAGTTGAAAAACAAACTAATGGAATTTTTTTCTTAAGACTAAGATCAACAATATCAGCAAAACGTTTTCCGACTACTGCTCCCATTGAGCCTCCTAAAAAATCAAATTCAAATATTGCTGTCGTTACCTGAATGCCCTTTATTTCTCCAATTCCTATTGAAAGAGCTTCATCACAGTTTGATTTTTTTGATGCCTCTTGAAATCTATCTTTATATTTCTTTGTATCTATAAAATTTAGAAAATCTCTGAACTTTTCCTCTTCATTTAAACTTTGATAGCTATTTTTATCAAAAGTAATTTCAATTCTTTGTTGAGTATTTATTTTTAGATGATATGAGCACTTAGAACAAACAAAAGAATTTTTCTTTAATTCAGGAATATATAAAATAGAGCCACAATTATCACACGATTGCCACAAGCCCTCTGGAACTTTACTATCTTTCTCACTCCCAAAAGTCTGAGATATGTTTTTTTTAATGTTGGGTATGAAATCTTTAATCCAATTCATTTACAAAAACCTTATTCACCTTATAGTCCAAATTATTATACTCTGGACCAACAAAATATAACCCCTTTGCTTCAATAGTTCTACCAGCTAGTTTTCTATCCCTTTTTTTAATAATGTTTTCAAAGTCTTCTGGGGTAATTTCGCTTCTTCCTACTTTTATAAGTGTGCCAACAATAATTCTTATCATATTTAATAAAAAAGCATTTGCAGTAACTTCAAAAATCAGATAATTTCCCTTTCTAGCTACATTAGCTTTATAAATTCGTCTAATTACTGATTTTGATTGACAGCCTGAAGCCCTAAATGAAGAAAAATCTTGCTCTCCTAATAATTTTTTTGCAGCTTTATTCATTTGCTTCTCGTTTAATCTTGATCTGATCCATAGAAAGTTATCAAACTCAATACCAAGGGGAGCTTCAGAATTTTTTATTATATAAATGTATGATCTTTTTTTGGCATCAAAACGTGCATGAAAATCATCACTTGTTTTACCTAAATTTATCAAAGATATGTCATTTGGAAGATATCTGTTTGTTCCAGATATCCAAGATTTTTTTTCTCTTTTTGATTTTGAATCGAAATGAACTATTTGATTTGTAGCATGAACTCCAGCATCTGTTCTTCCTGCACATACTACGCTTATCTTTTCGTTTGCAACTTTGCTCAAAGCAAATTCAATCTTTTGTTGAATTGTTTGTTTTGAGTTTTTTTGTTTTTGAAAACCCTTATAGCTAGTTCCTTTGTACTCAACCTGAGCAAAATAACGATTCATGATTACAGGTTTTTATTTAGATCTTTAATTAGTTTTTTTTCTACAGCTGATAAATTGAATTTTTTAAGTTGACTTATTGTTGTTCTGGCATTTTTTTTCTCGCCCATTTCTATGTAAGCAACAGCAAGATCAATTTTTTGTTTTACTTCATCGGCACTGATTTCATTACTCCTCCTTTTTATTGATTTTTTCTTGTGTTTAATTTTCTTGGCCTCTTTTACTGACTTCTCATTAATTTGAGGTTTTGGAGTAAGTATTATTTTTTTTGATTTTTTATTTGGCTTATCTAGTGCTAAAAAAATAAAGAAAATCACCAAGACTACAAGAATGAAAATAGTATCAGCATCAAAGTTTGAAAAGTTTAGATTTTCAAGAAAATTGATTTTGGTTTCATTACGACTTTTAAATACCCTTTCGCCGAAATCTTGGAGAAACTTGTAATCTATTTGATAAAGATAATTCATTTACAGATAATTACGTCTTTCGCTCCACATCAAAACATTGTGCTTTATCAATTAACATTTGGTCAATAATTGTAAGCGCTACCATTGCTTCTAGTATTGGAACAGCTCTTAAACCTACACAAGGGTCATGTCTTCCCTTGACTTCAAGATCTACTTTTTGATTATCTATGTTGGTAGTTGTGGTTTTTTGGGAAATACTTGATGTTGGTTTAAGTGAAGCAAATATATTTATATCATCTCCATTTGAAATGCCTCCTAAAATTCCTCCTGAATTGTTTGTTTCAAAGCCATCTACTGAAATGATGTCTCTATTTTCTGAACCTCTCATTGTGACACTGTCCACACCTGTTCCTACTTCTATTGCTTTGACAGCATTTACACTCATTAGCGCTTTAGCTAACTCAGCATCAAGTTTTGAAAATACTGGAGAACCGATACCGGGCTCCAGCCCACTAATATTCACTAGAATTTTTGCACCAATTGAATCTTGATCCTTGATAAGCTCTTTAAAAAAGTTTTCGAGAGATTTAACTTTTGATTTATCTAAGAAGTTAAAATCATTTTTTCTTACATCACTAAAGTCATATGAATCAGCCACTACATCGCCAATTTGCATCACTCCTGCTCTAACTATTACTCCTTTTTTTTCTAAAACTTTCTTTGCAATAGCTCCTCCAGCTACCCGCATAACTGTCTCTCTTGCACTCGCTCTACCACCTCCTCTAAAGTCTCTTATTCCATACTTTTGTTGATAAGTGAAATCTGCGTGGCCTGGCCTAAACTTATCTTTGATATTTTCGTAATCTTTAGACTTCTGATCAGTATTTCTGACTAATAAACCTATAGGAGTACCTGTCGTCTTGCCTTCAAAGACTCCTGAAAGTATTTCAACTTTGTCTGATTCTTTTCTTTGGGTAACATATTTTGATTGTCCTGGCTTTCTTCTATCTAGCTCTTTCTGAATATCTAACTCATTTATCTCAATATTTGGAGGACAACCGTCTATTACACCTCCTAAAGCAATACCATGACTTTCACCAAATGAAGTCAATTTAAAAATTTTACCAAATGTATTTCCGGACATATTATTTGTATATTCTGTCTAAGATATTGGAAATATCAACATCATCTAAATTATTGCTTTCATAAACTTCCATTAAATATTGAGCATCTACACCAAATTTTTCAATCGCCATTACAAATTTTTCCTTAAGGAAAGGTTTTGACTCTTCTCTTCTTTGTTTGTGCCCTAATGGATACTTAACTTCTTCGTGAAACATAACTCCATTATTTAGTTTAACGGAAACTTTATTTCCTATAGCTCTATCGTTTAAATCATAATAGCTTTTGGTGTAATTTTTATCCTCTTTGGTAACAGTGCAATTTCTGATGTATTCAATTTGAGGATCCTTTGAGGAAGCATCACTATATGAATCTGAATTTAAACTCCCATTAATTAAGCACCACGCAACTATATATTCTATACAATGATCTCTGTCTGCATAATTTTTTAAAGGTCCTTGTTTAGAAATAATTCTTACACCTGGCTCTTGTGTGAGAATCTCAACCTGCTCAATATCTTCTATGTTAAATTCATTTGATTTTTTTAGGTTTATAGCAGCTTCGGCAGCAGTTTGGGCATGAAACTCTGCAGGAAAGTTAACTTTATAAAGGATATTGTCCATAACATATGAGCCCAATTCTCTTTGTAGCTTTAAAGAATCTTTCTTCATAATCACATCATTAAAGCCCCAAGTTTTAGCTGATAAGGCAGACGGATATATTTCTTCACTAACTTCTGAAATGAAAGCCTGCTTTATTCCTCTAGCAGATGCGTCGCCTGCAGCCCAACTCTTTCTAGTGCCTGTATTTGGAAAATGACGATAAGTTCTGAGGCTTTGTCCGTCAATAAAAGAGTTACTAATAGTTGAATTCATTTTCTGTGGGCCTTGTCCAAGCATTTTTGAAGCAATTGCTGCAGAGGCAACCTTCACAAATGCAACATGATCTATTCCAACTTCATTTAAGCTATTTTCAATAGCCAAACATCCTTGCACTTCATGGGCAATCACCATTAGATTTAACAAATCTTTAAATGAATGATTTTTATTTCTTTTAACTTTTAAATAATCATGCATTGATAAAATGGCTGCAAGATTATCTGAAGGATGCCCCCACTCTTTTGCTAACCAAGTATCATTAAAATCTAGCCATCTAATTAATGCACCATTTAAAAATGCAGCTTCAACAGGATTTGATTTGATATCAGTACCTACAACTCTTGAAGAGCCTGTAGAATTATTTATGTATTCAATTGAACAAAATTTTTGGACCTGATCATATTCTAATGCAAGAAATGAGCAGGCAAGACTATCAAAAAAACAGGTTTTCGCCTCTAGCAGACTGTTTTCTTTTGCTTCAAAAGATTGAACATAATCAGTTATCTTTTCAATTATAGGATCGAAATTTGGCATTACCTTGATTTAATATCAATCCATTCTCTATCTTCAGGGCCGATATAATCTGCACTAGGTCTTATGATTCTGTTATTACTCCTTTGTTCAAATGTATGTGCAGACCAACCTACTATTCTTGCAATTGCAAAAAGTGGAGTAAAAAGTTTGGTTGGTATTCCAATGTAGTGGTATGCGGGAGCATGAAAAAAATCTGTATTTGGAAATAGTTTCTTTAATTCCCACATATAGGTTTCCATTTCTTCAGCAATATCATGAAGCAGTTTATCTGCATGATCTTTACTCAATTTCTCAGAGAAATCTTTAATAATATTGCTTCTTGGATCTTTAACAGAATAGACAGCATGACCAAAACCCATTATCTTTTCTTTGTTTTGAAGCTTTTGGTCGACATAATTTTTTACACTCTCGACAGATTGCACTTCTTGAAGCATAACCATAGCCTCCTCGTTAGCACCACCGTGAAGTGGTCCCCTCAAACTGCCAACTGCAGCTGTAAGACAGGAATGCAAATCAGATAAAGTCGATGCACAAACTCTCCCAGTGAATGTTGATGCATTAAATTCATGCTCAGCATATAAAGTAAGCGATACATCTAAAGTTTTTTGATGAAGTTCAGGTATTTCCTCTTGTCTCAACAATTTAAGAAAATGAGCTGCTAACGACTTTTCACCTGTTTCTTGATCTATTTTTTTGTTTTCATGAGAAAATTTGTACCAATAAACTATTGCTGAAGTAGTAACACCTAAAAGTCTTTTAGCTATGTGGAGCTGATCTTCGAAAGATTTTTCAGGCTCAATTACTCCCATATAAGAAACGATTGTTCTAATAACTTCCATTGGGTGAGCTGATGAAGGAATTGATTCAAGTACACTCACTAAAGAAGTTGGTATTGCCCTAAGTTCAAAAAGCTCATTTTCAAAATCATGAAGCTGATTAGAATTAGGCAACTGTCCAAGAAGTAGCAAGTATGCAACTTCTTCAAAAGAAGCATTTTTTGCTAAATCCTCAATGCTATACCCAAGATATCTGAGTGAGCCCTCTTGCTCAACAGTTGATAAAGAAGTTTGTCCTGCTGACTGGCCTCTTAGACCTGCTCCCTCTAATTTTTTTGTCATTTTATTTCGTAAAAATTTATTCCTCTTTTGATAATGTCTCGGTTATTAGATTTTCTCCATCTATTAGTGTCTCTGAGACTGTAAACACATCCACAATATTCTTGCTTATAAAATTTTTCTTTTTTTGAAATTTCTAACATTCTAGATGAGCCACCCTGCTTTCTCCAATCAAAATCCCAAAAAGCCAAATCATTATAACGGTTTGCTGCTTTTAAACCAGATTTATTAATTTGATTTAAATCTTTCCATCTTGATATTCCAAGAGTTGTAGCAAATACATCATACTTATTTTCATATGCATACAGTGCTGTCCTTTCAAAACGCATATCAAAACATACCGTGCATCTTTCTCCTCTTTCTGGTTCATTCTCAAGACCTTTGACTCTATCAAACCAATTATCTTTATCATAATCAGCGTCAATGAAATCAAAACCAAGCTTTCTAGCGAAGCGAATATTCTCATCCTTTCTAATTTCATATTCCTCTTTAGGATGTATGTTTGGATTGTAGAAAAAAATTGCAGTATCAATATCAGACGCTGCAACTGCTTCCATTATTTCTCCTGCACAAGGCGCACAACAACTATGCAATAACAGCTGTTTTCTTCCATGTGGCATTTGAAGTATAGGTCGAGAATAGTTTTCTAGGCTATATTTATTCATTTTAAAAGATGATTTTGTAAATCTTTATAATTATCGAAAGAAATAATATCAGGTCGTGATTTTTTTATTTCATCTGGTGCAAAAATAAATGCTCCTCTAGCCTCATCAATCATTTGGATATCGTTATATGAGTCTCCAATACAAAAACATTCAAAATTCATCTTAGAAAAGCCCTGTATAACTGATTTTTTTGGATTGTCCTGCCTTTTTTCATATCCAGAAATATAATCATCCTCAATTTCAAGATGGTGGCACAAAATTGGATAGTTTCCGAGTTTTTCCACCACTGGAAGGCCCAATTCATAGAATGTGTCTGAAACGATTACAACTTGATATTTGTTTTTTAATTCACTCAAAAAATTTTTCGCGCCTTCAAATGGCTCAATGGATGACAAAAATTTTTTAATTTCTGAAAATTTTATTTCATTTTTCTTAAGAGTTTCCATTCTTTGCTTCATCAAATCCTCAAAATTTGGAATATCTCTAGTAGTTAGATTGAGTTCGGGAATATTTAAATGCTCGCCAAGCTCTTGCCAAATTTCTGGAGCTAATGTTCCTTCGAGATCTGTGCAAAGTATTTTCATTTAGGATTATTTATCCCGTATGGTACATGACCAGTTGAAACATGACTAGTTGCTTCAATGCAATTTTCAGTAAGGTCATCAAAAAAAATATCTGCTGAAAATCCCTCTAAAAATTTACCTTTAGGTAATCCACCTAAAAAAAATGTTTCATCAATTCTAATATTCTCTTTTCTGAGTGTATTTATAACTCTTTTATGGGCAGGAGCAGCCCTAGCAGTTACTAAGGCTATTCTAATTGGACAATTTTTTACAGAAAATTTTGATTGGACTATGTTCAATTTTTTTAAAAATCCGTTGAATGGCCCTGGATTCATGAGTTTTTTTGATCTCCCCTCTTCCTTTAAATATTTTTTTAACCCCTTTTGTTTGTATGTTCTTTCAGCTTCATCAGAGAATATCACCGCGTCTGCATCGAAACCAATTCTTAACTCATTGCTAGTTGATGGTTTATAGTTATCGGTAAAAATATGAGCAGCGGCAATATTATTTTCTACAGCAACTTTCACATCATTTACATCAGCAGATAAGAATAAATCTATATCTAATGCATCTACATATGGAAATGGGCTTTCTCCTCCAGAAAAAACTGCTCTTGTTATATCAAGATTATTTTTTTCAATTGAATTAAAAATCCTTAAACCCGTATCTGAACTATTACGAGAAAGCAAAATTACCTCTACTATCTTTTTTTTAGGTTTATTCATTCTGAGAAGCTTTTCAACCAAAGCAAAGGCAACACCTTTTTTTAGTGCATTATCCTCATTCTTTCTTTGGTATTTAGCATATTCTTCGATTCCTTTTTCTTTAAAAATCTTATGGCTATCTTTTAAATCAAAGAGAGCTCTTGAGCTGATACCAATTTTCAAAATAGACATAAATTTGTTAAATAAAAATTAACTGTATATAATTACAGTATATGATAAACCTTACTGAACAACAGTTTAAAATTTTCGATGTAATTAAAGGACATGTCAATGATTATGGCTATCCGCCAACAAGAGCAGAAATAGCAAAAATAATGGGTTTTAAATCGGTAAATGCTGCAGAATCACATATAAAGGCTCTTGTTAAGAAAGGTGTTTTATTAAAGGTTCCTGATTCATCAAGAGGGCTCAAATTAGTCGAAGAATATTCAGGTATTCCAATTGTGGGTAGAGTGGCTGCAGGTTCACCTATATCTGCAGTTGAAAATATTGAAAAATATGTTCCTACAAATCCAATTTCATCTCCAGTGGATTTTTTCTTGAGAGTTAAAGGTGACAGCATGAAAGATATTGGAATTATTGAAAACGATCTTGTAGGTGTAAAAAAAGCATCAACCGCAGAAAATGGCTCGGTTGTTGTTGCTAGACTTGAGGATGAAGTTACGCTTAAAAGATTTGTACAAGAAAATGGCAAAATTAAACTTGTAGCTGAAAATAAAAATTATGACGACATTCTTATTGATCAGAATTCAGGCTTTTCTTTAGAGGGTATTGCTGTAGGAGTTGTCAGAGAAGACGTCTTCTAAATATTAGTGCAAAACTCTGTCCTGAGTCTCTTGCTTAAAAATATTTTCAAATAAGTCTTCATCCAGATTATCTAAGTTGATGTCAGCATTTAAACTCTCAATTCCAGATTTAATCATCTCTTTTGCTACATCAAACTCCATACCGTTAAGGAGTTTTTTTACCTCTTCTGAAAATTCGATTTTTACTAGAGGTGAGTTTTTGTTATCAGATCTCCTTAGAACAATTACACCTTCGGATACTTCGACTAATTCTAAATACTTAGACATATTTTAATAGTATGCTCTTTTAGAAATATTTAAAGTCTTTTTGCTAATCTCTTGGTTTTTGTTCCCAACTTGATCCATTAAAGAAATAGAAATACTTTTTTTTCTTCCCTTTGAGTTCTGCTGATAAAAGGTGGTCTCCGCTTTTTTTATTAAATCTAACGACCAGATCGTCACCATCATCATCGACCTCTGGCGCTTTAGCAAAGTGACTATATTTATCTGGCAATTGGTCTGTTACTGGTTTTAATTCATTAACTGTAATTGCTCTTGTCTCACGATTTTTTGGAAATTGTGAAGCTGCAAGAAATAAACCCTTTAAGCTATCACGAAGTAAATAAAAATCATCACACTTTTCGCATCGCAAACTTTCGAGTTTTATTGGATCCATGAACACAGGTTTAAGTTCGCCATTTTTCATTAATTGACGAGTAGCAGTACAAGAATCACTTTGACAAGCAAAGTATTTTCCAAATCTTCCAAGCTTTAATTCCATTTTGTTATCACATTTATGGCAGTCGATAAATTCATCGTCTTCATTTTTTGGTTTAATAAACTCGCCTTCAACTAATTTAGTGCCGCTACATATTGGAGAATTTGAACAAATCTCTAACTTTCTATTATTATCAATTATGTAACCATCCATTGCCGAATTGCAGACGTCACACTTAGTTTTCTTAAATATACTTTCAGCTTCTTTATCGTCACTGTCAGAAAAAAGATCTTCGTCAAGGAGCGATAAAGTTTTCTTACATTGCTCCTCACCCTCTAAAATAAATGCTTCACACCCAAGAAACTGACCACTTTGATTAGTTCTAAGCTGCATTTTTTTGTTATTTCCACAATCGCAAACCACCTGTGTATCGATAGGTTTATTTCTTTCCATAAGATCTTCGGCTTGTTCTTTTGCTTGCTCAAAATCTTCTGAAAATTTTTCAAGTAAATTTCTCCAAACCAAATTCCCTGACGCTATTTCGTCTAAATTTCTTTCCATATCGGCAGTAAATCCATAGTCCATAATTTGTGAAAATCCTTTGTTTAATCGATCTGAAATTAAATTTGCAATTTTTGTAGCAAATAGTCTCTTACTTACACTTTTAACATAGCCCCTATCTTGAATATTTGTAATAATTTCTTGATAAGTGGAAGGTCTTCCTATGCCTCTTTTTTCAAGCTCTTTTACGAGGCTAGCTTCAGAATATCTAGATGGAGGTTTAGTAAAATGTTGTGACTTTTCAACCTCATCTATTTTTTTTGAAAGACCAATGCTTAAAGAGGATAAATCGTAATGGACATATGATGATTTTGGAGGAGGCATTACTTTATAAAAGCCATCAAATGTAACCGAACTAAGAGAAGTTTCAAAAACTAAATCATCACATTTAGCCTTGATAGCGTTGGTTTCTATCTCTGGTTGAGGCATCTGAGAAGCAGCAAAACGCTGCCAAATCAACTTATACAATTTAACGTGATCAGCGCTCATTGTAATTTGATCTGCCTCTAAATTAATATCTGTTGGTCTTATTGCTTCATGAGCTTCTTGTGAATTAGAGGTTTTAGCAGAAAAGTTCCTAGGCTCTGAGTAAGTGTCGCCAAATTTTTCTAAAAGATATTGTTTGCAATTGTTTTGCGAGAGAATGCTTAGATTTGGAGAGTCTGTTCTCATATATGAAATGTAGCCAGCAGCATATAAATCTTGTGCCAACTTCATAGTCTTTGAGAGGCTGAAACCTAACATGGAACTTGAAGTTTGTTGAAGTGTCGAAGTAATAAAGGGCGGCTTTACAGGAATTTTACGTTTAGTTTTATCATTGTCAGTAATTTCAATTTCATTATTAAGTAATTTTTCAGATATTTGTTTTGCTTCATCAATATTCGAAAGTTTTAGATTTGATTTCTTTACATTTAATTTAAAAGTAATGTTTCTTTCTTCATGTTTTACTTTTACTTCAATTTCCCAATATTCTTCTGGAGAAAAGGCTTTAATTTCCCTCTCCTTTTCAACTACAAGCTTCACTGCAACAGATTGAACTCTCCCAGCAGAAAGCTTTCCATAACTTCCAATTTTTTTCCAAAGAAAACTGGATAGGTCATATCCTACGATTCTATCTAAAATTCTTCTTGTCTTTTGTGCGTCAATAAGACCTTCATTTAAATCTGTTGGATCTTCAAAAGCTTTTTTGATTGCAGACTTTGTAATTTCATTAAATCTAACTCTTTTATAATCGTGGTTCTTGCCAAGAATCTCTTTTAAGTGCCATGCAATTGCTTCTCCCTCTCTATCCAAGTCAGTAGCCAAAAACACTTCATCTATTCCTTTAGCAGATTTTTTTAAATCTTGAACAACTTTTGTTTTCTTTGGATCAATTTCGTATGAAACAGACCAGTCTTTCGGATCAATAGCTTTTTTTCCGCTTGTTAATCTTCGAACATGGCCAACACTTGATTTGACCAAATATTCAGAGCCAAGGTATTTTCCTATTGTTTTTGCTTTTGAAGGTGATTCAACAATTACTAAAGATTTATTTGCCATTATTTAAAATTCTTTTAACGATATTAGGGCCTTCATAGATAAGTCCAGTGTAAAGTTGAACTAAATCTGCGCCAAGTTCAATTTTTTCGTTATAAGAATCTACATCAAAAACACCACCAGCTGCAACAATAATTTTTTTTGGTTCAATTTTGCTCTTAACTAACTTAAGTAATTCATTAGATTTATTTTTTAATGGTTTACCAGATATGCCCCCTGGCTTTTGTGATACTCCTAAGTCTGATTTTAATTGGTTATCATCGGATGTATTTGAAGCAATTACTCCATCAATACCCATTGAATTTACCAGATCTATTACTGCTTCTGTTTTAGATTTTTTTTCATCTGGAGATAGTTTTAAAAATATTTTTCCTGAGTAATTTATGTTTTCTTTTTCAATTAAAATGCATTCAATAATTTCTTTTAAATTTTCAATATTATGTAAATCTCTTAGATCTGGTGTATTTGGGGAAGAAATATTTAAGACTATGTAATCTACAAAATCTGCGAGCTCATTGAAACAATAAGAGTAATCTTCTTTTCTTTTGTTTGATTCAGTATTCTTATTCGGACCAATATTTGCACCAATAGCAATATCTTTTCTTTTTAATGCTTGAAGTTTCTTTTTAACATAGGTTGCACCTTTATTATTAAAACCCAAGCTGTTTAAAAGAGAGTCTTCTTTTTCGATTCTAAATATTCTTGGTTTTTTGTTTCCAAATTGTTTTTTTGGAGTAACTGTTCCAATCTCAATAAAACCAAATCCCAAATTAGACATTTCTTCTATGAGCTCGCCATTTTTATCAAGGCCTGCAGCTAGGCCTAATCTATTCTTTACCTCTAATCCTTTAATATTCTTTTTTGGTTCGTTGCTTCTTTCTTTGTAAGCCCAAGAAAAGAGTTTTAGATAAATATGGGAAATTTTTTGCGCAAATTCTGGTGGAAATAAAAATATTATTTTTCTAAGATTCTTATAAATTTTTCTTACCTTTTAAATATTCAGTAAATTCAACTTTCAGAGTGTTATCTTTAAGACCAAATTCTAAATTAGCTTTTAAGTATCCAATCTTACTTCCACAGTCGAATCTTTTACCATCAAATTCATAACCTACAAAATTCTCTATGTCTTTTTGGATAGCATCAGTTATTTGAATTTCATTATTTTTTCCTGGATTTTCGTTGTCTATGAATTTAAAAATTGTGTCTTTAAAAATGTATCTTCCAACTACCGCTAAATTTGAAGGAGCATCATTATAGTTTGGTTTTTCGACAATATCGCTTAAAAAATTGACTTTTTCTTCGCTTTTCTCGACTGCAACTACTCCAAATTTGGAAATATCTTCACTATCAATTTTTTCTAGACCAATTACCTGTTTATTGTATTTTTCATTAACACTTATCATTTGTTGCATCACGTTTTCCCTTTCAACCATCATTAAATCATCTGCAAGAATTACCGCAAAATGCTCTCCCTTTTGAATGACGTGTTGTGCGCATCCAATTGCATGCCCCAAGCCTTTTGGTTCATCTTGTCTTATATACGTAAATTTTGTTTCTGTGCCACCTATTTTTTCAATAGATTTAGCTAGTTCTAACTTTTTATCGTTGATTAACTTTTCATGCAACTCTTTGTTTTGGTCGAAATGATCTTCTATAGCTCTTTTAGCATGATGTGTTATAAATATGAATTCTCTTATTCCGGCCTCATAAGCTTCCTCAACTGCATATTGAACAATTGGTTTATCGACTATTGGAAGCATTTCTTTTGGTGTGGCTTTGGTGGCTGGCAAAAATCTTGTCCCAAACCCTGCTACTGGAAAAACTGCTTTTTTAACACTCATTATTCTGTGAATTATACAAGATAAAGGGACTATTTCCCCTCTTGGGAAATGCTCCAGTTTAATTTTCCTCTACATGCTTCAAAAAAGTCATGTTCTTTCGGGTGTATTAATTTAAATTGGCTTTGAGATTTGTGGGCATTGAAAATTCTACTATCTCCTTTTAATGGTATTTCTTCATTTCCATCTAAAATAATAAAACATTCTATATCTTCAGGATTCTCAACTACTTCTACAGAAATTTTTGAATCGCTAGGAATTATAAGTGGCCTTGCTGAAAGAGATAAAGGATTTAGAGATGTTATTACGAATGCCTCTAATAAAGGAGTAAGTATTGGACCGCCAGCTGAAAGAGAATACGCAGTTGATCCTGTTGCAGTGGAGATAATTAAACCGTCAGCTCTTTTGTTATAAACAAAATTCTGATCTATTTTCACTTCAAATTCGATGAGTTTGTAACTTTTTTGAGTGTGGAGAACTATTTCATTAAAAGCACTGAAACTTTTACCTTCATATTCACATTCTAAAAATTCTCTTTGCTCTATTTGACACTCCCCTTTAAGAACCTCTATTAAAGCACTATCTACATCTCCATATTCTAGATCAGCCATAAATCCAACTTTGCCAAGGTTGATTCCTAAGAAAGGTATTTGCAGATTATTGAAGCTCTTTGCAGCTGAGAGCATAGAACCATCACCACCAACTACCAGAATAAGATCAAAACTTTTTTCATCTTTAAGTTTGCTTCCAGGTAAAAAAGTTTCAAAACTTACATCATTCTTCGAGAGAATGGTTTGTATTTTTGTTAGTGCTTCTTTTGATTTATTTATATCATAAGCAGCAATTAAAACTTTTTTATATTTGTACATTGAAACAAGATTTTACTGAATTAAAAAAAATACTACAAAAAAATAGCAAATTTACTTTCCTTTCTGGCGCTGGGCTCAGCACTTCATCTGGTCTACCTGACTTTAGATCTGATCCTGATGGTTTCTGGAAAAAAAATACTCCAGTAACTTTCCAAGAATTCCAGAAAAGTGAAATGAGTAGAATTAAGTCTTGGACAAATAATTTTGAAATACTCAATAAAATAAGAAATAGCTCTCCTTCTAATATGCATAATTTCATTAATAAAATACTCAGCAGAAGACCTGAGAACATACATATTGCTCAAAATATAGATGGACTTCATAGATCTCTAAAATTTAAAGATCAAATAGTTGAAATACATGGCTCTGTACACACTTCTTCATGCCTTTCCTGTAATAAGCAATATGAAACACTAAAATTTTATAAGGAAAATATCTTAAAACAGCAAAACTCTAACTGTAATAGTTGTAAAGACGGCCTCGTTAAAGTAGATACAATATCTTTCGGACAAGCTCTATCTCAAATATCTTTAAAAAAAGCTCAAGAGGCTTCAGAAAACTGTGATTTTTTTATTGCTGTAGGAACATCACTGAAAGTATCTCCAGCAAATCAGTTTCCCAATATAGCATTACAAAATAATGCAAAACTTATTATTCTTAATAAGGAGGAAACTTCATTTGATGGAAGAGCTCTACTAGTGATTAATGAAGATTTAGAGGAAATTCATGAACAAATTAACTGAGGAGATCAATAATTTATTGCAAACCTTTAAGAAGTTGAGGGACCCAGTACAGGGCTGTCCTTGGGATAAGGAACAAGATTTTAAATCAATAGCTAGTTGCTCTATTGAGGAGGCATATGAAGTTGCCGATGCTATTGAAAGAGAGGATTTTAATGATTTAAAGGAGGAATTAGGTGATTTATTTTTTCAAATTATTTTTCATTCGGAGATGGCTGAAGAAAGGAAGCTTTTTAATTTTGAAGAAGTTGTTAAAGAATTAAATGATAAATTAATAAGAAGACATCCTCATGTTTTTGACAAGAAGCAAGAAATGAGTGCATCTGAAAGTTTGGAAATTTGGGAAAAAGAAAAAAAGAAAGAAAGAGAGAAAAAAAACTTAATTTCACTGATGGATAATATACCAAAAAATCTTCCAAGTTTAACAAGAGCAAAGAAAATTCAAAAAAGAGCAAAATCTGTTGGCTTTGACTGGCAAAATGAAAATGATGTAATAAGAAAAATTGATGAAGAGATTGATGAGCTAAAAAGAGCAAAGGCCTCTCAAAAAAAAGAGGACATTTCTGAAGAAATAGGTGATCTTTTCTTTACTCTAGTAAATTTATCAAGGCACTATAATCTCGAACCAGAAGATATTATAAGAAAAGCTAATTTGAAGTTTGAATCAAGATTTAGAAAAATGGAAGATGAAGCAAACAAAAGTAAGGTTAACTTAGAAGACCTTGAAATAAGTGAGTTAGAAACATTATGGCAAAGAATAAAA
The DNA here is from genome assembly GCA_003331635.1 of SAR86 cluster bacterium. Taxonomy (GTDB): domain Bacteria; phylum Pseudomonadota; class Gammaproteobacteria; order Magnimaribacterales; family TMED112; genus TMED112. The sequence goes on from QOPH01000002.1 coordinate 25,169, forward strand.
TGAAAAGATTTTTCATAGGATCAATCACCCTTGTTTTAATTTTTTTTAATGCCATTTGGATAATACTAGCAACGATTCCTCCCGGACTTTTAAGATTTCTTCCGTCAAAAAGAATTAAAATTTGGGTTCTTAAATTTAATGAAATGTTAGCAGCGCATTGGCTAAATGGTAATAAATTTATTCAAGACTTGATGCACAAACCGAAATATGAGGTTGAGGGAATGGAGCATTGCAAAATGGATGTATGGCAATTTACTATAATTAATCACCTTAGTTGGGCTGATATTTTTCTTTTTTTATACTTCACTAATTTTAAAGCTACTGTGCCAAGAATATTTATGAAAGCTGAACTTTGGTGGCTACCAATAACTTGGGCAGCAAATATTGGTTTAGGCATGCCTTTTGTTAAACGAAGAAAAAAGGAAGATATAATTAAAAATCCTCAACTTGCTCAACATGATAAAAATGCAGCTATTAAAGCTTGTGAGATTTATAAGTTATTTCCTACCAATGTATGTGGTTTTATTGAAGGCACTAGAATTAATAAAGAGAAATATGACAATTCAAAAAGTAAGTTTAAAAATCTAATGCCTCCAAAAATTGGTGGCATGGGCTACACCTTGGAAGTAATGCCTTACATTGATACTTTGACTGATATTACTTTGATATATAAATCCTCAAAAAGAACATTTTGGGATTTCTTATGTGGTGATATGAATGAAGCAACTGTGTTGATTAATTCATATGACATACCAAATCATTTAAGAGGGAAAGATTATTCCTTTGATAATGAGGGTAGAGAAGAATTTAGAAAGTTCCTCGAAGAGATTTGGCAAAAGAAGGATGAAGCAATTGAAAGAGAAAAGAAGAAGTATGGGATTGAAAAAGTTTTTTAAGTTATCTCTGTTAACAATACTAGTAAGTTGTGCAACAGAAAATAAATCTGAGGTTAATTATGCTGATGAATTTAAATCAATTTTAGCAGCCTTTGAGACTTCTTCTATATTGGGTTTAGAGAAAGACTATTTCGAAAAAGTCGATTTTTTAGAGGCTTACCTTGATCAGCTTGATTCACAAAAAAACTATTTTTCACAAAATGATGTGAGTTTAATTAAAGATTTCAACGAAGAAAATAAAGATATCTTTTTAACATTAAATTTAGCTACTAACTCTTTTTACGATATTTATGAGGAATCGCTTAGGGTAAGGAAAAGTTTGCTCAATAAACATAATTTTGATTTTGAAAAAATTGAATATATCGGATTAGAAAATAGAGATGACTACTTCATTAATGAGGATGAAAGGAAAGATTTTTACAGAAAAATCGTGAAGAACGAATTACTAAACCTTCTTCTCGAAGATGAAAATTTAAATGAAGCAAAAAATGTTTTAAATAAAAGGTATTCAGACAGAATTTCCTACATAAATAAAACAAGATCAGAAGATAAATTTTCAGTTTTAGCAAATAATTTCCTTTCACTAATAGATCCTCATGCAACTTATTTCTCAGATAGAGATTTAGATGATTGGAATTTAAGGATGAACTTGTCTTTTGAAGGGATTGGCGCAGTCTTAAGTTATAAAAACGAAACTGCAAGAATCGAAGAGTTAATGTCTGGAGGGCCAGCCCTGAAATCAAAAGAGATAAATGTTGGTGACAAGGTACTTGCTGTTGGGCAAGGAAAAAAAGGGAAACTTACTAATGTAATTGGATGGAGATTAGATGATATTGTTGAAATTATTAGGGGTAAGGAAGGTAGTTTCGTGAGGCTGAAAATCGAAAATGAAAATGAGAAAAAAATAGTTACTCTTGAAAGAGGGCAAATTATTTTAGAAGAAAGCGATGTCTCTTCAGAAATTATAAATTATGGTGGAAAAAATCTTGGTTATATAAAAGTTCCTTCTTTTTATAGCGATATTGAATGTTTCAGAAATCAGGGATTCTCATGCAAAAGTGTTTCTTATGATGTGAGAGACTCTTTATTAGAATTCAACAGAAAAAATATCAATGGAATAGTTATAGACCTTCGAAATAATTCTGGAGGATATCTGCATGAAGCCGATCAATTAACAAGACTTTTCATCGATTATGGGCCAACTGTCCAAGTTAAAGGGGCTCAAGATGATGTCGATGTTTATACAGCCTGGAGATCAATTAAAACTTGGAATAAGCCAATGATTGTTTTAGTAAATAAATTTTCTGCATCTGCATCTGAAATTTTTGCTGGTGCAATACAAGATTACAACAGGGGTTTAATTATTGGTCAAAGTACTTTTGGAAAAGGAAGTGTTCAAGGATTTAAAAAAACAAATTTAGGTCAAATTAAACTTACTGAGTCACTTTATTATCGTGTGACAGGCAAGCCAACTCAGATTTTTGGAGTACAGCCAAATCTTGAAATACCAACTTTACTAGATGTTGAAGAATTTGGAGAAAGCAAATATTCTGCAGCTATTAAACCAACAACAATATCTGAAGCTGCTTTTTTTAAAAAGACAGCAATTAATGAGAGCAAATACAAAAAAATTCTTGATCAAAATATTGCTGAATCTTCATACTTTCAGTCACTTAGTAATATCAAGAAATCTAGAGGAGCACAAAAGACTAAACTTTCTTTAAATCTTGAGGACAGAAAGCAGATTTACACAAACAATAGAGCAAATTCACTAGAATTAGTAAATCAAAGAAGAATCTTATCAAACCTCGAGCCATTTGCATCATATGAGGATTTTGAGAATTTTATTGACAATGAAGACTTTGAAATTGATGCTGAAATTGATCAATCAGCTAAAATTCTATATGAGATAATTGAGGCAAAAATCTAATGAAAATAATATCTTTTAATATCAACGGTATGAGGGCTAGACCACATCAGCTTGAGGAAATTAAGAAAAAATATGATCCAGACGTAATAGCTTTACAGGAAATTAAAGTAAGTGATGAGGATTTTCCTCCTGAAATTCCTGAGAACTTAGGCTTCAAGTATTTTAATTATGGGCAAAAATCTTTTCATGGTGTTGCGATTTTTTCTAAAGAAGAACCTATTAAAGTAGTCAAGGGCTTAGATGGCGGTGAAGACGAGGAGCAAAAAAGATTTATTCAATGTGATTATGAAACTGAAATAGGCACAATTTCAATATGTAATTCCTACTTTCCTCAAGGTGAAAACCGTAAGCATCCATTAAAATTTCCCTACAAAGATAGATATTACAAAAGAATTACTGAGTACTTATCAGGATTAGATAATCATATTGTCCTAACAGGAGATTTTAATATTGCACCAAATCGTAATGATATTGGTATGAATGAGGATGGAATTAAGAGATGGTTGCGCGAGGGTCATACTGCCTTTTTACCTGAGGAACTTGAATGGTATGAAAAACTTACAAATATCGGTCTTAAAGATGTCTGGAGAGAGAAAAATAGTGAATCTCTGAAATGTACCTGGTTTGATTACAGATCTAGAGGCTTCGATCAAAATCCCAAAAGAGGTTTAAGAATTGACCATTTCTTACTTTCTGAAGGACTTCAAGATAAGTATGTTTCATCAGAAATAGATCACGAGATAAGGGCGATGGAAAAGCCATCAGATCACTGTCCTGTCTCTTTAGAAATAAAAGTTTAGCGCAGCCTAAAAAATCTTGTGCTTGCCTTTCAGGATTTCCCAAAACATCATATAGTCGCTAAGCAAGCTGTAAAAGGGATAAGTAAATGTTGCTGGTTTATTTTTTTCAACAAAAAAATGACTTACCCATGCAAATCCATAACCAGAAAGTAAAGCGAAAACAAAATTTATGGGCTCGAGCGTGATGACTAATCTGATAATAAAAAAAATTGAAAGCGCTGTTCCAATAAAATGAAATAGCTTTGTTGTTTTATCTAAATGTTCAGTCAGATAATACGGATAAAATTCTTTTAAAGTTTTATATTTTTTCACAATTAAATTATAACAATCCTTTATTGTATTTTAGTAATAAAGTTATAGATAAACTAAAGTACAATAATGAAAAATCATCTTATTACAGTCTCAGTCTTATCTCTTCTAAGTGGCTTAATTTTAACTCAAGAAGATGTTCAAATTATTAAACCAGGTGCGCCTGGACAAAGTAGTGAAATCATTGGAGAAGAACAAGCTATCCAAATTGCTGACTCCTCATACATTAAAGCTGATGTTGACTTCCTGCAGGGTATGATAATGCACCATGAGCAAGCAGTATTAATGTCTTCCTACGTGCAGTCCAGAACAAATTCAAAAAATATTAATGATTTAGCAGGGAGAATTGACGCTTCACAAAAAGATGAAATTGATTTTATGCAATCTTGGTTAAGTGATAGAGATGAAAAAACAATGGGCATGATGAAAATGATGAAAGGTATGGCAACTGATTATCAATTAGAGCAATTGAGAGATTCAGTAGGAGTTGAGTTTGATCGTCAATTTTTACAACTAATGATTAATCACCATGATGGTGCCGTAGAGATGGTTAAAGACCTAAGAGACTATCGTGGTTCGGCCTATGATCCAGTCTTAAATCAATTTGTCTCAGATCTTGTTAATGATCAGGGAGTTGAAATAGAGAGAATGAATCTTCTTCTTACAGGCCTTTCAACTGATCCAAGAGCAGGTTTATCAGCAGGTTTGTATACAGCTGAAGAAGCCATTTTAAATTTAGAATTAGTTGCCACATTGAAAAAGCCAACTGGTTTTTATGATCCTAAGAACCCTGAAATGAAAGGTTCAGAAGATGCTGACTCAAAAGATGATGATGAAGTATTAACCATTGAGGAGGCTTCAAGAAAACTAAGATCTCCAATGCTTTCCTTTTCGAATACTGATATGGCATTTAAAGATAATCTTTTGGTAGCCGGTAGTTACCATGGATTTAATATTTATGAACTTCAAGATAATGGCATACCAAACCTCATTACATCAGTAGTTTGTCCAGGAGGACAAGGCGATGTTTCGGTTGTGGGGAATATTTTAATCATGTCTGTTGAAGAAACTAGAGGTCGCGTAGATTGCGGTCTTGATGGAGTTGGACCAGATGCAAGTCTAGAGCGCTTCAGGGGTATTAGAATTTTTGATATCTCAAATATTGAGAAGCCTGAACAAGTAGGTGCCGTCCAAACATGTAGAGGCTCACACACTCACTCTGTAGTTGCTGGACCGACTGCAGATAACAAAATTATTGTTTATAACTCTGGAACAGGAAGAGTTAGAGAGGAGGATGAACTGGATGGATGTATTGGTAATATTGCTGGTGACACTCGCACAGCCTACTTCAGTATTGATGTTATAGAAATTCCTATTAATGATCCTGCGAGCTCAAGAATAGTAAGTAGTCCAAGAGTTTTTGCTGATAATGATAAGGGTATTATTGCTGGCCTGTGGAGAGGTGGTGACCATGGAGATGGAACCCAAGATACAAGACCTACAAATCAATGTCATGATATAACAGTATTTCCTTCTGCAGGAATTGCAGCAGGAGCATGCTCAGGAAATGGAATTTTATTTGATATTTCTGATCCTTATAAACCCACAAGAATAGATGCAGTAACAGATCCAGGTTTTGCTTACTGGCATTCAGCAACATTCAATAATGACGGGACTAAAGTTGTATTTACAGACGAATGGGGTGGCGGTGGTCGAGCAAGATGCCGAGCTTGGGATCCTCTTACATGGGGTGCAGATGCAATCTACGATATTGTTGATGGCAAACTAATATTTAAAAGTCACTATAAGATGCCAGCTCCACAATCAGAATCAGAAAATTGTGTTGCACATAATGGCTCAATCATTCCAATTCCTAACAGAGATATATTTGTTCAAGCTTGGTATCAAGGCGGGATGTCAATAATGGACTTTACTGACTCATCTAACCCAGTGGAAATAGCTTATTTTGATAGAGGTCCAATTTTTAAAGATACTCTTACGACTGGTGGATATTGGTCAACATATTTCTATGAAGGGTTCATTTACGGAACTGAAATAACAAGAGGTTTAGATGTGTTCAAACTTACTCCTAGTGAATTTTTAAGTAAGGAAGAGATAGCAGCAGCAGCTAAAGCTCGACCAGTACTTGGTCCAGATAGGGTGTTTAATCCTCAACAACAAGTTCCATTGACTTGGCCTGCAGGCTTGCAATAATTTTTGATTTCTTATAATTTTTTTATATAAGGAAAATTATGAAAAAACTTTTTTCTACATTACTTGTTATTGCAATATCTATGATTTCTTTTGCTGATGATAATAAAGAAAAAAAAGATGTTGATATGAAAAAAATAAAGAGCGAATTAGGTTACTGGGAAGCTAAAGATTGCAAGGCAGTCAGTGATGCCGCTGGCTTAATGCTTTACCTTTCTTATCAAAGCTTAGAAGATTCTGATAAGGTTAAAAAAGAAGGCAATAAAAGAAGGGCAGATGAGCTTGCAGGTGAAGGTGTTGTCTTGGCTCAGCTTGCAGCTGATTATGCAACTACTTTTAGTGCTTTTTGCAAATAAAAATTAAAGACGAATTGTTAAACCAACTCTGAAGTTCCAAAAATCATCATCGCCACTAATGCTGGTTGGTCTTTGAGCATCTAAAGGGGTAAATGAACTCGCAACTCCTATGTTCCAATTTTCACTAATGTCATAGTGAAAACCAAAACTAAAAGTTTGTGTTGTGCCGCTTGAATAAATAGTTACCATTTCTCTTCCTATTTCAAGAGGTGCGTCTATTTCAACAAAGTTATCCAGGTTACTAGTTGCAAAAGATATCCAAGGATGAATTTCAGATGAGCTATTAAAGGATAGAAAAAGCTCTGCTCCTTCATGATCCATTTGCAATTTATCATCTGACAGACCTACACATCCAGAGTTATTCTGAGGAGTATAAGGAGCGTATTTAATTTTATCTTCGTCGCATGTGACACTTGCTACTGCCCCTCCTCTTAGTAAAAATAAACGTAATCCCAAAGCAATTTTTTCATTATTTATCAATGGTCTTGATAATGCAGCACCCCATAACCCAACTGGCTTAGCGCCATCAATTTCAAGGGGTGGCGTCCATGACATTTCGGCGTTTAAATTCCAAGGTAAACCAAAATTTGCTCTTAATCTTCCAAAGGCAGGAGATTTATTTAAATCTTCATCCTTCAAACCGCCGAAGCCAATTTTTTGCTGCTCTTCAGTAAGATGAGGTATAGAGCTAAGCTCTGCTGAAATTGAAATATCACCAAAATCTACTGAGTGAGGTGGCATTTGCCCCAGATTTTGTGCTGAAGTTGTCATAAATGCCATACCCCATCCTTCTGGGCTATCAATATCAACCTCCTGATTGCTAAATAGAAAATTCGAAAATAATACTGCAAAAATTAATTTAAATTTTTTCATATGAATGCTTAATAAAAATTGGATTATATTTGTTACCTATTTTTAAATATTTTGTCACAATAAATTTAGATAATAAAATTAATCATAGGATAAAGTATGACAAAATTTTTAATACAGTTTTCTTTAATTTTTTGTATTTCTATTTTGGCGGATGATCATATAGATGCAAATGCAAAATTTTCTGAGTGTCAGGGTAAAGTAGCAAACTACTATTTATCAAATTTAGTAGATGGTGGTAGTGTTGAAGGATGGCTCAAAGCAGCGGCAATGCATGAAAAATACTATAACGATCGCAACTTTAAGGTTGAAGTACTAACAGAAATGCAATATTCAGTTGATGAAGATGGCAATGTTTCCGATAAATTTGTATCTCTCGATACTTTAGTTGTTTGGAATAGTCTTACTGCTAGAAATGAATTTCAAAAATATTTGGATAATAGAAGTTCTGAACAAATACAGAAGGATGAAAAAGAATTTTCTGCTTTTGTAAATCTTTATGAAAAGAATACAAAAGTTACTGAAAGAAAAAGACTCTGCATGTTATAGGTAAATTTTTATTCCCACTCAGTAGTAGCCTAGTTTTAAACCCTTATAGAGAAAGGATTTCAGAGGTATTTTTTTAACTTTGTTACTTTTTTGTAACTTTTTCATGTAAAGTTTTTGTTCCGAATATAAACCAAACCACAACAAACCCCCACCATAGAGCAAAAAACCAATCGTTTTTTGTAGTTCCATTCCATTCTAACAATTCAAATACTATGCCTTCCATAAATAAATCAAAAGAAAGTAAAACAAAGAATCCAAACACCCAGATTAAAAAAAAATGAAAAGGTTTAATGTTTTTCATTCAATTATGAAAAAAATACCATCAATATTGAAAGTAAAAGGATTGCTAATAGATGAGACATGAGATTAATGGAAGACATATTCTCATGGAAAATAAATTTTTTATCTCTAGAAAACTTATATTTTAGAATCCAAAATATAAACAAAATTGTAGTAAATACAATAAACCAAGGTATGTCTTGAGCTGGATGGAACCCTTCATCAGAAAAAATAATGAAGACTGATACCCACCAAAGAAGGTAAATTGTTAAATAGATTGAATATAAGTTTTTTAAGAATATTTTCAATTTCTATCATTCCCACTCAATGGTTGCTGGTGGTTTTGATGTAACATCGTACACTACCCTACTTATACCACCTACTTCGTTAACTATTCGTGTTGAGACATGTTGAATGAATTCATTTGGTAGATTAGAGACATTTGCTGTCATAAAGTCTGTTGTTTCTACAGATCTCAAACCAATCACATCTGCGTAAATTCTATTATCTCCCACTACCCCAACGGATTTTATTGGCAAATAGAAAGCATACGCTTGGCTAGCTTGATCATAAAGGTCATGCTTTTTAAGCTCAGATAAAAAGATATGATCTGCTTCTCTTAACTTCTCACATCTCTCCTCGGTTATTTCACCGATTATTCTTATGCCTAAACCAGGTCCAGGAAATGGATGTCTGCCTATTATTTCATTAGGTAGATCAATTGCCTTGCCAATTTTTCTAACCTCATCTTTAAACAACATTCTAAATGGTTCCAGCAATTTAAGATTCATCCTCTCTGGCAAACCCCCAACATTGTGATGGGACTTTATTACTTTAGCTTTTGATTTTGAATTACCGGCAGACTCAATGACGTCAGGATAAATTGTACCTTGTGCAAGCCAAACGATGTCCTCATAATTCTCTGCTTGCTCTTCGAATACTTCAATAAAAGTTTTGCCAATTATTTTTCGTTTTTCTTCTGGATCTTTAATGCCTTTAAGAGTGCTAAGAAATTTATCCTGTGCATTAACTAGATTAACTTCAAGGCCAATCTTTTCTGCTAGATTTTGCACAACATTTTGAGCCTCATTTTTTCTTAAAAGGCCATGATCAACCATTACACAAATAAGTCTTTCACCTAAACTTTTATAAAGCACGCTGGCCAACACAGTAGAATCAACACCACCACTCAAAGCTAATAAAACTTTGCCATCTTGTACTTTTGAATCTACTTCATCAGCAATAGTTTTTAAAATATCCTCTTCAGTCCACCTTCTCTCTACATCACATTCTTTAATGAAGTTATCTATAATTTCTAAACCTTTTTTTGTATGTGTTACTTCAGGATGAAACTGAAGTCCGAAATATCTCTTTTCTTTGTTTTGAAATGCTGCTATTGGTGAATTATCAGATACTGCCATCGCCTCATAACCATCTGGCAAAGAAGTTACTTTGTCACCATGAGACATCCAAACATCTAAATCCTTGTCTAAATTAGAAAATAAAGACGATTTATTTTGAAGAGAGACCTTTGCATAACCAAACTCTTTCTTCCCCTCATTCTCAACACTCCCCCCTTCTTGAAATGCTAGAACCTGCATCCCATAACAGATTCCTAAAATTGGTTTATTTAAATTAAAGATAGATTCATCAATAGTTGGATTGCCCCTGATGTTGGATGTTTCTGGACCCCCAGATAAGATGAAACCTTGTACTTCATCTAATGTAGGAAGCTCATCCCAAGGGCAGACCTCTGAGTAAACTTTTAATTCTCTAAGTCTGCGTGCGATGAGTTGAGTGTACTGGGAACCAAAATCAACAACTAAGATTTTTTCCATTAATCTGCTCTATAATTTGGTGCCTCTTTGGTAATGCTAACGTCATGAACATGACTTTCTAAAACACCAGATCTAGTAATTTTTTGGAATTGTACTTTTTTCTTCAATTCTTCAATATTTTTTGAGCCTGTATAACCCATGCCCTGTCTGAGACCGCCCTCTAACTGATAAACAACATCTTTTAACCAACCTCTAAAAGGCACCCTGCCCTCTATTCCTTCTGGAACTAATTTATCTGTATCGATATCTTCACCTTGCATATATCTATTTGCATCTGTTCTTTTTGACATAGCGCCGATTGAACCCATCCCCCTATAAGTTTTAAAACTTCTGCCCTGGTACAACTCAACCTCTCCTGGCGCTTCCTCTGTTCCAGCCAATGCACTTCCTAACATTACTGAATCTGCTCCAGCTCCAATAGCTTTTACAATATCTCCAGAAAATCTTACTCCGCCATCAGATATAACTGGTATATCTTTAGCTGCTTGCACAACATTTAATATAGCTGATAGTTGTGGGACTCCAACTCCAGCAATTATTCTAGTAGTACAAATTGACCCTGGACCAACACCAACCTTCACTGCATCTACTCCCGCATCAATTAGTGCTTTTGCACCTTCTGCAGTAGCAACATTGCCACCAATAATTTCAATCTTTGAAAATTTCTTTTTTACTTCCTTAATAGCATTTATAACTCCTTCAGAGTCACCGTGGGCACTATCAAGAACAAACACATCTATACCTGCTGCTGAGAGCTTTTCTGCTCTTTCCATCAGATCGCTACTTACTCCAAGTGCAGCACCAACAATGAGTCTTCCTTCAGAGTCTCTTGAAGCCAAAGGATAATCAATAGATTTTTCAATATCTTTCATTGTTATCAATCCCGAGAGTTTATTGTGATCATCTAAAATAAGAACTTTCTCAATTCTATTTTTGTACATAAGTGATTTAACAACATCCTGACTTTCTCCTTCTTTTACAGTTATAAGTTTTTCTTTGGGGGTCATAATTTCTGCAACTGTCTGTTCCATATCTCTTGCATATCTAAAATCTCTGCCAGTCACAATTCCCTTTAATTCATCCTCATCAACTACCGGCATACCTGATATATTTAACTCAGAAGTAAGTTGTTTGAGTTCCTCTATGGTATTGCTACTTTTAATTGTTATAGGATCTTTCACTATTCCACTCTCAAACTTCTTAACTTTTTTAACTTCTAATGCCTGCTCATCAGGAGAGTTATTTTTGTGAATTATTCCTACACCACCAAGGGAGGCTAGTGCGATTGCCATTTTGGATTCTGTAACCGTATCCATAGCAGCGGAACAAAAGGGAAGATTTAAAGAAATGTTTTTTGTAAATCTAGATTTGAGTAAAACTTGTTTAGGTAGGACATCAGAGTGCATTGGTAAAACCAATACGTCGTCAAAAGTTAATGCTTCTGCAAGTACCTTTTCCATAATATAGTATATAACAAATGGTATTTTGATTCCATATGGCCTTTAAGTTAGCGGTATTTTTAATGTTGGGAAGTATTCTCGCAAGCTGGGGAACTTATATTTATGATAATTATAGATTTCTAACTACAACAAGTTACAAAAAGATACTTACTGCTAGATCAAAGTGTGATCACTGTGAAAAACAACTTAAATTAATCAATTTAATTCCTTTTTTCTCTTATATTTTTCAACGAGGTAAATCATCTTGCTGCAACAAACCAATCAGCAGGAAATATCTCTACATAGAAAGTTTGGGAATTTTAGTTGGTGTGATAATGGCCTTTTTTGATCAAATAAGCGTTGGCCTTCTTGTAAGTTTATTAATATTTTTAATCTTCTTGGATGAAAGGTATAAAGAAATTCCGATTACACTCAACTTGTTAATTATTATATTGGTGACTATTAGTATTCCTAATATTTCTCTAAATAATTATGTTACTCCTTTAATTGTTATGGCCTTTCTTTTATTGATTTACTTTGGGTTTTTGTTAATAAAAAAGAAGGAGGGAATGGGCTTAGGAGACATCATACTTATTTTTAGCATCTCTCTTTTCATTGGCTTCCCTAATATTCTTTATTTAATAACTATTGCCTCATCATTACTACTTTTAAAAATAATATTTACCCAAAAGTATAAAGAGCAACATGCATTTGGCTCATGGCTTGCTGGAGTTTTTTTGACTTTTATTTTATTCCAAGAATTTTATGTGTTTGAAGGCTCAGTGACCATCTAGGATTTTGCATACAAAAATCTAAAGAAGCTTTTAAATTTTTCGAATAACTCTTTGAATCCATTGGTTGAATATAAAAATCATCAAAATCAAAACTCATAAAATCATTGGGATCATAATTTTCTTGGGGATGAATAACCTTTATTTCGTTTCCTGATTTAAGCTTTATATTTGTATTAGCTTTAGGACTCATACAAATCCAATCTATGCCTTTAGGAGCTGAAAGAGTGCCATTCGTTTCGATAGCGATATAAAAACCCTCCTCTTTAAAGGCAGAAATTAAATCACTATCAAGTTGTAGTAAAGGCTCGCCGCCTGTACATAGAACTCTTATTTGTTTTGATGTGCTTAACCATAGCAATTTAACTCTTTTAATAAGTTCTTTTGCAGAGTAAACGCCTCCGTTAATTCCATCTGTCCCATAAAAATCTGTGTCACAGAACTTACAAATTGCTGAAGCTCTATTTTTTTCTTTGCCACTCCACAAATTACAGCCAGAAAACCTTACAAAGACAAAGTCTTTTCCAGTATTTGTTCCCTCTCCTTGTTGTGTGAAGAAAATTTCTTTAATTTTATAAGTCATAATGGATCTTCGATATTATTGATTTTAAATGCATTTTGCCTCTCTAGACATGCGCTACACTTACCACACGGATTCTCTTTTCCCTCATAGCATGTCCAGGCTTTAGAATAATCTAAATCCATATTTAGGCCCTCTTTTATAATTTCACCTTTAGTCATTCCTTTAAAAGGGGCTTCAAAAACAATTTCATGGTAATCACAAATTTTTAAAACTTCTCCTAATTTTGAAATAAATTCTGGTCGACAGTCTGGATAAATTTCATGATCGCCAGCATGTGCTGCATACCATAGATGTTGAAGTTTATTCTTTATAGCTAGTGATGCAGCAATCGAAATCATTATCATATTTCTATTTGGCACAATGGTTTGTTTCATTTTTTCTTTATCATAGTTCCCTTCAGGGATTTTTGAATCACCTACTAAGGCAGAATTTGAAAGTAAATCTGCAATATCAAGTTTTATTACCTTATGAGTTATACCTAATTCAAGACAATTATTTTTTGCGTAATCAATTTCTTTTATATGCTTTTGACCATAATCAAACGTGATAGCTTCGACTTTTTTGAAATTTTGAAGTGCTTTATTTAATAGAGTAAATGAATCCAGTCCACCTGAATAAACTACTAATGCACTACTCATGCAAGAGAATCTGTTTTGGCAGCACAAATAAAATCATTTTTATGTAGCCCTTCTATTTTGTGGCTCCACCAATAAACGGTAACTTTGCCCCACTCAAGAATGATTTTTGGATGATGATCTTCTTCATCTGCCATTTCTGCAACTTTTTTAGTAAAATCAATAGCCTCCATATATGATGAGAATTTAAAATCTTTAACAAGTTTTTCTACTCCGTCATCCAAAATATTCCAATCTGGTAATTCTTTTAAAAAAGACTTTTTTTCCTCATCAGTAACCTTTGGGGCTCCAATTCTGCATGCTTCACACTTATTATTCTCAAGCATCTTAAAAATATGGTTTAGTTAGATTTTTTGGATCTAACAGAGTTTCAAGTTCACTTCTTTCAATCGTCGTCATTTCTTCTGCCACATCTATTATTGGGCGCTTATCTTTATAGGCCTTTTTTGCAATTTCTGCAGCTTTCTTATAGCCAATGACTCTATTAAGAGCAGTTACAAGTATTGGATTTCTATTTAAATTTTCTGAAACATTCTTTTCGTTTACTTTGAAAGTTTTTATACATTTTTTTGCCAGTAATGGCATTGCATTACCAAGTAAATTTATGCTCTTAAGAAGGTTATAGGCAATAACAGGAAGCATTACATTCAGTTGGAAATTTCCACTTTGGGCAGCAATTGATATTGTTAAATCATTCCCGATTACGTCTGCACTTGCCATAGCAACAGCCTCTGGAATGACAGGATTAACCTTCCCTGGCATTATGCTGCTACCAGGCTGCAATGCTTCAAGCTCTATGTCTGATAAACCAGTTAAAGGGCCACTATTCATCCATCTCAAATCATTAGAAATCTTCATCAGAGCAAGTGCTAAATTTTTAAGAGCACTTGATGCTTCTGCTGCAACATCTTGTGCCGCTAAATGCTGATAAAAATTACTTGCTGGTTTCACGCTTATACCGATTGTTTTTTTCACTTCTTGGCAAAAAACTTTTGGAAAGTCTTTATGTGAATTGATACCTGTTCCAATTGCTGTACCTCCTTGAGGCAGCTCAGAAAATCTTTTAAAGCAGGAATTAAGTGAATTTTTGCAACTCCTAAGCTGAGCAGACCAGGCAGAAAGTTCTTGAGAAAATTCTATTGGCATTGCATCCATAAGATGTGTTCTACCAGTTTTTACTACTCCTTTTAACTTTGCCTCCTTCTTATCAATTTCTTTAATCAGAACATCCAGTCCAGGTAATAATAATTCTTTCATATCCAACAATGCACTAATGCATATAGCTGTAGGGATAGTGTCATTGCTGCTTTGACTCATATTTACCTCATCATTAGGGCTAATTTGATCCTTTAATTTTGCAGAGGCTAAATTAGCTATAACTTCATTGGCATTCATGTTTGTACTCGTTCCAGAACCTGTTTGAAAAATATCTATAGGAAAATGATCATCAACATCTCCATTTATTACTTTTTTCGCTGCTGATTTAATTGCTTCGCTTTTTTTGTTACTTAGAATTCCTAGATCATTGTTTGCAATAGCTGCAGAATATTTAATTACACCTAAAGCTTTTAAAAAAGAGCGCCCAAAAGGAAATTTAAATTTAATCCCACTTATAGGGAAATTCTCAATAGCACGTTGTGTTTGTGCTCCCCATAATGCATCTTTTGGGACTTTAATCTCACCAAGACTGTCAGTCTCGACTCTTGTTTTTAGATTTTTACTCATGATTTCTTATGAATTATAATTTATTATAAATCCATATGGCTACTGCAGATAATTTAGATACACCTATTGCTAAGAAAATTGATCTTTCCAAGGGAAAACTACCGTTTAAAGGTAAGGGTCTTTCTGGTTGCGTAGACATAAACTCAAAATCAATTGAAGAGCAAAGAAGATATGGTGTAGAGCGTCTTGCAGCTGCATACAGAATATTTTCAAGTCATGGATTTGATCTTGGTTTAGTAGGCCATATCTCTTTCAGAGATCCAGAATTTAAAGATTGTTTTTGGATAAACCCACTCGGATATCATTTTTCACAAATGAAGGTTTCTGACCTTTGTTTAATGAATCAAAATGGTGAATTATTTTATGGAAAAGAAAGAACAGGAGATGCAGCACAGTCGATTCACTCGAATATCTATAAGAGTAGACCTGATATAAATGCGGTAGCACATGCTCACCCAATTTATGGAAAAACATTTTCTACACTTAACAAAGAGCTGAAACCAATCACTCAAGACTCATGTGCATTTTATAAGAGAACTGCAACATTCACAGATTATGACGGAGTGGCAAATGGACCTGACGAAGGAATTAATATCGCGAAAGCTTTAGCTGATAAAGATTTTCTTATCTTGCAGAATCATGGAATATTGACTACTGGCAGTATGGTTGAGACCACTCTTTGGTATTTTCTTAACATGGAAGAGGCATGCAAATCTCAACTGCTAGCTGAAGCGGTTGGAGAGCCGATTGTTATTCCTGATAAAGTTGCAATTCACACTAGAGACTACATAGCAAATGACTTATCTGCTTTTGCAAGTATCCAGCCTCTTCTAGATGTTCTTTGGGAAAAAGAGCCAGAATTTTTAGATTAAGTGATTACAGCTTGAACTTCTAAATATTCTTCTAGTCCAAAAGTGCCGTGCTCCCTTCCATTCCCGGACATCTTAAATCCTCCAAACGGTGCAGGATAATCTCCACGTGAAATCCTATTGACTATTACTTGTCCGGCTCGAATTCTTTTAGCTATTTCATGCCCTTTATCTATGTCGGAGCAAGAAACCATGCTCGACAATCCATACGGAGTATCATTGGCAATTTCGACCGCCTCATCTATGTCTCTATATGGAATTAGACAAATAACTGGACCAAATATTTCTTCCTGAGCTATTTGCATTTCATTTTTAACATTTGTGAAAATGGTAGGTTTAACATAAAAACCTTTATCTAATCCATCTGGCCTGTCAACTCCACCCAAGGCTAATTCAGCTCCTTCATCAATACCTTTCTGAATTAGTGCTTGCACCTTCTCAAATTGTGTTTTGTTTGAGATAGGGCCTAAAAAAGTTTCTTCATTGTTAGGATCTCCAGTTTTCATTTTCTGTGTTGCATTGCATGCATATTCTGTTGCCTCTTTGATTAGATTTTCAGGTATAAGCATTCTTGTAGGTGATGAGCATGACTGGCCAGTGTTGAAAAAGCATTGCTTGATTCCCATTTCAACAGCTTTTTCTAAATCTGCATCTTCAAGGATTATATTTGGAGATTTTCCCCCTAATTCTAATGAGACCCTTTTGATATTATCTGCAGCATATTTTTGTATATCAATACCAGCTCGAGTTGAGCCAGTGAAAGATATCATCTCTAAATCTTCGTGTTGGCTCATTGCTCTACCAACAATATCTCCTCTACCGTGTATAAGATTGAAAATTCCTTTTGGCAGAGAAGTCTTATCAACAACTTTAGCAAGAAGATGAGCTGCACCAGGTGTTATTTCACTAGGCTTAATCACAAATGATGTCCCTGCAGCGATTGCCGAAGCAACTTTAGTACACATTTGATTTAATGGCCAATTCCATGGAGTTATCATTCCAACTGGACCAATTGGTAATTTGTTTAAAGTAATATTGTCATGCTTTTCATCAAAATCGAAGGTTTCTAAAACTGTTAAAGTATTTCTGAAATGTATTGTTCCACTACCAAACTGAGCTCCATAAGATATTTTTTTTGGCGCACCCATTTCTTCTGAAATTGCATCGGCAAATTCTTGTCTTCTTGATTCCATCCCCTCAATGATTTCACTAAGAATTTTCTTTCTTGCCTCAACAGATAGTTTTGAGGCGATTTCAAAGCTGTTCTTAGCAGAAACAACTGCGGCATCTACATCTTTTTTACTTCCGGAAACTACATATCCAATTATCTCCTCAGTTGATGGGTTTATTAAATCGATTTTTTCATCGCCATCAGGAGTGATGAATTCACCATTGATGTAAAACTTATCTATATCCATGAATTTATTTTAACTTATATATAAGGAAACATAATTCTATATCAACATTGATAAAATTATAAATTCTTTAAGTCTTGAAATGCTTCTATTGCCTTTTGTCTCGATATTTTCAAGTCAACTAGAGGTTTAAAATATCCATATTTCTCTGGCTCAGATGGCATATGAATTTCGCTTATTGGACAATCTTTTAATTCTGGTATCCAAAACTTAATATAGTCACCTTTAGGATCGAATCTTAAGGACTGAGTCTCAGGATTCATTATCCTAAAATATGGAGCTGCATCTGTGCCAGTTGAAGCACTCCATTGCCAGCCTCCATTATTAGATGCTATGTCACCATCAACTAAATTTTCCATAAAATACTTTTCACCCTCTTGCCAATTGATAAGAAGATTTTTACTCAAAAACATTGCTGTTATCATTCTCAAACGATTATGCATCCAACCCGTTTCATTCATTTCTCTCATTCCTGCATCAACAATAGGTATTCCTGTTTCACCTTTTTTCCATCTATTCAGGGCGCTTTCATCAACATTCCATTTAATATTGGAAGTATTTGATATAAATGGTTTTCCCATCGAAACTTTAGGGAAGTTATAAATTATATGTTTATAAAACTCTCTCCAAAGAATCTCTGATACCCAATGTACGATACCTTTATCGCCCTCATCTAAGAAACCATTATTATTTTCCATTGCCTTAACAAGACACCATTTCGATGAAACTATCCCAGAATTTATATAGGGTGATAGTTTTGATGTTGCCTCTATACCTGGAAAATTTCTATCCTCTTTATACTTTGAGCCTCTAGTTGAAAGAAAACTTTTAATTTTTTCTTGAATAAATTCTTCACCAGTTTCCCAGTAATGAGAATTAGAAGTATCACTTTGAGAAATATATTTAGAAATGTCTGAACTTTTTAAATCTGAAGCTTCTTTTTTTTCAGGTATTGGCAAGAGCTTAAGTTGCTCATCTTTAAGTTCAGCAAACCACTTCCTTTTAAAAGGACTATAGACACTAAAGTTTGTATCGCTTTGTGTTTTTAAAGTTCCAGGAGCATGTATTACTTGGTCATGATAATTAAAAACTCCTATACCTTTCTCTTTAAGTTTAGAAAAAACTTCCCTATCTCTTCCTAGCTCATTAATTGGATATTCATTATTAAAGTAGAGATTATCTACTTTATTATCCTGAGAAAAATTCAAAATTGTTTCTGCTATATTCTCATAATCTTTAGTTTCCAAGATAACTAAGGGGATGTTGAGTTTCTCTAGGCTATCTCTGAGTTTTAATAATGACCTAAACCAAAAATTAATTTTTACTTTTGCATCATCGTGCTCTTTCCATTGAGATTGAGTAACAATAAAAATTCCAATAACTGATTTTGATGTAAGACAAGCATTATAGAGAGCAGGATTATCCTCAACTCTAAGGTCGTTTCTAAACCAACAAACTGATCTCATACTAATTTTATTAACTGTTCTCTAAGCTTTTGTCTATATTCAGTAACGAAACTATGAACACCACCCTCATACTTATCTTTTGAATGATGAAGTTCATTCAATCTCAAGATTTTTAATATCCCTTTTTTTTCGAAACCTTCAATTATGTCGTGGTGATGTTCTCTTTTTAAAGGGCCTCTAAGCTCAATGACATTTACGAAATAACCCCTTGAGATAATTTCTAAAATCATGCTGGTACTATCAGCAGTTACAAATATATTGGAATGCGAATCTATTGCATTTTGTAAAATTTCAAATGAAGTATCTTTTAGTTCTAGAAATTCATGTTTATTTCCAGCATTCTCCTTAAGATTCGTCCATGCAAATTTTGGAGTTCTTCGTGAATTTAAAAAAGTAGTATTAATATTTTTAAATTCATAAGAGAGTCTATACCAATCTTTTTCACCATAGTCGTAACCACTACCATCACCACCAAGCATAACTAAACTCTGTTTTTTAGGTTCGATTTTTTTTGAATAAGGCTTAAATTTTGTAGGTGGAATTACAGTTGAAATAACTTTAAAAGCAGAACTGATGTCTTCTTTTGTTGAAATTATTCCATTAAATTTTTTCATCACCCTAAATTTAGGAGTGCCAATGTAAACAATTTTTGCCTTTGTTTTAATGGAGACTAGATATGCAGGCATCACAGTTCTGGAACCAGAGCATATAACTAGATCATACTTTTTGTCACCGATACTTGGATTTAGCAATCTAAGAATAAATAAATAAAAATTTTCTTTAAAAAAAGTAAAAAATTTCTCTAGAAACCCAGGTAAAGAGATAAAATCTTTCCCCAAAAAAACGACATCTTTTTCATGATCATAATCTTGAATCACATCTCTTAAGCCCAAACACTGCGTTAAATGACCTGACTTTTTATCAGCAACTACAGCTATCCTCATATTTTCCCATTAGAAAAGCTTACAGAATATCTACCCTCTGAAATCTCTGCAAAATTTACTGAGCCTCCTGCTTCTTCTATTAAAGAAATACCTGCTGCAAAGTCCCAAATATAAACTCCTTTTTCAGTATAAAAATCGCATTTTCCAGAAGCAATGTACGCACATGATAAAGCTGCGCTTCCAAACATTCTTACCTTCTTAAATTCCTTTAACAAAGATATAAATTCTTCGTTTACTTTCATTTCCTTAGAAGAGGGGAAGCCTGTTGTAAGATATCCCTTCTCTCTTTTATCTACATCCGAGACCTTAATTTTTTGACCATTCAAAAATGCTCCCATTCCTTTTGCTGACTCAAACATTTCATCGGTATTGAAATTATAAATGACTCCAATTAACCCTTCTGTACCTTTGAGAAGTGCAATGGATACACAACATTGATCAAGTCCTCTGAAATAATTCGAAGTACCATCTAGAGGGTCTATAACCCACAAATAAGAATTTTCTGAAATTGAATTTCCTCCAAACTCTTCTCCAAGTACTGCGATTCCAGTATCTTTAAGTGATTTTGTAATTCTTGTTTCTGTAGCTCTATCAATTTCAAGCTTTATATCTCTGCCCTCTTCAGAAAAAATTTGTTTTGTCTTATTTTTATTATCAAGAAGGAAATTTCCTGCTTCGCGAGCTATTTCTTTTGCAATACTAAGATTTTCCTTTAAATTCATCACTATTTTGAAAGGGCCTCCAAGAGTCTTCACACATTTCTTTTAGACCAAACTTTGATTTCCAACTTATCATTTTATTTGATTTAGTTGGATCTGCATAACATACAGGAACATCACCTGCTCTTCTTGAAGAAAATTCTATAGGCACTTCTTTTCTACTCGTAGCCATGAAGGTTTTCAGTAAATCTAATACTGAAACTTTTTTTCCTGTCCCTAAATTGAGCTCAATAAATCCTTCACTATGCAAAATAAACTTTACTGCATCTAAGTGTCCGGAAATTAAATCTTCGATATGTATATAATCCCTTTCAGCAGTGCCATCATTAGTTTCATAATCATTGCCAAATACAGTAAATTTTTTATCCACACCAAGGGCAACTCTAATTATTTTAGGCATTATATTGCTCTGATTATCCGAGATACTTTCAACAATCAAGCCATCTTTGTGAGAGCCAATAGGATTAAAGTATCTTAGACTGGCAACGTTAATAAGGCTTTTGTCCGCAAGATCTTTGAGGATGAACTCAATTGCCAGCTTAGTTTTACCATAAGTTGATTCAGGCATAAGATTTGTGTCCTCAGTCAGTGGCTGTATTTTTGATTGTCCATAAACTGATGCGGATGAAGAAAAAACTAAAGCCTTTAATCCCTCATCCTCCATTGCTTTAAGAACATTAAAAGTCGAGTCAAGATTATTTCTCCAATATTCATTAGGAATTATTTCAGATTCTTCAACAGATTTTAATGAGGCAAAATGAATAACACATTCAATTTGTTTATTAGAAATAAAATTTTTAACTTTTTCTAGTTCAGTAGATAAGTCAATTTTTTCAAATATGAAATCATTTGGGAACTTGTTCTCTAGTATCTTTATATTCTTTTCATCGGAATTAATAAAATTATCACAACCAAACACCTTAAAGCCGTTTTTTAATGCCTCGTAGGAAAATGATGCTCCGATGTAGCCTGCTGCACCCGTAACTAACAAATTCATGTTTTAGAGAAAAAATCCTTGGGTGCCAATAAAAAATAAATAAAAAGATAAAACATAAAGAATATCAAGCAAAGGATTTGAAGCATTGAGGTGTCCTGAGAAAAATAGTTAGCACCCAGCAAAAAAGGAAAGTACAGTACGAAAGTTAATAAAGTGACTAAACTGTGATTCAGGTTCTCAGATGAGAAACTCATTTTTTTTACCCTTCTATAAATAAGGTGATGTAGGTGTTTATTGTCCGGTTCAAGAGCAGAGTATTTTGAAATAATTCTTCTTGCTATAGAAAATATCACATCAGTCAGTGGATAAATCAACATCAAAAGAACATACCAAGGTGATAAATCATTTGATTGATAGTACTTGATGAGGCCCACTGAGATTGCTGCACCCAAAAAATATGCACCACCATCTCCAAGGAAAATTCTCCCTAAAGGGAAATTTAAAATAAATATCCCCAAAATTGATGAAAACAAAGCCACAAGATAGTAGTAAAACTCCAATGAAGTCGAGCTTTGAGGAAATATAATTATCGAAATACATGTTGAAAGGCAAAATAACAACAACAACCCATTTATTCCATCGAGCATATTGAATGCATTAATCATTCCGGATAAGGCAATGCAAATGAATATAATTGCAAAAATTTCATATTGAAAAAGTAGATCTATAAATGGAATTTCTAAATTTTCAGCTTTAGTTCCTAGAAAGTAATAACACAATAATGAAGACGGGATGATTAACATTAATCGAACAAAGGGTGGAATAGAAATTTTCATATCATCAATAAATCCCACTAGAAATACTGGAGATGTGCAAAGAAGTAAATTCCGTAAAAACTCGTATTCACTTTCATTTGATATATTTGAAGCTATTAAAAGAGATAAAAATATAGCAATGCCGCCAAATCTAGAGACAGATTGTTTGTGTAATGTTTGAGGAGACTCTCTCAAGTTTTTAATGCCAGCACGCACCAGAAACATATCAAGAAATATCAGAGAGCTTGCTACAAATAATGATATTAGAAAAACAGTCATTTGATTTTATTTCCAAATTTATTTTCTTTCATTACATAAATGAAAAATCGAAAACATTATAATTCATATACTTTCCCAAGGAAAAATAATTGTCCCTTACACAACTAGTTATCAATTTCAAGTTAATTCTTTTAATTCAATAAAAATTTCACATAAATGTAATTTAGTTTTTACTAGCATTTTGCTTGCAATATTGTTGTTAATGTCTAATATAATCGGATATCGTCTTGTTAGGGGGCTAGAGGATAGTTGACTTAAAACCCAAATGTAGATGCTAAATTATTTACATTTCTGTTTTTTCAACTTATTATTTGCGAATCTAACTATAAGGATATAAACTGTTGTTTAGGAGAAACACGGTAGCTTAGGAGACTGACAATATGAAAGATATTTTAAGAATAATTTTGGCAATAGCATTTTTGCCATACGCACAGCTAGTAGCTGACGAGGAAGCATCAGCAGCCGCAACGAATAATGATGAAGCAGTTGTTGAGGATGAAGTAGAAGTAGATGAAGATTCATCTGATGATGGTGGATTACTAGATAATCTATCAGTAGGGCAAATTGCAGGTGCTCTAGCAGGATTAGTTGCAGCATCACAGCTTGCTGATGATGATGATGATCCAGAACCTACACCGGCTCCGACACCAGCGCCAACACCGGCTCCGACACCAGCGCCAACACCGGCTCCAACACCAGCGCCGACACCGGCTCCAACACCAGCGCCGACACCAGCGCCAACACCGGCTCCAACACCAGAGCCTACACCGGCTCCGACACCAGCGCCAACACCGGCTCCGACACCGGCTCCAACACCGGCTCCAACACCGGCTCCAACACCGGCACCGGAAGTGGTTAGCACAACTACAACTACTACAACTACAAGTTCCACAACAACAGGTACAAGTACTGCGACTGATACTGATACAACAGCGCAATAGTAGTAAGTTATTAAATATTGAAAAGAGCATCTTAGGATGCTCTTTTTTTTTGGATATAGTTTTAATATTTCGATCATTGCCTCAAAGGAAATTGTACTAATCTAAATAAGCAGACATCTCTATAAGAAGAGATTTAATGATATGTGCGGCTCTAAAAGTAGCTTTTTTAAGAGCTAAAAAAATATTCACCCTTTGATGATGAAGTTCATTTAAATTCAGGCTTACTACGAATAATGAATATTCATTGGTGTATGTTTATTTCCAGATTTCAGAGGTGCAGACAACAAAAATGAAAAAGGAAAATAAGTAGAGAGTTTTTAGTCGAAGATTGATGATTGCTCAACCATGAAATATAGTTCACGGTTCATAGCAATTTTAGCGCCACCATCTCTAGTTAGAGGCCTATATCCTGTTCCAACAACACCGGCAGCTCTGTAATTTTTAGACCTAAAAAGAGTGAAAAAGTCTACAGGTATCATGACGTAAATACCTTTATCAAAACTTCCTTCTCCAAAATCCTCAAAACTAACATCTGTTCTTGTAAAGAATGCACCCATTCTAGAGCCATTATCAAACGATCTTGATAGATCTACCGTATAACCAACATCCTTAGCTAAGTACTTACCATAAGATAACTTTAAATTTAATTTAAAAAATGGCTCTCTAGCATAAAAATTAATATTTGAAGTTGTTGTTTCATATTCTCTAAATCCCGATAATGACTTATCAAATGCTCTTTGTCTCACTCTTGCAGTGTCAAAACCTATAGCAAATTTACTGTTATATGGTTTATATAAGTACTCTAATCTTAGTCCTCCAAACATAAGCTCAAAATGTCCAGCTGAAGCAAAAACGTAATGACCATTTTTAAAGCCTCTAACATAATCTAATTGTGCAAATTCAAAGCCCTCTTTTCCTTGTTTTAGATATTGCTGTATTAAAACCCTAACAGGTTCTAACCTCGTAGTCTCAGGAAAGTAATTTAATTTCTTGTAATCATCAGTTAAAGGGTATGTATAAAGAGTATTAAATTCGAGGTGTCTATTAAAAAGAGCAACGAAATTTACATTCAATGATAGCTCTCTAAATGCAAATTTATTGACCGAGCCAACATGAGTTTTAAATCCTGGTCTTAAACCATATGTGAAGACTGGATATTTTATAATAGGTTTAAAATCTTGAATTTTATTATTAGCAATGTATCCATCTTCAAACTTTTTATCCCAATCAAAAGTTACATCGGTGTTTTGTGCTAAAAGTACGTAAGGACCAAATTGGGGGACAGTCACTACATTTTTAATGAAGCTGTATTTTCCTCTAACGTAATCCTCAACTACTAGTCTGGCGTCATCTTCATTGTTATAAAGGCTTTGAGCATAATTTATGTATAATGTTTTTTCCTTTTCATCGTAATGCGCTTTTTGTACTAAAATTCCATTTGAGTTTAGATCTTCTAATAATGATAAGTAAACTTTGTACTCAAAATCTGAATAATCACCTTGGGTATTTAAAAGTACTGGAACTTTCTTTTTTGCAAAATTAAAACCAGCCTGCCATCTAAAAGCAAGTTGAGACATATTTTCATAATAAAGACCAAAGTTTAAATTCTTGTTGACTATTACCTCATACCCAAGACTTATTGGTGAATCCAAAGATTCGAACCTGTCCCCTTCACATTCCCTACAAAAATCAGCTAATTCATGATCAATGCTGTCATATTCCAATTTGATCTTAGAATTCACAGGATAAAATTTAGCTTTTGGAATTACATATTCAACGCCACCAAATACTGAAGCAGTACCTCTAAACCATGTTGATACTCCTGGAACGCCTCCCATAAGCCCCAAACTGTAACCACTGCCCCTTTGATCAAACTTATCAGTTAATATTGAAAGAGGATTTCCACCAATGTTATCAGTGCTGCCAAGAGCTCCCCAACCTAGACCTGCAGTAAGATCAAACCTTCCAAATGATTTACTCGCAACTACATATTCAGATGCTGTTAATGATGTGCCAGCAAAATCTACTAGTCCAACTGCTACATTAGGCAAATACTCACAAAATGCGTAATCTAGGCCATAACATTCACCCTCTTTAAAAAGTCTTGCTTTCAAACTAAAGCCTTTATCTTTTTGAGATTGCATGCCTCCAGGTCCTCTTTCAAAGTCTGGATAACCCAATGAATTGATATCTGTATAGAATAAAGCTCCTTCAAACCAGTCATATGGGGAGAATTGAAAAACATACTTTCCATAAGGATCGTATCTTGAATAATTAAATGATACTTTGCCCTCATTATTAAACCTTGCATTAGGCATTTTAATAAGCCCGGAATAATCAACTAGAGAGCCTGTTAAAAATTCATTTGAATTTAAATTAAACGCAACTGCAAAAAGTAGAATAAGCTTTTTCATGAAGTTTTATATTTTACTTTAATCACTTATAGCATTTAAAGATGCTGCAGCAAAAGCAATGTCTGAAACTGATCTTGTAATAACCTGTACTAACGGTAATCCTGAAATTCCCCCTAGCTTCTTAGGTACTACAATAGTATCGCCAGGCGCCAGTCTATAGAAGTCTGATGAGAAGTAATTCCCACTAACTGGTCTAGCTGTTCCATCTGAGGAAATTACATACACCTCTCTTTTATTAGCATATTTAGTAAATCCTCCAGTTGATTCTATGTAAAAATTAAGGTCTTTATTATCCTGGAAAACAAGTGTTGAACTAGAGTTCACTTCACCTATAACACTTATAATTTGTGGTTTATTAAAAACATATATCTCATCATCTTGCTCTAAAATTAATTCTTTTGCCGTTTTGCTTTCAGGTGACAGATCTCCAACAATTCTGCCAATAGGTTCAGTTTGATCAGCTAAATTGAAAATGGAAACAAGTTCTCCTACTGAACCGCCAGCTTGTGCTGTATTTGCGTTTGTCAAATTATAAAAGATTCCATCTAATAACTTTTTCTTTGAGTTTTCTAAAGCTTCTTTTTCTGCTCTTTTGACTGATGCTCTTGAAAGGAAAATAGACTTGCTTGATGCAGTACTTTTTAATCCACCTGATCGTCTGTAAAGCTCCTCGAGTGTAGTGCCCGGAAGCAATGTATATTCTCCAGGATTATTTACTTCTCCCATAACCTTAACTCTCACATATTTAGAGCTTATTGAAGGAACAGTGAGCGAAGCATTTATAGGGTTTTTAACCAAATATCTTTTATCTGGTGATAAAACAGAGATATTGTTTGATAAGTCGATATACTCGACCATACTTTTCTCTGCCATTGGGGTATAACCACCAATAAAATCTATAATTTTATTTATCTCAACCGATCCAAAAACTGGATACAGTCCATTTCTTGTAAACTCTCCCTCAACAGTAATTGCATGTGATTTCAAAAGTTTAAATATTTCTGGATTTGTAAGTAAAAATTCATACTTCAGGAGTTTAGAGCTTGCATCAGCCATCTTTCTTTGTTCTAGCTCTCTCTGATTTTTATAGTCTTCAAGTGCATCTTCGCCAATGATTTGAGATTCAAATCTAGATTGAACTGAATCTTCAATAAAGTTTTCGTTAAACCTCTTTTCTATTTCCCTTTTTAATGCATTAGATGTTTGTGGCTGTGGAGTAGACAGATCAGATTCCTCCACAGATTCAACTGCAACAACTTCAAAAAAACTCTTTAGTAATCTATTCTCAAGTTTGTCCAATTCCTCCGCTGATTCCTGAAGAAGATCGTTGAATACTTGAATATCTTCATTAGCAAAAAATCTTATGACTGAATTAGGCTTAACTTCAATATCTCTATAGGTATCTGCGTCAGATAAACTAAATGGAGAAAGCTTAAAATTCCCAACATCATTCATTACCACCCCAAAGAAAGGATAGGCATTGTCAGCAAACTCAAGATTTTTTATAAGCTCATTTAATTTAATATTTTCTGAATAAATGAAATCATTTTGCTTTACAGGACCCACTACAACTGGGTTTAGGTTTGTTTCCAAACCTTTGCCTCTAATATCCATTGATAATATTTTTGTTACATCTTCAAATTGATCTGAAGCAGATATTTGTTTGTTCGTAATTTGATCTTTATCAACATAATTAATTACCAATCTATCCATATCAGCATCGAACTTCGCCTTTTGTGCAAATGTAAGAATGTCACTAATAGTGTCTGTTTTCTTTATTTCATAAGTTAAAGGCCTATTGACTTTTCCTTTAACTTCAACAAAGTTAATAGCAGGTGGAATGAATACTGTATCACCTGGTCTTAAGGTCTTATCACCTAATCTGTCTCCAAAAATTAACTGTTTATAAAAATCAAATGGATATGTTTCTTCCCCTCTTTTAATTTGCATGTTTCTTAAAGAGCCATAATCCTCTACTCCACCAGATAGAATTAATAAATTTGATGCAGTTGTAAGGGGATTAACGGTGTATGCTCCAGGATTTTTTGCAGCTCCTAATACAAAAACTTGAAATGGCTGTAAATCTTGCATTGAAATTATTACTTCAGTTCCAAGAGATGTTTTTGAATATATTTCGTTAACCTTTTTGTTTACTTGCTCAAGAGTTAATCCTGCAATTTGTACATCACCTATTACAGGCATTTGAAGAACACCATTTAGACCTACTCTCAGCTGTCTTTTAAGTTGATCTGCACCTACAGTTATTACCTCTAAAATATCGCCTGGATTGATTTGATAAGTATTAGGTATTGGTAAATCTATAAGAGGAGCATAAGAACTTGGGGTTTTTGTAAAAAAGTCATATCCAAATTTTCTCTTTGAACCAAGTAATGTTGATGCATAAGTATTCTCCGTTTTGTCAAATAATGAACTAGCGACGGGAGGTATTGTAGCCATCATTCCCATGCCTAACATCCCTGCTCCAGCATCTCCAGCAGTTAGTTGTCCTATTACCTGTGCTCTAGCCTCAGGTGGCAGCATATTTAAATAATTTAAATTTTCCTGTGAAAGGTTTTGTGAGCCCATTTTTAGTGACAAAAAAGAGGCTATTAAAATAAGTATAAGTCGCATAGTATGTGGATTTTATACCTTAAACATTAAAGTCTCAATGAAATGAGCCTCTAAAACGCCTTTATGTAAGAGAAATTAGCATATTTAACCCAATTTTCTGCATTTTTAGTGATTATCATGTGATAATTCCCTTTCATAAAAAAAAGAGTAGATGAAAAAAGTTATTATTACAGGTTCTGCAGGCTTTATTGGTTTTCATGCTGCACTAAGATTCCTCAAAGAAGGGTTTGAAGTTTATGGAATAGATAACCTTAATGATTATTATGATCCAAAGCTTAAAGAGGATAGAAATAAAATATTAGAACAAGACAAAAATTTTAATTTCATTAAAGCTGATATATCAAAAGTTGAAATTAAAAATAAATATCATGAGATAAATCCAGAATTATTTATAAACCTTGCTGCGCAAGCAGGAGTCCGACATTCAATTACGAATCCAGAGGATTATATAAAAGCTAATATCGACTCTTTTTTGCACATAATGGAATTTGCAAAAGATAATAAAAACTTAGTTCGAACATTATATGCATCTACAAGCTCTGTTTATGGTGGAAATATTAGACAACCTTTTCAAGAATCACACGGAGTTGATCACCCTCTTCAATTTTATGCCGTCTCCAAAAGAACAAATGAATTAATGGCCCATGCTTATTCAAATCTTTATGGAACAGAATGCATTGGATTAAGATTCTTTACTGTTTATGGTCCATGGGGAAGACCTGATATGGCTTTATTTAAATTTACAAAAAATATACTTGAAGATAAGGAAATTGATGTTTATAACAACGGTAATCACAGCAGAGATTTTACATATGTCGATGATATTGTTGAAGGAATCTATTTATCATCAATTTCAAAAAAAGAATTAATCGATTCAAATTTCGATTCGAAGGATCCTTCTAAATCTTTCTGTAAAAGCATTATTTTTAATCTTGGAAGAGGAAAACCAGAAAATCTTGAAGATTTTATTGATGAGATTGAGAACAATCTTGGAAAAACAGCAAAAAGAAATTTAATGCCCCTTCAGCCTGGGGATGTGCCAGATACTAGTGCAGATATTACTGGCTTGAAAGATTTTTCTGGTTATGAACCTAAAACATCCATTAAAATTGGAGTGAAAAACTTTATTGACTGGTACAAAGAATATTACAAAGTAAATTTATGAAAAAGATTCTAATAACCGGAGCTGCGGGATTTATAGGTTCCCATTTAACTGAAAGATGTGTTGAAGAGGGATTCGAAGTTATAGCTTTTGATAGGTATAACTCAGAAAATCATTGGGGATGGCTTGAGAATTCAAAACATAAAGGTAATTTTGAGATGGTTCTTGGTGATATAAGAGATTTTGATAGTGTGAGTAATTCAATGCAAAATGTGGATTGTATATTTCACCTAGCAGCATTAATTGGGATTCCATATTCTTACAATTCACCTCTTGCATATATCAAAACAAATATTGAAGGGACATACAATGTGCTTCAATCAGCTAGAGAAAAAGGTGTTGAGAATATTCTTATAACAAGTACAAGTGAGACTTATGGAACTGCTCAAAAAATTCCAATGGATGAGGATCATCCAAAGGTAGGACAATCACCCTACTCTGCAACTAAAATAGCAGCTGATCAATTAGCAATTAGCTTTTACAAATCTTTTGATCTTCCCATAAAGATAGTTAGACCTTTCAATACTTATGGCCCAAGACAATCTTCAAGGGCAATCATACCTAATATTACTTCACAACTTATCATTGGTAATGAAGTTAACTTAGGAAATATTGAACCTACAAGAGACTTTACTTATGTAGAGGATACCTGTTCTGGTTTTCTTCAGATAATGGAGTCAGCAAAGCTAATAGGAGAAGAGGTTAATATTGGGATGAATGAAGAAATATCTATTAAGGAATTGGTTTCAAAAATTGCTGGAATTTTAGGAAAGGAATACAAAATTGTCGGTCAGGACGAAAGAAAAAGACCAGAAAATAGTGAAGTTGAGAGACTTAATTGTGATAACTCAAAAATAATAGCTGCTACAGAATGGCGACCAAAATTTGATTTAGATTCAGGTTTAGAGAAAACAATTAAATGGTTAAAAGATAATTCATCTGAAAAAATGAGTGAATATAATGTCTAAAAAGATACCTCTTTCAGAACCTTTTTTCTATGGTAAAGAAAAAGACTATGTCCTGGATGCAATAGAATCTACTTGGATTAGTGGTAGTGGCAAATATCTAGAAAAATTTGAAAGCTCAATTGGAGAAATAACTGACTCTCCTTATGTTGTTGCATGCATGAATGGAACATCTGCTCTTCATTTAGCTTTAACAGCTGCAGGTGTTAAAAGTGGTGATGAAGTGCTAGCACCAACATTAACATTCATCTCATCAATAAATTCAATTCTTTATTCAAAAGCTTCACCTATATTTTTTGATAGCGATGAATTTTTCAATATTGACCAAAATAAGGTTATTAATTTTTTAGAAAATAATTGTGATCAAAAAAATGGTGAGACTTTTAATAAAAGAACTGGAAAAAGAGTTGCTGCCATAATTGTGGTGCATGTTTGGGGCAATGCTTGTAATTTTGAAAAACTGATAAAAATTTGTAAGGAAAGAAATATTTCAATAATTGAAGATGCAGCTGAAAGCCTTGGTACCACATATACATCAGGAGATTTTAAAGGGAAGCATACAGGTACAATCGGTGATTTTGGCTGTATTTCATTCAATGGAAATAAAATCGTCACTGCGGGAGTTGGTGGAGCTGTTCTCACTGCTTCAGAACATTCTTTTAAAAAAGTTGATTACTTATCTAAACAAGCAAAAGATGATTCTTTTAATTATGTTCATAATGAAATGGGGTTTAATTATCGATTAAGCAATATTAATGCAGCTTTAGGGCTTGCACAGGCAGAAAATTTAAAAGCTATTTTAGAAAAGAAAAATGATATTCATAACTTATATAAAAAATACTTCAAAGAGAATAAGAAATTTGAAATCATGGATACTCCTGATTACGCCAGAAATAATAATTGGTTAAATATTTTAAAAGTTTTAAATGGGAATAAAGATGGGATCTTAAATAGACTTAACAACAATGGTATCGAAGCAAGACCAATATGGAAATTATGTCACGAGCAAGAATATTTAAAACATTTTGAAGAGATTGATATTACAAATGCAATTGAACAAGTAAATAACTGTATTTGCTTGCCTTCTTCTATTGGTCTTAATGAAGAGGATATAAAATATATTTCAGGAGTCATAAATGAATAAAGTCCTTATTTTTGGATGTGGAGGTCATGCAGTCTCTTGTTTCGAAGTTCTAAAATGTGAGGGTCATGAAATAGCAGGTTTTGTTAAAAAATCTGACGAGACTCTAGAAAAAAATATAATCAAATTTAATTCATCGCCAGAAATCCAAATCTTTTCAGAAACAGATGATCTTATGAAAATTAGTTCAAAAGCAGTTATTGGGATTGGCCAAATAAAAACTTGTGAGCCAAGAAAAAATCTTTTTAAAAAATTAAGTTTAGATGGATTTGACCTAATAAATGTAATTTCTTCTCAAGCAAATGTGAGCAAATACACTTCTTTAGGAAAGGGTGTCTTTATTTTTAAGGGAGCAATAATTAACGCTAATGTAAGTATAGGAAATAATTGCATAATAAATACTGGCTCAATAATTGAACATGATTGTAATATCTCTAACGATTGCCATGTATCAGTTGGTTCGATTATTAATGGAAATGTTGATGTAGGAGCAGGAACATTTATTGGTAGTGGAGCAGTAATAAAAAATGGCATATCAATAGGTGATAGCTGTGTAATTTCTGCAGGTAAATATGTATCTAAAAATGTGCCATCTGGAACAATGCTGAAATGAAAACAATAATAATTGCAGAAGCTGGAGTAAACCATAATGGAGATGTATTACTTGCCAAAGAACTTATAGATGTAGCAAAAGATTCAGGTGCTGATTACGTAAAGTTTCAAATTTTTAAAAGTGAGCTTCTTTCAACCGCCGATGCTAAAAAAGCAGAATATCAAAAAAAAGATGATAAAAACCAATCTCAAAAGGAGATGTTAGAAAACCTTGAATTAGATTTTGATATATTTAAAGATCTAAAAAATTATGCTGACGAAATAGGAATTGGTTTTCTAGCATCTGCATTTGATAATGAATCCTTAGAATTTCTGATCGATTTAAAACTTGATTTTATCAAAATTCCATCAGGAGAAATTAATAATGTACCGTATCTTGAGAGGATTTCTAAAGAAAAGTTTGAATTGATTCTATCAACTGGTATGTCAACTATAGATGAAATATCTAGGGCATTAGAAATTCTTATTAAGGGTAAAAAAATAATAAAAGACAAAATAATTATTCTCCATTGCAACACAGATTATCCAACCAAAATTGAAGATGTAAATTTGAGAGCAATAGAAGAAATTAAGAAAAATTTTGGATGTAGGGTTGGGTATTCTGATCACACACTAGGAAATAATGTATCAATAGGTGCAGTTTGTATGGGAGCAAAAGTTATCGAAAAACATATAACAACAAATAAAAATCTTTCTGGGCCAGATCATAAAGCAAGCATGGATCCCGATGAGTTTAAAAAATTTGTGAAGGACATAAGAGATACTGAAATTTTTCTTGGAGAAAATAGAAAAGTACCATCTAAAAGTGAATTAAAAAACATTAAACACGCTAGAAGATACATTGTTGCTCTTAAAAATATTAAAAAAGGTGAAAAATTTTCTAAAGAAAATATTACTTCAAAAAGAACGAGCTCTGGTATATCAATTGAAAACTGGAATGATGTTGTTGGAAAAGAGGCAGAACAAGACTTTTCTAAAGATTCAATTATAAAAATACCAAATGGAGGTTTTTATGAAAACTAATATATGTTTTATATCCACTACTAGAGCAGATTACAGCCTCCTATTACCTTCAATTAAAGAGTGTCTATCAAGAAAGAGTAAGGGTGTGAAAACAAGTGTCATTGTTACTGGATCACACATGATTAAATCTCAAGGTGAAACAATTAATCATTTTAAAACAGATAAAATTCCAATAAGTTACAGTTTCAAAATTCTTGATAAGACAGATTCAAAAGGCGTAAAAGATAATTTTAAAAAATCCTTTGATGGCTTCTTTGTAGCATATGAAAAAATCAAACCTGATGTGGTTGTGCTATTGGGAGATAGATATGAAATTTTTTGTGCTGCTGTTACTGCACATATGAAAGGTATAAAAGTTGTTCATCTGCATGGTGGTGAATTAACAATTGGTGCATATGATGATGCCTATCGACATAGCATAAGTAAATTTTCATACCTTCATTTCACAGCAAGTAAAAATTATAGAAGAAGAGTTATTCAATTAGGTGAGAACCCAAGAAAAGTATTTAATGTTGGGCCGCTTGCAAGGGAGGCAATTAGCCATGTTAAATTCCTCAAAAAGTCAGAATTAGAAAAAAGATTGAAGTTAAAACTCAAACAAAATGTAATTCTTGCTACATTTCATCCTGAAATTGGAAGTGAAGAAAAAAATAAACAAAATCTGATGAACTTTATTTATGTTTTGGGCGAATTAGAAAATGTATCGGTTATATTCACGTCTCCAAATTTAGACTTCTTAGGCAATGAAGTAAAAAAACTTCTGAAAGAAAAAATTAGAGACTTTGAAAATATTGCATATTTTGAATCTCTAGGCTTTGAACTTTATTACAGTTTGATGAGATTTACTAAGTGTGTTGCAGGGAATTCTTCCAGTGGAATTATTGAAGCTCCAATAATGGGAGTAAGCTCCGTTAATATTGGCAAGCGACAGGAAGGAAGAGATCAAGAAAAAACCACTGTAAATAGCTCATTTAATAAAAGTGAATTAAAAAATAAGATAGAAAAAGTTTTACAACAAAAGAGGCAAAGCAAAAAAAATATTAAAAATGTTTCTAAACCATCTAAAATAATTGTTAATAAAATTATCGAGATGTGTAAAAAAGATATTTCAAAAAAATTTTACGATTTATAAAAATGGAAATTAATAGAAAACAATCGCTTAAGGATGCTTTAAAAAAAATGTCTATTGAAGGCAAAAAGTGTCTGATTGTAATTGATGATAAGAAAAAATTCTTAGGCACTTTAAGTGATGGCGATATCAGAAAAGCATTGCTTAAGGGAAAAAATCTAAAAACACTTATCAAAGATTTTTTTAATTCAAAATCTACCTTCTTTACAGAATCAAATTTTAAAGATTCGGATGCTAAAGAGCTGTTTCAAAAAGAAAGATTTGAGGTTATTCCGGTTATAAAAAAGAATGGAGAAATCTTGAAAATTCTTGAATGGGCTGATTATTTTGGACCAAAACAAAGGGATAATGATTTAAAAGGAGTACCAGTAGTAATAATGGCAGGTGGTAAAGGCACAAGGCTTAAACCTTTTACGCAAATTTTGCCAAAGCCTTTAATACCCATTAACAATAAAACCGTTTTAGAAAGAATAATTGAGCCGTTCCATTTCTCTGGCGCTAATAATTTTTTTCTTACAGTAAATTATAAGGCTCGAATTTTAAAAGCTTTTTTTGAGGAACTTGAACCTGATTTTAAAGTAAACTTCATTGAAGAAAAAAAACCTCTTGGCACAGCTGGATCTATAAAGAACATTCCGAAAAAAATTAAGTCATCATTTTTTGTTACTAATTGTGATGTAATTTTTAAAGTTGATAGTAAGGAGATAATGAATTTCCATAATACAAATAATTTTGATATTACCTTGGTTGCATCAACAAAAGAGATAACCATACCTTATGGCGTTTGTAATACTTTTAAAAATGGACAACTAAATAATATTGAAGAAAAGCCAACCTTTGACTATCTTGTGAACACGGGGCTATACATTCTTAAGCCAGAGTTATTAAAACTTATACCTAAAAATAAATACTTCGATATGACTGATCTTATTAATGCCGCGAAGAAAAGGAAGAAAAAAATTGGTGTTTTCCCAATCGATGAAAATGAATGGGTCGATGTTGGTCAATGGGAAGAATATGAAAAGGCTAAATCAAGATTAGAGTGATAAAAAAAAAGGTTAGTCTAATAGGCTTTGGCTCGATTGGAAAAAAACATTTTTCAAGTCTTAGAAAATTTATTCCTGAAAAAAATATTCAAATTATCTCGTCTCAAGATTTAGAAATTGAAAATATATCCAAAAATATTCAAGATCTTGATAAGTTTGATCCTGATATAATTATAGACTGCACTCCGACATACCAACATCTTAAAAATTGCAATTACATTGAGAAATCTTTAAAAAATAAATGCATACTTGTAGAAAAACCTATCTTCGTAAAAAACGAACAATTCTCAAGTGAAAATAATATGTATTTTTGTGCTTATAATCTGAGATTTCACCCTTTTATCGAAATTATAAAAGAAATTATTTCTCAAAATAATATAGAAAAAATAATATTTAACTGTCTCTCTTACCTTCCAAATTGGAGGGAAAAAGACTACAGAAAAAGTTACAGCTCAGATGCAGAAACTGGTGGAGGTGTAGCATTAGAGCTTAGTCATGAAATAGATCTTGCTCTTTCTATTTTTGGTTCTCTTCAAATAAAAAAATGTATTTATAAAAAGCAATCAGATCTAGATATACAGGCAAATGATTTTTTATTTTTAGATTTGGATACTAAAAATAAAATTAAATGTGAAATTACATTAGATATTGCAAATAATAATGAACAAAGAGATATAACTTTGTTTTCTGATGAGGTAAAAATTAATTTAGATTTTCTTACATCAGAAATTAAAAATATTTCTCCTAAAACAAATGCAATCCTCGATACAAAAAAAACAAATTTCTTTATTCAAAATACTTATGATGAACAAATTAAATCTTTACTTGATAATGATGTAAAAAAACTATGTACTTTAGAAGAAGCCTTAAAAGTTTTAGAGTTTATTGAGGGACTACAAGATAATGAATAATTTATGTACGATTTGTGCACGTTCCGGCTCAAAAGGTGTGCCAAATAAAAATATTAAGAAAATTGCAGGAAAACCACTGATTCAACATACCATAGAGCAAGCAAAAAAAAGCAAAATTTTCTCAGATATCATTGTTTCATCTGATTGTAAAAAAATTTTAAAAATAGCTGAAAAACTTGGCGTTCATACCTTAAAAAGAACTAATCAATTATCAAAAGACTTTGTTGGCAAAGTTGATGTAATTAGAGATGCAGCTATAAAAGCCCAAAAAATGTTGCACAAAAAATTTGATAATGTAATCGATTTGGATGTAACTTCCCCATTGCGTCAAGTAAGTGATATTCATAATTCTTTTAAAAAATTTCAAAATGGAAATTATCAAAATTTAATTACTGGCTGCGTGGCTAGAAAAAATCCATACTTCAATATGATTGAAATTAAAAAAAATGTATTGAGCATTTCAAAAAGAACAAATAAAAAAATATATTCTCGACAAAAATCACCTCAGGTTTTTGAAATGAATGCATCAATATATATATGGAAGAATAAAGCCTTAATGAATAAAAGTAATTTAGTCACATCAAAGACTGCCTTTTATGAAATGCCTGAGGAAAGGTCAATTGATATCGATACGATGCTAGATTGGAAAATAGTTTCTTTCCTTATGGAGAAAAAATAGTGTCTATTAAAAATAAAAAAATTTACGTTTTAGGTGGTAGTGGAACAATAGGTTTGCCTGTTGCAAAATTTCTTAAAGATAATGGGGCTAAAGTCATAAACCTAGATATTAATAATTCAAATAATGATTTTATTTTCGAAAAAATTGATGTCGCTGAACTAGAGGATATTGAAAAAAAATTATTAGAAATAATCGATAAACATGGAGATCCTGACGTTTTCATAAATTGCTCTTACCCAAAAACAGATGAATGGGCAGAACTAACATTTAAAACCTCAAATTTAACTAATTTTAAAACAAATCTTGATCTTCATCTATTAAGTTATATTTGGATTTCTAATTTATTTGCACAGCAAATGGTAAGAAAAAATAACGATGGAAGTATTATCTTAACAAGCTCAATATATGGAACTATTCCGCAAAAGCAAAATCTGTATGAAGGAACAAATTTAAGTGAAAATATTGCCTACCCAGTAATTAAGGCAGGAATTAATCAACATTGTAAGCAAATGGCATCTTTCTATGGAAAAAATAATATTAGAGTGAATACTGTTAGTCCAGGCGGTTTAGAGGGGAAAATTGCAGGAAAAGAATTGGAGCAAGATGAAGTTTTCAAAGAGAAGTATATTTCTAGAACGCCGATGAAAAGAATGTGTAAGGCCTCAGATCTTGTTCAAATATATCTGTTCTTATCCTCAAATGATTCCAGCTATATAACTGGTCAAGATTTCATAGTGGATGGTGGATTTTCTTTAAATTAGTAAAATATCTAGCCAAAAAACACATTTACTTAAATTAATCCTTTATAAATTTAAAAGTACAACCAAAAGGCTTTTCTCCCCATTTGGAAATCTTTTTTGACTCATTCTCCATAACTTTATGTACAGAAAAACCATTTTGACTAGCTTTTTCAACTATTAACTTTCTTGAAAGCAGCTGAACATGACTGGAGCAAAAAATAATTTCACCTTTCGATGAAAAGAAACCATTTTTTTTGGATTTAACATAATTTTCTGCAAGTTCTGCTAAGGGTGTTGAGAGATAAAGTGCTCCATTTTGCATTAAATGATAATTTGCAGACTCAAAAAATAAAGAGCAATCACTAAAATGCTCTATGCTATGAAAACTATAAATTAAAGAAAAAGATTCTTTCTTAAATAAACTTTTTTCATAAAATTTATTTTCTATGTCTAAATCAAAAAATTTCTTTGAAGCCTTATATTGCCCAACTGAAGGCTCTACGCCTGTTACGTCCAATCCTTTCTTTTTAATTAAATAAAGAATTTCTCCAGTTCCAGAACCTACATCAAGAATTTTTTCATTTGGAAAATTGTTTTTTGAGGACTCTTTGATTATAAAATCAGAAAATCTAGAGATATATTTATTATGTTTTTCATTCAAATCTTTGATTTTTGAGAAATAGTGAATATCGTCGTCCCCCACTCTATTTGATCTGTTATTTTTTAATATAAGATTTAGACTTCCACATTTTTGACACTTTTTATAATTCAAGAAGTCGTTTTTACTGGTAATAAAATATTTATATTTTAAAAAACTTTGCCTAAGCCAAGGCCAAAAGAATAGAAACCTTAATCTGTAAAATACTGATCCCAAGAAACTTGAATCTAATAAAGATGCATGGCCAGCTAAATCAATTCTTGCTATTTGTTTGGCATCCAAACTGCCTGAACAAACATTGCAATGGTTTTGATCAGATTCAAATCTGTTTCGAAATTTTGCAAAATACCAAAAAAGACTACAAAAAACTTTGAAATAAATAAAAGCTAGAACTTTAAAAACCATATAAAAATTATATTCCAAAGGTTTTTTTTTAAAAACTCAAATAAGGGCCCTATTATTTCTTATGTTTAACTTAACAAAGTGTTAGAATGTGGCATTTATTATGGCTAAAGAAGTTTTTTGGTGCAGTTCATGTCTAAATATGTCTACAAGACCTCGAATTACTTTCGATCAAGAGGGTAGATGTAATGCATGCCAATGGTCTGATGAGAAAAAGACATTTAATTGGAAAGAAAGAGAAGAAGAGCTTAAAAAAAATCTTAAAAAATACACTAATGCCTCAGATAATTACAAAGTCATAGTTCCAGTAAGTGGTGGTAAAGATGGTTCATACATAGCTCACAAACTTAAGACTGATTATGGTGTAGAACCATTGTGTGTAACTGTAAGACCACCCTTAGAAACAAAAATAGGACAAGAAAATGTTTATAACTTCGTAAATTCTGGTTTTTCACATATACATGTAAGTCCCGATGAAGAGGCAATGGCTGCATTGAACAAATATGGCTTTATCGAAAAAGGCTTCCCTTATTATGGATGGTTAATTTGTATTCATACTGCAGTTCTACAAATAGCCAAAAGGTTCAATATTGGACTTATTTTTTATGCTGAAGACGGAGAAATTGAGTATGGTGGATCAACAGAAAAGAAATTTCAGGCTACTTATGATGTTAGTTATCAAAGAAAGGTTTATCTTGAGGGAGGATATGAGAAAGTACTTGAAAAAGCTAAGCTTGATGAATCAAAATTATTCTGGTTTAAATTCCCAAGTGAGGAAGATTGCAAAAAAATTAAGCTTACGCATTGGTCTTATTATGAGGCTTGGGATTCATACAGAAATTATCTTGTTGCAAAAGAGTACTGTGGTCTGAAAGAAACTGAAGACACAAATACCGGAACCTTTACTAATTTTGCCCAGAATGACCAGGCACTCTATGCTTTACATGCTTATTTAATGTATCTGAAATTTGGATTTGGAAGAGCAACTCAAGATGCTGGAATTGAAATAAGAAGAGGTGCAATGACGAGAGATCAAGCAATCAGTCTTGTGAATTTATATGATAATAATTATCCAGAGAATTTCTTAGACCTTTATCTCGACTATTATGAAATGACAGAAGATGATTTTAATAAAGTTATTGATAAATGGGTAAATAAGGATTTATTTGATAAAGTAAATGGAAGATGGCAACCAACATTTACCATTAAATGACAACATCTTTTGCTGCAATAATTGATTACAAAATGGGGAATATTTGGTCCCTAAAAAATGCTCTTGATAATTTAAAAATAAAATATCAACTTGTATCAGATCCAGAAAAAATAAATGATTTTTCTCATATAATTCTTCCAGGGGTAGGGTCTGCTAGAGAAGCTTATAACAGATTAGAAAAAAGTGGTTTTGTAGAGAGCATTAAAGAGGCTGTACTTCAGAAGGAAAGAAAAATTCTTGGGATTTGTG
This sequence comes from SAR86 cluster bacterium, assembly GCA_003331635.1. Taxonomy (GTDB): domain Bacteria; phylum Pseudomonadota; class Gammaproteobacteria; order Magnimaribacterales; family TMED112; genus TMED112. The sequence goes on from QOPH01000002.1 coordinate 65,740, forward strand.
TTGGTATGCAGTTAATGGGTGCGTCAACAGAAGAGGATGGTGGATCAAAAGGCATTGGCTTCTTTAAAAATAAGGTTGTAAAACTAAAAGAAAACGTTGGTATTAAACTACCACATGTAGGTTTTAATAGTGTTCAAACAAATAAAAGTGTACTTTTTGATGGATTAAAGCAAAAAGACTTTTATTTTGTTCATTCGTATGCAATGGAGTGTACAAATGGTGACTATGAGGCAGGTATTACAGACTACAAACATAAATTTGTATCCGTAGTTGAAAGAAAAAATATTTTTGGTACGCAATTTCACCCAGAAATTAGTCAGAAAAATGGCTTAATTCTACTAGATAATTTTTTTAAAAAATGCTGAAAAAAAGAATTATATTTACTCTACATTATGATAAGGGCTTCTTTAACTTAAGTAGAAATTTCAGACTACAAAAGATTGGTGATCTCAATTGGTTATTAAAGAACTACAATTTCTTAAAAATTGCCGAGTCCATAGACGAATTAATCATAATTGATGTTTCTAGAGATAATAGAGAGCACGACAAATTTTTGGAGAATGTATCAGAAATTACTAAAAATATTTTTGTTCCAGTATGTTTAGGGGGAGGTATAAGAACACTTGAATATGCCAAAAAACTTTTTGAGTCTGGTGCAGATAAAATTAACTTAAATACCTCACTGTTTCGTGATCCATCTTTAGTTGATGAAATAAGTAAAACTTATGGAGCTCAAGCAATAATTGGACATATTGATTTTAGAAAAAAAGAGAATGATTATTATGTTTATACGAATAATGGAGCTAAAGAATTTTCAAAAATAGATACAGCTTTTATGGAAAAAATTCTTGAACTAAATTTTGGAGAGCTCCTTCTACATTCCATGGACAAAGATGGGACTGGGATGAATTTTGATTATGAAATAATGAAATACCTTCCCCAAAATAATAAAAAACCACTAATATTTAGCGGTGGTGCTGGGAACTATCACCACCTCAAAGAAGGTCTAGCACATAAAGACATAGATGCAGTATCAACTGCGAATTTATTAAATTTTGTTGGGGATGGTTTAATAAATGCAAGGAAAGTAATGTTAGATGAAAAATATCCTCTAGCTAAATGGGAATAAATGAAAAGAATACTATTTATTGTTGATCACAAACACAGAGATCTTGCTGCTTCCGCTCTTATAGGATTTTATCTTAAAAAAGATGGTTATGAAGTCGCATATTGTGCGCCATGGCACGAAGATAAAATTGTTAAAGAATTCTCTCCAAACATAATAGTTTTACCAAAACCGATATATAAAAATCATATTTTTGCTAGTTGGAAAATTAATGATATTAAGGTAGCTGTGAATGATGTAGAGGGAAATTTACAACAGAAAGAGTTCGGATTTTTAAAGCCAAAAATTTTTCCAGATCAATATTTTTACTGGAACGAAATTTTTTATGAAAGGCAAGGAGAATTCTTTGAAAAAGAACAAAATGGGTTTACTGGTAAAGCTCCAGAAAGAATTCTTATAGGTTGTCCAAGGATTGATTTTTTACACCCAAAGTTTAATTCAGTTAATAAAACCAAGGAAGAGCTACTGAATGAATTCATAATACCTTCACATAAAAAAATTATCACAATAGCAACTGCCGGTTCAAGTGCTGATTTATCAGATGAAGACCTTCATAAAGTTCAAGAGAATGTGAATACGAGAAATTCGAACCCTCCTGATGTCTTTCTTGAGGCTTCAATATACAGAGAGTTAAGAGAAATGACAGTAAAAATTATTGAAGAAGTTGCTGTAAATTTTCCACAATATCATGTTGTTTTAAAGCCACATCCTAATGAAGTTCCAAAATTTTGGGTTGATCTTGTTAAAGAAAGGAATCTCAAAAATATCACTATAATGAAATCAGGAACAATAAATGATTTATTAAACTTGGCTGATATACATATGGCACATAACGTATGCACATCAACTTTTGAAGCAATGATTAAAAGAGTTCCATCAATAGAAATGCAAACCGAAAGAAGCAAGATCTTGTTTTCTGAGAAAGATTTAAAATTACCGTTATTTCCAGTTAAAAATGCTGATGAAGCGCTCAGATCTATAAGTAAGATCGAAGATGAAAGAAATAAATGTACTGATAAAGGCTTTTTATTGGCTAATGAATTTTGTGAAAAATGGTACGGAAAATTTGATGGAAAAAGGTGCTTAGAATACGCTGAAAATATCAAAAAGCTTAGCAATAAAAAGATTTTGCTTTCAAAACTATCGAAGACCAAGATGTATTTTAGATTTATTATTGGAAACGAAATTTCAAAATTGATGGGAAAATTTCAAAGACTAAGCATAAAAAAGATTTTTGAAAAGGTTAAGGGAATTAAACAAAAAGATTGGACTGATGAAAGGCATGACAAAACTATACAACCTGGCGATGAAAAATTTTGGTTTGAGAAATTTAAAAAAATAATAAATGATTGAACTTCATAGAAAAAATACATATCAAAATAAAATTATTTTTATTGATGGTATGTGGAGATGTGGAAAGTCATTACTTACTCCTCTTGTAGGTGCTGTAAATAATGTAGATAAAGTAAAATTTGACTACCATTCTGAATGGATATCTGTTCTGAATTTTCTTGGAAAAGTTGATTTAAATACAACAAAAATTCTTCTAAATATGTATGCAGATCTTACAACTTATAATAATTTTCTTGGCAGAGAGATAAATATTAGACCAAAAGATGACTCTGGAATTTTTAAAAATCCAAAATCACTTAACTATCTGTTAAGGATATTTAAAGATGATACCTCTGATATATCTAAAGAAATTGAAATTAAAAAACCTATACAACTTATTAATACTCATAATGTCTTTCAAATTAGTGAGCCACTAGTTGAAACTTTTAATGAAAGGCTACTTTTTCTAAGGTGTGTAAGAAATCCTGTTTATAATATCCTTGATTGGGCTGAATACTTCAAAAAAGTGGGTGAGGATCCAAGAGAAATGAATTTTTATTTGGGTAAGAAACAAATCCCATGGTTTGTTTCTCAAGATTATCAAGATTTATTTGCCAGTCTCTCTTTAATAGAAAAGGCTGCAATTATGTATATTGAACTTGAGTCACTCTCAGAAAAAATTGAGAGTAAGAATATCTTCAATGAGAAAAATTTACTTGTAATTCCCTTTGAAAAATTAACTAAAGATCCAAACTTTTTCATGTCTGAAATTTGCAAAAGGCTATATATTGCAAATGACAAAAGTTACCAGAAACTTTACAAAAAATTAAAACTACCAAGACCTTCTAACTCAATTGATGAATATAAAACTCTTAAAGATAAGATAATTCAACAAATTGAAAATCATTCTATAAAAAATAATTTAGAGAACCTGATTGGTATTTATGAATCAAAATATTCATAAGTTTGATACCGTAGCAAACTGGCAGAATGCTATTTGCAACCATCTTAGTTGTTTTAGCCCAGATGCAAATCTAATAGTTCCTGGAGGTTCTACGCCTATTTTTTTATTCAAAAAATTTTTTAATGAAAAAACATTTAACCAATTGATTTTAAGCGATGAAAGAATTACGAATGATAAGGAGAGAAGTAATTTTCTTACAATATCTTCTTTAACAAATTCTAATATTTTTAAATTATGTGATTTTCCAATTAGTAGCCATAAAAATATTTCATTACATAAAATCTCCGATGCTTTGAATAAGATCAAACATCCAGATATTGCTTTACTTGGATTAGGTGATGATGGTCACTATGCATCAATATTTCCCTCAACAGAAGTTATTGAAAATGATGAAAGTAACAATTTGAAAATAATTTCTGCAAAAATTGGTGATAGTTTTGAATATAGGATTACACTTTCAGAAAAATATATTAAGAGAACTAAAGAGATTCTTTTTATTGCTAAAGGTAGGAATAAGTATGATCTAATAAATAAAATTGATAACAAATCTGAAGAGGTCATTAATTTACCAATCGGCAAGCTTATAAATAGTTATAATGGGAAACTTAATATAATGTATTGTTTAAATGACTAGACTAAAAGTACATATAACTACCCTTCCATTTAATAAAGATAACTTGGCTTTTCTTGAAAAGTCATTTGATGTGACAATAAATCCTCTTGGAAGAAAAATTAAGAATGAAGAAGTTTATGAACAAGTTCACAAAGCAGATTATATTATTGCTGGAACTGAAAAATATAATCAAGAATTACTAAGCAAGTTAGTAAATTTAAAAGGCATATCAAGAGTTGGCATTGGGATAGATAATATCGATTTAAATATTGCAGCAAAAAATAATATAAAAATTTTTAATACTCCTGAAGAGCCAGCAAAAGGAGTTGCTGAACTTACACTAGCATTTATATTAAATTTGTTGAGGGAGATCTCTTCGCATCAACTAAATTTAAATCAAGGCAATTGGGAGAAAACATTAGGTAAATCCCTGAATGAAGCAACTATTTCATTAATTGGAGGTGGAAGAGTTGCAAAAAATGTTAGTAAATTTTTATTATCTGCAGGAGTCAAAAAAATAAAAGTTTTTGACATACTTGATTTAAGTGCTGACCCAGACTGGAAACATGAAAGTATATCTATATGTGAATTTGAAGAATGTCTTAGCAATTCTGATATTGTTTCCCTACATGTGCCTATGAATGAGAAAAATAAAAATATGATATCTAAAAAAGAACTCTTAGTTATGGGTAAAAACTCATATTTAATAAATGTTAGCAGAGGCGGATTGATTAACGAGGAAGATTTATATGAAGCTTTAAATTCCAATCTTATTAAAGGTGCAGCTTTAGACGTATTTGCAACTGAACCTTATGAGGGAAGGCTTTTAGACTGTAAAAATCTAATTGCAACACCACATGTAGCATCGTCAACGGAATATGTTCGAGATCAAATGGAACGAAAGGCTTGCGAAAATTTAATTAATTTATTGGATGAGTGATATTAAAGAATTAATTTTTAGATCAAAAATCATCTTTTGGGACTTTGATGGAGTAATTAAAAAATCAAATCAAGTAAAAAATGATGCTTTCTTCAATTTATTTGAAGATATTACAAAAGAACAAAAAGAGTATATTCTCAATCATCATATTAATAATCAGGGGTTATCAAGATTTAAAAAAATTCCGTATTACATGGAATATTTAGGTATAGATACAAAAGAAAGTAATGTTCAAGCATATCTAAATAGATTTTCGGAATTAGTATTTGATGGTGTGATCAATTCAGATTGGGTTGAGGGGGTACTTGAAATATTGAGTAAGTTAGATAAATCGATATTGATTACTGCTACACCACAGGATGAAATTGAAAGAATAATTGAAAAAATTGAAATAGGTAAATTCTTCAAAAAAGTTTATGGCTCACCAAAAACAAAAATTGAGTGTGTTGAAGATTTTATCGAATCAAAAAATATAAATTTAAATAACTGTCTATTCATCGGTGATTCAAAATCAGATCTTTTTTGTGCTAATCACTTTGATATGAAGTTTCTTTTCATCAAAAATGAACACAATAAAAACATGATAGTTGATGAGAATATTCCTCAAGTAGAGAATTTTTTATAGCTTAGGTTTATTACAACTAGAGTATAATGTTCAGAATTTATGAATAATACAATCTGCATAATACCTGCTAGGATGGGCTCTTCAAGATTCCCTGGGAAAGCTTTAGAAAAGATTTGTGGTATTGAAATGCTTCATCATTGCTTTATAAGAGCAAAGTTAGCGGAATGCTTTTCCGATATATATATAGCTACTCCAGATCAAGAAATTCATGATTTTAGTAAATCAATTGGCTGCAAATCTATAGATACCAAAGATACTCATACAAGATGTACCGAAAGAATAGCTGAAGCAATTACAAAAATTGATGATTCTTTTGAAAATGTTGTTCTTTATCAAGGAGATGAGCCTTTATTTTCTCCTGAGATTTTAAAAATGCTTGCAAATTACATTTCGAATAATACTGACAGAACAGTTACTCTTATGGATGAAATTTCAGAAGAACAAGCCGAAGATTTAAATAATCCAAAAGTAGTAGTTGATCTAAATAATTATGCTGCATTCTTTTCTAGAGCTGCAATACCAGGATCTCTTAAAGGTCATAGTGAAAAGTTCTTTAAACATATAGGAGTTGTAGCTTTTAAAAAGTCTCTTCTGTATGAATATGCCAATATGGCTGAGGGTCCTTTAGAACGTGCAGAAAGTATCGATATGTTAAGGTTCATTGAACATAGTATTCCAATTAAAATGCTTTTATGTGAATCTAAAACAATAGGAGTTGATACGCCTAAAGATTTGGAAGATGTAGAAAAGCTTATGGTCAATGACAGTTATTATTTAGGGTATAAATAAAATGGCAAAAAAGGTATTAGTTGTAGGTGGCTCAGGTTTCTTAGGAAGCCATGTTGCAGATGAACTTACTGAGAAAGGTTATGAAGTAACTATATTCGATCAGAAAAAATCAACCTGGATAAATGATAATCAGAAATTTATAGAAAGCGACTTACTTGACAGAGAACATGTAATTAAATGTCTAGAAGGATTTAACTTTGTCATTCATTTTGCAGGTATTGCAGATATTGGAGAATCAAAAGAAAAACCGCTTGAAACTATCGAAACAAATATTATTGGAACAGCAAATCTTCTTGAAGGATGTAGAAAAAATAAAATTGAAAGATTTATTTTTGCCTCATCTGTCTATGTTTTCAGCAAATATGGTTCCTTTTATGGAAAATCAAAACAGGCCTGTGAATTGCTGATTGAGGAATATCAAAATGAGTTTAGCCTCGACTATATTCATGTTAGATATGGCTCTTTATATGGTCCTAGAGCACAAGAATGGAACGGTTTAAAAAAATACATATCAGAAATTATAAAAAATAAACAAATAGATTTTTCAGGAAATGGTGAGGAAAAGAGAGAATATATTCATGTTAAAGATGCTGCAATTATGACGGCAAGTCTTTTAGAGAGCGATGAAAAAAATATTGCTGTGAATATTACAGGCCATCAAGTTATAAGTACCTTAGATTTATTTAAATTAATCTTTGAGGTGCTGCAACTTGAAGAGAAGATTAATTTATCAAAAGAATCAAATGTTGTTTCTCATTACAAAATTAGTCCATACAGTTTTCAACCTAAAGAATCAAAGAAACTTGTTCCTAAAAAATTTATAGATATTGGCCAAGGAGTATTAGAAATAATTCATGAAATAGAGGATTCTAAGAATTAGATTTTCTTATTTCCAAAACATAATCACTACAAACACCAAAAATTTCTTCATCTAATTTTATTTTTGAAACTTCCATATCCCATTCAGGCATCACCAAAATAGAGTTTTTCAGAAGTTTTTTTCCAGGATAAACCCATACAAAATTCTTAGAAGTTAGTGTGTAGTCATCTTCTTGATGCCAAAAATAATTTGCATCTTGAAATAAGTTGATATGTTTTAGTGCCTCTAAATCTTTACAATGAATCCAAAACCTATCAATGCTGCCAAGTAAAAAGTCTTTTGATATTGGATATTGATTATAATCATGTCCCAAGAAAAGGTTATCATTCTCATCACATCTAAGATCAATTTCAACATCGAAACCTTTTCCTAAAGCCTCATAAATTTGATCAGGATTATTTTCTTTATCTTTGTCAGGTCCTTGAAACAGACCCCGATGAGCTATGAATTTCAATTTTTAAAGTGATTATGATAAAAATCTAAATCTTCAGGTGTACCTAAGCCCCACATTTCTTCAACATCATAAACTTTTATCTTTTTCTTATCTTCAATAGCTTGATTAAAGACAGGGCAAACATAGAATTCGTTATTTACACGTATGTCCTTTTGTATCATATCTTCAGCATATTTCACATAATCAGATCCTTTGCCCCAATAATAAACCCCAACAGTTGCATCTTCAGAAATCACTTGCTTTTCTGCAACTTCAGTTACAAATCCGTCGTCACCTGATTTTGCATAAGACCATTTTGGATGAGTTGCCTTAAAAGTTAAGATTCCTCCGTCTACTTTGCTTTCAGACATGTTATACATGGTGTTTGAAGCATTCCATTTTATATACTGATCAGAATTAGCTATAACTAATGGATTGTCATTGTTTATAAATTCTTTAGCTAATAGTGTTGTGCAAGCTGCACCCTCAGTAACTCCGCTTATTTCAATTACCTCACAATTAGGTCTTATGGCTTTCAAAAATGATTTCATATTATATTTTTCATTATGTTCTTTCTGAATAATGAATATGAATCTACCCTCTATAGCTAACGACTCAACAACAACCTGTATCATTGGTTTGCCAAAAACTTCTATTAACGGTTTAGGAAATGTATATCCTGCTTGTGCAAACCTTGAGCCTGCACCAGCGCATGGAATAAGAACATTTATATTAGGATCAGTCCAAATTTGATTCATGCTGCTATTATCAAACTTTTTAAGATAATTTGGTAGATTCTTCTCGACAAGATCTCTAGGGTTTTTAACGGCAAATAGATTTGCTCCAGAATCTAGCGCTCCTTTTCTTCCAACAAAGGAATCCTCAATTATTACTGTTTGTTTGGGTGTAACTCCTGCTTTTAGCATGCACTGCCAATACATCTCAGGATAAGGTTTGGGAAATTTTACATCATCATTACTTACAAAATAATCGACATCATTTATTACATCAATTTTCTGGAGCATTTTTTCTACTGTTGATCGAATACTATTACTTGCGACCATTACCATATAATCCTTCGAAACCTCCTTAACGAGCTCTGTAATACCCTCAATTCTGATATCAATCTCATCAAGCACTTCAATAGTTCTTGTTTGCTTCTCTTCCCATATTTCTTTAAAAAACTTTTTATCTAAAGCTTTTTCTTCATTAAGAATCTCAAGCTTTCTTTTAGTTGGAAGTCCATCATATTTTTCAAGATGCTCCTCGTAAGTGATAGATATATTAAATTTAGCTAATGATTTATTAAGTGCTTCGAAATGAAGCATTTTAGACTCCATTAGAACGCCATCAAGGTCGAAAATAACTAATATATCTTGGTTTTTCATAGAATTTGGTAATTATATTGAACTTTCTGATTAATACAATTTAATTAGAACTTAACATATAATATTCGACTATCGTGAAATTTGGTCTAATTATCCAAGGCCCTCTATTATCAATAGGTAGAGGTGTAAGTTCGTACAAAAAAAAGGCAGAAACGAGCGAAAACGAAATCATTAAACACCAATGTGATGAAACAATAATTTCTAATATTGAAAGCTATGGAAATTTATTCGAGAAAATAATTATTTCTACTTGGAAAGGTGAAAAGATCTCAAAAAAATTATCAGAATATATAAAGTCTAAAAATAATGTTGAAATCTATCAATTTTCCAAAAGCGATGTTCCAGAGCTGCCAAAATTAAAAGTGCCATCTTCATGGAGCAAAGAGATGAGCTCTATTATGAATGTAAACAATAATTTAAATCAGTACACAGGATGTAAGTTGGGGTTGGTGAAATTAGAGAATATTGATTTTGTTATAAGAGTAAGGACTGATCAAGAAATTAATATACAAAAATTAAAGGAATTTATATTAGAAAACCCAAAAAAAATCGTAGTTCCTGGAATATTTTTTGAAAATTATATGTATCAAATTGCGGATTTTTATTTTGGTGGTAGTTATAAAAATATTCTTAATTTTTTTGAAGCATGTTCAAAAAATATTTTTGATTTTTCCCCACATATTAATCCAATATCTTGTCTAGCAAATAGTAAATACCTTGATGAATTAAATATGAATTCTGAGGTACTTTATTATTCAAAAGAGTCTTTTCAGTACAAAATTATGCAAAATTTCGTAATTAGTAAGGCATTGTTGCCAAGTCCCAGCAACATTTATCAAAAAATTTCTTGGCGAGGAGAAAAGGCTGGAACAGAATGGGAAAATCAAAATAAAAACATATACTTCTATGAAAATTTCTCAGATATTAAACAATTGGTATTACCTAAGTCTAATAGAATAATAGATTCGAAACTTTATAGCTCTAAATCAAACTTTTTTACTAAAGTACTAAGAAGATTAATTAAATTAGAATTATTCAAATGAAAGAATATTTAATACGTATTTACTCGTTACTTTATGAAGATAAAAAAAGACTGCCATTACTGCTTATACTGTTTTTACTTACTTCATTTTTTGATGCGTTAAGCCTAGCGATTTTATTTCCATTTATACAAATACTTGTGAATTTTCAGGATTTTCAATCTAGTTATGGATGGTTTTTTGAGAGCATAAACCTTACTTCGAAATCGGAAATTATTACATTCTTAGGCATTACACTTGTTTCACTATTCATTATTAAAGCTTTTGCTTCAATCTTGGTTAACTGGGCCATTTTAAGAATAACCTACAATAGACAAGCAAAGATTAAGACATCTCTACTACATAAATACCTTAATATGCATTACAGAAAGTATATAGAAGGAAATAGTGCCAGATACATTCAGATGATTCAAACAATGAGTATGCAATTCATTAAAGTTTTACAAGGATTTTTAAGGCTTCTTTCAGATGGTCTTATTTTTCTTTCGATAGTAATTGTTTTAGCTATTGTTGAAGGCCCACTTTTAATTTATGTCGGCGGCATGATGTTAGTTCTTCTTTTAATATATGACATTTTTTTCAAAAAACTATTAGATAGCCAAAGTAGAGCTATTACTGACTCTAGTGTGCAAGTAACAAAAACAGTAAATGAATCAATCCAAGGTCTTAAAGAAATTAAGATTCTTGGAAAACAGAACTTTTTTGAAGATATTCTTAAGGAAAATGTAGACATTTATGCAAAAAATAATATTTATGCTGATCTAATAAGAACACAGCCAAAACACATTATTGAGTTGATATTTGTAATTGCTTTTACTTTGGCAGTTGTGTTCTTTACTCCATTACAAAACGATTTTCAGAGCTTAATACCCACACTTGGAGTATTTCTCTTTGCAGCAATTAGGTTAATGCCTACCCTTAATCAAATGCTTGCTTCTGTAAATGTTCTTAGAATAGGCTACTATCCCACAACCCTTCTTTTTGAGGACATGACTACAAAACAAGACCTTGAAGAAGATGATTATAAAGCAAATATCTTAAAAGATGGATTCACCTCCATGCTGTTGAAAAATGTATTTTTCTCATATAAAAATGACAAAGAGCATCAATTAAATGGTATTTCATTACAGGTTGATAAAAATAAATCGATAGGTCTTTTTGGTCAATCTGGATCAGGAAAAACAACTCTTGTCGACGTGATGTTAGGTCTACTAGAGCCAAGTAAAGGCGAGATTCATTTAAATAACAAAATTGTAAAAAATAATAAAGAATTTAGAAATTTAGTGGCATATATTCCACAAGATATTTTCATAATTAACGACTCAGTAAAAAACAATATAACTTTAACTGGGAGGGATGAAGTTATTGATGATGTTTTATTAGAAGATGTAGTATTGAGATCAAGACTTAAAGAGGTTGTCAATAATCTCCCTGAGGGAATTAATACAAATATTGGAGAAAGAGGAGTAAAGCTTTCTGGAGGTCAAAAACAAAGAATTGCTATAGCTCGAGCACTCTATAACAAAAGAGAAGTTCTTATTATGGATGAGGCAACTAGTGCTTTGGATAATAATACGGAAAAAGAAATAATTGATGAAATAAGAAAGCTAAAAGGTAAAGTTACTATGGTAGTAATAGCCCATAGGCTTACAACACTACAGCACTGTGATGAAATTTATGAAATTAGTAATGGAAGAATTAGCGAAAAATATAACTATGAAGACATAAGTAAAAGTAAAAAATAATGAGAGCCCTCTGTTACATTCAAAAAAAATACTATAAATGGAAGATTGATCTAATAGCAGATGATTTATTTAAAGGCGAAAAGAAAAATTGTGAAATTGAAATAGTTTATCCAGAAAATTTTTCATTAAATGCTCTTACCAAAAAGAAGAAATATGATTTTCTAGTTGGCTGCAATGTTGATGATTTTAAATTCCAGCTACTATATAAATGTTTAAATTTCGACAAATTTATTACCTTTGATGAGGGGCAAAGAAGTATAAATGAAAATGATAAATATTATTCCAAGAGTTTTTCTTTTGAAAATCAAAAAAAGTTTTATTTTTTGAATAAAATTTGCGGCTTTCCATTACCATTTGGAAAGCTCTTAGAGAAAAGTGATAAACACTATTCGTTTTTTGATCCAAAAATTTTTAATCATCCTATTAAATCAACTACATTTCTTAAGAAGAAAAAAATTACGAAAAAGATTACAAAGATATTCTTTGGAGTAAGTAGCAATTGGGTTTTTAGTCATAGAGAAGATCTTTTGAATAAACCAAAAATCATAGAGAAGAAAATAAATGAAGCAGCTTTGAAAATAAATAAACTATGTCCTGATCTATATATCCCCCACCCAAGAGAAGATGAGAGAATACTAGAATTACTTAATGAGAATATTACCATTGTAAATTGTCCAAATGGAAGTGAGGATTTTGTTAATAAATTAGCTTTAAGTAATGAAATTGAGGTATTTACAGAAAAATCAGGGGTAGTTTTTGATCTTAACAAAAAAATAAAAATTTCATTTATTGATTTATTTAATAGGTTTAGTAAATCCGAATACGACAAGTTTAAAAACCAATATAAAGAATTTAAGAAAAGCAATTAAATCAAAATGTTAGGTATAAATAGTAAAAAAAATATTCAATTTCCCCTACAAAAACAAGGCACACCAAGTGTAGTAGTTTTAGAGGACTTTTTTGATGAAGAATTTATTAGAGAAGCAAATAATGATTTTGAAGAGTTTATAAAAAAATCATCTGAGGTCGATTTTCTTAGTTTTGGAGAAACACGAAAAAATTTATCTTCAAGAGGGTCTAGGTATGAGGAAATTGTTAAATCGTCAAAATCTATCAGAAAAATTTGTGAATATATTAAGTCTGAGGAATTCTTTAAAAAATGTATTAAAAATTCGACTGAAGCATTCAATAAAAAAGGATTAAAAATTAAAATTCCAAAATTCAATCAAAATTCCTATGACTCCTTAAGGTTTGCTAAAAAATTCTCTATCTTATGGGCGTTAAATAAGCTTCGTTTTGTTTTGTTTCAAATTCCCTATTTTGGAGACTTATTTGAGAAATTAAGTTTATCTTTGTTTGGAAACGTAGCTCCTACTATTGATGTTGCACAGTCTGAAATGGGTTACGAAGTTGGAATGCATACTGATAGTAGATTTAAACTCATGGCTGGGATTATTTATTTAAATACAATAAAAGATGATAGTGATGGAGAAACAGAGTTTTGGAGCTCCGAAGGTCTTTCAAACCTTGAAAATCAAAAAAGATATCCAGATAAAGAGGATATAGTTAATTCCAAACTTTTGATGAGTGTTAAGCCTAAGGCCGGAAGAACTGTTTTATTCATAAACTCAAACGATTCTTATCATAGTGTTAAGAAATTTAAAGGAGATAAAAGGAACATCATATATTTTTCCTTTTCTGTACCTATTTTAGATAATATCTGGGAAACAGACTTTAAAGTTAAATCTCTTTAATTGCTTCAAGCATGTGTTGATGAACAATATCCTCTTTTCCTACCAGATTGTTTGCTAAACAAAAGCCTATGACTGCTTGCATAAGATTCATTCGTGAGCCGTCAATACAATTTAGAGAAAGAGAGCTTGCATCTCTTAATAGTTTTGAAGGACTGTTTATATAATTAACATCGAATAACAGAGCTTCTTTGTTAATTGAACTTAATTGACTAGCTGAAAGAATAGAATCTTCGTTATTTCCATCTTTACCTATAGAGGTGCAATTTATAAGAACATCGTAGTTTTCTATATCAAGATTAAGTGAACCATAATCTTTAAAATTCATCCCAAAATCTGTAAATAAACTAGAAATTTCCTGATTTCTTCCATAAACATCTACATCAAAATTTTTATTTTGATTAGAAAGTTGATAGCACAATGATTTTGAAACTCCTCCAGTTCCAAGAATGCATACCCTTTGAATATCTAAATCTTTTTTTACGGAACTAATTGATTCGAGTAAAGCTAAGGTATCAGTATTAGCTGCTGTAAACTTGCCTTCAGAATTAAAGAAACAATTTTTTGGTTCAATAAAACTACCGCTATCATCTGCAAAATAATTTGCGACAACTTCTTTAAGTGGTGCTGCTACCGCTCCACCAATAAAATCAGTTTTTGTTATTTCTGAATCTAAGAATTCTATTGCATCACTTTCATGCTCTATATCTACAGCTGTCATTTCTGCATCAATATTGAGTGCATTAAAAGCAGCATTCCATAAAATAGGAGAACGAGCACCCTTTGAAACATCTTTCCCTATTATTGCCGCCCTCTTCATCTTCAAATTACCTCTTTAGAAACTGCTTTTGCAACGTTATCCATTTTTTTCATAAGAGAATTAAACGTATCGAAGTTGATTGGTTGCAAAGGATCGACTGCAGAATTTTCTGGATCTGGATGAACTTCTAACATTATTGAATCAGCTCCAGATGCAATTGATGCAAGTGTCATTGGTTCAACCCAATCACGCCAGAAGGTTGCATGGGATGGGTCTGTAGCAACTGGAATATTTGTTATTTCTTGTGTTGCTGGAACAACTTGTAAATCCAATGAAAATCTAGAAGTTGCTCTATGAGTATGTGGAATTGACATTCCTCTCTCACATAAAATTAATTTTGTACAGCCTTCCTTAAGAGCGTACTCAGCTGCTCCCAACCAATCTCTTAATGAGGCACCATAATGTCGTTTAAGCATTATAGGGAAACCTGTCTTTGCTGATTCTACTATTAGAGGATAATTTTGCATGTTTCTAGATCCAATCTGCAGGATATCCGTAGCATCGCATACTGCATCTAAATGTTTTTCTTCCATAACTTCAGTTATGACAGGTATTTCAGCCTCCTCTCTGGCTGATTTTAACCACTTCAGACCATCTAAGCCTGTTTCTGTATATTTCTCATTTCTATAAGGAAAACTTAAAGGTTTAAAAGCTCCACCTCTTAGAAAAGTAGCACCTGAAGCTTTTACTGACTTCGCAGTTTCTATAATGAGTTCTTCTGACTCAACCATGTTTGGACCTGCCATAACAGGAATTTTTTTACCATTAAAAACAACACCTGCTATTTCGAAAGGTTCTTTTGAAAAATTGGCTACTAAAGGTATTTTCGACTTTATATCCTCTTCAGTTATATCTTTTCCGGGAAACTTGTTATACATCTTGCCCTAGTTTAGCCGATCTAACATCATCAGAAAAAGAAATTATTGAATTATTCTCCACAGATGAATATAAAGCATGAATATATTTTATTGAATCTAAACTGGATTCTGCACTTGTAGGAAAAATAATTTTTCCGGAATCATTAAAATTTTTACTAATTTCTTTAAGCATATGATGATGACCGTTACCATAACCATTTTTTACAGTTTCTGAGTTTTCTTTAAGTTCATTTGATAGCTCCACTCCATCAAGCTTAACTCTTGTAAGCTCATTTAAAGCGATGCCTCCAACTGAAATTTGATATTTATCAGTTACCACTTCTAATGATGCTGAAAAATCTTCAGGTCTCACAGCGGTCGTCGCTTCAATTGTAAAAAATCCACCCTTTAAAAGTGTTCCAGACGCAACAAAAGTATCCTCAGCCTCAAGTTTATTATTGATATTTCCAGAGAAACCAGATAAAAATTGTGGAGGGCCAAATAAATAAAATAGAGCATCAATATGGTGTATTGCTTGTTGGCTAATTACTCCACCATCTGTTTTCCATCTCCCGTGCCATTCATCATTATAATAATCTTGAAACCTACACCACTGCAATTTAACACTTGCTGAAATGATTTTTCCAAAATCATTTTGTAAAAAGAGATTTTCAATATATTTAATTGGTTTATTCAATCTGTTTTGAAATACACCTCCGTAAAGAACATTTTTTTCTTTAGCAAGTGCCATATTTGCAACAACATCCTCTACGTTAAGACCTATAGGTTTTTCACACAGAACATTAACTCCATTTTGTAAAAGTACCTTTGAGTTTTCTGCATGACTACCTGATGGAGTAGTAATTATGGCAATATCAACATCATCTTTGCTTACCTCATCTATTGAAGCAAAGGTCTTACCTGAATTCTCTTTTTCCCATTTGCTCCTTGATTCTGCATACTGGTCCACACCTACAGAAAAAATATATTCATCAGATAAATTTTCTTTAATGACTTCAGCATAATGTTGAGCTGCTCGCCCTAAACCTATGAAAGCTAGTTTTAATTTACTCAAATTTCACCTCAAATTTACTCATTTCTTCTTCAGTGCTTATTTCAATCATATCAGCTTGATTAAGTTGGGGAATAAGATTTACCCTTTTTTTTAAAAAATTCCCATTCCTTAAATCTGATGCATTAAGTGTGCACCCAAAACCAAATGGACAAATCATCACTGATGATTCCTCCAATTCTCTTGGCAATAGCTGATTATTTATTGCTATTTCGCTTTCCTCTCCTCTTGTAAAACATATTCTTTTTTCTTCATGGCTATAAAGTGTTGGTAGAAATGCTGATTCGTAAAAACTATCTACCAAATTTTTAAAACTACTCTGATCTCTAAAAGGGTAGTTAACAGAAGAAAGAGTAATGGAATTAGGTATATATTTTTGATTTTCAAAATCTAAAAGACAATCCTTTAATACATCATTTAAGGAGGTGTCATAGTCTTTTGTGCCTCTATCAAAAATATCGAGTCCAGATTCTTCTGCTTGCTTCAAAGCCTTTTTATCGATTCCACAAAATACTATGTCTTCAAAAACCGAACTTTTTTTTGCATCACTTATAACTTTTCGCAAAAGACCAAGACGAAAGTCGTCATATTTTTCTCTATCAAAAATAATAAGTATGTCTTTTGTTTTTCCTTTATATTCACAAAGATTTTCACTCTTAAATTCGTCTGCTTCCATTATTTGAACAATTTTTTTAGCTCTTTTTTTATCTGCTTCCTGATGTATGCCATGATGATGAAAAACTACTGCATCCGGCTCATATACAATCTTGAGTTTATTCTTTATGACTTCTTTTCCCCAAATTCTGTCCTCAATATTAGTCACTTCATCATCAAAACGAAATTTCTCCCAGGTTTTTCTTGTGAATGCTGAGTTGGCATTGTGAAAAAAAGAATCCTTTTCCTGAACTCTCTTATCATTTCCAAATGTCAAAAATAAATCCCTTTTATCGAGATAATGTGATGAACTTGTGGGTACTTGCTTTCCATAAACACCCGCAATTTTTTCATCTTCTAAATCATTTACTAAATTTTTAAGCCAATCTTTCTCTTTGGGAATGCAGTGCGCAGACAAACATATCAGATAATCTCCTGAAGAGTTTTCAATTCCATAATTAATTGCGTTTCCTGGTTTAAATTCTTTGAGGGTAACTACTTTTACATTCCATTCTTTTGCTTTTTCAACAGTCTTGTCTGTGGAACAGTTATCTACAATAATTACCTCAAAATTTTTGTAATCCTGTTTGAAAATTGCATTTAAACAAATAGAAATCCATTTTTCTTCATTCTTCGTTCTAATTATTATGGAAGCTTTTTTCATCATATTTTCTCTGGTATCGGAGGTAAATTTTCAAAATCATTCTCTTTGATCCATTCGGCTGCCTTATTAGCTAAAAATAAATCAAAATCGTTATGTATGTCTAATGCTGAAAAGCTTCTATTATCTGTTATCAGCTTAACATTGTCACCAATTCTACGCCCATTCCTCCAAAGGTTTGAACGAGATGCACAAGCTAACCCAGTATCTTCCCTGTATGATTTTCTTCTAACTTGTCTACTCTCATAAATACTCATCCATTCTTTAAGACGTGTTGGATTATTATCAATAACCTCCCAAAAGTTTTTGTGAGTTTCATTAGCGACGAATACACTCTCCAATTCATTATTTTCTTCAAGTGCATCTATAGCATGATCTATCCATCCATCTCTTCTGAATAAATCAGTACATGTTAAAAAAACGCATATATCGAAGCTTTGTTTAAATATTTTTTCTGACTCCAATAAAGAATACTTTAATGTCTCCTCAGTGGTTGTTAAATCACCTGAAACATCACTAGTACGCAAAAAGGGAACTTCTGCACCATATTTTAATGCAACCTCTCTTATGTCTTTATCGTCTGTAGAAACAACTATTTTCGAAAGTTTTTTAGATCTTTTAGCTGCCTCGATTGGCCATGCAATTAAAGGATGACCCAAGAATTCTCTTAAATTCTTTTTCTCAAGCCCCTTAGAGCCTCCCCTTGCAGGGATTATTGCTATACTATTACTCTGCATTAAAGGTAGATTTTACATGATAAGTATAGTAATTCCATCTAGAAATGATGACATTGAAGTTTTTCAAAAAACTATTAACGCAATAAAAAAACAAACTGTATTGCCAAAAGAAATTATTATTGTTGATTCAAGTACTGATAATTCAATAAAAAACTTTTTACAAAAGCAAAAATTAAAGCTGATTAATCTTATTTACAAAAAAATTGATGGGTCATTTGCAGGAAAAAGTACAAATATTGGAATGTCTCTTGCAACACAAAAGTTTATTGGTTTGCTTGATACCAAAACAATTCCAAATGATACATGGATAGAAAAATACATAAAACAATTGGAAAGAGATAACTCAGATTTGATTTTTGGAAATACAAAATTCTTCTCTAAAAATAGATTTCAAAAAATACTAAGAATTCTTTCATATGGTGATGCATCACATGAAACAGTACCTGGAACTATATTTAAACGCAGTAAATTCGGCAAAAAAATGTTTTTCATTGAAAATGTCAGATCATCATATGATATTGAGTGGAGGGAGAGACAAAAAACTCTTTTGAAAACTTCTTTGGGTAATGAGATTGAAATAGAGTATGGAGAATTTCCAAATTCATTCTTGGATGCTGCAAAAAAATACTTTATTTATAGTTTTTATACTGCAATTGTAAATGTTCAAAAGGATGCGAAAGATCTATATTTATCAATTTTTATAATTTTATCCGCATTAGTCATACCAAGATGGAATTTTTTTCTTGAAGGCTGGGATGAGAATCCGCTCTATATTGCAGATGTAACAAAAAAATACTTTTTATCACTATTGGTAATTTTTTTGAGTTTTTTAATTGCAACAAGATTTTTTCCTAAGCAAGTAGAAAATAGGCTTCCATTTATTACTCTTAAATACACAGTTTTTCTTTTTATCTTTCTTTCTGTTTTTAATTGGAATGCAGTAGTAGCTGACTGGGTAGAGGATGCTGTTTTTTACATTCCACATATCACGAAAATTTTTGTGGTTTTAGTTTTGATTTCCTCTGTATTGGTTAGGGGACTTTTTAAACCAGTAAGCAACAAAGTTAAATTAAATTATCTTCTTCCCTTTAGGTGGTTATTTATTGGCACTATTGGGCTAATACTCGATATTGTTAAAGCTCCTGGTTACATAATAGGTTCCTTGATTTCAAAATTTAGATAAAACTTTTTATATCAAGAAATTCTGATTCAATGTTGTAAGATTTTGAAATTCTTTTTGGCATTTTTAATGCTTTAATTTTCAAGCTCTTTGAAAATGAATTCATAAATCTTAAGAAATTAAGTGGGCTCCCATTTAAGTCATTTTTATACTCTTGTAATTGTTGGATTATGGAATCTTTCACAATAAAAATACTCTGATCTGCTAGCCCCTCGTCCCAATTTATTTCTGCTCTATTATCAATTGAGAGATGAATATCATTAACAAACTCAGAATTTTCTTTGAGCACATATTTTACATATGGATTTTTATCAAATATTAAGGGTACAAAAATATCAGCATCCTCAGAAATATTTAAATGCTTTTCAAATGCAGATATTGAATCAATAATAAAAGTATCGCCCCAACACACAAATATTAGACTACCATTTGCTTTAAAGCTACTTAACCCATCTAAAACAGCTTGTCCATCTCCTGAACCTGACTCACTTTCAATGAATTTAATCTTTGATAAAAAATGATCCTCAATATTTTTGTTGAACAATTCTTTTGAAGATTTATCTTTAGGTATTGGTATTATTATTGTTTCAAAATACTTATTAACTTCCTCTAAAAGGTAATTTATCGCTGCTCTACCATTAATTTTTAGTAGTTGCTTTGGTACTGATGATTTCATTCTTGTTGATTTTCCAGCACATGGAATAATAATTTTTCTCAAGAATCTGATCTCCATTTCGAGCTATTTGCTCCCATTATTAATGATGAAATTTTTAAATTATCATGTTTGCCTGAATCAATAGATTCAAAATCTTCAGCGAGTATTTCTTTAAGATCTAATTGATATAATTCACTCATATTCAACCTTATGTACCTAGAATCTTGTTTTGATGGAGAATTTGAGATAATTACATCAAAAAGTTCAGGTACCTGAAAATTAAGTTTTCCCTTTTGATTTAAATAAAACCTTGCCTGTTTAATTTGATCTGCTGCTGTAAATTCTGGTGTTTCATTGTCATGATCGATATTTGTTATAAAAAACTTTTGTGCTGAAGATTTTGAAATCTCTTCAGTTAATCCTTTTGTCCAATAAGTTGGATATAAACTGCTGTATTGAGTTCCAGGACCATATATTATTATGTCAGCTTTTCGAACTGCTGAAGCAGTATCTTGGCTTAGGTCAGGGAATGGTGATGATATATTTTCGAGAAATTGTTTTTTCTTAATAAGCCCTGTTAAAGATTCAAATTGTTTCTCCTCTTCTTCTGATAATGGATATGTTTTATAAAAAATTTCAAAAATTGGTGTTTTTCCCTCATAACCTACAATTTCTGACTCGTCTTTCAGAAGCTTTCCATCCTCTGTAAGGCCAAAAAGATAACCAGCTTCTGATGAATTAAAGAAAACCTCATTTGGCAAATTGAAAGCATCTCTCACCATAAGTTCAACTTTCTTTATATCCCCATATTTATGCTCTAGAGAACCATAAATAATATTAGATAAGGCAAAATCTTGAAATTCTAATGTTTTATTCTGCTTTTCAGAAATTTTTTTAAAATGTGAGAGCGAATCACTAATTATCTCTTGCATCTGATAATTCATTTTTTGGTAATAAGGGAAAAATTTTGATTTATAATTTTGATTATCAATAAGCTTAGAAATATCATTTTTAAAATCAAGAAAGTCACATGACGTACGGCTTTTAAAAAAATCGAGCCCCTCTCCTTCAGGATAATAAAATTCATATTGAGTCTCTTGGACTTTTCTTAAATCAGAGGGTCCTAAAATTTTGTAATCAAAAAAAGCTCTTATTGCGCCAGTTGAGAGGCCATCGTCATAAGCATTAATAATATTTGTTAAATCTAAATTAACGTCATTTAGTTTTGAAAACTCTCTAAGTCCATCACATAGGTTTATCGAACCCCTTCCTCCTGAAAATACAACTACATTCAAACCATTTTGATTAATATCATAAAATCCTTTTTTTCCTTGAATGCCATGAAGATATCCTTTGAAAAAATAACGAAGATTTATAAAAAAATTGTGATAGTTAGAATGAAAGAATAAAAAAAATAAGCCTGCAGTAAACTTTAAATTATGAGCAAGCAAATATAAAAACCACCCAACCGAGAATGATTTGAAGTTCTTTTTAAGAAATAATAATGATCCCCTTGTAGAGTAATATAACCATTGTTTATTTGCATATTTATTTTTGCTACCTGTTTTAGTATCGTGATAACCAATAGCTTTCGGAGTAAAGCGATGAATATTTTTTGCCTTTATAGATCTGTACATCAGATCGTGATCGTCGTAATAGAGAAAGTAATCTTTATCAAACCAACCAATTTCTTTTTCTATTTTTCTGGAAATTAACACCATACATCCATTTAGGGCATCAAGCGTTCTAACTTCAGAGAATTTTTCGTGATTAGTCTCATTAACACCAATACCCTTTGCTATTGCATAGTAAGGTTTTAAGTCGGCACCAATAGCATGTAATGTATTCTTATTTTGAAAATAAAATACTTTTCCACCTACAAAAGTATGTTTTTCTGATTTTTCTGCTTCATTAACTAACTCAGCAACACAATCTTTATCAAGTACTACATCTTCATCCATTTTTAGCATGTATTTCCAATCCTCATGAATAACCTTTAAGGCTTCAATATATGAACCTGATGAACCAGAATTTAATTTTAAATCTAGAAGTTTTATTTTTTTGTTATCTATTTCCCTAGAAAATATTTTTTTAATTTCAGATACTGTTCCATCATTAGAGTTATTGTCTACAACAATTACCTCAAATGAATCCTCTGGATAATTTTGCGAAAGAATAGATTGAATACTTTCATTGATTATGTACTTTCTGTTATAACTTGCTACAACGATGCTAACGAAAGGTTTTTTCATTTTGAAAGCTCCTCATAAATTGAAGTATATAACTTTAATCCTGACTTTAATGAAAATTCTTTTTTGCCAATTTCAATACACTTTAAATTCAATTTCTCTTTATTATTATTTGGATTTACAAATTCGAAAACTTTATCTATGTCATCCTTAGCAAAATTTGTAATAATTCCACAGCCTTGATTAGTTAAGTATTCAATATCATTGTTAAACGCATTGCATATAATTGGGACTCCGCACATAAGAACCTCGCCTATTTTTGTAGGCATAGAGGCTTTAACTGAAAAGTTTTCATTCAAATAAAATATACATGCATTAAAGTTATTAATTTGATTAACTAGCTCTTTCTTATCTCTTATAAATTTAATTGAAAGCCTTTCAAGATCTTTGAATCCAACCTCTCTAGCTACACTCATTATCTTAGATTCAGGGGTTGAAGAATATATGTCTAGGTAAGCATTTTTATGTTTTCGAGAAAACAAATTGAAAAAATTTAAAACTTTTTGAAAATTGTATGCTGTATCGAGAGTTCCCAAATAACCGAATCTTATAGTTTGATCCTCATCTTTTTTTATTTTTTTAAATACATTTTCATCAGCACATGTTCTGATTGTTGTGATGACTTTTTGACTTACCTTATGTTCTTTTACTAAAAATTCTCGTGAATGATCTGTTAAGGTTATTATTTTATCTGCACTTTTCAAAAGTTTTTTTTCAATGGCTTTAAAGAAAATATACTTATATCCCGATCTGTTCCATCCAGCTCTATCAGCTTTTTCGTCAGCCCAAAAGCCTCTCATATCGAAAATTAATTTGAATTTAAAGATTTTTTTTAAAATTAATAATGGAATACCCAATAAGTAGCCTCTTAAATGAATAATGCCAATTCTATTAAAAGATAGAATCAGAATTAGATTACTTAACAAAATAAATAAGTCATAAAGAGTTGCTAATGTAGTTGGACTTTTATGGTAAATACTTTTTATCCATTTAATTCCTGAATTTTTTATTATTTTTGAAACCGCTGATACTCTTTTAGTGTCTTTAAGATCATATGGTTTTTCAAATGAATAAAGAATAAAGTTATAACTTTTTGCAAGTCCTAAAACATAATTGAGAACTTGTGATGACCCTAAAGGCTCTAAAACACCGTCATAGGATAAATAAAGTATTTTTTTATTTGTATCTTTCAACATACCAAGAATTGAATTGAATTAAACTCCACAACTTGTGTTCATGATTTTTCTTACCATCTAAATGCTCACTTAGAAATTTTTCTACAACCTGTTGATTAAAAAAACCATGGGTATCATTTATATCTTTTGACAACATTTCTTTAGTCCATTTATTTAAATCTGTTTGCATCCATTTTGAGATTGGCACTCCAAATCCTTGTTTAGGCCTCTCTATTAATTCTCTTGGAAGATAATTAGAAATTAGGTCTTTTAAAATAATTTTAGAATTACTACCTTTTATTTTGAATTTTTCTGGAATTGAATACGCATATTCAATTACATCTTTATCTAAAAAAGGTACTCTTGTTTCTAAACTGTGAAACATTGCTGCTCTATCAACTTTACATAAAATATCGTCAACCATATATGTTTTAAAATCGGTGTACATCATTTTCTCAATGAAACCTTTAGTGCTAAATTCATTGAAAATGTCTTCATAATGACAGTCAGGTTGATTATTAACTAAAATTTCATCATCACTTTTCCATTCTCTTATCATTGAACTGTAATAGTTATATTGAGAATCAATATGTTTTATTTTTTCAAATGCTTTATCAGCCCTTTGTGAAAGATTACCTGAGAAAAAGCCTTTTAGAATGGTTGAGAAAACAATTTCAAAAAGTTGTTTGCCGCCACTACTTAGTATACCTAATAAAACTTTTCTAATTGCATAAGGAAGCAAGTAAAAGATTTTTAAATACCTACTAGCAATTATATATCTGTTGTAACCACCAAAAAGTTCATCTCCACAATCTCCTGTAAGTACAACTTTTACATCCTGACTAGCAATTTTTGAAATCATCATTGTTGGAATTTGTGAGCTATCAGCAAAAGGCTCAGTATAGGCTTTACTTAATGATTTGATTATTTCTTGCGTCTCTTTTGTAGAGCAAATTACTGTTTTGTGATCAGTTTTAAGATATTTAGCAATCTTTTCAGCATGAATAGACTCGTCATATTCACTAAATTCGAAACCTATAGTAAATGTTTTTGTGTCTTTATTAGCTTTTGACATTAGTGATGCAACTAGGGTTGAATCTATTCCTCCGGATAGAAAACATCCTAATGGCACATCAGACAATTGTTGTAGTTTTATCGCATTAGAGAGCTTTTGATTTAAGGTTTGTTTAACATCTGAGTATTTAATGCCTACATCTAACGTTTTTGCTTCATGTAAAGTCCAAAACTCTTTTAAAGAAACTGAATCTTGTTCACAAAAATCCCTAAAAGTATCAAAATTCTTTAATTTTAATTGGTCCAGTTTTATGCTGATTGAAGTTGCAGAAGGTACTTTAAAAATATTTTTAAATATTGTTTTAGGTGCAGGTACATACCCAAAATTTAAATATTCCATTAATGCTTTTTCACAAATAATTTTTTGAAATGAACCAATATCCTCAAAAGTACTAAGATCTGAAGAGGCAGCGAATACTCCTTCAAAACAGCAAATATAAAGCGGCTTTTCACCAGCTCTATCTCTAGCTAAATGAATTTCATTATTCAATTTGTCGTAAATTGAAAAACTAAACATTCCGTTAAGATTTTTAAGGGTTTCATCTAACCCAAATTTATCAATCATGCAGATAAGGGTTTCAGTATCAGAGGTAGTTTTAAAACTAAAATCTTTTAAAAAATTTTTCCTGAGATCCAGATGATTATAAATCTCGCCATTATAAGTTAATGCGTATCTTTCTGAATGAAATGGTTGATTAGATCTCTCATTTAAATCTAAGATTGAAAGTCTTCTATGTCCTAAAGCAACAAATGCATCTTCAATAGGGAAAATACTAACTCCAGAAGCATCTGGACCTCTATGTTTTATTTTTTGCATTGAAAGATTTACTTCTTGCTCAGATTGAGGAAATCTTCTATCTGAATAAGAGAAATAAATTCCACACATTACAAAATTCCTTCATAATTGTTGAAAATTTTTTGGTCACTGAATTTTTTTCTTATTAAATTAACTGATTCCTCTCCCATTTTTTTTATAATTTCAGGTTTTTCAATGAATTTATTTATTGCTTTTTCAATAGATTCACTAGACTTTGATTCTATTAAAAATCCATTTACTCCATTAATCAAACATTCCCTGCAACCAGGTACATCTGATAAGATCAAAGGGAGTCCAGCACACATTGCCTCTAAAGCTGACCTAGGCAGCCCCTCTCTATATGAGGGCAAAATAAAAACATCTGATTTTGAGTAAATATTTTTAATTTCTTCATGGCTTAATTTATTTATTACCTGTACAGAATCCATATTTTTTAAATTTTCAAAAGCATTTCCTCCGATAGAAGCTATATTTTCTCTATCATCAGGTGAAATGATTGTAAATTCTGCTTTGTTTCCAACTGATTGAATTGCAGCACACAATTCATTTATACCCTTATCTTCTATAAGCCTACCTACGAAAATAAACTTCAATTTATCTCTAAAGTTATTATGTTTTCGCATGTTAAAATCATTTTCATCTATTCCGTTTCCATAGATAATTTCAATATTTTTTTCTTGAATAAAACCTGATTTATTAATTAATTTTCTATCATCAGGATTTTGAAAAATAAACTTTGAGTCAAGAATTGAAAAAATTCTTAGGGCAATATTTATTGCAATCCTTGCAATCCTTGCTTTAAAAGAATTATTGATAAAAGAGTATCCCAAGCCAGAAAAAATTAAATATTTTTTTGCCTTGCTAAACAAAGAAGGAATAACCCCCAAAGCAATTGGCTTAAACGAAATAAAAAAAATGTGAGTTGGATC
Organism: SAR86 cluster bacterium; assembly: GCA_003331635.1. GTDB lineage: Bacteria > Pseudomonadota > Gammaproteobacteria > Magnimaribacterales > TMED112 > TMED112. The sequence goes on from QOPH01000002.1 coordinate 92,246, forward strand.
AATTCTCTTTACTAATAAGTTAAGTTCAAGAGAAGTCTTCAGATTCTTAAAAATATTCATACTTTTTCTGCCTATATCTAAGTGATGAATATTTTTTGAATCAATTTTAAATCCAGTTGTATTTGTTATCAGATGAATATCATTTTCCCGTGCTAGATGTTTTAAAAGATTAAATCTGTGAGTTAAATAAAATTCATAATTATTTATAACAAATATAATCTTATTTTGATTTTTCATTCTCTTGGCTAAATTGTTGATTTTGAATGTAAAGAAAGGCAAAAAGAAATGGATAGATTGTTGTGAATCTATATCTGCTTAATGTTCCAAGATTGGAAATTGTATAGGCATAAAAACTCAGAGTAACCAAAAGGCCTAAAAGAAGAAAAATACCGGTTAAAACCTTGTTCTTATCCCCTTTAAAGATATCTTGAAATAATTTATAAACTATAAAAAGAATAAAAATATTTTCAAAGAATATTATTATGCCTAAGCCTCCTGTTTGCCATGGAAATGGCCTTACTAGTGAACCAACAAGTGCTTTGGCGGTTGTCCAAACAAAATCAAGATATTCTGTTGCCACGATGCCCCTATTGACTATAAATCGATCTATTCCAGCCTCTAAAGCAAACGCATTTCTGTAAAGATTTAAAAATGGTATGTATTCATCAAAAAAGATAAAGCTTCCTAAAAGTATTAAAGAAATTAAAACAAGTAAACCTGTAATTGATTTATCTATTCGAAAAACTAAAACGCCGAAAAACATTATTAGAAGTGCAATACTATTTTGAATTTTGAAAATAAAAATTAAAAAAATACATAATAGTGAAACTAAATATTTCTTTTCAATTAGTGATATAAGAGAAATTACTGTAAAAAATATTATAAGAACCTCTCTTAAAGAAACCGAGCTATAAAGGATGAAACTTGGCAAAAGAAGTAATGCCAATATTTCCCATGATTTAATCTTATTTCTTAAATATATATAAATTAAAAGGGTGTATATCTGATTTGCAAAAGCTACAGATGTTATAGTCAGATTTGAAAATAATGGAACAAATGAAAAAAATATTGATGACAGATTTGTAACTGAATTTCTAACAGCATCATAATTACTTAAACCAATCTCTGGAAGTCCGTCAGCTCTAATTTCATTTAGAGTATTCGTGTAAATGTATTGATCTGGCATGTATAGTGGATCAAATAAGACATAATTGCCAAAGAAAGGTGTTAGAAAATATAAACACCAAAAAATGAAGTATTTCTCTTCAACTAATTTTAACCTTGTAAGAATAATTAAAATTCCCACAACACAAAGATAATTTGCTATTTCCGAAATAAAAAAAAGGCTTGAAAATTCGTTTATAAATTCTGAATTTCCTGTATTGAACATTTAAGAGACTAGAATTCTCTTTCTAATGTACAGAACAAGCACTGAAAGCATAAAGCCTATAAAAGTAAAGCCTAAATAAATGAACTGCAAGTTAATGAAGTCTGGATTTTTCGATCTTCTTGGCTGTTCAAGTACTTCTATAGAGTAAAAATTATCTTGCTCCACAAGACTCTCATTAAGGAGTTGTTCTTTAAGAAGACCTATCATTGCATTCTTAATTTCAACATCTGAAACACTTACAATTTTATCTGATAAAAAAACAATTTTGTTTGTATTTTTACTTCGCTCTCTCTGTTTGATGCTGTCATCAGTTACTCTTATTAAATCTGCTAACAAGGTCTCATATAAGTCAGGATTTCCGGTAGAAATTGTGAATCGCAATAAATTTTGCTCCTCGGTCAGATCCTCTAAATCTACTTCTGATTTTATATGGTTTCTTAAATCTACAAAGTTAATCTCATTGTTTAAATCATATCCAATGATCCATGATTTAATAACATCCCATAATTTTGGATTTCTTTTGAATGTCTCAGATTTTGTATCGAAGTTTGAAGAAAAAATTTTCTGATCGTATCCTTTTTCCCATAATTTCTCTGCAACTTCAGTTGAAAAAACAATATTATAAAAATCCCAGAAATTATTACCTGCTCCTCCACCAGTTATAAGGCTAAGAACTGAACTGCTGCTTGGCAAAGAGGCGTTTCCACTTTCATCTTTAAGTTTTACGTCAGCAATGATTTGATATTTTGGTGAAAGAGAAAAAGAATAAATAAGAGAAATAAATAAAAAACCAGCTGTTGAATATAAAACAAATTTGTAGTTTTCTTTAATAAGATTCAGTAAATTGTTTAATATTTTCCCAATTTGGGTATTGCTTAGAAAGTTATCCATTTCCATAACTGATTATAGTAAGTAATTATTTAAATTCTTCCAAATATAATTTTGCACACTTTTCAATGGAGAATTCGTTTGCTCTCTTCATTAACACCTCTTTATCAATAGGGTTCAGAATTTTTTCAATAACTGCATTCGCCATTTGTTCCTCATCGCCCATTGGAATAAGATTGCCAAATTCTCCATTATTTAAGATTTCTTTTGGGCCATGTGGGGTGTCTGTAGAAACAACATTTGTACCACAAGATAAGGCTTCTGCTATAACAAGTGCAAATCCCTCAACCTCCGATGAATGGACGAATAGGTCTGATGATGCCATGTATGGGTAAACATCTTTTTTGAAACCTAATAGTTCAACATCATTTTCCATATCGAGTTTTTTAATTACATCATTAATTTCTTCTCTCATTGGTCCGTCTCCCAAAATAAATAATTTGAGATCTTTATAGTTCTTCAACTTAAGTATGGATAAAGCTTTAATGATAGTTATAAAGTCTTTTCTTTGTTTTAAAGTTCCAGCTGCAAGAATTACCTTTTTATTGGTATTAAAAAGAGTTTTCTTATTATCTTTTAGGTTTTTAGGTATTGGAATGCCGTTGTAAATGACCTTAAATTTGTTATTTGGAAGGATAGTAATTTTTTTTATGGAATTTTCCACTCCTTTGGAGACTGAAATCAGTTTATTAGCAAAAATATATGAAATTGTTTTAGAAAATCCTATAGAAAATAAAGAATGACCTAATAATTTGGCAAAAATCTTCTCATATGCACAATGCTCAACAAGAAAAATCTTCGATTGTGAGCCTGAAAGTAACTTCGCTAAAATTGTGACTGTTGTTACTGGCCACATTGCTGCGACTATTTTTTGTGGATTTATTGCTCTAATAGTTTTTATTAAAGGGTTAAGGGAAAAAAGGATTCTCTTACAATCAAGATCTATAACTTTAATTTTTTGGTCTATTAAATTGATTAAAGGACCTTTTTTTTCAAGAGCACAAAAGATAACTTCATGCCCAGATTTAGCCCACTCATTTGCAAGATTCACATGAATTCGCTCTGCTCCTCCGCCTTCAAAGTTTGGTAGAACAACTAAAATTTTCATAAGTCTTTAATTGGTGCCCAGGGCCGGACTTGAACCGGCACAGAGTTGCCTCCGAGGGATTTTAAGTCCCTTGTGTCTACCAATTTCACCACCTGGGCTAAAAAAGATATAGACAAATTATTCAGAATCTTTTACTACTGCCCTACCTAGAAGTTTCTCCCAATCTTTTTCTGGTCTAACTTCTAAATTAGTTTTCCATGCACCCTTGAGAACATTTAAGTCTATATTCTTCATATTGCCAAAATGTATTAATGCCTGAATATCTTTAGGAAAACAGCTTCCACCAAAGCCATATTTTCCATCATGTCCCGGAACATTTGTATGAGAGTGACCTACTCTTCCATCTCTCACAAAACCCTCAACTACTGTATCCCAATCAGCATCAACTTCATCTGAAAGTTTTTTCATTTCGTTTAAAAAAGACACCTTTGTTGCAAAAAAAGTATTGCATACATATTTGATTAACTCGGCAGTTTCGTAGTTTGTTTCTATAATAGAAACAGATTGTCCAAACCTATCTCGGTAGAGTTCAGCTACCTCTTTTGTATCTCTTTCAGAGCCTCCTAAGACATATCTACTTTGAGTTATAAAATCAAACGATGCACTTCTTTCAGTTAAAAATTCAGGATTAAATACAAATCTCAGCTTTGGAAATTTATCTTGAATCATTCTTGATGTTCCTGGAACAATTGTTGATCTCAAGAGAAATATTGTATTTTTTGCTGAATTCTCATTTATCTGATTATCAATACTAGATATACAATCAAGAACCATATCAAGGTTTATTGAACCATCTTCATTACTTGGAGTTGGGACTGAAATAAATACAAATTTTGAATCATTTACAACTTCATCAAGAGTGTTTATTGTACGTGTGGGATCCTTATCGAAGATTTTTACCTCTGACTCATATCCAGTATGTGGAGAGAAACCCTGAGCTACAGCTGTCCCCACAAACCCTTTTCCTATAATGCCTATCTTATTCATGAATCGTGTATTTTAATCCCTTTTTCTCTCTTTTTGAAATTTTATTGTTAAAATATGGGCGATTGGAAAAATATGCAAAAATTTAGAATTCTGTTGATATCACTTTTAATTTTAATTTCTCTAGGAGTGCTATTTTTTCTAGCTGACAAGGAGATTAGAAATAAAGAAGAATCAGGTCTCACTTATCAAATTTCGAGGCTCATTCCAGAGAGTGTAAAGGACTTTTTGAAAGAAACTCTTTTTGCAAAGTCGGCTTTAGAAAGCAAAATAGAAGTTTTAGAAAAGGAAAAACTTCTAACTGCGCAGGAGAATATAACTCTATATACAAATATTTCTCAAATTTTGAGGAGCTCGTCTGTGAGCAATATATCTGCGCCCCTCCAATCTGAGGAAAATATTGAAGAACTTGTAAATGTCAAAAAATTTAAAATAGATTTTCTAAGTAATGGAAAATCACTTTTTAGCAAGGCTTCAGCATACCTTGAAACTATTGATGAAAATGTATTGATTGTCTCCGCAGATGGAGTTGTTGGATATTTTAATATTAATCAATTAGAAACAAACAAATTAAGTATTACTTCGATACCAACCAATATCGAGAGTTTTATTGACTATGCTGAGTTCTATACCCAATCCTTTTTAGGAATAAAAGATGTTTACATCAACGATGACAATGTTTATTTATCTTATACGAAGCAACTAAAAGAAGATTGCTTTAATATTTCAATACTCAAGGCGAAAGTAGATTACAAAAAACTTATTTTTAATGATTTTTTTTCAGTGGTTGAATGTACTACAAGAACATCAATCTACGATGATAATATGCATCATGCTGGTGGCAGAATTATTTCATTAAATGACACATTTTTAGTTTTAACAGTTGGAGATTTTGGAAATTATGAAGCAGTACAAGATGATAATTCTTACTTTGGTAAAATCATAAAAATTAATATTGATACAAAAAACTATTCAATAATCTCAAAAGGACATAGAAATCCACAAGGATTAGCTTTAGACGATGTCTCAAATACAATTATAAGCACTGAACATGGCCCCTATGGCGGTGATGAAATTAATTTAATTGATTTGGGGGCACCAGAGCCTGAAAATTTTGGCTGGCCTGTATCATCATATGGTGAACATAACAGCTTAGGAAAGGTTGAGATCAATTCAAGTCTTTATGCTAGAGCTCCACTTAATAAGTCTCATGTAAATTATGGTTTTAAAGAGCCTGCAAAATTCTATGTTCCCTCAATAGGTATAAGCGAAGTAATTTTTGCTCCAGAAAATACTTTATTTAATGACAATGAAAGAAGAATTATTGTCTCCTCTATGGGCTATACACATGAGGGGTTTGATTTAGATGATTTCACCTTACACATTTTTAAAGGAGATTATAAAAATGGACTTCAGCAGGATGTAAAAATAAGAATTGGTGAGAGGATAAGGGATATAAAATATGTAAAAAGCATTGGAAAATACATAATGTTTTTAGAAAACTCTCCAGCGATTGCTTTATTGTCTAAAAAAGAATTATTAGAAGATAAAATAACAAACCTAATATCAAGAAGTGGTAAAGAAATATATTTAAGATACTGTGCTGCCTGTCATACAAATGGGTTTGCTGGATCGCCTTTGTTAAAAGACGAAGCGGAATGGGATTTAAGATTATCATACAGAGGTCGAGAGCAATTAATCTACAACTCATTTTATGGTTATAAGGCAATGCCTGCTAAAGGTGGTTGTGGCGACTGTTCCTATGAAGAAATAGAAAAATCAGTTGACTATATATTGAATTTTAAAGACCCTGGACCTACTGGAGGCTGAGAACGGAATCGAACCGATGTTAACGGAGTTGCAGTCCGCTGCATAACCACTCTGCCACTCAGCCAGATTAGAGATTATAGCAAATTAGTAATTATAAGAATCCTCTTTAAAAGGTCCTTCTTGTTCAACCCCAATGTAATCTGCTTGTTCTTTTGTTAATTTTGTTAGAGTTCCACCAAAACCTTTTACCATTAAAGAAGCAACTTCTTCATCTAAATATTTTGGAAGAACTTTTACTGATACTTTTTTCAATTTTTCTTCTTTTGATAAATTTGCAAACTTATCTTTATATAGAAAAATCTGAGCGAGTACTTGGTTACAAAAGGACCCGTCCATTACTCTACTGGGATGCCCAGTGGCAAGTGCTAAATTAGCTAATCTACCTTCCGCTAAAAGTATAAGGTAATCCCCTTCCCCTCTGATAACTTTGTGCACACCTTCTTTAATTTCGTACCATTCATATTTTTTTAAGTATTTAACATCTATTTCATTATCGAAATGGCCGATGTTGCAAACCACACATGAGGATTTTAATGCATCAAGCATTAAGCCATTTAAAACTCCAGTATTACCTGTAGCTGTGACTACTAGATCATATTTTTTTAGCAAATCCTTATTGATATCAGAGGCATTATTGCTAATTTCTCCATTCTTATATGCTGACACAATTGAGAATCCATCAAAGCATGCCTGCATTGCACAAATAGGATCGGTTTCAGCTACATCCACAATCATCTTTTGTTGATTTAATGAATCAGCAGATCCTTTACCCACATCTCCATATCCTATAACTAACGCTTTCTTTCCGGATAGAAGCATATCAGTACCTCTTTTTATAGCATCATCTAAACTATGACGGCACCCATATTTGTTATCGTTTTTTGATTTAGTTATTGAGTCATTTACATTTATTGCAGGCACTGCTAATTTTCCTTTTTTTAATAAATCTTTAAGTCTATGAACGCCTGTAGTAGTTTCTTCAGAAATTCCATGAATCTTCTCAAGCATTTCTGGGTAATCTTTATGAATCTTTGCTGTTAAATCTCCACCATCATCTAAAATCATATTTGCATCCCAAGCTTGGCCATTTTTGAGAATTGTTTGCTCTATACACCAATCATATTCTTCTTCTGTTTCCCCCTTCCATGCAAACACTGGAATACCCTTATCTGCAATAGCCGCAGCAGCATGATCTTGGGTCGAAAAAATATTACAAGATGACCATCTAACTTCTGCTCCTAAATCAATTAATGTTTCGATTAATACAGCTGTTTGAATTGTCATGTGTATGCATCCTAGAATCTTAGCTCCCTGCAAGGGCTGTTCTTCTTTGTACTGCTCTCTAAGATGCATTAAAGCCGGCATTTCGTCTTGAGCAAGCAATATTTCTTGTCTACCAAACTCAGCTAAATTAATGTCTTTAACTTTATAGTCTTTATTCATTTCCGTCATAGTACTTTATTCTTTCAATATCTTCCTCTGAGTTTTCTTCACCAAATTGAATTTCAATAATTCTACATTCTTCTTTGTAAGGATTAAACAATTGATGCCATTCTTCTTTTTTTACACTAAATGTATCAAATGTATTAAGTGGTATTTCATCGACTTTGGAATGATCATTTTTATGAAAATTTACACAACATTTTCCTTCTGAAACAAACCAAATTTCACTTCTTTTGAAGTGTTTCTGGAGGCTCATTCCTTTTCCAGGTTTAATAATAAGTTCCTTTAATTTTATTTTTTTATCTTGATATAAATTAAAGAACTCACCCCAAATCCTTTTTTCAGATAACCCTTTCCATTGCTTTAGAATTTTACTGCTCGAATTAATTTTACTTTCACCACCAACACCAAACTTTAATGATATATCCTTAACCTGCATTTCAGGGATATTTCCTGAATTTCTATCACCTCCATTACAAAAAATTATTTCATCTTTAGGGAATTTTAATTTTATTTGCTCAAGTGCATTAATGCAGCTTCCAGCCTCGTCATCTTCAAAGGAGACTACCTCATCAACAAAACTAAAGGAACTCAACACACTCAGTCTTTCTTGGTACGGCATAAAAGGCTTTCCTTTTTTCAATGTAAGCCAATTATCTGAATTTAATGCCACTATTAAATAATCACCAATATTTTTTGCAGCTTTTAAATATTCAATATGACCAGAATGAACAGGATCAAAGCCACCACTAACAACAGATATTTTCATTTTAAGTTTTTGGTTTTTTCCCAACTAAAATTTTGATCTTCTCTTCCAAAATGACCATATTTTGCAGTATTAAGATATATTGGATTTAAAAGACTTAAATTAGAAATAATTCCTTGAGGTGTAAGATCAAAGTTTTTGTTTATTATTTTATTAATTTCTTCAAGTGGAATTTTTTCACTCTCAAAGGTATTTGTGTAAATAGATACTGGATTTTCAACTCCAATTGCATAAGAAACTTGAACTTCACAATAATCGCATAAATTTTCATTGACTAATGTTTTTGCAACTTGTCGCATTGCATATGCTGCAGATCTATCTACTTTTGAAGGGTCTTTTCCAGAAAATGCTCCACCTCCATGTCTTGCCATTCCACCATAACTATCTACAATAATTTTTCTTCCTGTCATGCCGCAATCTCCAACTGGACCCCCGATGGTAAATTGACCAGCAGGATTTATTAAGAATTCAGTATCATCATCTATTAATTCGTAAGGGATAACTTTTTTTATTATTTCTTCTAAAATAAATTCTCTTAAGTCCCTAAGATCAAAGCTTGGGCAATGTTGTGCTGAAAATACAATTGCGGAAATCCTCTCAGGTTCATAGTTATCAGAGTATTGTACCGAGACTTGAGATTTGGCATCTGGCCAAAGTTGACTATTTATATTCCTTATAGTTTTATGTTTTTGCATCAGGTTATGTGCTAACGAAATTGGAAGTGGCATTAATTCTTTTGTTTCCTTACAAGCGTAGCCAAACATTAACCCTTGATCACCTGAGCCTAAAATTTCACCTTTTGATATTCCCTGATGAATATCTTCACTTTGTTTACCAACTAAATTTTTAAAATTAATTGACTCATGACTAAATCCCATTTCTTTATTGTCATATCCAATATCTTTAATTACTGATTCGGCAACCTCTTTATAATTAATATCAGCTTTTGAAGTAATTTCGCCTCCAACTATGACATGATTATTTTTGATCATAGTTTCACAGGCAACTCTGGAGTGTTTATCTTGTTTTATACACTCATCTAAAATTGCATCTGAAATTTGATCACAGATTTTATCTGGATGTCCCTCAGAAACAGATTCAGATGTAAAAATATATGACATTAAAGACCCTCAATTTTTATACCTTTTATTGAAAGCGTGTCTTTATTTATCTTCTTCATTATTTCATCAATTTCTTTATCTGTTGGACTTTTAGTTGATGATTGAAATTTAAACCTATAACCCACTTTAAGAATATTTATTTTTTTGTTATCAAAATAATCAAAAACAAATGCTTCCTGAAGCAATTTGAAAGATTTCACATTTTTTTCAATTTTTTTCTCAAGATTTTTTAAAATATTTAAATTTTCTAAACTATATGACATGTCTCTATATGAAGCTGGATGATCAGAAATGCCGACATATTTTTGAGAAGGCACTGAAAGAGAATCAATATCAATTTCAAAAGAATAAACTGGGGTTTTAACTTTTGATTTTAAGAAATTTTTTGACAGTTTACCTATCCTGCCTATATTTGTTCCTTTAAAGATAATTGTTTCTCGGAAATCATAATTTTCAGACGAGGATGAAGAAAATGTTAGTGCAACATTCATTGTTTCACTAAAAATTGTTTTTAAAAGTCCTTTAAGATAACCATAATCCAACATTGAGTTGAATTCTTTATGATTTTTATTAATTCGACCTGAAACAATAAGACTTAGCTTCTTAGATACTCCTGATTTTGTGTAAATATCGGAGAATTCAAAAAATTTTATCGAATCCTTTTGTCTATTTTGATTATAAACGAGATTATCTTTTAAAGATTTTGTTAAACATACGCGCATCTTTGATCTTTGCTTATCTAATGGATTGTCTACAACAATTGCTGATTCATCATTATTATCATTGAATGGAAAATTTATCACCTCAAAGAAACCATTATTAACAAGATAATTCCTGCAAATTAATTCAAAACTTCTATCTAAGGTTTTTGCTTTCACTGGAAGCTTTAAAGCTTTGGAAGGTATATTGTTGTACCCAACCACTCTAGTGATTTCTTCAGCTAAATCATTAATTTGGTCAATATCAGATCTGTGAGCAGGAACAGCAACTTTTTTTCCATTAGTAAATCCTAGTGAACTAAGAATAGCCTTTTGTTCTTTTTCATTTATATCGCAACCAATAATCTCATTAAGCTTCTTTGAATCATAAGCCACACTTTTTGTGTTATTTTTTTTATTTTCAGAAATAAATTTAAGTGACCTAATTTCAGCATGATCATCGATTATTTTAATAAATCTTCTCAAAACATTTTCTTGTCCTAGAAAATCAACACCTCTTTCAAATTTATAAGCTGCTTCAGAATTAAGGTTATATTTTCTAGCCTGACCTAAAATTTCTTCTGGTTTAAAATACGCGCATTCAATCAGAACTTTATATGTGTTTTTGCCACAAGATGTACTTGCGCCTCCCATTACTCCTGCAAGGCTTATTACTTTGCTGTCAAGAGTAAAAACTAAATCATTTTTTTCTATTTCGATTTCTTCATTAAGTAATGTCAAAAACTTAGATTTCTTTTTGTTTTTTTCTAAAACAAATATTCCATTCATTTTTTCTGCATCAAAGCAATGTGTCGGTTGTCCACTTTCATAGGCAAGGTAGTTTGAAATATCTGTAAAAAAATTATTCTTGTTAATTTTTAAACTTTTAAAATAATTTTCTAAGTAGTTTTCATAAGGCTTTATTTTGCCTACTATTTCAACTTCTAAAAATGAGATATTTGGACAAAGATCTTTTGTTTTATTTTTAAAATTTAAATTTAGTTTCTGAATTTTTTTTGTAAATATTGGCTTTTCAATTTTTGCCTTGTAAAAATAGTTTAAATCCCTCGCCAAACCTTTCAAGGAAAGACAATCGCCCCTATTTGGAGTAATTTCAAAATCTAAAATACCTTTATTAAGTTCGTGTTCATGACCAAGTTGGAAAAGCCTTTCTGATAATTCTGATATTTTCGGTTTATTTTTAAAATACTCCAAAAGTTGTTGAGCAATAATTTTCATTTAAATTGTCTTAAAAAATCTAAGTTTGATTTGTAAAATTCTCGGATATCCTTAACACCATATCTAAGCATAGCAATCCTTTCTATACCCAAACCAAAAGCTAAACCAGAGAATTTTTTTGAATCTATTTTACAATTACTAAGAACTTTTGGATTTACAATCCCACAACCTAAAATCTCAAGCCATTTTCTCCCAAAAAGTATATCCACTTCAGCAGATGGTTCTGTGAATGGAAAGTAGGAGGGTCTAAATCGTATTTTTATTTTTTCTCCAAATAAAGATGAGCAAATTTTATAAATAAGGTCTTTTAAATGAGCAAAACTCACACCTTGGTCAATATAAATACCTTCAATTTGATGGAACATTGGCAAATGAGTAGAGTCATCATCTTTTCTATATACTTTGCCAGGCGATATGAATGATATGGGAGGTTTGTTTCTTAACATACACCTCACTTGCACAGGAGAAGTATGAGTTCTTAAAACATTTTTCTTACCACCAACATAAAAGGTATCATGCATTTCTCTAGCAGGATGTGTGGCAGGTATATTGAGCATATCGAAGTTGTTTTTTTCACTTTCTATTTCAGGTCCTTCAGCAACTTCAAAGCCAAATGACGTAAGTAATTTTATAAGTTCGAACTTCACTTGATTTATTGGGTGGATAGAGCCTAATTCTCTATCTAAAGTTGGTATGTAAATATCCTTTGGTTCTGACATTAATCTATAGCAGTTTTCACAACTTTTTCAAAAGTTGCTTTATCCTGTATAGCTAACTCTGAGAGCATCTTTCTGTCAAGTTCTATGCCCTTTTTATTTAGTCCATCTATGAATTTTGAATATGAATATCCTAGGTTTCTCACTTCTGCATTGATTCGAGTAATCCAAAGCCTTCTAAAATCTCTTTTTCTATTTTTTCTGTCTCTATAGGCATATTGCATTGATTTAATTAGCGATTGCTTTGCTGTTTTAAAGAGCCTAGATCTTGCACCATAATGACCTTTAGTTTTCGCCAAAACAGCTTTATGTTTTTTTGATGCTAAGTTTCCTTTAGTTGTTCTTGGCATTATGCCTCCAATAATTTATTGATGACTTTAAGATTTGCACCTTCTAAATTAGATGTTCCTCTAGCATGTCTTTTTTTCTTAGTTGAGTGTTTTGACAATATATGATTTCTTCCAGACGAGCGCATTTTGAGACCCGAGCCGGTCGCTTTAAACCTTTTCTTCGCACTAGAATGATTCTTTAATTTTGTCATTTCATTTTCTTTGATGTCAGTAAAGCACTATATGTTCTATTCTCAAACTTCGGCTCTACTAAGACAGTTGCAATATCTTCGGTTTCTTTAATGATACTGTCAAGCAAACTCTTACCAAAAGAAGTATTTCCAAGCTCTCTTCCTCTGAATACTACAGATATTTTTACGTTAGCTCTTTTTTCTAGAAAACCAAGGATTTTTTTAAGTTTCACGTCTATATCTCCTTTATCGATATTAGGACGCATTTTTATCTCTTTCTGCTCAATTCTCTTTTGATTTTTTTTGGCCGCTGACTGTTTCTTCTTTTGATCAAATTTATACTTCCCATAATCAATTATCTTTGCAACACATGGCTCTTTATCAAATGTAATCTGTAGAAGATCTAATCCCTCGTTTTTGGCAAGATTAATTGCCTCATCTTTACTATAGGTACCCAACTTTTCACCTGAACTTGAAATGACTGTTAATTTATTAGCCCTAATAAACTGATTTACAGGCGCTGGTGGTGGCTTTCTTCTTCTTTGTGGTCTCAAAATTGTTTTAGATTATAAAAGACTGGATGCATGCTGATTAGCAACTGGAACAATTTAATTCAAATTTCATAGAAATGTGATATTAACTGATTAAATAATTTTATCAAGAGTTGATTTCCCACAGCGACTCAGGGACTTTCATCGTTTTAATCTCAAGAGCGTTTCCACTTGGGTCTCTAATAAAAAAAGTTTCTTGCTCTCTATCATCATCTTTAAATCTTAAATAAGGTTTATCAAGGTAATTATGCTGATCGCTTCCATCAATTCTTTTTTTAACTTCATCAAAAGCATCTCTAGAAAGATGAATTCCAAAATGAGGAACACATACTTTTCCCATGTCAACATGATGTCGTTGGGTGGATTTTATTTCATCTTGATATTGAGCTTCATGTAAAGTTAGCTCATTGCCCCAAAAATTAATGTCTAGCCATTTACCATCTTCAAAATTTCCTGATTCGCATCCAAGAAAGTCACAGTAAAATAACCTTGCTTCTTCTATAGATCTTACAGCTATCGCTAAATGAAATCTTGCACTCATACTTAATTATAGATTTCTTCTAAAGAAGTTTGTATTTTTTTTGCAATCTTTATGTTGAGACCTAACTCTTCCGATACCTCTTTAGCTGAATATTTTGTTAAATTTTCAAGAGTTACATAATTTTTATAAATCTTATCGATTGTTTTAGGTCCTATTCCATCAATATCCTGTAAAAAATGTTTAGTTAGATTTTTTCTTTTTACTGACCTAAAGTTCTTGAGAGCAAACCTATGAGCTTCATCTCTGAGATCAAGAAAAATCTTTGAAATTGAATTGTTAGTTCTAAACTCAATTCTCTTATCCTCATAGAATAGATTCTCAATACCATATTTTCTTTTTTCACCTTTTCCAACCGATACAAATTTAGCTTTTACATTTTTTAAATTTTTCTTAATGTAATTTAAATGTGTTTTGCCGCCATCGATTAGAATTAAATTCACTTCGAAATTATTTTTTAGATATTTCTTAATTCCGAACAACAATGCCTCGAGATCTGATTCAGAATTTTTTATTGGGACTCTGAAAAATCTATACTTCGACTTATCAGGACCTGAAGAATTGAAAAATACGCAGGATACAGTTTGTATGTCTCCAGCGCCTCCACTTACGTCAAAACCTACCATACCAATATTATTAGTATCTAAATTTAAGTTATTTTTCATAAACTCCATCGAAGATTCGTATTTTAGACCTCTCTGCAACCTCAAACTTAGCAGATTTCGGGCATTTCTATTTGCCATTTCAGCCCACTTAACTTTTTTACCACCAGAAGGCTTAGTAAAGGTTATGTGTGGAAAAAATGGAGAATTAATTTCTTCTCCTGCAAAAACAATCTCTTTTATTTGTGGGTTTGCAAGAACTAAACGACTTATAAATTCCTCAATAATTTCTTTAGAATTTTTTTCGAGTTTGTTTTTAAATGAGTATTTTTTAATATTTGAAAAGGAGTTTTTTATCACATCTATTACAACAAACGAAACCTCATCACCTTCACAGGCCATGCCTATCACTTTTATTTGATCACCACCAGAAAAAATAATTTGGGTTTCCTCAACTCTTTTTAGCGCTTCAATTTTCCTTTTAATTTCTCCAGCTTTCTCGAAATTTTCTATTTGTGAGTAAAAGTTCATTTCAGATCTTAACTTTGAAATAATCTTTGAAAAATTTCCTTTAAGTGCTTCTTTTGCACCAAAAACATCTTGTTCATAATCTCGTTTCTCTATCAAACCAACACAAGGGCCTGAACATTTTCCAATTTGATATTGAAGACATGCCCTAGATCTATTGGAGAAAAATACATCATTACACGTTCGTAAATTAAATATTTTTTGCATTTCGCTTATAGCAAGCCTTGTAGCACTAGCACTAGTAAAAGGCCCAAAAAGATTTTTT
Source organism: SAR86 cluster bacterium (assembly GCA_003331635.1). Lineage (GTDB taxonomy): Bacteria > Pseudomonadota > Gammaproteobacteria > Magnimaribacterales > TMED112 > TMED112. Next base: position 107,433 of record QOPH01000002.1, read on the forward strand.
TCAGTTTTTCTTGTTCTTTTAAAAAAAATTCCAGGAAAATCATGTTTTTCAGAGAGCTCTATATAGGGAAATGTTTTATCGTCCCTCAAAAGTATATTAAAAGGAGGTTGTTCAGTTTTTATTAAATTTTGTTCAAGTAATAATGCTTCTGTCTCATTATTAGTTTCAATAAAATCCATACCAGTAATCTGGTTTACAAGCTTTTGTGTTTTAAATTCTTTGATTGATTTTCCAAAGTAAGTTTTTACCCTTTTTTTAAGTGATTTTGCTTTACCTATATACAGAGTCTTCTTATTTTTAAAAAATCTATAGACGCCTGGGGAGTCAGGGAATTCAGATGCTTTTTGATTTAAAACATTCACTATAAAAACTTCTTAGTATTTTTTTTGCCAAGTTCAACTCCAAACTGATCAAAAGCATTTGTACTATATTGAATGCTGTTAAAAATCGATTTATTTTCCCAAAGAGCGAACAGTTGTCCAATGCAGTAAGGTGTTAAATCATCTAATTCAACTACTGTTACTGGCTGTTTTCTTGTCGATAAATGTGGATTTTCTACGTTATTAGAAATTTCTATCTCTGGATTTCTTAATGAATGAACTTGGGCTTTCATTTGTTTATAGTTTAGATTATCTGTTTTTTCTGCTATGAAGTAAGTATTAATATATTCAGAGCCTTGAAAAAGACTTTGAAAAAACGAATGCTGGCATTTTGGTCCATATCCACCAAATAATAAATAAGTGTTATTTTTTACCAACTCATTATTAATATTGAAAGATTTTCCATTAGACTCCATCTCTATTTGCTGAGCAAATTCAAAAAAGTTTCTTAACTTGAAATCATAATTTAAAACTACAATGGAATTAGAAGATTTTCTAATGAGAACATCACTAATGCTTAACAATAAAGCAGGATTATTCTCATTATCTAGACAAATTTTATCCATTTTTAAACCGCCATCTAAAAATGAATTGAAACCCTCCTTCCCAATTAAAATTGGTAATACTATATTTACTGGACTCCATGCTGAAAATCTTCCACCTGTATCATTATTGAGTTTCAAAATATTATTTTTAGGAATACCGAAATTAGTAGCTGCACTCATATTAGATGTAATTGCAAACGTATTTTTTAATACTCTTTTTCCACATACCTTGTTGTATGAGTCTAAAGTTTCTAATGTTGAAAAAGATTTTGAAGCAATTACTGCTATATCACTGTCTGAAACTTTAATACTTTCAAATTCTTCAGGGTCACTACCAGTAATAAAATGAAATTTATTATTACCTTTATCTTTATAAAGATCATAAAAAATTTTTGGTGCTATATTTGATCCACCAATTCCAAAAAAATAAACATTTGCCTCAGAATTACGAATATCCTCAGCAAAATTTAATAATTCAGCATGATGTTTTAGGAACTCCTCTTCGGTTCGCTTCTTATAATTAAAATGTGATGCGGCTTTATTTTCAGTAAAATTACAAATGGAGCCATCATATATTTCATTAAATTTTTTGACTAATGAACTATCATTAAAAGTCGAATTTTCCTCAAGATTAAATTCAATTTCAATATTTTCAAATTTACCTTTTTTGAATTTATTTGAATTTTTTAAGATACTCATAAATATTTTTTATATTCTTCTGATGGATTTTCAGAATTGATTATTGGCCTTCCAACAACTATAAAATCTGCACCGTTCGCATATGCTGCTTTAGATGACATTATTCTTTTTTGATCATCTGAAACATCATCATTTCTTATTCCAGGAACAACTTTAATAAGGTTATTATCAGTAATTTTAGCAAGCTCATGAGAGCTACATACTATTCCATGCGTTTTTGTATCTGTTATAACTTTGAGAAGCATTTCGAATTGTTTTTCAAAATCATTGTCATACAGTCTTGAAACATCACGCCTATCTAAACTTGTTAAAAGGCTCACAGCAAGGATCTTTATATCATTTGACTGGTCGAGAGCTGCATTTATCATTTCAACTCCTCCTTGGGAATGAATTGTGGTCATTTTTATATTAAATTTCTGAATTTCTTTAATCGATTTAGCGACTGTATTTGGAATATCATGTAGTTTTAAATCCAAAAAAATTTCAAAACCTTGCTCGCTTAAATAGTCTAGAACTTCTTTTCCGTGTGCAATATATAACTGAAGACCTACTTTCATTAAGCATAATTTTGGATCAAAAAAAGCACTTAGTTTCTTAACAAGATTTAAGTCATCTGTATCTAGAGCAATTATCAGCCTTTTAGAAATCATAAGAAAAATTGTATTTTAAAGAGTCTTTGAAATCTAGGAAAGAAGAGTTAATGAAATTCTCTCCCTCTCTGAGTCCATCCCACTAATAGAGACATTTATAGCTTGCCCCTCTTTATAGACTTCTTCTATTGATTGAGTGCCTGTATCGATTTCAGAGTGGTGAATAAGGCCATCTATTCCTCCCTCAAGATCAACGAATATTCCAAAATCTGTGACCGACTTAATCTTTAACCCTTCTAAAACATCACCATTATTATGTTTATCCTCAAAGGCTTTCCATGGATTTTCGGAAGTATGTTTTTTACTCAAAGATATCTTTTTTTCTTCCATATCAATTTCCATAATTTTTACTTCAATCTTATCGCCTTTATTTAATATAGAAGACGGGTCAATATTTTTATTTTTCCAATCTAAGTCTGTAATATGTACTAACCCCTCAATGTGTTCTTCAAGTTTTACAAAACAACCATAATCAGTGGTCAATGTTACCTCTCCTTCAATGACTTGCCCTACATGATATTTTGTTTCAAGTTCTTTCCATGGGTCTTCTGTAAGTTGTTTCAAACCTAGAGAAACTCTCATTTTTTCTTTATCGAATGACAAGACCAAAAATTCCATTTTCTCACCAACTTTCAAAACGTCTTTTGGTTGAGCGACACGCTTCCACGACAAATCAGTAATATGTAAAAGACCATCCATGCCACCTAAATCTACGAATGCTCCATAGTCAGTTAGATTCTTAACTGTTCCTTCAATTTTTTCTCCCTCTTTTATAACCTTAAGGAGCCTTTCTCTTTCTTCAGAATTTTGCTCTTGTAGAACTGCTTTTCTTGAAAGAACAATATTTGTTCTTTTCTTTTCAAACTTCATCACTTTAAATTCAAGAGTTTGTCCGGTTAAATCTGGATAGTCCTTACCACCTTTTGGATCTATAAGAGATCCTGGTAAAAAGGCTTTTATTAAATCAACAAAGACAGTAAAACCACCTTTCACTTTATTGGTGACCTTTGCCTCAACATATTCACCATCACTATGAGCTTTCTCAATCTTGTCCCAGGTTTCTTGTTTTCGTGCCTTTTCACGTGAAAGCCTAATTTCTCCGAATCCATCATCAAGTGCATCAAGAATGACTTCTGTTTCATCTCCTACTTCTATTTCGATACCATTTTTGTGATCTTCAAATTCTTCCAGTGGAACAAGCCCATCAGATTTAAAACCTACATCAAGTGTTACCCATTTTTTTCCAATTTCTAAAACGCTTGCTTTCACAAGTGAACCCTGGACTAAATTGAACTCGCTAAAACTCTTATCAATTAAATCTTTTAAAACTTTTTCAGTATCTTTCATTTATTAATTCTTGTATAACTTCTAAGGTTTCCTCAACGCTTTTGGAAGTGTTATCAATGAGAAGGGAATCTTCTGATTCTCTTAAAGGTGAAACTTCTCGATTACTATCTTTAAAGTCTCTTGCCTCAATCTCACTTTTAAGTTTTGAGATATTAACCTTTTGTCCTGCATTTCTCAACTGATTTGCCCTTCTATTAACTCTTTCATTAATATTTGCGGTAAGAAAAATTTTTACTTTTGAATCTGGAAAAACTCTAGTAGACATATCTCTACCCTCAGCAACAAGACCAGGTTCCTTAAGATAAGATTTTTGTATTTGTAACAAACGCTCCCTCACATCAATTTTTTGAGATAATTCAGATGATAGAGTAGTTATATCAGGACCTCTTATAATATTTGTAATTTTATTTCCATTGAAGGTAATTTCTTCAAAATCTTCGTCATAGGAATGTTCGATATTAATAATTTCCTCTTCTATATTCTTAAAACCTTCAGAGAATAAGTAAGCGAAACATCTATATATGAGACCACTATCAAGATAATTCCATTTCTTTTTTATAGCTAAAGCTTTTGAAAGTGCTCCTTTACCTGAACCTGATGGACCATCTATTGTTACTATTGGTACCATTTTTTTAATAATTCAAAAAAATTTGGGAAAGAAGTTTTTACACATCTTTTATCATCAATGTATATTTTTTTCTTATCTTTAAGAGAGGCTATCATAAAGCTCATTGCAATTCTGTGATCTCCTTGAGTCTCGATTTCAACAGGGCTATTACTTTCATTCAACTCAGGAATTATATCAAATCCGTCATCATACTCATTGATGGTTGTGTTTGGATTAAATTTTTTAATGTTTGATAACAATAGACTTATTCTATCCGATTCTTTGTGCCTTAGTTCTTTAGCATCTCTTATCGTTGTTTTTCCTGTTGCAAACATAGCTAGCACGCCAATAAGAGGAATCTCATCAATTAGATTTGGTATTTTGTCTCCATAAATTTCAACACCCTTAAGCTTTTGCTCACAATTAACCATAATATCAGCTCTAGGTTCATTTGATTTTGTCGATTTATTTTTTAAAGAGACTGTTGCTCCCATTTCTTCAAGTATATTCAAAAAGGCTATCCTAGTTGGATTGACGCCTACATTTTCTAAGATTATTGATTTGTTTGTAAGCAGATTAGCTGTCAGTAGATACGCTGCTGAAGAAAAATCTGTTGGGATATCAATGAATTTCTTTTGAATTTTTTTTCTACCATCAAAAATTATTTTATTTTCTTTCCTCGTAATATCAGCTCCGCATTCTTCAAGAATTCTTTCTGTATGGTCTCTTGAAGGAATTATCTCTGTAATTTCAATTTTTGATTGAGAGGTTAAAGCTGCCAGCAACATGCATGATTTAATCTGTGCGCTTGGGATATTTAAAGTGAATTCAAAATTATCCTTCAAGGAAGACTTAGAAATATCAATTGGTGCATACCTATCTGCACGCAATTTAATGTTTGCTCCCATACTATTAAGAGGACCTACTATTCTATCCATAGGTCTTGATGAAAGTGAGGTATCGCCCTTTAAAATACATTCCTTGCCTGTTCCTGCTATGTATCCAGTTAACAATCTCATTCCCGTACCAGAATTTCCAAGATCTAAGACTATTTTTTCATCACTCTCTGAAAATTCCTTTGCAGCTTTCAAAGTGCCCTTTATGTCCTCGCCAATTGTATCTTTATTAAAATCTAGACCTAGGATTGCACATCTCTGTGCTATTGATTTATCTACAGGTAACTCAATCACTTCAAATATTTATTTACTTTTTCCACTAAGAAATCCAGATTTTCTTTATTGTCTGAAAAGATTTCATCCCACAAATTTTTATCTGATTCTGATAAGCGTAATATTTCTTTTAGACTGTCCCCAGATAAACGTTTGTAATCAATTTTTTCTTCCTCAAGAATTTTTTTATAGATAAAGCTGAAATAATGGGGGAAATGACTTAAAAATGCGTATATTTTATTATGCTCATCTATATCCATGTATGTGACTTTTGCTCCAATTGAATTCCAGAATAATTCGATTTTATCTGATAAAAATTTATTAGGATTTGATATGACTATTACTTCTTTATTTTTAAAAAGTTTACCATCTGAGTATTGAGGACCTGTATTATGACTTCCACAAATTGGGTGAGAAGAAATAAAATTTTCTGGCATATTATATTTTTTTAAAAAGTTCTTTGAACTTGAAATTTCTGTAATTATTGAACTTGGGTATTTTTTTGAAACCTCTTTAATCTTATCAGGAACTGATTTTTGTCGTGAACAAATAATAATCAAATCAAACTCTCTATCTCCTACTTCATCAAGAGAGCTATATATATTTTTATAAATATCTCGTTCTTTTAAGAAATCTTTAAATGGCGAGTACTCCTCAACACAAAGGGTGTTTCTATTCCCTACAGCTAAAGCAATCGAGGTGCCCATAAATCCTGAGCCAATGATTAAAATATTTTTCATTTCTCTTGGTGTTTTAAGGAGGTTTTTAAAATTATATTAAAAACAGCTTTTAAATCCTCAACTGGATAATTGGTTTTAAGTAATGCTAATTTTTCCATTATTTGATCATGTCTTTCCTGATCAAAAAAATCTCTACTATTATTTTTTTTGAATTTTCCTATCTCAGCGGAAATTAACAACCTAGATTCCAATAAGCTCACAATTTCCATATCAATAGAATCTATTTCCTCTCTCAGTAATGCTAAATCAGTTTCATCCATATTTTTTTTCAAAATCAATCATATACTGCCCTAAGCGCTCAACATGCTCAAACTCAAGAGGATTATATATACTTGCTCTCATTCCACCAACACTTCTGTGACCTTTGAGATAAAACAAACCATTTTCTTCAGCGCCTGATAAGAATTTGCTCTCCAGTTCATCATTTTGAAGTGTGAAAATAACATTACAAATTGACCTCTGCTCTTTGTATACAGGATTTATATAAAAATCAGAATTATCAATTATTTGATATAGATGATTTGTTTTTTTTATACTATTTTTTTCCATTTCTCTTACGCCACCATTTTTCTTGTACCAGCTAAATATTTTACCAGCCACGTACCAACCAAAAGTATTTGGGGTATTTAACATTGAATTTTCTTTTGCATGAGCATCATATTTAAGAATATTTGGAAGGTCTTTATTTGATTTTTCTAGCAATTCTCTCTTTAAGATAATTAATGTGATTCCAGATGGCCCAAAATTTTTTTGCGCACATGCATATATAAAATCATATTTTTTAATATCTATAGTTTCTGAAAAAAGGCATGATGACATATCAACAAAGAGTGGATAATTAGTCTCTATATCATGATTTACCCTTACTCCTTGTATGGTCTCATTTTTACAATAATGAACAATTGAAGTATCTTGAACTATATTCCATTCATCGAAATTTTCTATCTTTGTGAAATTATTATCTTTTGATGAGGTGCATACATTCACCTCACAAATATTACTTGCTTCCTTAATGGCTTTTGATGACCATGATCCAATTTCAGCGAAGTTTGCCACTTTTCCAAGATATGAAAAATTTAAAGGAATCATTGAAAACTGCAAAGTGGCACCACCTTGAAGAAAAATCACCTCATAATCGTTCGGTACATTAAGCAATTCTATAACATCAATTTTTGCTTGGTTTGCGATATCAACGAAAGTTTTATCTCTGTGACTGATTTCAATAATTGATGAACCAATATTTTTATAATTTAGCAATTCATCTTTAACTTCTTGTAAAACTTCTTGTGGAATTGCTGCTGGTCCAGCACTGAAATTTGCAATCTTACTCTTCATCAAGAGTTTCTTTAAATCCTACTGCATCAACAAGACTTTCTTCATCTCTAGTTGATACTACTTTTACTCCTTGAGTATTCCTTCCAATAACACTTATTTGGTCAACCTGTGTTCTTATCAATGTTCCGCGGTTTCCAATTAACATAACCTCATCTCCATCAATTACTTGAACTGCTGCTATCATTTTTCCATTTCTTTTTGACGTATTTAGTGCTATAACACCTTTTCCGCCTCTTTTTTGCCCACTAAATTCTGAAATATTTGTTCGTTTTCCATAACCATTCTGACTAATGGTTAAAAGTTTAGCCTCAGGAATTACTTTCATAATAGAAATCACTTTATCCTCTTTATGAATATTCATTCCCTTTACACCTCTCGTAGATCTTCCCATTGGTCTAACATCAGTCTCATTAAATCTTATTGCTTTCCCGGATTCAGAAGCTAAACATATTTCATCGGAACCATTTGTAATTACTGTACCGATAAGTTTATCGCCATCATCTAAATTTATTGCTCTGAGTCCCGGAGCGTATTTTTTTTCAAAAGCTTTTAAAACTGTTTTCTTCACTACTCCGTTTCTTGTAGCCATTAAAATGTAATGTCCATCTTTATATTCATCTACTGGTAAAAAAGAGGTTACTCTTTCATCATCTTCTAAAGGAAGTACATTTGAAATAGGTCTACCTTTTGCAGTCCGAGACATCACCGGTAATTTATAGATTTCAAGCCAATGGACTTTACCTTTAGTTGTAAAACAAAGAACTTGAACATGAGTGTTCAGAACTAAAACTTGTTTAATAAAATCTTCATCTCTTAAAGCTGAAGCTGTTTTTCCAACTCCACCTCTTCGTTGAGATCTGTATTCTGCAAGTTGTTGAGTTTTTACAAACCCATTATTTGATATAGTGAATACTCTCTCCTCCTCTGGTATTAAATCAGCATCATCAATTGTTAGTCGTTTTTCGATTATTTCAGTTCTTCTTTCATCGCCAAAATCTGATTTAATTTCTTCTAGCTCTTTTTTTACAACTTTTACAAGAACCGATTCTGTTGAGAGTATCTCTTGAAGTCTTTTGATTTCTTTAATTAGTTCTTCATATTCCTCTTTCAACTTATCAGTTTCAAGAGCAGTTAATCGACTTAATCTTAACTCAAGAATTGCTTTAGCTTGAACAACAGACAATTTATATTTTTTTCCGTTGAGACCAAAACCTTTTTCAAGTCCCTCAGGTTTACATATATCTGGATCAGCTACCTTATCAAGTAAAGGCTTGATTGTATCAGCTGACCAATCTCTTTCGCAAAGCTTCTCAGAGGCAACCTTAACATTTTCAGATTTTTTTATAATATCAATAACTTCATCTATATTTGCAATTGCAACAATTAACCCCTCAACAACATGCCCTCTCTCTTTTGCTTGTCTTAATTCAAATAATGATCTGTTTGTTACTACTGTTTTTCTATGTTCAAGAAAAATATTTAGAAGTTCTTCTAAGTTGCATAATTTAGGCCTACCATCTACTAAAACAACATTGTTAATTCCAAAAACTTGTTCTAATTGTGTATTTTTAAATAAGTTGTTAAGAACAACTTCTGGGACCTCACCTTTTTTTAATTCAATTACAGCTCTAATTCCGTCCTTATCTGATTCATCTCTGATTTCACCTATACCCTCTAGCTTTTTCTCTTTAACTAATTCAGCTATCCTTTCGAGCATACGTGCCTTATTCACCATGAATGGTATTTCAGTAATTACGATTGCTTCTTTACCGCCTTTTATTTGTTCAAATGAGGTTTTTGCTCTTGTGTAAACCTTTCCTTGGCCTGTTCTATATGCTTGTTCAATTCCATCTATACCAGTAATAATTCCACCTAATGGGAAATCAGGACCTTTTACGATTTTAAGCAGGTCTTCAATTGTACAACTAGGATTATCAAGAATGTGAATACAAGCATCTAAGATTTCCGTAGCATTATGTGGTGGAATATTAGTTGCCATACCAACTGCAATTCCAGAAGATCCATTAATCAAAAGATTTGGGACTCTTGTAGGCAAAACATCAGGTATATCTTCAGTCCCATCATAATTTGGAGAGTAGCTAACTGTCTCCTTTTCAATATCTGCAAGAATTTGGTCAGTAATTTTCTGCATTCTTATTTCTGTATATCTCATTGCTGCAGCTGAATCGCCATCAATACTTCCAAAGTTCCCTTGACCCTCCACTAGTGGATAACGAAGTGAAAAATTTTGAGCCATCCTAACAATTGCATCGTAAACAGCAGTATCGCCGTGTGGATGGTATTTCCCTATTACTTCTCCAACCACTCTTGCAGACTTTTTATAGGGTTTATTATATGTATTTGAGAGCTTATGCATGGCGTATAAAATTCTCCTGTGAACAGGTTTCATTCCATCTCTAGCATCAGGTAATGCGCGACCGATAATGACGCTCATGGCGTAGTCTAGATATGACTTTTTTAACTCGTCTTTGACGTCTACAGAAAGGACTTCTTTAGCAAAATCTTGCACGGGATAATTTTATCATAATAGCTAGTACTAATCTTTAAATTCAGCTACTAATTTGGAGATACTTTCCTTAGCATCACCGAAAAGCATTCTGCTATTTTCCTTAAAGAATAAAGGGTTTTGTACCCCTGCGAAACCAGATGACATTGATCTTTTTAAAATAATGACAGTCTTTGCTTTATGAACTTCTATTATTGGCATTCCATAAATAGGACTACCAGGTTGCTCAGTTGCAGAAGGATTCACAACATCATTAGCACCAATCACTAAGACTACGTCAACAGTATTCATTTTCGGATTTATATCTTTTGGTTCTAATAAGTTATCGTAGGGAACATTTGCCTCAGCTAAAAGCACATTCATATGTCCAGGCATTCTGCCAGCTACAGGATGTATACCGAAATTTATCTCACATCCATTCTCTTCAAGAAGATCTCCAAGTTCTTTTACAACATGTTGTGCTTGAGCAACCGCCATTCCATACCCTGGTACAACTAATACTGAACTTGCTGATTCTAAAATCAAAAAACTATCCTCAGCACTAATGGGCTTAACCTCTCCCGATACTTCTTGAGCATCGCCCTTAGAGGCTGCATATCCAACAAAGAAAATATTGTACAAAGATCTATTCATAGATTTTGCCATGATTAAGGTTAGGACAAGTCCAGAAGCTCCAACTAAACATCCAGCAACAATTAATGCAGTATTCGAAATAACAATTCCTGCAAAAGCAGCTGCGACTCCAGATAATGAATTTAATAATGAAATTACTACAGGCATATCTCCACCGCCTATTGGTAAAACAAAAAATATTCCAGCAAGAATTGAGACAATAAGTAAGACTATAAATCCATCATTTACAGCTAAAAGAATTGGTCCAAAATTAAATAAATCCAGAAAAACAGTTACAGTAAAAACTCCAAGATAAATAAATGATGTAATGAGAAATACTCTGGAAAATTTATCTAAAAATACAGGGGATGATTTTAAGCTCTCAGATAACTTTAAAAATGCAATCACACTTCCAGAGAAAGTCACACCACCAATAAATACAGTTAAAGAGGTGATCAATATTAAAATATTTATTTCAGATGTTGATGTAAATTCAGACCATGCCAAAAAGAAAGAGGATAAACCCCCAAAACCATTAAATAATGCAACCATTTCGGGGATTGAGGTCATTTTTACTCTTAATGCAAACAGGGCACCAATACTTCCACCAAGTAAGATTGCAACTAAAACTAGTATTGGATTAATAATGTTAGTGACAGTAACTAAAATAGCCAAAAACATACCTATGGAAGATACAAGATTACCTCTGGCTGCGGAGCTTTCCTGACCCAACATTTTTAGTCCAAAAATAAATAAAATAGCTGCTAAAATGTATCCAAATTCCTGCAAGAAAATATAATTAAAATCCATCATTTTTTCTTAAACATCCTCAACATTCTATTTGTGACCAGATAACCTCCAACTACATTTATCGATGCAAATGTAATAGAGCAAAATGCTAAAACTATTTGAAGTGTGTTGCCAGTTTCAAGTGTAAGAGCGCCTACAAGTGTAATTCCACTTATCGCGTTTGCACCAGACATAAGAGGTGTATGGAGGGTGCTTGGTATTTTTGAAATTAACTCTAAGCCTAAAAAAACTGCCAAGACTAATATAAATATTAGCAATAATATTATTTCCATTAATCAAACTCCTTTTTAAGAATTTTTCCGGCACTTACAACAGCAGCACTTTGTAAAATTTCGTCCTCTAGATTTAAATTAAAAGATTTTTTTTCATTATCATAAAAATCTGAAATGAGATTGATAAAGTTATTGCTCAAAGCAAAGGATGCATGACTCGAAACATAAGATGGTAAGTTACTTAATCCAACAATATTTACACCATTAATATTTTCTATTGAATCAATCTTTGAGCCCTCTACGTTTCCACCAGATTCAATTGCCATATCAAAAACAACACTACCTTCCTTCATTGCTTTTATTGTGTTTAGATCAATTAATTTTGGAGCAGGCTTTCCAAAGATTTGTGCCGTTGTAATTACGATATCAGATTTCTTACAAACATCTGCTTGTAGATTTTTTTGTAATTTAAGTTGTTCTTTTGTTAATTCTTTAGCATAACCTTGCGAAGTTTCACCAGTGTTGCCAAGATCTATCTTAACAAACTTTGCTCCCAAAGATTTTACTTGCTCCTCAACAATAGGTCTTGTATCAAAAGCTTCCACTTTAGCTCCTAACCTTTTTGCAGTTGCAATAGCTTGCAAACCAGCTACACCTACACCTATCACAAAAACATTTGCAGGCTTTAATGTTCCGGCTGCTGTCATCATCATTGGTAAAGCTGCATTTAGTAATTTTGCTGATTCAATTACTGCTACATATCCGGCCAAGTTAGATTGACTTGATAAAACATCCATTTTTTGAGCTCTAGTTATTCTTGGTATAAATTCCATACTAATGGCAGTATTCCCTCTCTTTTTAAATTGTTGAAACTGCTCCCTATTGGTAAAAGGATTAAGAAGACCCATAAAAATTGAATTACTTTTCATATCCATGATTTCATCGTCATTCAATTTTCCTGGAGAAAGCAAAATATCAGATGATCTAATACAGTCATGTCGTGATTTGCTTTTAGCACCAATTTTCTCGAATTTACTATCAGTAGCGCTAATCCCATCGCCAGCTCCACTTTCAAAAATGACTTCTATACCCATATCAAGAAGATATTTAATAGTGTCAGGATGAATAGCTGATCTTAAGTCTTTTTTATCGGTTGATGAAATTGCTCCAAGGATCATAAAAGTTTAAAAGATTTATATTTTGACATTAATTATACTTTAACCAATGGAAAATTTTGACAAATCAGAAATAGAAAAGTTTAGTTCTTTAGCTGATCAGTGGTGGAATCCATCAGGTAAGTTCAAGCCTCTTCACCTAATTAACCCTCTGAGAGCTGATTACATTTCAAGTAAAGTTAATTTAAAGAACAAAAAAATTCTAGATGTAGGTTGTGGTGGAGGCATTTTAGCAGAGTCTTTGGCGTTAAAAGGAGCGAATGTGAAGGGAATTGATTTAGCTGATGGCCCTTTAGAAGTTGCAAAGATCCGGGAGCAAAAAAGAAATCTTGGAATAACTTATGAGAAGATCGAAACTTCTAAACTAATTAAGAAAAAAGAAAAATTTGATGTAATCACCTGTTTAGAAATGCTAGAGCATGTCCCCGATCCAGAAAAGACCGTTAAAGAATGTTCAGAATTGTTGAATAATAATGGCGATATTTTCTTTTCAACAATTAACAGAAATCTAAAAGCATTTACTTTAGCAATTCTTGGAGCTGAATATATATTAAATATACTGCCGAAGGGTACACATGACTATGAAAAGCTCATCAAACCCTCAGAGCTCTTAACTTACATAGATAAAGGTGGTTTAGATTTCTCAGAAATTAAAGGTATGACATATATTCCCTTTTTCGATATTGTAAAATTATCGAATGATCCATCCGTTAACTACATAATTCATGCCCGAAAAAAATAAAGCGCTAATTTTCGATCTGGATGGAACACTTCTCAATTCTGCAATCAATTTCCATAAAATTGTTAACGAACTAAAGTCAGAGAAAGGGCAAAAAGAATCTGCATTTGATGATGTTAGAAAATTTTCTTCCCGTGGAGCATATCTTGTTTTAAGAAACTGTTTTAAAAATGAAAGTGAAGAAGAAATTAATCATCTAAAAGAAGAGTTTTTAAAACGCTATCATTCTTCAATGGTTGAGGAAATTAACTTATACCCTGATGTAGATGATTTAGTTAAGAAAATGACAGAAGAAAAAATACCCTGGGGAATAATGACTAATAAATCTAATACATATACTACGCCTATAATGCAAAAATTAGGGTGGAACAAACTTACATCTGCGATCATTTGTCCTGAAGATGTATCAGAGGCAAAACCAAGTCCCGAGGGAGTTTTAAAATGTTTAGAGATACTAAATGCAGATGCTAAAAAATCATTTTATATTGGTGATCATGAGAGAGATATAATTACCGGTAAAAATGCTGGACTACGAACAATTGCATGTACTTATGGTTACTTTGAATCAAATCCATTAACTTGGAAGGCTGACTTTTTTGTTAATGAGCCAATCGAACTGCAAGAGTTTTTAAAATGAAAATACCAAAATCTAAACTTAGTAAAAATTCCCTCAAAGAAAGGGTAATAGTGGTCACAGGTGCAGGTTCAGGAATTGGAAGGGCTCTTTCTTTTGAGCTCGCTAAAAATAATGCAGATTTAATTTTATTATCAAGAGATCAGATAAAATTGGATTCTTTACAGGATGAGATTAAAGAGAAATTTGGAATTGAACCTCTTACAGTTGAATTTGACTTCTTTAAAGCAAAAGAAAAGGACTATAACTTTCTCATTGAAAATCTTATAGATAATTACACAAAAATTGATGGATTAGTTCATGTGGCTGGAATCCTTGGTTATTTATCTCCATTTACAAGCACATCACCTTCACAGCTTGAAACTGTAATGAAAGTTAATTTTGAAAGTAATTTTCTGCTGACAAAGGTTTTGATGCCATTGTTAGAAAAGTCAGAGTGTCCATCAGTAATATTTACGTCTTCAGGAGTTGGAAGAAAAGGACGAGCGTTTTGGACATCCTACTCAATCTCAAAATTTGCTGTAGAGGGATTAATGCAAGTACTCGCAGATGAATATGAAGGTAGAGTTAAATTTAATACCTTTAACCCAGGTCCAACAAGAACTAAAATGAGAGCACAGGCCTTTCCTGCTGAGGATCCTCTAACATTAAAGAGCCCCCAAGATGTTGCGGAAAGTTATTTATGGCTTCTATCAGAAGAATGTAATGAAACAGGAAAAGGTTATGAATATTGAAGATTTGATTGACTCCCTCAAAAAAGGTGTAGTGAATATTACTTTTAAAAAAATTGACTCTGGCGAGATAAGAAAAATGCCCTCAACTCTTAAACAAGATCTAATGCCAGACGGTACAAAAATTCAAAGCATTTCATCTAACAGTGACACCATAATGGTATGGTCGCTTGATAAAAAGGCGTGGAGAGATATAAGAGTTGATACTATAAGCTCTTGGGAAGCTGTATAGAGTATTTTTTTAAAAAACTTTCAATATCTTTTTTTGAAAGATTTTTCCATTGCCCTTTTTTCAGTGTATCTGGTAAAAAAATTGAGCCAAATCTTACTCTTATAAGTCTATTAACGGTCAACTTTTGTGTTTCCCAGAGTTTTCGAACTTCCCTATTTTTTCCTGAAAAAATACATACATAGAACCAATTATTTTTTGATGATCCAGATTTTTTTACTGGCGCTATATCAGAGAAACTGCAAAGCTCTCCCCCAATTTTTACACCTTCAACTAAATTTGATATTTTTTTATCTGTAGTTTCTCCATAAACTCTACATAAGTACTCTCTATCAATACCTGAGCTTGGATGCATCAATACATTTACTAAGTCGCCGTTGTTTGAGAATAAAATTAATCCTGAAGTATTTATATCAAGACGGCCAACCATAATCCACTTGCCATTTTTTCTTTCAGGCAAATGATTAAATACGTTGTCATGAGATTCCTTATTGGAATTTGAACAAATTTGTCCTACAGGCTTATGATAAATTAAGATTTCTGTCCTTGGATTTAAGTCAACAATAATTTCTTCGCCATTTACATTAAGCACGTCACCGTCAGAAACAAAATCTGTAAATCTTGCATTTTTTTTATTTAAAAGAATTTTTGAACTTTTGAAGAAATCATCTGTATCTCTTCTATTTGTTAAACCTAAGTTAGAAAGGTATTTGCCAATCTTTTCTTTAGACTTCTTTCTCATCAACCTGATCTATCTTCACCTCTAATGCTAGCTCAGGACTAATATCGATTGGATCTGGCAATTCGGGTAGTTTTGGTAAATCATCTAAATTTTTCATTGAGAAATCATCTAAAAATTTGTTAGTAGTTATAAAAAGAGCAGGTCTTCCAGGAACATCTCTATATCCTTTAATTTTAATCCAGCCTTGATCAATTAGAAGTTTGATAACATTTGTAGCAACATTAACACCTCTAATATCCTCAATATCTCCTCTAGTGACAGGCTGCATATAGGCAATTATAGAAAGTGTTTCAAGAGTTGCTTTAGAGAGTCTTAATGATTTAATTTCCCATAATTTGGCAATATCCTCTGAAAATTCTTGTTTAATTTGCAATCTGTAGCCATTAGAAACTTCTACTAAATTACTAGGTCTATTTTCATATTCTTTTTGAAGTTTGAAAATTGCATTCAAGATCTCTGACTCCTCTTCTTCCGAAGAAATTTCTAACATTTCTTTGAAATCAATTATTGATAGAGGTCTATTAGCAGCTAAAAGTAGTGCTTCAATTCTTGATTTAATATCCATTAATGAACAGCCTCCTCAGAGCTTTTGAAATAAACTTCACTAAACTGCTCTGCCTGTACGATTTCAATGTAACCTTTTTTATTTAATTCAAGCCCTGCGACTAAAATTACAGAAACAGCTAATTTAGACTCCCCTTTTTGAACGAGTTCTGGTAACGAGATAAAATCTCTATCTTTCAATAAATTTAAAATTTGTTTCATTTTTGATTCAACAGTTATATTTTCAAAAGTAATCTTATGGCTTTGCAGCCTATCCATCTCTGATAAGAGATTTTTTAATGCAAATGCTAAATCAGCTTTCTCATAATTATTTTTTGGTTTTGGAAGTTCAAATTCTGGTATTTTAGCGGACGCAGGAAAAATGTCTCTATCAATTCTAGGCATTGAGTCAATTTCCAAAGATATATCCTTAAACCTCTTATACTCTTGAAGTCTTCGAATTAATTCTGCTTTCGGATCATCTTCTTCCTCTTCATTTATTTCTTCACGTGGTAAAAGAATTCTTGATTTTACTTCAGCCAGATATGCAGCCATTGCCAAATAATCTCCAGCAAGTTCATATTCAAAGTCTTCCATCATATCTATGTATGCTATATATTGATCTGTGATTTCAACTAGATTTACCTCTAAAATATCAAGGTTTTTTCTTTGTACAAGATACAAAAGAAAATCCATTGGGCCCGAAAAAACATCAAGGAGAAGTAGCAGGGCTTTTGGAGGTATATATAAATTTTCTGGAAGAGAGTCTACGGTACTCCCTTTTACTTTTGGTAAAGCTATTTCCTGAGCTATCTCCATACACTACATATTGTATATAAAAATCAATTTAAATACTAAATATTGTGTTTTAATTTTTTTTTGGACTTTTTTTTAAAAATAACACCATAAGTAAACATAATCTTAATTAGTAGGGTAAAATTTACCTTCTTAAACATGATGTATATAACTGACAATAGCAGAATTTTATCAAGAGAAGAGCTTTCGACTCCTGAAGAGATTACAAATGAGATACCTCTTGATAAAGAGTCCTCAAAATTAATATTCGGAGCAAGAAACAATATAAGCAAAATTCTCCATGGTCTAGATGACAGAATTATTGCTGTTGTAGGTCCATGCTCTATCCATGATCCAAAGGCAGCAATTGATTATGCAAAAAAATTGAAGCCACTTGCTGAAAAAATTGAAAATGAAGTAGTTGTTATCATGCGAGTATATTTTGAAAAACCTCGTACGACTGTAGGATGGAAAGGTTTGATTAATGATCCAAGAATAGATAATTCTTTTAAAATAAATGAAGGGCTAAGAGTTGCTAGGAAGGTCTTGAGAGATATAACGAATGTAGGTATTCCTGCGGGAACTGAATTTTTAGATCTAATATCTCCACAATATATATCAGACCTTGTTAGTTGGGGAGCTATTGGTGCAAGAACGTCTGAAAGTCAAGTTCACAGAGAGCTTACATCAGGTCTTTCATGTCCTGTTGGAATAAAAAACTCAACAAATGGAGAGTTTAAAGCAGCTATTGATGGAATGAAGTCTGCACAATATCAACATGTTTTTTTAGGAACTACTAAGCAAGGAAAGGTTGCTATATTCAAAACCTCAGGAAATGATGACACACATATAATTTTAAGAGGTGGCAAGCAGCCAAATTATGAGGCTGAAGATATCCAAAAATGCCTAGAAGAACTTAAAAAATCAGAAGTAAATCAATGTATTATGGTTGATTTTAGTCATGGTAACAGCCAAAAAATTCCTGGTAATCAAAAAAAGGTAAGCCAGTCAGTTTGTAAACAAATTGAGACTGGTAATAAAAATATTGTAGGTGTAATGATTGAAAGTAATATTGAAGAAGGTAATCAAAAAATATCTGATAAAATGGAGTATGGAAAAAGCATTACTGATGCTTGTCTTGGATGGGAAGATACTGAAATTTTATTAAATGATCTGTCCTCTTCAGTAGAAAAGAGAAGAAATATTGGATAAAAAATTTGCATTTTCGAAGGATATTGCTACAACTATAGGTTTAGAGTGCGCGGTAATCTACGAGTTCTTAAAAAATAAAAAAACTAATTACATTTCAATAAGTGAATTAAACGACGAGCTAAATTTTTGGCCTAATCAAAAAATAATTGGGTTCGTCGCCGAGTTAGATCAAAAGGGCTTAATTAGCTTTGATTTAAAAAGGGGAAGATTAAGCATAAAAAACAAAATTAGTAAAACTAAACTTCAAACTCCAAAATCATTTGATAAATCAGAAATGGGGATAAATTGGCAGCCATCAGATGATGTTGTTGAGATTTTGCTTAAAGCAGAAATTAGTGAAGACTTTATTCACAACTTAATTCCTGAATTTAGAGTTTATTGGATGGAGAAACCTGGAATTCATGTGTCATATAATTCAAAGTTCATTGAATATGCAAGGTTCAAGTGGGCTCAATACACTGCAGAGGTAGATACTAGAACAAAACCCTTTGTGATTGATGATAGTTGGCAACCATCAGATGAGTGTAGAGAAGTATTATCATTATCTGGAATATCAGAGGATTTTGCTAATGAAAAAATACTTGATTTTATTTTATATTGGAAACAAGACGGCAGAGCTTTCAATACATGGGATGTAAAATTCTTAAATCATGTAAAAACTTGTTGGAATAAAGAAGTTGAAAAAATTAAAAAAGAGCCCAAGATTAATATCGATTTTTATGAAGCTGAAGAAAAACCAAAATCAAAGAAATCAAACTTAAATCTGAAAAAATACAGAAAAAAATACAATATCTAGCAACTAAAAATAGTTTTTATTGGTATTAAGAACATGAATAAGAAAAATATAAGAATGGCAGCGATTATACTTGGTGGTGTTTTCGTTTGGATGCTTTTAGGACTCTTTGCTCCAAGTGAGAGAGAGCCTGAAATTAGGGATGTTGAAAAACAAACGGTTCTAACTGTAAATTCAGAAGCTCAAGACTATAGTCTGCCAATAAGTATACAGTCAATTTCAGAGGCATTTTCAAAAGTTGATTTACGATCACAAACATCAGAGAAGGTTAAAAAAATTCATTTTCTCGATGGTGAGTTTGTGAAAAAAGATCAAGTAATTTGTGAATTAGAACCAGGTCAGAAATTTGCAAACTTTAAAAAATCCGAAATACAGTATGAGTCATCAAAAAATCTTTATGGTAAAGGACTTATTTCTGAATCAGGATTAGTGACATCTGAAGCTACATATGAAGCATCAAAGGTTGATTATGAAAGAACAAAAATCAAAGCCTCTTTTGATGGTTTTGTAGAAAACCTAGCAAAAGAAGGGCAACTTCTTCAGAACGGACAGATATGTGCTTCTTTAATTTCTTTATCTCCTTTGAAGATTGTAGGAAATGTTTCTGAACTTTTAGTTAACAAAGTAAAAATTGGTCAAAATGTTACTGTGACATTCCTTTCAGGCGAGGAGTATAAGTCAAATTTAACATTCATAAGCTCTTCAGCTGATAAACAAACAAAAACATTTCAAGTCGAAACTGAAATTGAAAATGTTTCAAATCTTATTAAAGACGGTTTAACCGGTACAATGACAATCTTTACTGACCCAGAGAAGGCACACTTTATTCCAACATCAGCATTTTTGCTTGCCGATAATGGAAATGTTTCACTAGCATTAGTTATAGATGGAAAAATAGAGATAGTGGTTGTGAATATTCTTAGAGACACAATTGAAGGGGCTTGGGTTAGTGGGCTGCCAAACTTATCAAGAATAGTGGTAGCGGGTCAAGGATTCGTTACACAGGGCGAAGAGGTAAATTTTAAGGATAAATAATGGGAATTGTTTCAACAGCAGTAACTAAGTTTAGAACAAGTATCTTAATAATGATTTTTTGTATTCTTGCTGGGATATTAGGTAGAGCAAGTATGCCTATAGCATCAAATCCAAACGTTACATTCCCATGGGTTAATGTTGTTGTTACTCTTGCAGGAGCTTCACCAGAAGACATGGCAAGACTTGTTGCAAAACCTATAGAAAATAGATTTTTAAGACTAGAGGGACAAGAAGAAGTCTTTTCAGTAAGTGGGCAAAGCTATACCTATGTAAGGGTCAAATATGATATTGATTATGATATTGATCAAGCAATATTAGATGTTGAAAGAGCCGTTGGAGAGGTAAGAAACCAACTACCTCCTGAAGCAGAAGACCCGAGAGTTGTAGAATATGCTGATAATGATCAACCAATACTTGTCTATAGTATTAGTGGCTTTTCAAATTTAAGGGCTGGATATCAAGTTGCCAAGAATATTGAAGAGCGATTAGAAAAAGTTCCAGGTGTTCTGGAAATTTCTGTTGATGGAGTTCCAGAAGAACTTCTTGAAGTTTCTGTATCAAAGTCAAAACTTGAGGGTCTCGGTGTTACTCTTGGCGAAATTGCTAATGCTGTTAGATTTAACAATGTATTAATTCCAGCAGGTTTTCAAGATACAGGTTCAGGTAGATTTGCTGTTGAGATTCCAAGTGTTTTTGAAACTAGTGAGGATGTTTATAACCTTCCAATCAAAGCATCAGGTTCAAAGGTTGTTAAGCTTGGAGATGTTGCCCAAATAAAAAGAACATTCAAAGATCCCTCTAGTTTTTCAAGAGTAAATGGAAAAGATGCAATCACTCTCTCTATTAAAAAAAGAGTTGGATTTAATGAACTTGATATTGCAAATACAGTAAGAGAGCAAATTGATGGCTTTAAATCTGAACTACCTCAAAAACTTTTAATTACTCCTGGACTAGATACAACCCAGTTTGCTGGGGACATGGTAAATGAATTACAAGGCAATATCATTACCGCTGTTGTTTTGGTGATGGTTCTTGTAGTTGCCACTCTAGGTTTAAGAAATGGAATTATAGTAGGAATTGCGATTCCTTTTTCTTTCCTTGTAACTTTTGGAGTCCTTTATTACGTCCTTGGCTATGAATTTAATTTCCTAGTAATGTTTGGAATGCTGTTAGGTCTTGGCATGTTAATAGATGGTGGAATAGTTATTGTCGAGTACGCAGATAAATTAATTGATAAAGGCCAGAACCGATTAGAAGCCTACAAAAATTCTGCTCAAAGAATGTTTACCCCGGTTGTGGCTTCTGTTCTTACAACAGTTGCTGCATTTACACCATTAATGGTTTGGCCAGGTATGTCTGGTAAATTTATGAGATATTTGCCAATAACTGTTTTTGTTGTTCTGATGGCCTCTTTAGCTTATGCATTAATATTTGCACCTGTTATTGGTTCATTATTTGGTAGAAGAAAAAGACAAAAAGATGAATCAAATGATAATGATGATACATTTCTAAAAAGAATATATAAAAAAGCAATTAACTTTTCTCTTAAAAATCCACTTGAAACAATTGCATATACGTTTTTCTTTGTGATGTTGGTGATTCCCCTAGGAATAGTTGGAAATTATGGAAAAAGTTTTGTTTACTTTCCAAGTGTTGATCCTTGGATAATTAATGTCAATATTCAGGCGAGAGGGAATATCTCTCCTTATGAAGCAAAAAACATGGCTTTAGAGGTTGAGGATAAAATTATAGGTCTCAAAGGAGTTGATGATGTTCTAATGACAGTTTCAAATTCTGACTGGGGTGGAGGCTCCGGTGTCGCAAGAGGATATATTCTTGTTGAAGATCCCAAAACATTAGACATAAGTGGTTTCGAAGTTTTAGACAACATTAGAAATCAGTTTGATGATAATGCAGGTTACAAGGTGACTGTTAGAGAAGTTCAAGAAGGGCCTGGGCAATTTACAGCACCAGTTGAAATAAGACTTCTTAGTGAAAATAGAGGCTTAATAGATAAAAAGACTCTTGAGTTGAGAGACTATATTGAAAATAACATTGATGGTTTAACTGGCCTATCAGATACAACTCCAAAATATAAAATTGAATGGAAGTTAGATGTTGATAAAGAGCGTGCATATCAAGCTGAAATAAATTTATTTGAAATTGGCTCTGCAGTTCAAATGGTTACAAATGGAATATTATTAGGAGAATATCGACCAGATGACTCACGCGAAGAAATTGAAATTAGAGCAAGATTTCCTGCAGATCAAAGAACTCTCTCAAGCTTGGATCAAATTTCAGTAAATACAAGAAATGGAGCTGTTCCTGTTTCAAGTTTTGTTAAAGTTGATGCAAGACAGAATGCAACATCCTTGAATAAAATTGATGGGAAATATTACCACGAGATAAGTGGAATAAATAAACCTGGATACAACCTCTATGATGAGATATCAAAAATTAAACAATGGATGAAGGATAATGATTTTGAGGATCCTAGAATGGAGGTTAGATTTGGTGGTTTAACTCAACAAGGTGATGAGGCTACAAACTTTCTCCTTTTAGCAATGGTAGGAGCATTATTTCTGATGTTCATTATTCTAGTAACCCAATTTAATAGCATATCCCAACCTATAATCATTTTGATGTCTGTAATTTTTTCAACTTCTGGAGTCTTCTTGGGACTTACTATTTCACAAGTTGAGCCCTCAACTATAATGACTGGAACGGCAATAGTAGGTCTAGCTGGAATTGTTGTAAATAACAACATTGTTTTAATAGATACGTATAATCGACTAAAGATAGATTTTCCTGATAAAAATATTGAAGAGCTAATCACAGAAACTTGCATGAGCAGATTGCGACCTGTTCTTCTTACAACAATTACCACAATATTTGGTCTTATTTTCCTTGCTTCTGGATATAGTATCGACTTACTAAATCAAACAGTATATGAGGGAACTTCAACTGTAAAATGGTATCAAGCATTTGGAATCAGCATTTGTTGGGGCTTAGGATTTAGTACGGTGATTACACTTATTGCTACCCCTGCTCTTCTTATGATTCTTGAAAAATTTACAAACTGGTCTAAAAATTTACGTGGCGGATATACCAGCTAACCTTAAATCAAATAGTTTTATAAAATTTAAGGTAAAATATTTACCATGGCAAAGTTTGAAGAATCAATTAAAGAACTAGAAAAAATTGTTAAAACACTTGAAGATGATGATCCCAGCTTAGAGGATTCATTAAAGAAATTTGAGAAAGGTGTAGCCTTAATAAAAGTGTGTCAAAAGGAACTTGAGACAGCGGAAAATAAAATTAAAGAGCTTACTGAAAATGGCGATACAAAAATCTTCGACGAAAACAGCTCTTGATCTTGGTAACTTTGAATCAGTTGTTGATGAAAAACTAAATTCAATATTTCAAAGGTTAACAAAAAATCAAACCACTATAGACAAATCCATTAGTTACGCCTTATCTAACCCAGGTAAAAGAATTCGACCCACTCTAGTCTTTCTAGTAGGGGACTTTTTGGGAATAGAAACATCACGCCTAGAAAGCATTGCTGGTGCAATCGAATTAATACATACTTATTCTTTAGTCCATGATGACCTGCCCTGCATGGATGATGATGATTTAAGAAGAGGAAAACCCACCCTCCATAAAAAATTTAATGAATCTACTGCTGTTCTTGCAGGTGATGCGCTACAGACATTAGCCTTTAATTTAATTCTAGATGATAAAAATTTAAATATTTCTGAAAAACAAGATCTACTTAGTGACTTAGCAAAAAGGATAGGTCCTGAAGGAATGGTTCTAGGACAAAATTTAGATATTGAATACGAACAGAAAAATCCAACTTTTGATGAAATCATGAAAATGAATAGATTAAAAACTGGATTATTAATAGAATTTTCAATTTTATCCTCATTTTATTTAAAAGGAGACTTAACTAAAGATTGGTACCAATTAGCTAAAAATATTGGAATAAGCTTTCAATTAATTGATGATATGCTTGATTTATCAGAGACTACAGAAAAAATTGGTAAAACAGCAAAAAAAGATCTTGAGAATAATAAAAAAACCATTCCAATATGTTTTGGAATTGACAAAACAATGATTGAGGTAGATAAATTTAAAGAAAGTACAATGGAAATATGTGAAAAACTTTGTTTAAATAACCATCCTCTATCAGCTTTTATTGATAGTTTGTTTTCAAGAAAATTTTAAATGAAAAAGTTTGATAAATTTCCTTTAAAGGAACCTGTTTCTGAATTTTTAAAAGAAATAAATTCTCCAAAGGACTTAAAAAAGTTAAATCTGGAACAGCTCAATATTCTTGCTGATGAATTAAGAGAATTTTTGTTGTATTCAGTCAGTCAGTCTGGAGGACATTTTGGGGCAGGATTAGGTGCGATTGAATTGACTATTGCTCTTCACAGTGTCCTTAATCTCCCTGATGACAAGATTGTCTGGGATACAGGACACCAAGCATATCCTCACAAAATTTTGACTGGCCGTAAGGACAAAATGCATCTTATGAGGAAACTTAATGGTATTGCTGCCTTTCCATCTATAACTGAATCAGTTTATGACGCAATGAGCGTTGGGCACTCTAGCACTTCAATAAGTGCAGCACTTGGAATGAATGAAGCTAACTTAAGTAAAGATAGTAAAAAAAATGTTTTTGCTGTTATTGGTGATGGTGCAATGACAGCAGGTATTGCTTTTGAGGCAATGATGCATGCTGGTCATCTTGATAATAATCTAAAAATTATTCTAAATGATAATGATATGTCAATTTCTAAAAATAAGGGTGGGCTATCAGATTATCTTGCCAAAATTTGGGCATCAAAATCATATAAAAAACTTAAATCTAGTGGTAAAAGTGTATTGAACAAACTTCCTTATGCTCTGCATATTTCAAGAAATTTAAAGGATGGAATTAAGTCGGCAATAATGCCAGGAAATCTTTTTGAGGATATTGGAATTAATTATATTGGTCCAATTGATGGTCATGACATTGAATTGCTTCAAAAAACAATTAATAGAATGATGGAGAAAGACTCTCCATATTTACTTCATATAATCACAAAAAAAGGTGCTGGATTTATACCTGCTGAAGAAGAAAGAATCAAATATCATGCGATTTCAAAGATTGAACCCGAGAAAAACAGCTCAAAACCAAAATTCCAAGACATTTTTGGTGATTGGTTATGCGATAAGGCAGAAACTGATAAATCGCTTGTGGGTATCACACCTGCAATGAAAGAGGGTTCTGGAATGGTGAACTTTGAAAAAGAATACCCTGAAAGATTTTATGACGTTGCAATTGCAGAGCAACATTCTGTAACCTTTGCAGCTGGATTATCTTTAGAAGGTTTAAAACCAGTTGTGGCAATATACTCAACATTCTTACAAAGAGGATATGACCAATTCATACATGATGTATGTTTGGAAAATATTGATGTTACTTTTGCAATAGATAGGGCTGGCATTGTTGGAGAAGATGGTCCTACACATACAGGAAGTTTTGATATTAGTTTTATGAGATGCATTCCAAATATTGTGATTTCTTGCCCATCTAATGAACATGAGCTTTGGCATCTTTTGAATATTTGTTATGAACATAAAGGACCTGCTGCAATAAGATATCCAAGAGGATCTGGAATTGGTGTTCAGCCAATACTTAATGAAGTCGAGGGTTTTGAAATTGGTAAAGCTAAAAAAATAAAAGATGGCCAGTCTGTTTGTATTTTAAATTTTGGGGTTTTGATGGATCAAATAGATCAAATTGCTGAGAAAAAGGATTACACCTTATATGATATGCGATTTATTAAACCGATTGATCAAGGTGCATTAGAATACGCTATGCAACATGAGACAATTATTACCTTAGAAGACAATACTCTACTTGGCGGATGTGGTAGCGCTGTTGGTGAGAAATTACACAAACAAAAATTTAAAGGAAATTTACTATCAATTGGATTAAAAGATGAGTTTCCAGCTCATGGAAGTAGAAATGAAATTCTTAGACAAAATGGATTGGATAAAGAGGGCATTCAGAAAACAATCGACGATTTCTTAAGAAATTAAATAAATGAATCCCAACCTAATTTATTGAAATTTAATCTATTCTTTTTTTGATCAAACACATCAAGTTTTTGTTCTTTTGTAATCTTTCCTACATAGTGAGCATCTGGCAGCATTTTTGTTAAGTCTTTTTCATCTAAATTTGATGTAAAACACAAAACATAATCATCCCCACAAATTAAGTCTTCTTTACCATTTGTGCAAAAATTTTCATTTAAAAAAATATCTGCACCAACTTTCGATGAGATTAATATACGTTTTAAATCTATGAGAAAGCCATCTGATACGTCAATACAAGAACTAGCAACTTTTCTAATTTTATCAATTTCATGTATAGGAATTTTTGGCATTAAAAAATGATTTAATTTTGTATCAACTTGTCTATATTGTAATCGTCCTAAATAACCTCTTCCCAATGTGCCTGAAATGAAAATATTTTCATTTACTTTTGCGCCATCTCTTTTCAGAACTTTATTATTTGTTTTTCCTATTACTGTGACTCCAATATTTAAATTTCCTTTTGTAATATCACCTCCAATTAATGACATTTTATGTTGTTCTAAAAATTTGTTCACACCATTTGAGAATTCTTTAAACCATTTATCAGAGGGCTTATTAATTGTTATAGAAAGAAGACATCCCTCAGGTTTTGCTCCCATAGCTAAAATATCACTAGCAGCAACAGCTATAGACCTGTAACCAATAAAAAAAGGATCTAAACCTTTAGGAAAATGCTGTCCTTCTACAAATGAATCAACACTTATCAGAGAATTAAAATTAATCATAGAAGAATCGTCCCCAATAGGAATGGGGAATGATTCATTTTTTTTTGAAAGAGATTTTAAATATTTCTCGATGAAATATTCTTCATTTTTTTTATGATGGGTATCTTTCAAGAAGGCCTGCTGCTCCCATTCCACCACCGACGCACATTGTTACCACTCCATACTGTGCATCTCTGTTATTTAACTCTCTAATCATATGTCCTGCAAGCCTTGAACCTGTCATGCCATAAGGATGACCAATAGCAATTGATCCACCATCTAGATTTAACTTGTCCATAGGAATACCTAGCTCATCTCTGCAATAAACTACTTGAACTGCAAATGCTTCGTTTAATTCCCATAGGTCTATATCTTCTACGGATAATTTGTATTTCTCTAACAATTTCGGAATAGCAAAAACAGGACCAATCCCCATTTCATCAGGACCGCAACCAACTGTAGTGAATCCTCTGAAATATGCTTTTGGTTTCAAGCCTAAATCTAAAGCTTTTTCTTCAGACATTACCAATGTAACTGAAGCTCCATCTGATAATTGAGAGGAGTTACCTGCTGTTACACTTCCATTTTCAGCATCAAAGACTGGTTTCAAGCCAGATAGCCCCTCAATTGTAGTTTCAGGCCTGTTGCATTCGTCTTTCACACATTCCGCGTCTACAACTTTCTGCTCTCCAGTCTCCTTGTTTGTAAGAAGCATTTGAGTTTTCATAGGAATTATCTCGTCATCATACCTGCCCGCCTCCTGTGCCTCAGCACATCTTAGTTGGCTTTGCAAAGAATACTCATCTTGTGATTCACGAGAAACTTTGTATCTTTTCGCAACAACTTCAGCAGTTTGACCCATAGGAAAATATATACCCGGTTCATTTTCATTTATTTTTTCATTAACAAAGCCATTCATGTTTATTACAGGTTGTGTTTGGGTTATTTGCTCCACTCCACCTGCCATAATGACATCATAGCCCCCAGCCATTATTTGTCCGGCTGCCATTGAAATTGTTTGAAGACCTGAAGAACAATACCTATTTACAGTAGTTCCACTTGTTGAGATTGGAAGATTTGATAAAACAACTGCATTTCTCCCTATATTATGACCTGTAGGACCCTCTGGATTTCCACATCCCATAATAATATCTTCAACACTATTGGGATCTAAATTTTTATTTCTATCTAACAGGGCATTAATACAGTGAGCAACCATATCGTCACCTCTGGTCATGTTAAAAGTACCTCTAAAGGATTTACTGAGACCTGTTCTTACACTATCAACAATTACAACATTTTTCATTTTAAATTCTCCGGAAAAGTTTATTCTAACTTGTTTTCATCATTATTTAAATCAAGCTTTTTATACCAATTAGGAATTATATCTACTTGGTGTTTTTTTGCTAAACGAATAAAGAATGGAATTGTGACTGGTGAAAAAGGGATAATTAAAAGAATACCAAGACCAGCACTTTTTAAATTTTCTCTAAATTGTATATTAGCTGAATCAAGCGCATCCTCATCACCTGTTTCTAAATAATCAAAATATGCGTGAAGCATATTTTCATTTGCCTTCGTTTCATTTGAAAGTGAAAGCGCTATCTTTTCAAGATTTTTCTTAATATCAAATAACATAAAAAAAGCCTCCCGAAGGAGGCTTTAATTTTAGCAAATCTTTCTACTAGTATCTTACGAAGAATTGTAAGTTAGTTGCTGTAGGCCTAAGCTGATAATAAGTTATCACTCCAGCGTTAGCATTAGAACCTTTAGCCCCGCCGATAATAAGATCTTCATCAAGTAGGTTGTAAACTTTTAAGTTAAATCCAAATCTATCTGAAGAGTGGACATACCTTAATGAAAGGTTTGAGAATTGATATGAAGGTAACTCCATTGTATTAAATTCTGTTACAAATCTTTCACCTACATAAGTATGCTCAAATCTTAAGGTCATTGTACCTGCTGCATTATTCATTACGTCTTGTTCAAGACCAAACTTATATGCAAGCTCTGGCACATATTGAACTTTATTTCCATTCAAATCTTGATCAATACCAGGATCAGGACATACTAGTGCAAATGGTTGGTTACAGAGTAGTCCGAATTGTGTAAAAATAGGTCCAACATCTGTCATACCATATGTGGTAATTGCATAAATCGCACCAGCATTAGCACCAAAAGCTTGTGCAAGACCATCATGATTTAAGTTCAGGTAGTTTTGACCAAATCCAGGAATGCCGAGTGATGCAAAGGCTGCACCATTGAAACTTTGGATTAATGTTCCATCAGCTCCAAGTGGAAGCATTTGTGTTGCTCCATATGGATTATTTGGGTCGACACCAGTTGCATTTGTATAAACGTGATCATTTCCAGAGATACTCGCATCAATTCTGGTGCTTTCACTTAAGAAAGCAAAAGCCTCAACTTCAAAACCAGTATTTTCTGTATCACCGTTATACGTTGATGTGGCAAGTCCAACAAGTCTCTGCAATTGGTTTCCAGTAATAGAATTTTGATAAACATTTGCATTTAATACCAATGCGCCGCCAAAATAACTTCCTTTTGTACCAATTTCAAAAATATCATGCTCTTCTGTATCAACTAAAATGTCACCTAATTGAGCAGCAGCTTGTGTATCAACCGCAGGCTCATAACCACCAGGTTTAGTACCTTTGTTGTATCCAAAGTAAAGCAATGTATCTTCATTAAGTTGGTAATCGAATATTACTCTACCAGTTACTGTCTCAAAATTTGCTCTGTTTCTTGGTAAAGTCGCATTAGCTTCAGCTTCTGTTGCATAGTAAGCGGTTTGGAATTGGTTAATGTCTAAGACACCACTTCTAGCTAAGCTATCTTTTCTTGTATCCATCCATCTAACACCTAGTCGAACTTGCCACTTATCTGAAAGGTCATAATCCACTTCTGCAAAAATGGCTTCTTCAACATTCTTTATTTCCTGGTCGCTTTCGAAATTCTTTTGCCAATCACCAAATGCAGGTTTAAATGTTACAAGACCTGCAGATTCTAAAAATTGAACTGTGCCTGCAGTTTGGGCCATAGTACCTTGAACAGCTGCTGCTCTTAAAGCAGGATTGCTAAAGTTAGCTAAAACTAACTGACCTGTTGCTGCTGCCTGAGCTTGTGCTAATGTTAAACCAGAAGCCACTAACCCTGGCACCGCTGCTGCTATTGCTGCAAGTGATGCAGGATCAGATAAAACAAAATCTGTCGCTGCTGTTTGCAGATTTCCATAAATACTTGTATTGTAAATTCCTGTGAATGCAGCCCAGAATGTAAGTCCCCCTTTATTTGCTAATGCAGGGAACATTTGACCAACAGGTCCAGCTCCAACATTACCAAAGTATTCTATACCTGGACTTTCAATTTCATAAATAGTCGTTGATTTATAAACCCTTGAATAAAGACCAGCAACATAATTAAGTGGACCATCGCTGTCAGATAGTATTCTTAATTCTAATTCTTGGTTTTTGTTATCAGAATATGACCTATCAACAATCATATCCCTTGTAAAAGCCCCTGCATATCTACCTTCAAATAGCGAAGCATTTACAACTCCTCCCATATGGTAAGGTCTATCCATGGTGGCTTCATTTAAAGCTCCGTATGAATCATATTCATGTTCGTAATAAGCATAGTTCAAAACAAAATCATGTCCGAGTATGTTTTGTTCGAGATTTAAGCTAAATAAGTTAGAGTCAATTTCTTTAGATGGTGTTAAAGGATGACTAACTTTATAGGAATCAGTTGGTACAACTGTGTTTTCGTAAACATTAATTGTTGGATCAGAAATTAATCCATTTCCTGGATATAAACCTGTTAATAAATCAATACTTGAAAAATATGAACCATTTGTGTGAAGTAATCCTCCTGGATCTGGGAAAGTTCCTGTTAAATTATGTTGGCAACCAAAAATAATTACAGGATCACAAGAAGTTTTCATTAACCTTCCGCTTTTATCATCTCTTGATTGATGGAAAGCTATGAATCTTAAAGTTGCTCCGTTATCAAAGTCATATTCAGTAACCATTCTAGCTCCTAAATAGTCTTTATCATCAATTTTCTCTCCAGTTTGTAAGTTCATTACAAAACCGTCTCTATTAGTTTTTCTTATTGCAAATCTTGTTGCAGCCTTATCAGAAAAACGAACAGTATGGCCTAAAGTGAACTTTGAAAGTTCATGATCACCTGTTTCAAAATCAAAATAGTTGTGTTTTGCAGAGGTAGGTGTTGCAGATGAAATGATCACTGAACCTGCAGGGTTACTACCACCGAAAAGAGTACCTTGAGGTCCACGTAAAACTTCAAGCGCTTGAACATC
The DNA here is from genome assembly GCA_003331635.1 of SAR86 cluster bacterium. Lineage (GTDB taxonomy): Bacteria > Pseudomonadota > Gammaproteobacteria > Magnimaribacterales > TMED112 > TMED112. Next base: position 138,890 of record QOPH01000002.1, read on the forward strand.
AAACATTTCTCCGTCAGCAAACCAAGCAGCGGTTACATTAGAGCCATCCATTCTGTAGGAAACATTTCCTGAGAAAGAAGCTCCTGCTCCTGAAAGGTTTGGTATACCTCTTATTGATATTGCTGCTCCAGTAAATGTGCTCTGGGTAAAATATAATCCAGGCACCTGGAATTGAGCATCTTCGAGGTCTCTTATACCTCTTTCATCAATATCAGAACCAGTTAAAACTGTAACAGCAACTGATGCATCTTGTACTGTCTCTTCTTTTAAAAGAGCAGTCGTAACAACATTTTCAATTGAATCCTCATCAAAGCCTTCTTCAGCTTCTTGAGAAAATACGAACGAACTTGTGACAAGCACAAATAATAATAAAAAGATCTTTTTCATGTCTCTCCCCTTAATTTAAGACAATATATAATTGAATATAATAAACCAAATACATGAGTTAGCAAACTTTTAATACATTGAAAAAAAGCGAACGAGCAAGTAATATTTCGAAGATACTAGACAGAGTTTTCTCGACTCCTCCAGTACCACTTGATCACTCTGATCCCTACACACTATTAATTGCAGTATTGCTTTCTGCTCAATGCACTGATGAGAGAGTAAATAAAATTACACCTAAACTTTTTAAAGTTGCTAAAAACCCCTTAAAAATGAGTAAGTTAACTCAAAATCAAATTTATAAAATCATTAAACCATGTGGTCTTGGCCCACAAAAATCTAAAGCTATAAAGCAATTATCATCAATTTTAGTTAAAAATTTTGACGGGAAAGTTCCAGATGACATGTCAGCTTTAGAAAAATTACCTGGAGTTGGGCATAAAACAGCCTCTGTAGTTATTTCTCAAGCGTTTAACATCCCAGCCTTTCCTGTTGATACGCACATTCATAGATGTGCTCAAAGGTGGGGTTTAAGTAGTGGAAAAAATGTTAAAACAACAGAAAATGATCTAAAGAATATTTTTCCTATTGAGGAATGGAATAAACTTCATATACAAATTATTATGTACGCTAGAGCATATTGTCCTGCTAGAGGTTGTTATGGTCTAGAATGTGAGATATGCAAAACTTGCTATCCAAAAAGAAAATCAAAGTTTAAACATAAAAAACCATGAATGAATTTAAATTAACACAAAATCAAAATATTGAAGAGTACGATCCTGATTTGGCAAACTTTATGGGACTTGAGTTGTCTCGGCAAGAAGAACACATTGAATTGATTGCTTCAGAGAACTATGCATCTAAAAGAGTGCTGGAAGCACAAGGCAGTGTTCTTACAAATAAATACGCTGAGGGTTATCCAAATAAGCGATATTACGGTGGCTGTGAGCATGTAGATGGTGTAGAAAGCATTGCTATTGAAAGAGCAAAAAAATTATTTGGTGCAAAATTTGCTAATGTACAACCTCACTCTGGAGCTTCAGCTAATGCTGCAGTATTTCTAGCATTATTGGAGCCTGGCGATACTATTTTAGGTATGGCTCTCGATCAAGGAGGCCACTTAACTCATGGTGCAAAAGTAAATTTTTCTGGAAGAAATTTTAATGCCATACAGTATGGTTTAAAAAAAGATACTGGAACAATTGATTATGAAGAAGTTGAGAAACTTGCTGACGAACATAAACCAAAACTAATAATTGCTGGTTTTTCAGCTTATATGGGTATAGTTGACTGGAAGCGTTTTAGGGAAATTGCTGATAGAAATAATTCTTTTCTTTTAGTTGATATGGCACATGTTTCAGGTCTGGTAGCTGGTGGTGTTTATCCAAATCCTGTTGAATATGCGCACGTAGTTACTAGCACAACACATAAATCCTTAAGAGGCCCTAGATCAGGGATAATTCTGTCTAACGAAGACGAAGAATTTCAGAAAAAAATTAACTTTGGTGTTTTTCCAGGCTCTCAAGGAGGGCCGCTTATGCATGTTATTGCCGCAAAAGCTGTATGTTTTAAAGAAGCCATGACGAATGATTTTGTAAATTATCAAAAACAGATAATAAAAAATGCGAAATCAATGTGTGAAGATTTTCAGAAATTAGGTTTCGAAACCGTGCAACCTCAAACAGATAACCACCTCCTTCTTCTAGATCTAAGAAATAAGAACATTACAGGGAAAGATGCAGAAGAATTATTAGGAAAAGTAAATATTACTTTGAATAAAAATTCCATTCCCAATGATCCTGAATCACCTTTTGTAACTTCCGGAGTAAGGATTGGTACAGCAGCAGTGACTACGAGAGGTTTTAAAGAAGAGGAATGCTCAGAAATTGTTAAACTAATTGAAGCGGCTATAGAAAATAAAGATAAACCAGAAATCCTTCAAAAAGTGAAAATGAAAGCCGCAGATCTTTGTTCAAAATTTCCTGTCTATAAATAATGATTTGCCCTTTCTGTACAAATAAAGAAACAAAAGTTATTGACTCAAGACTTGTATCAGAAGGTTCGCAAATTAAGAGAAGAAGAGAATGCACAAAATGTGGAGAAAGGTTTTCAACATATGAAGAAGCTGACTTGGTTATGCCAAGAATCATTAAGTCTAATGGCAGGAGGGAGCCTTTTGATGAGGAAAAATTAAGAGCAGGATTTCATAAAGCACTTGAAAAAAGACCAGTTGAGTCAGATAGAATTGAACTTTCCATACAGTTTATTAAAGATGCTATAAGGAAAGTTGGTGAACGTGAAATTCCATCACAATCAATTGGGAAGCATGTGATGAATCATTTGAAGGATTTAGATCAAGTTGCTTATGTCAGGTATGCATCTGTATACCAAAATTTTCAAGACATTGAAGACTTTGTTGACGAAGTTTCAGAACTTTCGAAAAAATAATGGATTTAAAAAAACTAATGGCAGAGGCTGTAAAGCTTTCTGTTGAACACAAACATACAACAAAACCCAATCCAGTCGTTGGAGCACTGCTCTATGCAAACGGAAAAATTGTGTCATCAGGAGCGCATGAGTATTTTGGAGGTCCCCATGCAGAGGTAAATTGTATAGACAAAGCTGATCCAGACATTAAAAAGGAGGACCTTACTCTTTTTTGTACTTTGGAACCTTGTAACCACACTGGTAAAACACCTCCATGTACAGAAAAGATTATTAGTTCAGGAATTAAAAAAATTGTTATTGGAGTAGTTGATCCTAATCCTTTAGTTTCGGGCCTAGGCATAAAGAGGCTGCAAGATGCAGGTATAGATGTAACGGTAGGTGTTTTAGAAGAAGAAATTAAGTCTTCAAACAAGTTTTATTTTTTTAAACATGAGAACAAAAGGCCCTTTGTAACCATAAAAATTGCTCAAACGATGGATAACTACGCTGCAGACATTAATGGCAAGCCAATCAAAATTACATCGAAAAAATCAAACCAAGATGTACAAAACATTAGAGCTTTGCATGATGTAATAGTAACTGGTGGAAATACTCTTAGAAATGACAACCCAACAATGAATGCTCGAGTAGACTTTGTTGCAAATCAGCCCAAAAGAGTACTTTTAAGCTCAGAAGCAAAGGCTGATTTAAAACTCAATTTTTTTAAAGATGATCATTTTCAAATTATTGATGATGTTGATCTGAAAAAAGTTGTGCAAATTATTTACGAACAAAATTTTAACTCGATATTAGTTGAAGCCGGACCAAAATTAGTTGAGTCGTTTTTAAAAGATGGTTTATGTGATTGTTTAATTTCTTACCAGTCACCTAAACCTCTTGGCAATCGAGGTATTGGCTGGTCACCAGTTTTAAAAATTATTGAGAAAAATGGTTTTAATCTTACATCTTCCTATACAATTGACCGAGATATAAAACGAGTTTTTATTAATGATTAAAAATACAACACAAGAAATTATAGATGACCTTAAAAATGGTCAAATGGTAATTATTCTTGATGATGAAGATCGAGAAAATGAAGGAGATCTTATTTGTGCTGCTGAGCATGTAACTCCTGAAATTATTAACTTTATGGCCAAACATGGAAGAGGTTTAATTTGTTTAGCTCTTAATGAGGATAAATGTAAAGATTTAGATTTAAGACCAATGACACAAAATAATATGACGACAAATAAAACAGCATTCACTGTTTCAATTGAAGCTAAAGAGGGAATTGCAACTGGTATTTCCGCAAAAGATCGAGCCCATACAATCCTCACAGCTGTAAAGGAAAATTCATCAAAGAATGATATTGTCCAACCTGGTCATGTTTTTCCACTTCAAGCAATGAAAGGGGGAGTGTTAGCAAGAGCTGGACATACGGAAGCAGCTTGTGATCTGGCAAGTCTTGCAGGCCTAGGTGCTTCAGGAGTTATATGTGAGATTATGAATGATGATGGAACTATGGCTAGAAGAGATGATCTCATGAAATTCGGGAAAGAATTTGACTTAAAAGTTGGAACAATAGCAGATTTAATTGATTTTAGATTAAGTAAAGAGTCAACAGTTGAAATGATTACGGAGAAAGAAGTTGAAACTGAGTTTGGTTTGTTTGACCTCAAGGTTTGGAGAGATATTATTTTTAATGAATATCATTTCTCTTTGAGTAAAGGACAATTAGATAAGGCAGAGCTTCCTCTTGTGAGAGTCCAAACACAAAGTGTTTTACAAGATACATTAGGAATTAATGAAATTGGGAAAAAATGGTCCATAAGAAAATCTTTAGAGAGACTATCTAAAGAAGACTGTGGAGTATTTGTTTTAATAAATCATAGAGATGCTAAATCATATTGGTTGCCCCTACTAAAAGATGAGGTTGTAGAACCAAAAAGAAATAGAAGAGTAATTGGAGTTGGATCACAAATTCTTAGATCTTTAGGATTAAATAAAATTAAAGTCTTAGGAACAACAACCAGATACAGTGGACTTTCAGGATTTAATATTGAGATTGAGGAATTTGTAAATGACTGAAAACAACCCAAATTTTTTAATTGTTCATACCTCATGGTATGAAGAACATATCGATAAAATGGTATTTGTTGCAAGTAAAGAGTTGGATTTTTTTCAAACTAGGCCACTTTGTGTACCCGGTGCCCTAGAGCTTGCAGCAGGGGCAAAGAGATTTTTAACAAACGAAGAGTATAGAAAAATTGATATTGTGAACCCAGCTAAACCTGTTTGGGACAATGTTAGAGGAATAATTTTTTGTGGAATTATCATGCGTGGTGAAACTTCTCATTACGAATTAGTTACAAGAGAAACTTTCAGATCAATTGGGTGTTTAGCTTTAGAGTTTCCTGATATTTTTATGGTCAATAATGTGATTTGTGTAGATAATGAAAATCAATTGGCTAAGAGGCTTGAAAAAACGACAAAAAACAATGCTCGATCACTGAAAAATATGTGTGAAGGTGTACGAAGTCGGGCTTTTGCATGGGAAGAAGTTGACCCTAATGATGGTGGTTTTTCTTAGTGAAAAATCTTGCTAAGTTTAAAGATAGAGTTAATGCTAGAGAACTTTTAATTCAGGCAATGTATGAATTTTCTTTTGGGCATAACAAATCTTCTGAAATAGAAAAATCCTTCTTAAAAGATTTTACTAAAACCAAAGTAGACTATATTTTTTTTAAAAATGTTTTTTCTCATGCAACTAAAAACTTCGAAAAAATTAAATCTGATATCAGTGAAAAGTCTGAACTTGATTTGTTTGGAATTAAAAAAATTGACCTCATGGAAGAAAACTTAATGGTATTAGCTATTTCAGAACAAGAGACAGAATCTACACCAAAGAGCATATTAATCGATGAATCTGTAAGATTGGCTAAAAAATTTGGTGCAGAAAATTCTTATAAATTTGTCAACGCAACTTTAGAAAAAATATTAAACTGACACGATGTTGAATTTTGCTTTTTTAGGTTGTGGTCATATTGCTAAATCTCTAATTCAAGGTTTCCAAAAAAACACAGACATAAAAATTTTTGGGTATGACATACTTGAACAAAATAAAGAATGGTTGAAAAAAAATAATCATAGCTCATGCTCTCTCGAAAAATGTGTTGAAAAAAGTGACATTATTTTTCTGTGTGTGAAACCACAAGATCTCAAAATACTTTGTGATGAAATAATGGAATTGAATATAAGTTCTAAAACCTTTGTTAGTGTTGCAGCAGGGGTAAAAATTAGTGAATTAGAAAATTTATTACCAGACTCTAAAATTTTTCGAGCTATGCCAAATGTAGGTGCTAAGGATAATTTAGGAGTAACAGCCATCTACTCTAATCATGATAATAAAGAGATGGTTGAGATATTCAAATTCATTGGTGAGTCTTACGAAGTTGAGAATGAAGACCAGATTGACCTTCACACTGTCTTGATAGGAAGCGGACCAGCTTTTTTTTATGATCTAATGCAAGAATTTGAAAAAAGACTTGATGAATTATTGACTGATAAAGAGTCTAAGAGGGTTGTTTCGATTGTTTTTTTATCAAGCATTATTAACGCCATTAAAAATGGAGAAAACCTTGAAGAACTTGTAGAGAGTGTAGCTTCAAAAGGTGGTACTACTGAGGCTGCTCTACAAAAACTTGATGAAAAAGGTTTTAAAGAAATATTTTCAGAAGCAGTTGATGCAGGTATAAAACGAGCAAAAGAATTATCTATGAATTAGATCATTTCTTTGAGGGCCGTTTGAAATAAGACTTATTTTCACTTTAGTATAATCCTCAATGAATTCAAGAAACTCTCTTGCTCCCTTAGGTAACTCTGAATAATTTTGGCACTGACTGAGAGATTGTTCCCAGCCCTTAAATATCTTGTATTTTGGTTTGACTTTATGCAGCTGCCTTGATTTATATTGAACAATTTCATTATCAATTTCATATTCATCACATACTTTTATTTCAGAAAATGAATCGAGGACATCAAGTTTTGTGACACATAAACTGGTTAGATTATTTAGTTTTGCTGAGTACTTTAAAGCTACAAGATCTAGCCACCCACACCTCCTTGGTCTACCTGTTGTGGCACCAAACTCATTTCCTATTTTTGCAATCTTCTCACCATACTCATCATGTAACTCGGTTGGGAAAGGACCCTCGCCCACTCTTGTTGTGTAGGCTTTAACAACTCCTAATACATCAGCATAGATGCTTTTAGGAAATCCAGAGCCCACACCTACTGATGTAGCAAGTGTGTTTGATGAGGTAACATACGGATAAGTCCCATAATCTACATCAAGCAAAGTTCCTTGTGCACCCTCATAAAGAATATGCTTTCCTTTTTCATAAATTTCTTCGAGTGAATCTGTAACATCTCCAAAAAATTTTGAGGTTTTGCTATAGGTCTCTTTGAGATTATCAAATACTTCTTGATAGTAAAATTTTTCAGCTTTGTGGATATTTTCTATTTGAAAATTATAGTAATCCAGAAGGTTTTTCAATTTGTCTTCCAGGAGAGAATCATCTTCAAGGTCAAAAGCTTTAATACTCCTTCTAGCAGTCTTATCCTCGTATGCTGGTCCAATACCTCTTCTAGTAGTTCCGATTTTATTTTTATTATCTTCTCTTAATTGATCAATCTTTGCGTGGATAGGAAGCAGAAGGCTACAGTAACGACTTATGCGTAATTTTCCATCAAGATTTATTCCTTTAGATTCAATTGTTTCAACTTCTTCAAGTAAAGAATCTAATGAAAGAATAACTCCCTGGCCAATAAAGCAGGAAACATGATCGTAGAAAATCCCAGAGGGAATTAAATGCAATACAAATTTTTTCTCGTCATTATAGATAGTGTGCCCAGCATTATGTCCACCTTGGAATCTACAGACTGCCGAAAATTTTTCTGAAAAGTAGTCAACAATTTTTCCTTTACCTTCATCTCCCCACTGTGTTCCAACAAGGATTAGGGAATTTTTCATGAACTATTGTTGTTCCGATTTATTCAAATATTTAAAGTAATCGCTATCAGGATCTATCAAGAGAATGTCACCTTGATCATTAAAAGTACTTTTATACGCTTTTAAGCTTCTGGTAAAGTCATAAAATTCAGGGTCTTGATTAAATGCTTCAGCATAAGTACCTGCTGCAATTGCATCACCTTGGCCTCTAATTTTTTCTGCTTCTCTAGTTGCCTCAGCAAGAATAATGGTACGATCTTTATCAGCGTTAGCTCTTATCTCTTCAGCTAACTCTCTACCTTCAGCTCTTAATTCTTCCGCAATCCTGTTTCTCTCAGTTTTCATTCTTTCGAATACTGAAGATCTAATTTCTCTCTCGAAGTCTATTCTTTTCACTCTGAAATCAACTATTTCAACTCCTAATTCACCAGAATCTTCACCTAATGAATTTCTGAGTGCCAGCATTAACCCGTCCCTATCTCCAGAAACAACATCTTGAAGGGTTCTTTTACCAAATTCATTTCTTAATTTATCTCTGACACGTCTTTGCAATGTATCCTCAGCAACTCTATCCTGACCACCATTAGTCGATGTGTAGAATGTTTCAGCATCAACAATTTTATATTTCACAAATGAATCAACAAAAAGCGGCTTTGATTCTTTAGAAAGCACTCTATCTGGTTGAGTGTCTAGAGTCCTTAACCTTGCCTCAAACTTCATGACGTCATCAATGAATGGAATTTTGAAAGTTAAACCAGGCTCGATTGTTCTCTCAAATGCTCCAAGTTTAAGTAAAATAGCTTTTTCTGTATCTCTTACTATCACAATGCTCTGTGAAGCAAGAAATATTAATACTAATGTTAACAATAGTGCTAGTGAGCTTTTATTCATCTTCATCCTCTTGTTTTTTAATTAATTGATCTAACGGAAGGTAGAGTAAATTATTACCGCCTTCTACATCTATCATGACTTTAGTGCTTGATGAGAGCACCTCTTCAAGCGCATCAATGTATAACCTCTCTCTAGTTACCTCTGGTGCCTTTTGATACTCTACTAAGAGAGCAAGAAATCTTTCAGATTCACCTTCTGCAATTGCTATTACTTTCTGTTTATAAGCCTCTGCATCTTGAAGGGCTCTTTGTGCATCACCCCTTGCAACTGGAACAATTGAAAGAGCATATTTCTGTGCCTCATTTCTAAGTCTCTCTTTATCTTCTCTTGCCGCAACAACATCTCTAAATGAATCAATTACCTCGGCAGGTGGCTGTCTTTGTTCAATATTAACTTGTTGTACGGAAATTCCTGCATCATAAATCTGTAAATACTCATCCAAACGCAATTGTATTCCTGAACTAATGGCAGCTGCTCCTGAAGTTAATAGGTTGTCCATATTGTTTTCACCAACAACATGACGTAGCGCACTTTCTGTTGCCTGTCTTATTGTTATCTCTGGATCCTCAACGTTTAAGGAATACTTTTTAAGATCGCTTATTGTATATTGAACGTTCAACTCAACTTCTACAATATTCTCATCTTTTGTAAGCATATTTGTTGGTAGAACAAACGTTCTTATTCTTGAAATATTTTCTGAGGCAAAAACTTCCTCAAAGAAAGGAAAATGGAACTGTAACCCTGGGCCTAAAACTCTATTATATTTACCGAGTGTAAAAACCACTTCACGATTTGCCTCATTAACTATTCTGACACCCAAAAATACATACAAAGCTAATAAACCAAGAATTAAATAAGAGAAGAATTTAAAATTAAATTTAAATGACGCACCCTTACCTCCACCGCCCCCAGAAAACATTTTTTTAAACTGATTTATAGCATCATCGAGGTCGGGTGGGTTATTATTTCTTTTACCCCATGGATCGTTTTCATTTGGATTCCAATTCATTTATTAAAGCTCCTTAAATAAGTGTTTATTGTAACAGAAAAAGCATCTGAATCATCGGCATACTCTGCATTTATTGAATTATTGAAATTAAATTTTTTCATCCAAGTAAGCTGAGTTTTAATAAGGTTTTTTGTAGCATCAAAGGCTTGTTCAAAAGCTGATTCTAAAGAAACCTTACCATCAAGATGAGCTAAGAACTGCTTATAGTTGATAGCATTCATGCTTTGATGACCTGCACTTAATTTATATTCCTTTTTCAAATTTTCAAGTTCATTTAAGATTCCTTGATTAATCATAATTTCTAATCTTTTTTTAGCTAATGATTCCAAGGTTGATTTTTTGTTAAATATTCCTAAAACCAGACACTTGTTGTAGTCAAAAAATTTTTCCATTTCCTGTTTTTTTAAAATAGATAATTTAGTTTCGGTGATTCTTATAATCTCAACTGCTCTCTCTACTCTTCTTAAATTTTTTAAATCTATAGATGTGAAGGTTTCCTCATCTTTAAGTCTCAATTCATCAATAAGGAAATCGATTCCATTCTCTTTTACATCTTTTTGAATTTGTTTTCTAATGTTTTCATCACTAGGAAAGTCGTGTATGCCATTAAGCAATACCTTTTGAAAAAGCATCGATCCTCCGACAAATAAAGGAAAATTTTTATTTTTTAAAATTTCTTCTATAGCTCTATGAGTTTCTTGTAAAAATAATCCTAAGTCGAAATTTCTATCAGGTGAGATAATATCGATTAGATGATGTGGAATTCCTTTTCTCTCAACCTCTGTTGGTTTTGATGTTCCAATATCCATTCCCTTATACACCATTGCACTATCAACACTGACTATCTCAATTGGAAGATTTTCTGCTAAAGCAATGGAAGCAGCTGTTTTGCCGCTTGCGGTAGGTCCAATAAGAAAAATCGCTGGAAAGTTATATTTATAATTCATCTAAAGCCACTAAAACTGATTCATAAGAGCCAGAAATTTTTTCTAGTGCAATCTTTTGTTCATTTAATTTTTTTTGTCTTAATTCTGAATTTGTATATTTTTTTAGCAAAGCTGAAAGCTCATTCTCTGTTTTGAAAGTTTCAAAAATTCCTGTATCGCAAAGCTTTACTTTTAAATCTTTGTAATTTTCAAGATGTTCTCCTGTTATCGAGGGGATGTTTGCATAAACAGGCTCCATAAAATTATGTCCTTTTCTAAATATTATGCTTCCACCGACTATTGCAATATCAGCTTGAGAGTAAAGATCAAATAGACTTCCTACCTTCTCAAAAATATAAACGTTTTTATGATTTTTAAACACTTGTTTTACAAGCGAAATCCGTTCAGGATGTCTAGGAGCTAAAATGAGTGCTGAATTTTCTAGCTTTTTCCAAGCATTAAAAACAAATTCTTCCTCTCCCTCATGGGAGCTACCCAAAACAACTTTAAATAAATTTTTATCATCAAAGATTTCGTTAAATTTAAAATCTAAATTTTCATTAGCTTCATAATTTTCTGGATTGATTTTGATATTGCCTAACAACTTTATTTTTTTTGCATCTAATAGCTTAAGTCTATCTACTGTTAACTGTGATTGGGCTAGATAAAGGTCGACTCTTCTAATCATTTTTTTTGCAAGCCCTTTTATAAGATTTAGCCTAGAGAAGGTTGAATCAGAAATAGAAGTATTTAATGACATGATTTTCAGTTTTTTTGGTGATGAGTTGAGAAGGTTTGGCCAGAATTCACTTTCAAATAAAACCAGCTTCTTAACATTAAATTTCTTTATAATTTTTTTGTAAATAAATCCTAAATCATACGGAAAGGTTAAGATGCTAACTTCCTTTTCTCTGAATACTTTGTAAACTTCCTCCCTCCCTGTGTTTGTAGTTGCACTAATTAGAACACTCTCTCCTTGATCGATAAGCTTCTTAGCCAGTGGACTCAGTATTTTTATTTCCCCAAGACTTACTCCATGCAGCCAAATAGTAGGACTCTTTGATCCTGACATATTAAATCCCAATTTTTTTGAAATAGTTTTTAATTTATTTTTTTTTATAACGATTAAATCCCTAAGAATAAGAATAGGCAGTAATAAAATATAAAAGAAGTTATATACAATAAGCATTACATGAATAATATCATTGTTTTTTTGATAATTTTTTTAACAAGACTTATCAGTATAATTCCAAGAAATTTTTTTATTAAAAATTTTTTTATTAAAAAAATTTTTGAAATAGGTCTTAAAAAAAGAAGAAAAATTATTACTGCAAATATTAATCACTGTTTCAGCGATAAAGACTCTAAATGGAGAGAGAAATTAGTAAACGATACTTGCGATGAATCTATTGGTGCTATTTTTGATAATAATCTTGCATGGAATGCTACAACTAAGAAAATTAAATCTCTCGAATACAAAATCAGAGGAGCTGAACTTTTGGATGAAGCCAAAAAAAATAATAAGGGTGTATTGCTTTTATTTAGACATAATCTATATATTGAACTTTCAGCAAGAATCTTGAGTCTGCATCATGAACTATATGCAATGGAAAGGCCTAATAATTCAAAAATAGTTCAAAGAGTACAAGAAAAGGGACGCTTGAAGTCCGTGGAGAATTTAATACCAAATTCTGACATTAATAATTTAATAGAACTACTTAAAAATGGAAAAATAATTCTTTACGGACCAGACCAAGATTACAGAAATAAAAGATCTATCGTATCTTCTTTTTTTAGTCAGAAGTGCTTAACCACAACTGTCCCCTTCTCTATTGCAAAGATAACTAATTGTAATTTGTTTTATTTTGATTTTTTTAGAAATGAAGATTGCTATGAATTAATAATTAGTGATATTTCATCTACTCTTAATTCAAAAGAATTTTTTGCAAAGAAGTTAAATGAAAAAATTGAAGAAAGTATTCTAAAAAAACCTCATCAATACCTTTGGCATCACAGAAGATTTAAATCACAGAAACCAGAAATGTATGATTGAAAAATTTGATTCAATAAAAGGTTTCCTTGACCTTAATGAAGGAATTGCACTTTACGAGGAGGTAAAAAGAGTATCTGAGAGCAACTTTTGTGTAGAAATAGGTTCATATTGTGGAAAATCTGCTTGTTTCATAGGTCAGGCATGTAAAGAGAATAAATCGAAATTAATAACTATTGATCATCATAAAGGTTCTGAGGAACAACAATTAGGAGAGTTATATTTTGATGCTGAGGTCTATGATGAAAAATTAGGAAGAGTTAATACTCTTCCGTTGCTAGAAAAGAATCTTGCTAAGTTTGATTTAGAGGATGTTGTAAAGCCACTTGTAATGGATTCAATATCTGCTTCAAAAATCATTGAAAACAATGCAGATTTAATATTTATTGACGGAAGTCATACTTTTGAATCTGCAGAATCAGATTATGAATTATGGAAAAATAAAATTAAAAAAGGTGGCACATTAGCCATTCATGATATTTATGATTCTGAGGATGAGGGTGGTCAAGCTCCAAATAAAATTTTTAAACAATCTTTAAATGAGGGTTTTAATTTTATAAAACGTGTAAAAAGTCTCGTTCTTTTGCAGAAATCAAACTAATAAGGCCTTCTTTTTTTTGGTCACATCATATAGACAATCTTTAGCAATAATATAAGCTGCGTTTGTCCAAGTTGATCTTTCATCAGGCCAAAATATTTTTTCTGAGTATTGATAACCAGTTGGGAAAATTCCGTCTTCATTTTTGAAGTTTTCTATTTCACTCATTATTTTTCTTGCAAATTTAATTTCACCAACCCTAATTAAGGAAATTATAGCCTCCGAGGACTCAGCAAAAGTCACCCATGGCTCCTCTTTAACACATTTTATTCCCATTCCCGGAACGTAAAAATCTGATAGCAAATCAAGAAGTTTTGAATTATCTAAATTTATACCAGCTAAATATGGATAATAAGCATCCATTGAGAAACGAGAACGCTCTATCCCATCCCTATTAAATCTAGACATGTCACCAATAAACTGCTGCTCTATACTTTTTGTTATATCCTCAAGGTTTTTAGTATCTTCATTAAGAAATTTATAGATTTCTATTGCAGCTTTTAGTGAGAGATATATTGATGAGGTCGCAGAGATTAGAGAATTATCTTGAAACTCACCATTTTTTTCTGCCCAGTAAAAAAAACCATAGTCATCTCTAGAGTTAATTGTTTTTTCTACAATTTTTTTGAGAGTTTCAAAGTTTTTCTTTAATAGATCTATTTCTTCAAATATATAAAAGCCTTGAAGTAAGGGAACTGAAAAATATATTGCATGGTGAATTTCATAATATTTTTGAGTAATCTCTTCGCCCTTATATGAAGAGAAGATTTGGCTATCTTTTGATAAATTATCTACAAACCAATCTAAACCCTTAAGAAAACTTTTTTTTCTTCCCAGAATTGCTAAAGCAGTTAAACATTCAAAATGATCCCAAGCATCAAATTTTTTCTTATTATCCCAAAAGATCATTCCACTGGAGGATTGATTGCTCTCAATCCAATCAATCATTGGTTGAAATTCTTTTATTTTCGGAGATAAAAACATTTTGATTTCCCAAAGATAGGATCAAGCAATTTTTCAATAAATGCTGAAATTTTTGCTTGGCCAAACATCTGTTTCACCAACAAAGAATGAAACTTTTTTAGAAATGGTGTCTCTTCCATGTCATTTCTCGCTCGAAGAATCCAATATAAAGAGTGAAAAGAATGCATTCTATTTTTTTTAAATATTTTTAGATTAAGTTTTTGAAAATTTTCTAAAAGAAGCTTATTCGAGAAAATTCTTATGTGACCACCAGGAGTTTGTTTATATTTTTTTGAGTACTTCCAACAGAGCATCTCAGGAAAATATGATGGCACACTTATAAGTAAGACTCCGCCTGGATTTAAAATTCTATAACACTCTTTAATTACTTTTTCAAAATTTGGAACATGTTCTAGAACTTCTGAACAAATAACCATATCAAAAGAATTGCCCTCAAAGCTTATAGCTCTAATATCTTGAACGCTAAAAGAATAACTATTTCCATTTTTGCAGACATGTGTTTCAAATTCGTTATTTAATTTATGGATTTCGTGTTTAAGCTGATCAACACCAAATATCTCTGCTTTCTTTAGCCTAAAACCAAGAGATTTTAAATGTCTTCCATTGCCACAGCCTATATCAATAGCTTTTTTTACTTTTTTAAGATTTAAAGATTCAAAATTAAAAGTGTCCACTTAAGATTTTTTGATATAAGGGTTCAAGTTTCATAGCATACTCGTCCCAATCAAAAAAATCATCCATTCTATTAAGACTATTTAATGCAAACCTTTCTCTAAGTTTCGTATTTTTTAACATCTGTTTAATCTTGGCTGTTAACTCATCCTTATCAAAAGGATTAAATGTAAGGCCAGAATCAGATAATAGTTCTGGCAATGAACCCCCATCAGAAGATATTACAGGAAGACCTCTTGACATCATTTCTACCAGAGGAAATCCAAATCCCTCATATATTGACGGGCATATACCTATATCTGCATCATCTAAATTTTGAATTAATTGATCCTTTGAAAGCTTTGGAAGAAATTCAATTTTATCTGCTATTTCAAGCTGTTTAATGAGATTATTATTTTTCTCTCTAAGATCTCCAATTATTTTTAATTTGATGTTGATACCCTCATCGCTAAGGTCTTTTAAAGATTTAAGAACTATCTCTAAATTTTTCATTGGCACATCTGAGCTGATTATTGATACAAGTTTTGAGGTAAATTTTTTTGGTTTAAAAGGTATAACTTTTTTTATATTAATTCCGTTCCATATAACTTCTATCCTCTTTTTTTCAAATGAAAATAAATTAGCGATGTCATTTTTTGAGGACTGGGTTGGTGTAATTATAATTTTTGATTTTTTAAGATTATTTTTTTGGTTTGTTAAAAATGAATACCATCTCTTTATTGAAATTTTTTTCAAAAATTTTCTTTCAAATTGAATGTCGATATCTCGGTCAATATGTACCGGATGGTGAACAGTGGTGATCAGCCGATTTGAAATTAGATTTGAAAAGTTACTTATAGATTGATTGTCATGAAAAATATCAAAAGATTTTGCTCTTTTAATAAATTCTTTGTTATTCTCCAGTCTTCTTGCAAAATAAATTGGCTCTGAAAAAACTCCAGTGATTGAATCAAAAAAGTCTTGGTAATCAAATATCTTCTTTTCAGGATATTTTTTGAAAAGATCTATTCTTTTTTTAAATTCGAAAGTTTCAAAAAACCCAGGTGTCTTTATTTCAATTAAATCAACTTTGTTATTTACATCAGGTAAAGGATTACCAGAAAAAATTGTTATTTTGTGGCCACGTCTAATTAGGGCATCAGATAAATTTTTTAGGTATATACCTTGACCACCAGAAAAAGGATCACTTCTATAACTTATTAAGGCTATTTTAAGTTTGAGCATTAAACTCTAGAGAGCCAGCTATTATATTTATCTATTTTTCCTTTAACTGAGTCAAAGTATGTTGATTGAATAAGTTCAGTAACTTCTCCTCTATACCCTTTACCGATAGAAGTTTTATCAACTGACTTAACTGGAGTAATTTCGACAGCAGTTCCGCATAAAAATATTTCATCTGCTGTATAAAGCTCATCT
Organism: SAR86 cluster bacterium; assembly: GCA_003331635.1. Lineage (GTDB taxonomy): Bacteria > Pseudomonadota > Gammaproteobacteria > Magnimaribacterales > TMED112 > TMED112. Next base: position 155,258 of record QOPH01000002.1, read on the forward strand.
CTTGTAATTAGTCTTTCTTTGACCTCAATATCATTATCTTTAGCAATTTGCATTACAGTCTTTCTAGTGATCCCGTTTAGGCAACAAGTTAACTGAGGAGTAAGTAAAACACCGTCTTTAACCAAGAATATATTTTGACCACTACCCTCAGCAACAAATCCAGTAGTATCCATAAGAATTGCCTCTTGATAACCATTTTTTTTTGCTTGATCATGAGCCAATATTCCGTTCACATAACCTCCACAAATTTTGGATTTGGTCATTAGACTGTTTGGGTGTGCCCTTGTATACGATGAAATCATTACATCAATACCTTTTTCAATTGCATCTTTTCCAAAATATGATGGCCATTCTTGACATACCACCATCACATGAACATCCATCCCAACTATATCCAGACCAAGCCTTTCACTTCCAAGAAAAACGATTGGTCTAAGATAAGCATTTTTCAGGTTTGATTTCTTTATGACTTGTTTTTGAACCTCAACCAATTCATCAAAGGAATAGCCTACCTCTATACCTAAAATTTTAACTGATTCAAGTAGCCTTTTTGTGTGATCTTGCAATCTAAATATATTTACCTCACCTTCATCTGAGCAGTAACACCTTACTCCTTCAAAAGCACCTAAACCATAGTGAAGTGTATGCGTTAAAGCACTTATATTAGACTGCTCTTTCTTGATATACTCTCCATCAAGCCAATATGTATTAGACATAGGGGTTAGTATAATTAATTGAGAATTTAATTAAAACAAATGATTAATGAAAATATTTTCCGCGCTTACGATATAAGAGGTAAAGCAGATGATGATTTAAATGATGACATCATTAGAAAAATTGGAATTGTGCTTAGTGAAAAAATTCTTAAAACTGGTCAAAATAAAGTCTACCTAGGGACTGATTGTAGATTATCCGCAAATAGAATAAAAAAATCACTTATCTCTGGCCTCTGTTCAAATGATATCGAGGTTCTTGACCTTGGCATGGTCCCTACCCCTTTAGTTTATTTTGCAACAAAAATTGGAAAAACTAATTGCGGAATAATGATAACTGGCAGCCATAACCCAAAAGAAGATAATGGTCTAAAAATGGTGATTAATGATGGGGCAGTTTCAGGTTTCGAAATCAAAAATGATGTAATTAATTTAAAAAATAAAACGACAAATATAGTTAATGTTTCAGATGCAAGGGATTTAATTGAAAAATATGAAAATGAAATTTTTTCTAATTGTAAATTACAAAAAAAAATAAAAGTTGTTTTAGATTCTGGTAATGGAGCTGCTGGACCATATGCAAAAAAAGTATTTGAAAAAATTGGTGCTGAAGTTATTTCATTGAATACTGAACCAGATGGAAATTTTCCAAACCATCACCCCGACCCTAGCAAAGAAAAGAATTTAGAAGATTTAATTGAGTCTGTCTCAGTAAATAAGGCTGATTTAGGTTTCGCATTTGATGGTGATGGAGATAGAGTCGGCATGGTGGATAACAAGTCAAATATGGTTTCTCCTGATCATATCATTATGCTCTTATCAGAATATTTTTTGCAAAAAAAGAAGGGTCCGGTGATCTATGATGTTAAATGCTCTAATCAGGTATCAAAAATAATTGAAGACAATGGAGGTGATCCCATAATTGAAAAGACTGGCCATTTCAACATAAAAAATAAAATTAGAGAGACAAATGCAGTTTTAGGTGCAGAAATGTCTGGCCATATTTTCATAAATTATGATTGGTATGGTTTTGATGATGGCATTTATTCTGCAGTTATTCTAACAAAAATTATTTCTGAACTAGGAACGGATTTATCAACAAAAATTTCAGATTTTCCGAAAGTTTTTACTACTCCAGAATTAACTCTAGATGTAGAGGATTCTCAGAAATTTGAAATGGTTGATAAATTTAAAAATGAGGTAGACTTTTCAGGATACGAGATTCTTGATATTGATGGTGTTCGATTTTCTAATTCCAAAGCATGGGGTTTGCTTAGAGCATCAAATACTTCACCAAAACTTGTTATGAGATTTGAGGGTGATACAGATCAAGAATTAACAAAAATAAGGGCTTTTTTTAGAGATAACTTTAAAAAAATATATCCAAATTTAAATTTTGAAGATCACAACTAATTTAGAATATCCTTTAGATCATCATCTAAAAAATATTCGAAAATAGCGTTATCAAAGGTATTTGTAACTTTTCCTGTGTTCTTATCAATTCTTACAAGAGTAATATCTTCTGGAATTATAAAAGTTGTTTCATCTAATAAATCAATTGAATTGTTCATAAAATCTAACCAAATAGGCAAAGCATTTGAACTTCCAAACTGATCATCTCCTAGAGTACTTCCATCATCTTTACCAACCCAAGAAGAAGCTATGATGTTTTCAGCATAGCCAACAAACCAAGTGTCCCTTGCATCGTTCGTTGTACCTGTTTTGCCTCCAGCATTTTCAATAACAAGATTTAGATTCCTAAACTTAAGAAACCTATCTAACCCCTCTTTTAAAATTTCTCTGGTCATAAATGCTATTTCTTCACCTAATCTTTCCTTATTTCCTTTCAAGGTGTGTTGAAAATATACTTTTCCTTTCCTATTAGTAATTTTTTCAATCATGAAAAAATCAACTGTTGCTCCGCTATTTGGGAATATTGAAAAGGTCTGTGCTAATTCATAAGGTGAAATTAATCCATTTCCTAATGCCCCAGATAGGTCTTTAATGTCCATTGAACTACTAAAGCCATATCTATCAAAACAGCTGTTCATTTTTTCAAATCCAAGCATGTCGGTCAGTTTTATAGATACAGAATTTAGAGATTCAATTAAAGATTCTCTTAGTCTTACTGGTCCATGAAAATTACCTGAATTATTCTTTGGTCTCCAATAGTCCTCTAATAATTCATCTTTAACAATGATTGGCCCATCTACCACAACCGTTGCTGGCCTTAAGCCATTTTCAAATGCACAAGAATAGATGAATGGCTTGATTGTTGAGCCAGGCATCAGCTTAGCTGTTACCCTATCAAACTTTGAATCTTGAAAATTATTACCTCCCACATAGGCCTTTATTTCTCCAGATGTGTAATCCATAGCGATGAAGGCTGCCTCTACAGGGGTACCATTTTCGTTTAAGTTATTTTCTTTAGCATTTTGCTGATATCTAAAAAGATTCTCGTTCACTGAATTTATTGCATTTATCTGCATTTCTGAATCTAAAGTTGTGTATACATTTAAGCCTAATTTGAATGCATCACTCCCATAAATTTGTAAGACTTTTTTTCTAATACTCTCAGAAAAATGTGGGGCTTCTAACTCCAAGATGGGAGGATAAGTTTTTGAGCCTACATTTTCTAAAATTGATTGTTGATATTGATTTGAAGATATTAGGTCTTCTTCAAACATTCTTTTTAAAATTAAATTTCTTCTCTTCTTTGTCTTTGCTGGATCTTTTTTGGGATTGATAGTTGATGGTCTCTGTAAAATTGCAGCAAGTATCGCTGAGTCAGCTATAGATATTTCATCAAAATTTTTACCGAAATAATAATCATAGGCTGCCTTAAACCCATAATTTCTATTTCCTAAAAATGTCTTGTTGAAGTAAAGCTGAAGAATTTCTTCCTTGGACATAAACTCTTCTAATCTCCAAGCTAAATAAATTTCTTTTAATTTTCTTTCATAAGTTCTCTCTGTAGACAGCAAATAACTTCTCACTACTTGCATTGATATCGTGCCTCCACCTCCAGATGGTGAGCCTGTTAATTCTCCTAACAGAGCCCTCACTAAGCTTGAGATTTTTACACCTGAATGATTGAAATAATCTTTATCCTCTGCTGCTAATACAGCATTCTTAAGATTTTCTGGAATTTGTTCAAAACTTATTAATTCTCTTCTTTCAATGCCAAAAAATCCAATTAACTTTCCGTCTTTAGAATAAATTCTAATGGGTTGTTGAAGTTCACTTTCGGAAATTAAGTCTAGGTTTGGAGTATTTTTATCTACATATAAAAAAATACAACCAATGAATAAAAACATTATTTGAAAAAATAAAGCTAATGATTTTATGACTGTAAGCATTTATATATTATTATTCACATTCACAAAATAATGTAAAAATGAGAATTTTTTTAGTAGGCATGATGGGATCTGGTAAAAGTACAGTTGGTAAAAAACTAGCTGAAAGTCTTTTAGTTGATTTCCATGATTTAGATAAAATTATTGAAGCTAAATTAAAGAAAAATATTAAAGATATCTTTGAAGAAGATGGTGAAGGCTTTTTTAGAGATATTGAAAATAAATCTTTAATTGATTTTCAAAATAAAACAAAATTTGTTCTAGCTACAGGGGGTGGCATCATTACTAATGAAGGCTCTAGAAATTTCTTATCTAAAGAAAGAACTTATTTTCTAGATGGTAGTGAAGAAATTCTCTATGAACGTTCTACAAGAAGAAGAGAGATTCGCCCGTTAATGAAAGATATGGACATTAAAGGGTTTAGTCAATTACTCAAAAAAAGAAGGCAATATTATATTGAGTCATCTATTGCTACTATTGATATTGATAAAAAAAATATTGATGAAATTGTAGACTGGATAAAAAATAATGAAAAAAATCATTTTTAAGAATCAAGAACAAGAGGTAGAAATTCTTTATCAGAAAGATATTTCTAAAATCTCAGAAAATTTCCCTCAACATGGAAAGATGTTTTTTGTATGTGATGAAAGAGTTTTGGAAAAGAATCCACAAATGAATAAATTGTTAAACGAAAATGTTTATCTTGTTAAAAATCCTGAAAAAGAGAAAGATTTACAGTCAACCATTAGAATTCTTAAATTCCTGAAAGATAATGGGTGCAACAGAAATGATCATCTTATTGCAATAGGTGGTGGAGCTACGACAGATTTAGGAGGATTTGCCTCATCAATATATATGAGAGGAATAAATTTAATAATAATTCCAACATCGTTACTAGGACAGGTTGATGCTTCGGTAGGGGGGAAAACAGGAGTAAATTTTGAAAGTTATAAAAATTTAGTTGGCTCTTTTTTTAATCCTAAAAAAATTATTGTCTGTACAAATTTTTTAGAATCACTAGACGAGCAAGAGTATCTCAATGGACTTGCTGAGATATTAAAACACGCGATTATAACTTCAGATAACGATGTCGATACTTTATTAAAAAATATTGAAAAAATTACTAGCCGTGATAATAATTTTCTAGAAGAGCAAACAAAAAGATCTATAGAAATAAAAACAAAAATTGTTACAGAAGACTTTCTGGAAGCTGAGCAAAGAAAATTCTTAAATTTTGGTCATACATTCGCCCACGGAATCGAATCTATAAATCAAAATAATCCAATACTTCATGGTCATGCGGTAATAATTGGAATGAAAATGGCTTTAGAATTTTCCTATCAAGAGAAATTTTTAGATGAAGAAAGTTTTACAAAATCTAAAAATCTTCTAAATAGTTTTAAATATAATCTAAGTGATATAGAGCTAGATGCAAATAAAATTCTAAGTGCAATGAAATTGGATAAGAAAAATGATGGAAACGGAATAAATTTAGTTTTGCTAAAAAAAATTGGCGTTCCTTTTTTAAGCAAATCAAATGAATCAAATAAAATTCTAAAATTTTTAATTAACTTTATAGATAACTTTGAATAATTATTTTTTAAAAGCACTCAACCAAGAAAATGAAGCTCCATATATTCCTGTATGGCTCTTGAGACAGGCCGGCAGATATATGCCAGAGTACAGAGAAGTAAGATCTCAATATAAAGATTTTTTTGAGATGATTAAAAAACCTGAAATTTGTAAAGAGCTTACTTTACAGCCTTTAAACGCATTTGATCTTGATGCGGCAATAACTTTTACGGATATACTTACCATTCCTGATGCTTTAGGTTTAAAAGTAAATTTTGTAAAAGGAAAAGGTCCAATATTTGAAAAGTCACTTTCATCAATGGACAAATTAGATTTAAATACCAATGAATTTCATGACAAAATCCAATATGTTTACAGTGCAACTTCTCTAATAAAAGAAAATGTAAATGTTCCTCTAATAGGATTTACCGGAAGTCCTTGGACACTATTTGTTTATATGTTTTATGGACAATCGCCAAAAGATTTTAAAAGTATTCAATCATATATATCTGAAAACTCTAGAGATGCGGAAACATATTTACAAGTGCTTACAGATTGCTGTATTGAATATGCAAAAAAACAAGTGCAACATGGCGCAGACTGTATTCAAATTTTTGATTCTTGGGCAGGGATTCTTGAAAATAATTATGTAGATTTTTCTCTGAAGTATGTAAATCAAATTTATGAAGCTCTAAATGGGGAAGTTCCCTTAATTCTTTATAACCGCGGCAAGCTTCTTTCTACTTTTATTCATGAATCGTCTTTCAAAGCATATAGCATTAATTCTTCTGATCAAATCGAAAATTATATAGATGAAGATATAACAATACAGGGAAACCTTAATCCAGATTTTTTCAAAAAAAATGAGGAAGAAATCGAATTAAAGGCACGTGAAATTTTTACAAAATTTAAAGATAGAAAAAATTATATTTTTAATGTTGGTGAGGGACTTACTCCTGATTTAGATCCAGAAAAGATTAAAATTTTCCTTAAAACATTAAGAAGTCTTAATTCTCAATAAACCTTCTTGAGTTACAGAAGAAACAACATCACCTTCTTTAGTAAAAAAAGTGCCTCTTCCCAGTCCTCGCGCATTGCCAGTATATGGGCTATCTGTTGAGTAGAGAATCCAATCATCCCATCTAAAGTTTTGTTTATGAAACCACATTGTGTGGTCTAGGCTAGCCATCATTAAATTAGGTGACATATAACTTAATCCATGTGGATACAAACAAGGAGCAAGTAAACCAGAATCAGAAACATATGATAAAAAAGCATGATGTATTTCATTTTTATCAGGCAATTTTCCATTTGGCTTCATCCATAGATTTCTTATCGGAGGAAGTTTTTGTGGGTCAAAAACATCATTCCATTCAACAATTTTTAATGATATCTCTCTCTCCTTTAAGAAAAACGGTCTTAAATCTTCAGGAATTAAATCTATATTTTCTTCTCGCATTTCAATTTCTGTTTTTAATTCTTCGGGTCCAGGTATATCTGGCATATCTATGCTATGTGAAAAACCTTCTTCGTGTTTATGAAATGAGACTGACATTGTAAAAATAACTTCATTATTTTGTATTGCCTTTACTGTTCGAGTAAAAAAGCTTCTGCCATCTCTTATAGGGTCAACACTAAATAATACAGGTTGTTTAATAACTCCTGGACGAAGAAAATAAGCATGTAATGAATGGAGATGAACATCTTCATCAAGTGTTAAGTTGGCAGCTATGTACGCTTGCGCTATGACTTGTCCACCATATATTCGTTGTATTCCAGCATTTTTACCTTTGAATCTGTATAAATAGGTATCAAGTTTTTCAAGAGAGAGTCTATCAAGAACGCTTTGGAATCGATTGTCTATTTTCTTTAATTTTTCTTGATCCATTATTGAGCTGACAAGCCTCCATCGATAACAAGTTCTGTGCCTGTAATCATCTTTGATTCGTCAGATGCTAGAAATAAAATTCCATTAGCAACATCTATTGATTCTGCAAATTTTCTTATAGGTATTTGTTTTTCTAACTTTCCTAATAACTCCTCGCTAGCATTTTCAAAAAAAGCTTGCATCATTTCTGTTTTAGCAAATACAGGGTGTATGCTGTTACACCTCACTAGATCAGTTGTTCTTGCGCAATGCAAAGCCACAGACTTTGATAAATGTCTTACCCCTGCTTTAGCACTGTTATAAGCAGCAAAATTATGCCCAGCAACTATACCAGATATGGAAGAAATATTTATGATCGAGCCATTCCCTGATTTTCTCATTAATGGCAAGGCATATTTACATCCTAAAAATACTGAATCTAAGTCTACTTTATGAACAAGCTCCCAATCTTCTTCACTAGTTGACTCAACATCAGATATAAAACCTATACCAGCATTATTTACTAAAATATTTAAACTGCCAGCCTTAGCTTCAATTCCATTTATGACTTCCTCCCATCTTTTCGAATCAGTTACATCATGCTCAAAAAAATCTATATCTAATTCCTTGGCTACAGTCTTTCCACGTTCAGAATTTATATCACTTATAAAAATACTTGCACCATGCTCTTTAAATAAATGAGCTGTTTCTTTCCCAAACCCAGAGGCTCCTCCCGTGATAAGTGCTACTTTATCTTTTAATCTCATTTCCATTATTCAACTATTGAAGCTTTTAAAATTAAGATAGGTTCTACTGGTACATCTGTGTGGGGTGGAAAAACTCCTGTCTCGGTCATTGCTATTTTATCAACAACATCCATTCCCTCTGAAACTTTTCCAAAAACTGTATATCCCCATCCCCTAGATGTTTCAGAAGTATGATTTAAAGTGAAATTATTTTGTAAATTTATAAAAAATTGTGATGAAGCTGAATGAGGTTCTGCAGTTCTAGCCATTGCAATAGAACCTCTTTCATTTTTTAAGCCATTATTTGCTTCATTTTGAATAGGTTCAAGATCTCTATCTTTCATTGACATGTCTTCATTATGTCCGCCACCTTGAATTACAAAATTTTCTATTACTCTGTGAAAAATAGTTTGATCGTAAAAACCAGATTCAACATATTTAACAAAATTTTGAGTTGTAATAGGTGCTAACTCTTTATTTAGTTCTATTTTTATTTCTCCAAGAGAAGTAGTTAAAAGAACTGTAACAATTCCCTCTTTAATCATCTTTGATGCTCCTTCGTTTTTTTAAATAAATATAAATTGCCTCTGGAATCCCAATAAGATTCACCAGAATAAAAAATGCAAACCAAAATTTTTCACCTCTTCTAGCTGATATCCACAGTGCAAAAGCTTTTAATATTGTTGCTAAGATTATTATTGGAATATAGAAGTATAAGAAATTTGGCATCTCAAATAATGCCTCTAGGTTTTGAACTGGACTATATCCCATCATCTGTACATTTTACCATTTATTGTTTTTTTATAATTAAAAATAAATCTCACCTTGTAAATAAAGTTTTGCCTTACCAGTTATTTCTACATGATTTTCTAAAACTTCGCAGATTAACTCACCTCCCCTTTTAGATGCTTGTCTCGCTTTCATTTTTTTTAAATTAAGAACACCGCCCCAATAAGTTGCCAGTAAAGCATGTGCAGATCCAGTCACTGGATCTTCATCAACCCCTACATTTGGACCAAATACTCTTGAGGTAAAATCAGTAGCTTCGCCTTTAGCAGAGACGATCAAACCTCTCGAATCTAATTCCGCAATTTTTTCTATATTCGGATTTATTGTTTCAACAATATTTTCATCTTTTACAATCGCAAGAAAATCATCAGTACCTCTAAAAACCTCACTTACCTGACAATTTAGTGCATTGGAAATTCTCTCAACATCATCTACCTTTTTTGGATGATCTTTAGGAAGTGATATTACTAATGAATCGTCTTTTTTGATTACCTTTAGTTCGCCTCTATTAGATTTAAAAATGGTGTCTGTTGCGTTTTTCTCTATAAAATTGAAGAAAATAAATGCTGAAGCTAATGTTGCATGTCCACATAAATCGACTTCTATTGTCGGACTATAAAATTTAATTTCATTTCCTTTGGCAGTATTTATAAATGCTGTTTCGGAAAGATTATTTTCAAATGCAATATTTTGCATTGTGTTTCCATCTATTTCGCCTTTATGGAAAACAACACCAGCGGCATTACCTGAAAAAGTTTTTTCAGTAAATGTATCTACAAAATATACTTTTTGATTCATTTTAAAATGGTGGAGCTGAGGAGAATCGAACTCCTGACCCCCTGCGTGCAAAGCAGGTGCTCTCCCAGCTGAGCTACAGCCCCACAAGAACACAAATAATATATAGCATTCTTGTTAATTACAACATCCTAGAGTTAAAATGCTTTATCTGTTATGTCTAAATTGCTTGAAATAAAAAACTTATCTGTAGATTTTAAGTTACGAGAAAATATTTTTAGAGCAGTAGATAATATTTCGTTTGAGATTGATAAGAATCAAACTTTGGCGTTAGTTGGTGAATCAGGTTCTGGAAAATCTGTAACAGCAATGTCGATTCTAAAACTTCTTCCTTATCCAAAGGCAATGCATCCTAAGAATTCAAAAATAATATTTGAGGGAAAAAATATTTTAGAATTCGATAACAAAAGCTTAAGGCAAGTAAGGGGAAATATTGTAACAATGATTTTTCAAGAACCTATGACATCATTGAATCCATTTCATCGAGTTGGTGACCAAATTATTGAAGCTATTATTACTCATAGCAAAACCTCTAAAAAAGAAGCAAAGAATAAAGCATTTGAATTATTAGAGCTTGTTGAAATCCCTGATCTCTCAAGAAGATTTAAATCTTTTCCTCATGAACTTTCAGGAGGTCAAAGACAAAGAGTTATGATTGCTATGGCTTTAGTAAATAATCCCAAACTACTTATTGCAGATGAGCCTACAACTGCTTTAGATGTAACAATTCAAGCACAAATACTAGATTTAATGTCTAAACTTCAAAAAGAACTTGGTATGTCTATTCTTTTCATTACTCATGACCTTGGTCTTGTTGATAAATTTTCTGACAAAGTAGCAGTAATGAAAGAGGGAAAGATTGTTGAAATAGGTGAAACAAAAAAAGTCTTCACTAATCCTAAAGAGGAATACACTAAACTTCTACTTGCATCAATTCCACAAGAAAAAACTACAATTAAATCAGAGCCCAAACCTCTTGTTGAAATAAGTGATCTTGATGTTTTTTATAGAATCGAGTCTCAAAATATATTTAAAGAAAATTATTTTCATGCAGTGAAAAATGTAAACCTAAAAATAAATAAAAAAACCACTATTGGTCTTGTTGGGGAGTCAGGTTCGGGCAAATCTACACTTGGAAGAGCTATTGCCAATTTACTTCCTTATAAGGGTTCAGTTATTTTTGATGGAAAGGAAATTTCATCTATTAATGATCGCAGCATCAGGAAAGATATCCAAATTATTTTTCAAGATCCTTATGGATCACTTTCCCCAAGACTTACTGTAGGAGATATTATCGGAGAAGGTTTAGATATTCATATGAACCTGAGTAAAAAAGAACGAAATGATTTGATAGAACAAACTATGAAAGAAGTTGAGCTTGATCCAAAATATAGATTCAAATATCCACATGAGTTTTCAGGAGGTCAAAGACAAAGAATAGCTATAGCTAGATCAATAATACTTAAACCTAAATTTATTATTTTAGATGAACCAACTTCTGCTTTGGATAGGTCTATTCAGATTCAAATTATTGATTTACTAAAATCACTTCAAGAGAAATACAGTTTGACTTATTTATTTATAAGTCATGATTTAAAAGTAATTAGAGCAATGTCTGATAGGATTCTTGTAATGCAAAATGGCGAAATGGTTGAAGAAGGTAATGCCAAATCAATTTTTGAAAAACCCAAAGAAGAATATACAAGAGAGCTTTTATCTGCAGCAATCAAATATTCTTAATTTTAATCTGAAGAAGTTTTTGGATCTAAAGCGTCTCTAAGGCCATCACCAAAAAAGTTTAGAGAAAATAATGTGATGGTAAAAGTAATTCCAGGAAAAACTAATAACCACCAGTATTCTTCCATAGATTCAACACCATATCTTATTAGCGTTCCCCAACTACTCATTGGTGGTTGAATCCCCAATCCTAAGAAACTCAAAAAAGCCTCTAGAAGCATAACTTGTGGAATAGTTAAAGTAGCATAGACTGCAATTGGTCCCAGAACATTTGGAAAAATATGTCTTCTAAACATATAAAAATTTGATACCCCCATTGCTTTTGCTGAGAGGACATATTCTTGGTTTTTTATACTTAACACCTGTCCCCTTATTATTCTTGCCATTGTTAACCATTCAACTGCTCCAATAGCACCAAAAAGAAGCCAGATGTTTCTACCAAATACAACCATTAACAAAATGATGAAAATTATGAAAGGTAAGCCATATAAAATATCAACTATTCTCATCATTACAGCATCTACTTTCCCTCCGTAGTAGCCTGAAACAATACCCCAAGTAACGCCTATAACCAAAGCTACAGCTGTTGCGACAAAACCAACCATTAGAGATACTCTAGAACCATAAAGAAGCCTACTTAGAAGATCTCTTCCTAAAGTATCGGTGCCCAATAAATGTGCGCTTGAAGGAGCTGATGCTCCAAGTTCTAAATTTTGATAATCATATGGGTATGGAGATATAACTGGAGCTAAAATAGCTAAAATAATTAGAGATACAAGAATTAATACCCCAAACATTGCTGCCCTGTTTTTCAAAAGCTTTCTTAGAGCATCAGACCATAAAGAAGAATTACTCATGAATCTCTAGCCCTAGGGTTCAAAATTAAAACTAATATATCTGAAACTAAATTGAAAAAAATAATCATTGCGGAAAAAAATATTGTTGTGCCAAGTATCATTGTGTAATCTCGATTGAAAGCCGCTTCTACATAAAATTTCCCTAAACCAGGAATTTGGAAAATTGTCTCTACCACAAAAGAACCAGCTAAAAGGCCTGCAATAGCTGGTCCTAAAAAAGATACTACCGGCAGGATACCACCTTGCAAAGCATGATTAATCACAACCTCTCTCTCAGTAAGTCCTTTAGCTCTTGCTGTTCTGATGAAATCTTGACCTAATATTTCTATCATTCCCCCTCTTCCTAGTCTGGCAATATATGCAGCGTAAGCAGCACCTAGAGTAATAGAAGGAAGAATCTTATCACCAGGAAGTGTATCCCAACCTGATACTGGAAGAAGCTCAAAATTAATTCCAAAAATTAGAACTAAGAAAGGTCCTAATAAGAATGTGGGCACACATATTCCTAGCATGGCAACAGCCATCGGAAAATAATCAAGAAAGGTATTTCTTTTTAAAGCGGCAATTGTTCCTGATAAAAGACCTATAAAAAGTGCAAATAATATTGCATAAAAGGCCAACTCAAAAGTTACAGGTAGTCCTGTAGATATCATTTCAGTTACAGTTCTTCCTGGATATCTAAAAGAAGGACCAAAATCGCCAACTATTACATTTGAAAAATAATCAAAAAATTGTTCATAAATAGGTGCATTCAGATTATAGACCTCATTAAGGTTATCAATTACTTCTTGAGGAAGCTTTTTTTCTGCATCGAATGGCCCTCCTGGAGCCAACCTCGTAAGAAAAAAAGTTATGCTCGCGACAATTATTAATACTGGAATTGCGATTAGAATTCTTCTAAGAATTATTCCAATCATTAAACTAGTCTCTCTCTAGATAAACAAACTTTGGATGATGATGATCAAGAATATTTGCGTCCCAACCTTTCACATCAGGGTGAATTTGAAATTGCTTCACATAGGTATAAATTGGAATAAGTGGCATCTCATCTATTAATATTCGTTCTGCCTCCATCAACTTTTTATATCTTTCTTCCTGATTAGAAGTTTTATTAGCCTCTGCAACTAACTTCTCATATTCATAGTTAGCCCAGCCTGTTTGATTATTGCCTCTTCCTGGTCTCATTATTTCAAGAAAAGTGTTTGGATCTTGGTAATCTCCTATCCATCCAGCTCTTGAAACTTGATAGTCTAAATTATCCTGTCTGCTTAAATAAACTTTCCAATCAGTATTATAGATTTCAACATTTATACCCAAATTCACTTTCCACATTTGTTGGATTACCTCAGCAATCTTTCTATGGCCCTCCTGAGTATTGAATAGAATTTCAATTGTTGGAAATCCATCTCCATCTGGATATCCTGCTTCTGTTAATAATTCTTTAGCCTTTTCTGGATTAAATTCAACTACTGTATCAGGATAATATTCAGAAGTTCCTGGAGGAGTAAATGAATAAGCAGTTTTTTGTCCACATTTAGATACTTTTTCAACAATTAATTTCCTATTAATTCCCATCGCTAATGCTTTTCTTACCCTTGAATCTGATAAATGAGGCAAAGTGGTATTCACTCTGTAGTAATAAGTACCCATGTAAGGATCAATTCTCAAAGATGGATTTTTATTCTCAAGGTAAACAGGACATTTTTCTTGTGGCACTACATTTGTGATATGTAGAGCGCCTGCCCTAAACATTCTATCTTCGGTAGATTCATTTTGGATTGGGTAATAATGAATTTCATTTAATTTTACTCTATCCGCATCCCAGTAAAATTCATTTTTCTCTACAACAATCTTTTTATTAAGTTCCCAACTTTTTAACTTCATTGGACCATTACAAACATGATTGCCAGGTCTTGTCCATTTCATACTTCTATCATCCATTTCCCCAAATTTCAAAACCGTTTCTTTATGTACAGGCCATGTCGAGTAATGAGCAAGTAGACCTACAAAAAATGGTGTTTGGTTCTCTAGTTCAACTTCAAGTTCGTAATCTGAAATTGCTTTCACACCAACTTCAGAAAAGTCATTAATTTCACCGTCATAAAACTTTTTTGCATTTTTCACATAAAAAAGCATTTCTGAATACTGTGAGCCAAGTGTTGGAGTTAATGCTCTTTGCCAAGACCAAACAAAGTCTTCAGGTGTGACACGATCACCATTCGACCATCTAGCATTCGGATTGAAATTGAAAACATACGTTTTTTGATCCTCTTTAAGAGTCCAGCTTTCTGCTACTCCAGGGAGGTTGTCTCTCCCACCTTTTGGATCAGTTATTGTAAGACCTTCACATACACCAATTAAAATATGATGTTCCGGAACACCAGTAACAATATGTGGGTCAATACCTTGTGGTTCGCTACCATTTCCCCAGTGCAAGATTTGATTTTCAAGCCCCTCTTCAACTGGAGATTTTCCATTAGAGCAACTGACAATAATGAATATGGATAGAATAGAAATGAAATTTTTCATAAACAAAGGTTAAACCCTTATTATATAAGTATCAATCTGCGAAATGCTTTTCTTTTTCTTCGTTTATTGATTTTACTTCTGCACAAAATTCTGCAGTTGGCCTAGAAATAAGCCTCTCCAAACCAATAGGTTCACCAGTTTCTAAACAGTAGCCATAATCACCAGCTTTTATTCTTAACAGAGCCTTATCAATTTTAGGCAGAAGCTTAGATTCACGCTCAACTATTCTAAGAAAAAGCATAGAATCAATCTCATGTTGAGCACGGTCTACTTCATCACTACAAGCAGGAGGATTGCTAAGTCTATCTTTAGCGTCTTTAATATGCTTCAACGTCTCTTTCTTTAGTTCATTAAGTTGAGTTTTGAAAAAGGACAGTTGATCTTTGTCCATATAGTTTTTCTTAGGTGCTCTTAAAATTTTTTCTTTGGTAAGCATAATATGAAGTGGATATTTTAGGTTTGAATTTAAAAAATTCAACTAATTCTTTAGATTAATTACTTAGATTTCACATCACTGACACTTTTAGAAATGCCAAGACCCAGATACATTAGATAAACTGCAAGAGGGATAATTGCAAGTGGAGCTACATAGGCAACCAAACCTAAAGAAAACAACATATTAAAAAGCAAACCTCCTGAGGCATCGCCAAATCTGTTAGTGAATGTATCAATGAAAACTGTAGATTTATATTTTTCTTTTGAATTAAGTGTGGTGTAAACAGCTTCACGAGCTGGTTTATTTAACCCATACTCAAATGGTCGCATCACTCCTTGTAAGATTAGAAAAATAAGTACTGCGGAAGATGCCAATAAGTAATCAGAGAAATATCCTGAAACTGCTAGGAAGGCCAAAGAGAATATCAAACCATAGACTGTAAGGACAAACTTTATCCCAAGAAGTTTGGATCTTAGAATCGAAGCAGTAAGAAATATTTGGACAAATAAAGTGATTAAAGGAACAATTGAGTCTGCTCTTCCAAATATCCTAGTCTTTTCAGCTGAATCGTTTGTGTAATTGTTGATAATTTCAAGTTGAAAGAACCAAAGTGCTGTTGATAGACATGTCCAAACGAATGCATAAAGAACGAATTGTCTAATCAAAGGATTTGTTCTTATTTGTGAAAACTGCTCAAGAGTGCTCGATAGTGTGTTATCTCTTGATGTGTTAAGAACAATCTCTTCTCTTTGAACGCGAGATGAAAAGAAAATTGCTAGTAATAAGGATGATACTGCTATGAGAAGAGAAAGATTCTCTTTGTCATAAAGAAATCCATCAACTAAAGCACCTCCGCATGAAGCGCCTAAAGATCCAAATCCACTAATAATTCCAAAGAATTTTTTTCCATCTTCAATATCAAAAGAGTTAACAGTCATTGCCCAAAAAATAGCTACTACAAAAAAATTAAATATGTTGTACCAAACATAAAAGAATGTTTTAACAGCAAGAATTTCTGGAAAATAGTTATAAGTAAAGTAGAAACCACACAAACATATAATAAAAAAACCATAAATATATGGCACAAGTTTTGAAAGACGAACTTTAGAAACTATCAATGAATAGATTGGATTTACTAGCAACATAACAATAACAATCATGAGTAAATAAAAAGGCAGATCACTAGTTCCAATATTAGCTGCTATTGTGTTTCTAAATGGCCTTAACACGAACAATGAAAAAAGAACGAAAAAGAAAAATAAGCCTGAAAAAATAGTATTCTTAGAAAAATATGATGTCATTATGAAATGCCTAGTTGCACTGATAATCCTCTAAATTTTCTATTCCTAATGCCTCTTTCATTGCAAAAAATACATCTGTATTATCCATTACTCCAGAGAAGTTTTCTGCTCCCGGCCCTTGAGCAAATACCGGAATCATAATTCCAGTATGAGTACCCCTGCCAATAGCTGTATTCCAAGAAATTTTCATTTTTCCTGTCTCCCTATAGCGTGCATCATCTTGTTCAATAAGGAGCCCTCCAGTTTCATGATCTGCTGTAACTATTACAAGAGTATCATTATTTTCTTGAGCAAAATTGAGAGCTTTCTCAACTGTATTTTCAAATTCCTGCATTTCTTTCAAATAATATTCGTAATCATTATCATGTGATGCCCAATCTATTTTTGAACCCTCTGCCATAATAAAAAATCCTTTACACCCGTCTGCAATCAATCTTTTAGATTCTCGGATAGAAAAATCTAACATTTCTAACAAGTTTGGTTCAAATTCTGTTCTTTCTAAATCATCTTCAGCAAACAAACCAAATATTCTTTTTCTATCAGTGTAATTAAAATTATCTATGTCTTTTTTTGTTTCAAGATAATGAAAATTCTTTCTTATTTTTTTGACAAAGTCTACGCCGTCTTCTCTTATCCCTCCTTCCTCAATTGGAAGAAAATAGTCGGTCCCACCGCCAAGCACTATATGATTTTTTGAGTTGTAAATATGTTTGGCTATCTCTTCTTTTTCATATCTTGAACTTACATGAGAGGCAAAGGCTGCTGGTGTAGCATGAGTAATTTCTGAAGTAGAAATTATTGTATTTACAAAGCCCTTTTCAAAAAGTATTTCAGTTATATTTTTAGTAGGTTTTTTATTGTGATCCACACCTACATATCTATTTATAGTTTTGACGCCTGAACTAAATGCTGTTGCAGATGCAGCTGAGTCTGTAACTAAAGAATTATAAGCATGTGTTTTTACATATCCTGAAAAATCAAATTTATCAAAAGAGAGCTTATGGTTAGGTCCTCCAAGAATATTTCTATAAACTGAAATATGTGTTGGCCCCATTCCATCACCTATAAGTAAGATTATATTTCTAGCTTTAATGTCAACCTGTTTCAGTTCTTTTGGATTTACATCTTTTTTAAAATCTATAGGAAGTATTTTTTTATCTTTTTCAGGCACTTCTATCAATAGAGGCGCATATTGATTAATTATCAGAAAAGTTACTATTGATGAAATAATAGCCACTAAAAGATACTTAAAAAAATTATTCATTTTTTAGATCTAAAGCATCAAGCTTTTGCTTTATTTGATCGTTTTCAGATTGTTCATAATCAAAATCAATCACAGAGCCTTCCCAGTCGCCATACGTTGGATTTGCAATCATAAACCATACAAAACCCCAGAAGGAGTCTGTTTGCTCTACTATAGAGTTTCGGAAATTAGATGATTTCTTATTTTGTTTACCATCAATAAAATCTCCAAGATTATCTCCAATTATTTGTACGATTCTGTAATTTTCTGCAATAAGAGCTATTCGGGAGGATTTATTTCTATCCCATGATGGCTTCTCATATCTAGTTAAGATTTGATCAACATCATTAGATAAATCAAACCCCTCTTTAACAAGGTTATTTCTTGTAGCTGGTTCGAGTTCATGGAGTCTATTTGTTACAAAAAAGATTTCAACGCCAAGTTCTTTTGCGGTTTTCATGAAGGATAAAGCTCCTGGCAAAAAAGTGGATTTCTCTTCATTTACCCACTCTATCCACCCATCTGGATAATTAGTATTATTTATTATTAGACGAGCTTGATATGCACTGTTATTAAAAACCGTTTCATCGATATCCAGAATGATCGCAGGTGGCTTATCAAAAAAATTCTTCTCTCCATTCATTTGATCAATTGAGGCTGAAATTTCCTTTTTTTTCAGAAGAAATGGAATTGTAGCTTCGGCTGTTTTAAAAGTTGTTCTAATGTGAGCTTTATACTCTGCAGATTCTTGAACATAAAGAGTTGCCATTAGAGATTCATGTCCCTTATCGTCAGCCAGAGAAATAAAACTTAAAAGCAGAAGAGCTGATAAATTTTTCATTGATAAATAATATACTATTTTGTTGTTACAAAAATATGAAAATTAATTGTCGAATATTAGTTGAAAATTTACCCTTATCATTCTTCCTCTAGGATCATGTAAGCGCGAATCCCAACTAAAGTCAGGTGCATTGTATAGTCTTGGAGCCTTTTCATCAAAAAGATTTATTATTCCAATAGAAGTCTTTAAATCATAATCATCAGAATTATTGTTAATTTGTAGATATTGTGAAATTGGCAGTTCTAAAGAAATATCAAAAATTAAACTTGAATCAACTTTATTTTTATAGCCAAGTGATAAAGCTTTAGATGAAATTATTCGGTTATTTATGTATCCATCTAAATATCTTGCAATTAGAGAATACTTTGATTTATTTTTTTTGTAATTTATAAAAGTATTTATTCTATTTTTTGGCAATGAATGAGTGTGTGCATCAAAATTATGTTTACCAACACGATTAATCATAATTGTGCCATTTTCGCTCTGCTCTGGTGTTAAAAATTCAATCAAGTTCGTTCCTTGTAGAATTAATTCAACCTCACCATTAAAAAAGCTCTTAACTGTACTTAATCCATAATCAATACCGCTTAGAACTGTTGATTCTTCATTAAAATAAGTTGTTGTGACACCTATTAGATCTCCTAATTCATTTCTTGTAATTGATGGACCGAAAGGATCTTCACTTAGTAAAGCTTGGGCACTTTGTCCTTCAATCCTATTTTCAAAGTCTATTTCCCAATAATCAAAACTAAGTCTGTTGCCATCATTACCATAAATTAAACCAAAATTAGTATTTGTTGACTCTGCTGGTTTAAGACCTGCATTACCTATTTGTGCTTGTCTTACAAACACTGAACTTTCAATATCTCTTACGCTGCCCAATTTAATATCACTTGAAAACATCTGTCCCATAGAGGGCATAGTAAAAGAAGTACCAGATGAAATTCTGAAAGAAAAATTTTCAAAAAACTTATATTTAAAAGAGAGCTTAGGGTCAAAGGATGAAAAATTCTCAGATTTTTCAAACCTCCCAGAAAAACGATAATCAAAATTAGGAAGGAACGAGCTATCTAATTCGAAATATAAAGAATATTTACTGCGACTCTCATTTACATTTTTTCCTCCACCAAGGAAAAATAGATCTGCTGTTTTAATAATCTTGCCATCTGAATCAAATTCAGCTCGGGAGATTTCATTGAAGTCTATGTCTAAGTTTTCCACACTAGCTTGTGTTCCAAAAGCTAAATTTATATTTCGGTATGAAGTTTGGGCAAGAATATCAAAAGTTGTGAGATCGCCGATTTTGTTTGATATCTCTGCACCTTTGATGTGCTCTACAAGTTCAATTGAGTTTTGAGATGGATCAAAAATATTCCATTGCAAATCTCCTGATTCACCTCCATTTCCATAGAGTGCTGATAAGAATCTAGAATCTACGATATCAGGTCTATTGTGAAAGTTTTCGTGCTGACTGTGTGTAAAGGAAGTTTCTAAATTTAAATTTTCAAAATCTTTAAGAAAACTGTAATTAACATGATATTGAGATATATCTTTTGGAGATTCTCTCCAAGGATACCTGCCCCCTAATGGCCTACCATACCATCTTACAGGAACATTGAAGGGACTACCGCCCACTCCTGGCTCAATATCTCTAGCAAGAAATGGAAGTGCTGGATATGATGGGGATTGAGGATTATCGTTCACCTTCACATTAGAAAAAATGATTGAAAAATCGTGATTTCTATTACTTAAACTTGTGTAGAACTTCTCATGTGACTCATCATTTACAATATTAAATCCCCTTCCATAAGCAAAACGACAACGTCCATCTAATATTCCTCCATTTTCGACGCAATTTGGATCAGGAATTGTTTGACCGTTTGAATATTCACCAGCATATAACCCACTATCAATTACGTCATCACCTAAAATTTTAAAAGAGTTACCTAAACCACTTACGCTCAATTCTGAAATTTGATCGATTTCATTGGCTTTAAGTGGAGTTCTTTCCATTCTTTCAAAACCAAACACCAAATCAAAATTCTCAAAATCTTTTCCATAAAGAAAACCAAAACCAATGTCATTTTGGTTGTAATTAGTAGAGTATTGGCTGTCTAAATCTAATTTATATCCACTAAATTTTTTTACAGTTATAAAATTTATGACTCCTGCTACAGCATCAGAACCATATACGGAAGTTGCTCCTTCTTTAAGAACTTCCATTTTTGTAAGAGCAATTTTTGGAATAATATTTGCGTCGACATAACCCTCTCCGTTGTATGAAGGCGTGCCAGTAAATGTTTGTCTTTTTGAATTTATTAGAAGCAATGTAGAAGCATGATCAAGACCTCTAAGAGTAATAGCAGACATTCCCTGATCTACTCCATCCATTGTATTAGTTTGAAAATGTGAACCAGAGGATGCAGATAAATATTTACTTATTTCAGCAATAGTTGAAACACCAATTTCATCGAATTTTTCTGCTGTAATTATTTCTACAGGGGAGAACTTTGATTCAGATTCTTTAAGAAGAGTGCCAGTAGTGATAACCTCCTCTATTTCCTCATTTGAGAAAATAGAAAAGGATATCAATATTAGCAGGAATAATTTGATCATTAATCTCTAATATATGGACGAGTTTTAATAACCCATCAATATATTAAAAATTTAATTTCAATCTAACTCCTATGTTCCTTCCTGGCAAAGGAACTTCGTTTTTAACAAAAGACGTATGATTTCTTGCTACCTCATCAAGAATGTTATTAGCAAAAACAGAAACTGATAGTTCTGAACCAGCTGCGAAATCAAATGTTTTTATTGCTTTCAAATCTAACATTCGATAGCCACTTGTAACTGTTTCGTCTTCACCTATGTCATCTTGTTTCGCCACATCTTTGAGAGTAACTTTCAATTCATAAGCATCATTATTTGCATACTTTACAGAATAGATATTTCTAGCCGGCACTATTCTTGATACTTTTGTACCATCTGAAAATTTTCCATTTACTGCATCTCTTCCAAAACTTAAATCTAAATAACCATTTGCAAGATCAATTTTTCTTCCAAATTGGAATTCATATCCGTTAAATTTTGCATCTTTCTGCATATATTCAGCTCTCTGAAGGCCGCCATGATCATCGTGTTCGTCTTCATGTTCATCTTCATCATGACCGTCTTCATCATGATCATCTTCATCATGATGTTCTTCCACATCTTGAAGGAATAAGTATTTATCTACGTCGTTTCTGAAGACTGCTAATGATCCGTAATAATCACCATTTCGATAATCAAAAGTAAGATCGATATTATTTGAATTTTCAACATCTAAATCTGGATCACCAACTTCAAATCTACCTCGTGCTAAGTGTGGACCATTCATGAATAACTCCATGTCACCTGGCGCTCTAGCGACAGACGCAAAATTTATACTTGCTCCGAGATTGTCTGAGAATTCTCTACCAAGACTAAAAGAGTAGCTATATTCATTGAAATCAAGATCATAGTAGTCAATCTCTTCTTCATGCTCTTCTTCTTCGTCATGATCATCTTCCTCATGATGTTCTTCTTCATGGTGAATAATGCCGCCTTCTTTATTTATTTTGTCAAATCTAAATCCAAATTTAACATCATAAACATCAAAGTTTGTACTAGTGTAATATCCAAGCATAAACGTTTCAGAAGTTACTGGTGCCATATGAGCCTCTGAACCAACAACACTCATTTCGTTATTAATAGAAGTCATCATTAGCTTTCTTGAAACGACATCATTCCCAAAATCAAATACTGTAGAAAACTCAGTTGCATCATTCAGAAAGCTTGTAGGGCCTCCATGTTCATCATGCTCTTCTTCGCCCTCATGTTCATCATGATCCTCTTCCATCTCCATATGTTGCTCAGTATGAATGTAGTCAGTGTCTCTAAAATTGAACATGATTTTTTTCAGAACCTCTCCTTTCACCATGTAGGCACCTTGAATATCAAAAGCTTCAGAATTTGTTGATGAAAAAATTCTTTCTTCGCCATGCTCGTCATGATCGTCTTCATCACCATGTTCATCGCCATGTGCTCCCGGTGGTTCAACGTGATATGGAAGACCAAAAACACTTTCTTGATCTCTAAAACCAATACCAAAGTAACCCCAGTCACCTGTTTTAGAGATACCAACTTTTTGGGCAGTTTTAGCAGCATCAGAATTTGCTAGAAAACCAGTTTCCTCCTCTTCATGCTCCTCATCATCGTGATCTTCATCATGATGTTCTTCTTCCATGTGTATTACAGCACCATTAGGAATTTCATAATTACCAAAAGAAGAATCTTTGAAACCGACACTAACATTAAAACCAGCGATGTTATTTTTGTATGAAAAGCTTTGGGAATCCCCTTCACTTACACTTTGTGTTTCAAGTCCAAGATTAATTTCTTGTGTATTAAAATCTTCCTTAGCTATTAAATCATCAACAATATTTATAATTCCTCCAACAGTACCACTTGCATAAAGCAAAGATGAAGGTCCCCTTACTATTTCAACTTGCTTAATATCATTAAAGTCGATTTCATTAGTATGGTCACCGCCCATTCCAGATACGTCTTGAACTACAAACCCATTGTTGAGAATCTTCACTCGAGTACCCATCATCCCTCTAATTACAGGCCTACCGACAGCAGCTCCATAATCTTGCGATGAAACTCCCAGTAGGTCATCTAAGGTTTCACCAAGGCTTTGTGTAGCAGGACTATCAATATCATCTCCTTCAACAAGATGTATAGGATCCTCTATGTCTGCTAAGGCTGAAGATGTAAGGGACGAAGTTACTATGACTTCTTCTACATCTTCCTGCGCATGTAAGTTGTTTAGTATAAAAACACTTAATAAAAGTGTTAAAAAATAATTTTTCATTTTACCTCCTTAAAAAAATTAAATTTAAATTTCTAAAAATTTATTTTTGTGGAGGTGCTCTTGTAAGAAAATTCTGAAAACTGATAGCAAGGAGATACCTTCTTGTATTCAGCTCAAAAATATAGACGTTAGATTGTGTGTCTTCTATCTCAAAATTAGTACCTGTTAAAACATCGTTAAAACATATATGGCACTCAATCTTTTCATGATGATTTTTAAGGTCATCTGCATGGCTAAGAGAATCAAATGTAATGGATGCTACAAAAATAAATGCGGCAAGCGAAATGAATGAAAAACTCTTCTTAGACATAACGAAATATTATCCTATTATTTTGAAATTAAAAGTATTTTAGTAAAAATGGTGGGTCTGGCTGGATTTGAACCGGCGACCTCACCCTTATCAGGGGTGCGCTCTAACCAACTGAGCTACAGACCCAAGGGAAAACATTATATGGTTTTTGATCGTATTTAGGTAGAGTAAAATAATTTATTCTTATGAATCTTAAATTTGGATTAGCTGCTCTTCTAATTTCTTCTTTCCTTGCTTCTATTGTTCAGTTTAATTTCGGAAAAACAGAAATAACACTTGAAAAATTAGATACAGGTAATGGCCAGTATATTTATTATGATCTGTACAAACCAAAGATAGCTTCAGAAAAAAATAAAGTCCCCTTCATAGCCATTATCCCTGGCTTCCAAAGATCGAAAGAAGCGCTTTCTAATATTGCTATAGAGCTTTCTCGAAGAGGTTATGTTGTGGGTTTAATAGATCCATATGCGCAAGGACTATCAAGCTCCTCAAGAAGCAGGATTGCAGCAACAACACAAGGCTATGGTATGTTCGCTTTAATAGAATATGTGAATGAAAGCTCTGACTTTAATTTCATTAATAAAGAACTTTTAGGCTCAACTGGACACTCTATGGGAGGGAATGCAGCAATTAGAGGTGCAAATTATTTTGGAAAGAAAGCAGACGAACAAAATAAGAAGAGTCTTCTGCATTCTGTTTACGTTTCCGGCTATGTTTTAACACTTCGAGATGATGTCCTAAAAGATGTTAGATCAAATGTTGGGGTCAGTTACGCATTGTACGATGAGGGCTCATTTAGGAATGAGTTAAAAAATTGGGATGCGGCAAATATGAAAATCGCTCCAGAATCTTTACGTACAGTTAACAGCGGTTTAAAGAAAGAAGAGCATATTTCTGAAGTTGAATTAGGGAAATATTATGGTGACTTGGAGTCGAATACACTCAGAGTAATTTTTAATGAAGAATTACTTCATCCATTTCAACCCTACAATGCAGAAGCAACTGCTAACCAATTAGCCTATTTTGAAACTGTATTTGGTGCTCCAATAAAACTTGATACCTATGATCAAATCTGGCAATGGAAAGAGTTCTTTACATTATTAAATATGATCATCTCATTTTGGCTTTTAATTCCCTTAACAAGAACACTATTGAAAATTAATTTCTTTAAGACACTTGTTAAACCTATACCTGAAGCTTTGCCAGTTCAAAATAGAGTAGGAAAAACTATATTTTGGTCAGTCTTTTTTGTAAGTGCTGGAATAGCATGTGTTACTTTTATTCCTCTTGTTGAGGTTGCAAAAACACTTTTTCCAGAAGCTGCCACAAGACAACTTACTTGGTTTTTTCCACAAAGAATGAATAACTCAGTTATGCTCTGGGCGCTCTTGAATGGCTCAATTGGAATATTCCTTTTCTTTGTTACGTATTATTTTTTTGGAAAGAAACACGGAGTAAAAATTAATTCATGGGGCCTAGAGCTCTCTTTCAAGGACATATACAAAACCATCTTACTGAGCTTAATAATTTTTATTGTGTATTTCTCTTTACTCTTTTTAATTTACTTCTTATTTCACATTGATTATAGATTTTGGTTTATGGGTGTAAGGATTTTTCAACCTGAAATGCTTTTAGTCTTAGCAATGTACTTCCCTTTCTTTTTTGTCTTTTTCTTTTCAAATTCTTTAAGAGTAAATGGTGGTATGAGATTTAAAAATCAGCCCGAATGGCTATCAAGGCTAATTGCAGGATTTGCTAATTCTGCCGGATTAATTTTAATAATAGTTATTCAATATATTACTTATGGTTTTACAGGCGAAGTTTTTTGGACTACAAATTGGCTAAGCGTAAATTTATTATTTGGTATCGTTCCAATAATGTTTATTTTGCCTTATTTCAATAGGATCTTTTTTTACATGACTGGTAGATCTTTGCTTGGCCCTATAGTGACATGTCTAATTTTTATAATGATCCTCTCAACAAATACGGTAGTTTATTTACCAATTTAAGGGCTTTAATTATTATTTTTTAATAATATCTAATTGTTATGAAAAAATTAATTTTAATTACTGCATCTCTATTTTCTTTATGCATTGCATCAGATGATTTAAATGAAAAAAAAATAAGTGATATTACCGTCGAACAACTTACAGACATTGTGAGACAAATTGTTCAGGAAACAATTGAGAAATGTGTTGTGACTGGAGATATGGAAGGAAGAGCTAAATTTAATTTAGCTGTTGAGGGTGAAGTTGTTGCACAAATGATATGCAAATTTGATGAAGAAGCTAATCTTGTTGAGGAAAAATAATTTTATAAATTCCTAGTCCAGCTAAGCAACCAACAAATTGCATTAAAACAAACATTGGAAAGTCGTATGGGCTTATTCCTGCAAAAGAGTCTGAAAAAATTCTTCCGAAAGTAACTGCTGGATTTGCAAAAGATGTCGAAGAGGTAAACCAATAAGCTGCACCAATAAATGAGGCAACCATAATTGCAACTTTATCTTTTGGAGAAGCTAATATTACAATCAACAAACCTGCAGTTGCTACAATTTCAGAAAGCCAAATATTTACACCTGTCCGAGGCTTCTCTGAGAATTCTATATATTCAAATCCGAACATTACATTGGCTAAAATAGCTCCCAGCATTGCACCTAACGACTGAGCAAATACAAAAAATAGGAATGTTAAAAATTTAATTTCTCCCCTAATATGCATTACAAGTGATACAGCAGGGTTAAAGTGCGAGCTATTAACTGAAAAAATTGTTATTAAAAAATATAATCCCCAAAAAGTAGCTAGAGAATTTGCTAATAGTGATATTGCATCATTTCCTGATGATAAATTTTCACCCATAATCCCAGAACCAACAACTATACAAACTAACAGAAGTGTTCCTAAGAATTCAGAAAGTATATTTTTAATCATCTTTACTAAATTGATTTAAAATATTTCTTAAAATCATATCCCTTACCTCGTCAAATTCTTTTTCATTCATATTTTTTGGGTCAGGTATATTCCAGTCTATATTTATTGCACCAGGAAAATATGGGCAGTCATCCCCACAACCCATTGTTATAACAAAATCAAAATCCTCACCAATAAAATCACTTACAGATTTTGGTTTTAAATTGCTTACTTCTATTCCATATCTTTTAAGAGAAGCAATGGCCTTTGGATTTACCTGATCTGCTGGATGTGAACCAGCCGAGAATGCTTGTAGTTGGGTGCGAAATGACATGTCAGTCAAAGCCTGAGCTATTTGACTTCTACAAGCATTCTCGATACAGACATATAAAACTTTATCTTTCAATCTTTAATAACTGTATTTAAAGCTAATTGAAGCAGACGAAGCAGTTGAATAAGATTCAAAGACTTGATTGCCCTGAAGTGCCTCATATGGCTCTTCTAGAAGATTTCGAAGCTTTACTGTGACATCTAAATCTCCATTCCATGCTTGAAATGATTTTTTATAAACAATATCAAGTAGTGGGGGTAGATCTTCGAGAACATTTGGAATGACATCAGATCCTAACTCTCTAATTCTCTCACCTACATCGTTGTATACAATGCTAAATCTAGTATCATCTGCTGCATAATAACCTAGTTGAATATTTAAAATATCCTCTGGCTGACCTACAAGCGGCCTATCATCGTATGATGACAAAACAACAAACTCTGGATTTGTTACAGCATTTGATTCTGTATAAGTGAAATTTATTTTTCCAAAAAAATCATATCCCTTTATTAACTCACCGAATTGTTTTTGATATTCAAATTCAGCTCCATCAAGTTCAGCTGTACTTGCATTTCTATAACTTACGTAACTAGTTGTAGCTGCAGCCTCTAAAACCTGTTCTATAGGGTTTATAAATTCTTTCTTAAAATACGAAAGAGTAAGAAATTCATCAAAACCAAAATACCACTCATAGCGTAAGTCATAATTTGTAATTTCTGAGGATTTTAAACCTAAAAACCCTCTTTCTAATCTGTCTGTTTCGAAGTTGCTAAATAAAACTGGAGACATTTCCCTGAATTGTGGTCTTGATACTGTCTCACTATAACCAAACCTTAATTGCATATTGTTTTCAAATTCATAAGTTAATGTTATAGCTGGTAGTAATTTATCTAAATCATCATTAGCAGTAGAAAAGTCTTGTCCTCCAAAAAAACTTTCAGTTATAACTTCCATTTCTGAGTTTTCCTGCCTTGCTCCTGCGCTCATGCTTAAGTTATCGTTAACCATAGTTTCAAAAGAGAAATAAAAGGCATCAATTTCTAAATTACCTTCATAATTATCTGTATTCAAAGTCTCTTCGAGAAGAATCAATCCTGATCTATCAAGACGGAAGTTTTCAGGAGCCATTATTGTATTAATAGGCTGTAATCTAAACTCTCGTGAAGCAAATAGGGAGCCATTTACAAAATCTGGTAAAAATCTGTATCTTTTTACATCAGTAATTCTGGACTTTTCAAGTCTTTTTAAACCAAACTTAAAATCTATTGTTCTCTCAGTTGTTTCGAAAGGATAAACAAAATCGATAGCAGCCTCATCAGCATCATCGTCTAACCATGAAAACTGTGTTGAATTACTGTCTGATCTTCTTGAAAATTCTAAGACACCACCACAATCTTGAATAAATGCAGCATCACACTCATAGAAATATTCTCTTTCGAAAGGCGACCATCTCTTGCCGTCTGCATGGCTCAAGCGCCAATCAATAGCAAGACCGGAACTAAGGTCATGTTTTCCTGAGATAGTATTAGAATTGATTTGCCTCTCTACCCATTCAATTTTTGTATTAAAACCGTAAAAGTCAGCTTCAATATTTTTTCCATTACTTTCAGTGAGGCGATCGTCAGTTTTCCTTACTAATAAACTTGTAAATTGAATGTAATTGAGACCATCTATGTCCCAACCAAAAGTTGTAAGTAAGTTCGAATCCAATTGATTATTCGTTTTTTTAACGTCATACGTATCTCTGCCTACTAATTCTTCACCAGAACCCCTAGCATAGTTTGTTCTTTTGATATCAGGTATGTATGAATTTGAATTATCATAACCAGCACTAATAACAACACCAAATCTTCCATAATCATTATCAAATGAATTCCCATATGAAAAATCAAAACCAAAGTTCGGGGACAAACTCTCAATCTGTGGGGCCCATTGACCTCCAAAATTTTGACCTGCAGTTACAAGTTCAGCATATGAGGCAGTTGCAAGAGAAATAAAATCTCCATTTGCATATATAGGAGAAAGAGAGGATGGTAGGTTTCTTGATCCAGTATCAAAGCCTGTCCAGTCATCATTATATCCTTCCATTGTAGGAGCATCCTTTCCAGTAGCTAATGAGTCATATCCTGTAGAAAAGCCATATTCAAAAAACTCTTCATCAGGGAGGACTTTTGTTCTCATATCTATAACTCCTCCACCAAATTCTCCAGGATATTGTGGAGAGTAAGTTTTTTGAACCAACACACTTTCTAATACAGATGTTGGGAAAATATCGAAAGGCACGACACGTTTTAGAGGTTCAGGACTAGGTAATAAAACTCCATTCAACAAAGCTGAAGAATACCTTTCACCTAACCCTCTTACAAAAACATACTTTCCTTTAACAAGACTTAAACCAGTAACTCTTTTTAAAGCATCTGATGCTTCACTGTCTCCTGCAATACTAATAGCTTCAGCAGTAATGACACTTGAAATTTCGCTTGTATCCCTTTTTTCGTCTGGAATAAAACTTACGGAAACTTTCACCTCTTCAATTTGCTCTTGGTTTTCTTGAGCAGAAATCAAAGGTATTAAAAGCAATAATAATAAAACTCTATACATATTTAGCACCCCAAAAAAAGCTACCCCAAGTAATTGGGGTAGCAAAATAAATTAATTAAAATTAATTTGATGGATCAACAGCCCAATTTGCAGTCCAATCTGCACTTGATCCCGAACATGCACCAATGTACGCAGTAGCATCAAAGAAACTATCAGCAGATAGATCATTGGCTACAACTGCGTTCTCATTCGCGCCATTACAATAACCTGTCAAAGAATTAGTACCTGCTGCAGATCCATTCTTTGTCATCATTGTTTCGGTTTGAGCTATTGTTGGTCCACTTCCATCTTCAGATGTAAGTGTTAAAGATGAACACGACCAGAATGCTTTCTTAAAGCTTAGATAGTCTTCACCTGTACCATCGCCATTAAAGTCATATGTTGTGTCATCATCAACATCCAAACAACCATGTGGGTCCAAAGCAACAACCATGTTGTTACCATCAAAACCAGTTCCTTCTCTGAGGAGAATAGCGGTCCCTGTTTTGTCGTTAGTTGCCAAGGTATCGCCAACAATGGTTAAGTTTGCAAATTTTGGATAAGAAAATAACAATGGTGCTCCAAAAGAGTTTGTTGCACCTCTATCCATATCACTTCCATAATTATCTGCTTCTATAGACCTGTCGATAGAATAAGTCTGATTGGTAGAGTCATATCTCTGCCAAACAATAGCATGTTGAACTTTTCCTCTCCAACCATCTGTCCAGTCAATAGAATCATCAGAAGCTCCAACTACAAATAAATGTTTTGCGTTTACTGAGCCACCAAAGAACTCAATACCATCGTCAGATGTATTGAGGGTCTGGATATAATCAAGTTCAGTCTTGTTACCAACTGCTTGAAAAGCAATACCATTTAATTCATCTTCAGCATTGAATTTTCTTCCAGCATATTTAACAACTGTATAGAACATATTGCCGCTATTATCAGCATCATTTGTTCCACCATATGTTCCTGAAGCACCCTCTCCAGAAGCAGTGCATGAAGCAGAACCTAAGTCAGCAAAATTACACTTATTTTGATAAGCAAGTCCATTAAAGACTAACCCACCCCAATCAGCAGTAATATTATCATTTAAAGTTGAGCTATCACTTGAACCAGAAGTTCTTACCTCTCTGCTTGTAGTGAATGTTACAGGAGCACCTGGAGCACCATTTGCAAGCATTTTGGAGTATACAGGCACGATAACATAATCAAGATCTGTAGATGCACCTTCACCAGCAACAGAATCACTGTAAATTGTTACACCTGGATCTATTTGTAGATACTGTGCACCAGCATCTGTTCCGTCACCAACAACTAATTTACCTTTCATAACATATGGCAAACCACCACCGACAAGCCTAATATTTTTATCAACAAGATTAGAAGCAACAAGTTCACATGCTGCTCCGCCGCCGTCTTTCATAGTTGTTAAGGCAGTACCATACGGACAGTAACTGTTCATGTTTTCAATATGTAGACCAAAAGTCCAACCTTTAGTCCAGTCGTCTGCATCGCTTTTTACACCACCAATAAAATCTGTGCTTTCTAAATTAGCATCGTAGTTATTAGCATTTCTTATTTTGTCAGCATAATAAGAATTAACTAACGGATGTGATAAGTAAGCAGCATTTCTTGCAGAACCATGTAACCCTGTAGCCGCGAATTGAACTGAAGACTGTGCCAGTAACACTGCTCCTGCATCAAAAACATCAGCACCGGTATCGTTGCTTGAAGGGTCAAAGAATCCAGGTGATGCAGCCATATCACCACATTTCACTGAATCAAAAATAGAACCTTCAAACCTTATTCCATTCATAGATGATTCTGCATTCTTATAAGTTTCATTATCATCAATATCTAGACAATAGCTTGAATCATCAGGATTACCCGCAATAATTGAGTTAAGGATATATGCTCCTGTACCTTCTCTAAGGAGTAATGTATCTCCACCATAATCTTGAACAAAAGTTACATTAGACATTTTAGGGAAAGATCTTGGAGCTCTGTCCATATCACTTCCAAGATTATCAGCCTCAATTACATTATCTTTAGACCTTGCAGCATCTGTTGCTGGGAAAAGTGTTTGAACTACAACTCCATATTGTGCAAAACCTCTCCAACCATCTGTCCAGTCTACAGAATCGTCAGAGGCACCTGTTACAACAAAGTGCTTCATACCTACTGTACCGCCAAAGAACTCAATACCATCATCGGAACCATTGTGGACTTGTATGTAGTCAACTTCTGTTCCTGAACCAACTGCTTGGAAAGCAACTCCATTCAGTTCATCTTCATTTGTAAACTTATAACCCGCATACTTAACTTGGAAGTACTTCATACTACCTGAGTTATCTGCATCATCAGTACCACCATAATAACCTGATGCACCTTCACCAGAAGCTGTACAAGCTGCTGTTCCTAAATCTGCAACATTACAATTATTTTGAGTAGCTAATCCAGAAACAACTAAACCACCCCATTGTGCTTCTGCACCATCAGTGACTTCTCCGGTAAGATCACTTGCTCCTGTCATAACAACAGGTGCGCTAGCTGAACCAGAAACATTTAATTTAGATCCAGGTTTAACTACAAGATAATCCACATCAGAATCTGATACAGAACTACCCAACGAAGCAACCCATGCAGTTGCGTTTGTATAGCCTGCACCAGCAGTACCAACAATTGTTGTGCCAGCTGAGATGTTTAATACTCCATCTGCACCAGCATCTGTACCATCTGCATTTATACCATTCCCAACAAAAACTGCACCGTTTAAAGCGTATATTGCTGAGTTATCCAAACTGACATCACCTGTGATAGGTGCTGTTTCAGGGAAAGTTAAAAGACATACTGATTTCGATGTACCATCTAAATCAACAGTATCTATTCCACTATCTTCACCAACTGGACAATCAGGAGCTGGTGTAGGAGCAGGTGTAGGAGCCGGCGTAGGAGCTGGCGTAGGAGCTGGCGTAGGAGCTGGTGTAGGAGCAGGAGCTGGGCTATCTGATCCACCACCGCCGCAAGCAGCAACGAATAAAGTTGTCAAAATAATGACAACAGGATTAAGAAATCTTTTCATGAAATCTCCAAAAGTTATTATATGACTTTATAAATTTTGAGTTACAAAAAAGAGTTTATAATGTGACAGGATAGTAAAATTAATTCACACAAGAAAAATGCATGACATTATTTTGTTCTAATCTTTTTATTAGTTTAAATCCAAATGCTGGAGCAGTCGTATATATCCCTCCTTCAAGATCTGAACAATCATTTAATAAACAAAGTGCTGATTCTGTTATCATTTTTGAAGTAGAAGAATAGCCTGGATCGCCCTGACCTTTTACTGATACTTTTAATTTAATTTCATTATCTTTAAGGCCTAGGAATAACATCTCATAATATCCTGCATCTCTGACTTCTTTTGAAGGTCCCTCTCCAGGCTTTGGCGCATTACCAAGTGGATTATGTGAGGCTATAGCTTTAGCAACTTTTTCACCTCCATCACCCTTGCCTGCTGGAATCATTTCTTCATAAATAAACTCTTCGCCATATGGGAAATTCAACATTAAATTTGATCTATGGACATTTTTAGTATTTATGGGAGCCATAAAAAAAGGAGCGACCCATTCTTTAGTAATCTCATCAAAATAGGGTTTATTTCCATGTGGCTGATCAGCACCTTTAAATCCCTCACATAATGCAAAAGGATTTATCAATACTTGAAATAAATCAGGATTTGTCTTCAATTTAGACATTGTCGCTTTTAAAGAAGCTAGTGTACCTCCTGAAAATTCTCCTTTGAGAGATACAACTCTGCATTTGATCTCTTTCAAGCTCACACCAAACTTTTCTTGAGCTAGATTTTGCGTGTAAAAAACGCCTAAATCTGATGGAATAGAATCATAGCCGCAGCTGTGTACTATTCTTGAACCACTTTTTTTAGTTTCAGGAATAAATTTCTGCATTTCATACATCCATCCAGGCTCACCGCATAGATCAACATAATCCACTCCGAGTTTGGCGCACATTTCAATTAATAAATTTCCATATAACTGGTAGGGTCCAACAGTTGTAATAACTAATTTAGTTTTAGATAAAGCATTTTGAATATCATTTTGTGATTCTGAATCAATAATTAATATTGGTGCATCGCAAGATAACTGTTCTTTAACTACTTCAAGTTTTTCTTTGTTTCTACCTGCTAAAGCCCAGCTTATATTATCTTTGTAATTATTATCTAAATACTCCACAACTAGCTTTCCTGTAAAACTGGTTGCGCCAAAAACAATTAAGTCAAAATCTTTGCTACTCATATCAATGGTTTTTTAAAGTTAAATATATAAATTTTTTCTTTCCTATTTGAACTAATTTTTTTTCATCTAAACCAAAATCATAATCTTTCGATTCAACTTTCTGCTGATCAATTTTTACTGCTCCTTGATTTATTAATCTTAAAGCCTCAGATGTGCTTGATACCATATCAATATCTTTGAGAATATTTGCTAGTTGAATAGACTCTTTAGTCTTAAGAATTCTCTCTGGAATATTATCTGGTATTTCATTTTTTGAAAATTTCTTTAAAAAGTTTTCCTTTGAATTCTGGGCACTCTCTTTACTTGAAAATCTCTCTGTAAGTTCAAGAGCAAGAAGAATTTTTATGTCTCTTGGATTATCGCCTTTAGAGATTGCTTTTTTTAAAGCAGATATTTCATCTAAAGGTTTTAAACTAAGGAGGTCAAACCACTTAAACATTATCTCATCTGGAATTGACATTGTTTTGCCAAAAATTTCATCGGGATCTTCAGTAATACCAATGTAATTATCTTCACTTTTTGACATTTTCTTTACTCCATCTAAGCCCTCAAGCAAGGGTAAAGTAATTACAGTTTGAGGCTCTTGTTGTGCATTTTTTTGTAAGTCTCTTCCTACTAAAAGATTAAATTTTTGATCAGTTCCACCTAGTTCTACATCAGTTTTTAGAAAAACAGAATCATATCCTTGCATAAGAGGGTATAGAAATTCATGTATTGATATTGGCTGATTATTTTTATAGCGTTTTGAAAAGTCATCTCTCTCAATCATCCTTGCAACAGTTGACTGTGCTGCGAGAGTTATCATCTCAGTAGCAGTGAGTTTATTACCCCAACGTGAATTAAAATCAACAATTGTTTTTTTGTCATCTAAAACTTTAAATACCTGAGATTTATAAGTTTCTGCATTATTTTTTATTTCTTTTTCTGATAACGGAGGTCTAGTTTTATTCTTACCACTTGGATCGCCAATTTTTCCAGTAAAATCACCAATTAAAAAAACTACATTATGACCGAGGTCTTGGAATTGCCTCATTTTTCTAAGAATTACAGTATGTCCCAAATGCAAATCAGGTGCAGTGGGATCAAAGCCAACTTTAATATTAAGTTTTTTTCCTTTCTTTAATTTTGCTATTAATTCTTTTTCACCAATAATCTCATCGATGCCTTGTTTAATAATTTGAAGTTGTTCTTTGTAATTATTCATAGTGCTTTATATATAATATCAACATCATGAATATTGATTATCGCTTAAAGTTTGCTTTGTTTCTAATTTTGGCAGCAATTGTTTTCTTTATGTTCAAAGCAAACAACATTTTTGAAAACAAAATTGTTACCCACCAAAGCAAAAGCATAACTTTCAAGGATGATACAAAGCCGATTCAAATAGGTTTTACTGACGAGACAACATATAAAATTAAAAAGGGAGATACTTTTTACTCACTTTTAAAACAATTAAAAATTAATCCCTTGCTAATAAATAAAATCGTAAACGATGAGAACTTAAATTCTTTTAAAACTCTTTTGCCAGGCAATGAAATAATATTTTCAAATATCGGTAAAAAAATATTCTTGAAAAAATTTGATGGAAAATCCGCAGTAGATCTTATAGAGATTTCCGGAGATGGATTTAAATTAAAAAAATTAACAAACCTCAATTCTTACGTTGCTTTTAAAGAATACAAAATTGAACGATCATTGTATGAATCTGCTTTAAAAGCAGAGGTTCCAAATAATATTATTGATGAATTAATGATAGTTTTTGGATGGGATATAGATTTTGTATTTGATGTAAGGGTTGGTGACAAAGTTAAGGTTTTATATACAGAATTTTATCTTGAGGGAAGACTTCTTGGGAATTCAGATATTTTAGCTGCGACATTTATGAATAATGGAAAAGAATTCTCTGTTTTTAGATTTTTCCAACAGGGGGTGAAAGACTACTTCTCTGTGGATGGTAAAAGTGTAAAGAAATCTTTCTTGAAAACTCCTATTGAATTTGCCGCTATTACATCGCCTTACAATTTAAAAAGGAAACATCCAATCTTGAATACTATAAGACCACACACTGGGACAGATTACAGAGGAAAAACTGGGACTCCAGTAAAAGTTACAGGAGATGGGATTGTAGTCAGAGCAAACTTTTCAAACTCATACGGAAACATTATTGATGTAAAGCACTTCAATAAATATTTATCAAGATATGCACATTTAAATAATTTTGAAAGAAGTATTAAAGTTGGATCAAGAGTGAGGCAAGGACAAGTAATTGGTTATGTAGGTTCTACTGGATTAGCAACTGGACCACATTTACATTATGAATTTCGAATTAATGGGAAACATACTAATCCAGTAAATGTATCTATGCCCGATGCTCAATCTATAAACCAATTTAATAAAGCTGCATTTAATAAAGTAACTAAGGAGAGAATAGGTTTAATAAAAAATCTTTCATCAATCTAATGGGAAATAATTCAGCCTTCATTGGAATAATGTCTGGCACAAGCAAGGATGCTTTAGATGGTGGGCTCTATGTTTTTGAAGAAAGTAAAAAATCGTTCAAATTTCATCATTTGCAAAGCATAAATTTTTCAAAACAGTACAAAAATTTTCAAAGTACTGAATTAATAAATGAGGAAGTAACAAATAAATCGATTCAACTTGTTAAGAAAATACTTGAACAAGTTAAACATACCCCAAGTGGGATTGCTTTCAGTGGACAAACAATTAAACATACAGATTCAGAAAGCATACAAGCCGGAAACCCACAATTAATTGCAGACTCTACTGGAATAAAAGTTTATTCAGATTTTAGGAATTGGGATATCAAAAATGGTGGAAAAGGAGCACCATTAATACCTGCTTTTCATGAGTTTTTATTTTCAGAGAGTTCTGAAACCAAGCTTATTATCAATATTGGTGGAATTGCAAATGGCACACATCTTTCAGATACAGGTATTAATATTGCTTCAGATATAGGGCCGGGCAATTGTCTATTAGATTATGCAGCATCTAAAATTGTAAATATTGATTTTGATGAAGACGGCAAAATCGCATCAAGAGGAAAAGTTAACAAAAAATTATTTGAGAAATTGATCAATAAATTTCCTGAAAATATCTATCCCAGGGCGGATGATCTTAAGGTCTACACTGAATATTTTTTTAAAAATTTTGAAAGTTTAAAGAAATTACCTCTAAATGATCTCTTTAGAACGCTTACAGAAGTAACTGTTGAAATGATATTTAAATTTTTTGTATTTTGTGAAAAGCCTGAAAAAGTAATCTTGCATGGAGGTGGAACTTTGAACAGTTTTCTTATGAAAAGATTAGAACAGAAAATTGAAAAGAAGTTGCATACAACAGATGATTTTGGAGTGCCTTCAAAATATGTTGAATCAGCTGGTTTTGCCTACTTAGCTTATAAGAAAAGGTCTGAAATTTTTTTTCCTAAATAGAAAAAGATGCCCCACATCCACAGGTTGACTTGGCGTTTGGATTTTCCACAGTAAATTTCGCACCCATTAAGCCTTCTTTGTAATCAACTACAGAGCCAGCAATATATGGATATGAAAGCTCATCAAGAAGAATTGAAAGCTCATTATCAAATTTTAAGATGTGATCTTCATCCTTATCTAAATCATCAAATTTAAAACCGTATTGAAATCCCGAACAACCTCCCCCAGTAACATACACTCTGAAAAGTCTCTTATCTTCATTTGATTGAAGACTTAAGATTTTCTTTTTAGCACTGTCCGATAGTGCAAATGGTGTTGCTTTATTTGATTTTACTTCCATAAATTAATATTAGCTCAGCACAATTCTAACAAAAAATGTTAATGAACTATAATTCAGGAAGACATGTCAAAAAAAATACTTTTAATACACTCTAGTGTTGATGGTCACACAGTCAAAATTCTTGACAAAATATCCTCTCTAATCGGAAAAAAAAGAAGTGTAACCAAAAAATGTATTTCAGAAGTGAGTAAAGACTTAATTAAACAAAGTGATTCTATAGTTATAGGAGCTAGTATAAGGTATGGAGACCATCGAAAAAATCTTTACGAGTTTATCGATCTAAATAAGGACCTGCTAGATGAAAAAGATAATGCATTCTTTAGCGTTAATGCAGTCGCAAGAAAGGAAGATAAGAATACCGCAAACACAAATCCTTACATTACAAAATTTTTACGTAAATCTAAGTGGAGACCAAAAAAAATTGAGGTATTTGCGGGCAGAATTGATTATCCAAAATACAAAGCCTTCGATAAGTACATGATTAGATTTATTATGTGGATTACGAGTGGCCCTACAAATATGAATGAAAGTTATGAGTTTACAAACTGGAATCAGGTTAAAAAGTTTGCACAAGAGATTAGTTGAAAATGTTAAAAAATATTCAATCTGGTATATACGCAATAACCCCTACATCGCTTAGAGCCGATGAACTTTTAAATGCTGTAGAAGACACGCTGTCATCTGGCATTGAAATCATACAATACCGCTTTCATGATTGTATAAATTTTGATGAGCGATTAAAAACTGCCACAAAATTAAAAAAAATATGTATAGATAATAATGCCCGTTTCATTATCAATAATGACTACTTGCTTGCAGAATATTTAGGTACAGGATTACATATAGGACCAGACCTTGAAGATTTAAGTTTTCTGCTTACCAGTGAAAATATCGAATTTACCGGCCTTAGCTGTAAGTCAAATATTTCAGCTCAAAAAAATGATTCAAATAATGTCTTCTCTTATTATTCTTTTGGTCCTACTTTTTACTCACAAACAAAAAGGAGTGAAAGAGGTGAGATTGATTTAAAATATGTATCAGAAAATATGGATGAAAAATCAATAAATATTGCTATAGGAGGAATCAATAGTACAAATCTCTCTCAAATTAAGAAAAGTGGTTTTCAAATGGCTGCAATTTGTGAAGGTATTTACTCAGATAAATCAGGGATTAAGGAAAGAAGTAAACAATTATTAGAAATTTGGAATGAAAACTAAAAACTCTAAGGAACTATTCAAAAAATCTAAAGAACATATTGCGGGAGGGGTAAACTCTCCTGTAAGAGCTTTTAAAAGTGTTGGTGGAACGCCAATTTTTTTCAAAAAATCCAGAGGGTGCTATCTTTATGATGAAGATGGCAACAAATATATAGACTTTGTTGGCTCTTGGGGGCCAATGGTCCTAGGACATTCAAATAAAGCAATTGTAAATGCTATAAAAAAACAAGCTTCTAAAGCAATTAGTTTTGGAGCTCCAACAAAAAATGAATTAGAAATTGCAAAAATAATAAAGAGTTATATCCCCAGCATAGAAAAACTTCGTATGGTTAATTCGGGTACGGAAGCTACTATGAGCTGTATAAGATTAGCGAGAGGTACAACTGGTAGAAAAAAAATAATTAAATTCATTGGTTGTTACCATGGGCATGTGGATTCCTTATTAGTAAAAGCTGGATCAGGTGCTGCAACACTTGGTGTGCCAGACTCGCCAGGAATCCCAGATGAACTCTCTAAATTAACAATTACACTTGAATACAATAATGCTTCTGAACTCAAGAAGGCTTTTACAAAATTTGGAGAAGATATTGCAGCAGTTATAGTTGAACCAATTGCTGGAAATATGGGGTTTATTGAACCAGATGAAAATTTTCTTAAAACTTTGAGAAGTCTATGTACCAAAAATAAATCAATTTTAATCTTTGACGAAGTAATGACAGGTTTTAGAGTTGCTAGAGGTGGAGTTCAGGAGCTTTTTAATATAAAACCAGATTTAACTGCACTTGGAAAAATAGTCGGAGGAGGATTACCAGTTGGAGTATATGGAGGAAAAGCCAAAATAATGAATAATATTTCTCCCGATGGACCTGTTTATCAAGCAGGTACATTATCTGGTAACCCAGTTGCAGTAAGTGCTGGAACAGCTCTGCTAAAACAACTAAAAAATAAAAAAATGTTTAGTGAATTAGAAAGAAAAGGTGAGATCTTCCTCAAAGGTCTTAAAGAAGAGGCAGAAAAAAATGGCATTCCATTTTGCTATAACATTAGAGGAGGTATGTTTGGCTTCTTTTTTTCAAGTAAACTGCCAAAAAATTTCCAAGAAGTATCTGATACAAATATAAGCATGTTTAATAAATTTTTCCGACTTATGTTAGAACAAAATGTATATTTGCCCCCTTCAGCTTTTGAAAGTTGTTTTTTATCTACTGAACATACACAAGAACAGTTAATAAAAACTGTTAAGCTATCGTCTAAAGTTTTCAATAATCTTAATAAAGGCCTCCCAAAATAGAGAATATGAATAATTTAGATATTCTTGGTGTAGGTAATGCTCTTGTTGATGAAACTTTTTATATCGAAGAGAATTTAGTTAGAAAAACAAATTTAAATTTTAATCAGTTCAAACAAATAAGTTATTCCGAACAACAAGAAATAAAGTCATTGTTAGGAAATCAGGTTCCTGAAATAGTTTGCGGTGGATCAACTACAAATAGCTTAGTAGCAGCTTCAAATTTTGGCTCAAAATGTGGACATATATGTCAGCTAGGAAGAGATCCATTGGGTGATTTGTATGAACAAAACTTAGAGGAAAATAATATTGAGGTTATTAATTCTTTGAGACTAGATGAAATAAATACCGGTAGATGTTTGGTTTTAATTTCACCAAATAGTGAAAGAACAATGGGAACTTATTTAGGCGCATCTGAAAATTTACAATTCAGTAAGGATTTTTTAGTAGCTCTAACAAAATCAGAAATTTTATTTTCTGAAGGATATCAATTTACCTCAAATCAAAACTATGATGTTTTTTTGCAGATTTTAAAAATGGCAAATCATAAGATTGATTTTGCTCTGAGCCTTTCAGATCCAAATGTAGTAAATATTTTTAAAGATCGTTTTTTAGAGGTCCTAAAAATCAAACATGCTAAGTATTTATTTTGTAATAAAGATGAAGCAATTGCTCTTGCTGGTGAAAATTTTAAGAATGAATTACTAAAGTATGCTCAGAATTTTGTTGTCACTGATGGTGCAAATGAGTCCTTTATATTTGAAGATGGCAAATCATCAAATTTAAATGCATATAAAGTTGATGCTATCGATTCTAATGGTGCTGGCGATATCTTTGCTGGTGCTTGTTTGCATGCAATTGTATCTGGTGCAGATTTTCATGAGTCCTGTAATTTTGGTAATTATGCCTCATCTCAGATAGTTCAAGAAAGAAGTCCAAGACTTGCGCAAGACCGATACATTAAGCTTAAGGAAAATTATCTAGAATTGTGAAGCCTGAAGTTGTTAATCATAAAAACTTAAATTTGAATACAAATTTAATTTCAAAAAACTGCTTATCAATTATTTCAAAACTGCATAGAAAGGGTTTCCAAGCATATATTGTGGGTGGAGGTGTTAGAGACTTAATTCAAAAACTTGACCCGAAAGATTTTGATATTGTTACAAATTGTGAGCCTGGACAAATAAGAAAAATTTTTAAAAACTCAAGGATTATTGGACGTCGGTTTAAATTAGTTCACATCACATTTCCAGATGAAATCGTGGAGACTACTACTTTTAGGTCCGACTCTAAAGATAATGAAGGATCAATTGAAGTAAATGAAAAAGGGAGAATCCTCAGAGATAATAGTTGGGGAACGCAAGAAGAAGATGTTAAAAGAAGAGATTTTAAGATTAACTCACTTTACTATGACCCTTTTAAAGGTGAGATCATTGATTATTTTGGAGGAATTAAAGATCTTGGGAATAAGAATGTAACATTCATTGGTGATCCTGAAAAAAGAATTTTAGAAGATCCTGTAAGAATACTCAGAGCAATAAGGTTCGCAGCAAAATTAAACTTTAGTATCGAAAAAAGTGCAAAAAAAATCATTCTTGAACAAAAACATCATCTTTATGAAATCTCACCTGCGAGAATTTATGAAGAAGTTCTGAAATTATTTTTATCTGGGCATGCGGAGATGTCCTATAAAATTCTTAATGAATATAAAGTGTTTGAAATTCTTTTTCCTCACGTCTCGGATGTCAACAAAGAGTTTGAAGACTTTTTTGTAACGGCTTTTAAAGAAACAGATAGGAGGTACAAAGTTGGGAAGAAACTTAATCCAGGCTTTATTTTTGCCCTTTTGCTGTGGCCGAAAATTTTTAAAAAATCGAATATATCTAAAAACATAAATTTTAGAAATTTTTATCAATCAATTTCAGAGGTCACAAGAAAACAACAAGTTATAACTTCAGTGCCAAAAAGATTTACTAGTTTCATAAAGGATGTATGGATTCATCAACCAAGGTTTCAAAGCACTGGAAGAAAGACATTAAGATTCTCAAATAATTTAAGATTTAGAGCCGCATTTGATTTTTTTCTTCTGAGACATTCAATTGAACCAAATCTCAAAAATGATATTGAGTGGTGGACAGAGTTTAGGACTGCAAATTATGATAAGAAAATAAAGCTTTTAAATTCAAGAGGAAGAAAATTTGCCAAAAATTAAATTACCAAACTATATCGCAATAGAGGGGCCTATAGGTGTTGGAAAAACTTCGCTAGCAAAAAAAATTGCCAAAGAATATGATTATGATCTTTGTCTTGAAAAACCGGATGAAAATCCTTTTTTAGGATCTTTCTATAATGACCAACAGAAGTATGCCTTTTCTACTCAAATGTATTTTGTTATGCAAAGATCACAACAAATTAACCAATTCTTTTCTGAAGATTTATTAAAAAGAAATATTATTTCTGATTTTATCTTTCAGAAAGAGTCACTTTTTGCTGAAGTAAATCTTTCTAATGAAGAGCTAAAAATTTTTGAAGAAGTTAAATCAAAATTTTATGAAAAATATCCTAAACCAGATCTTTTAATATATTTACAGGCATCTCCTAAAAGAATTTTTGACCAAGTAAAAATGAGAGGAAAAGAATATGAAGAAAAAATTAATTTAGATTATTTAGAAAAGATATGTTCAGCATACTCTGAATTCTTTTTCAGTTACTCTGAGTCTCCTTTATTGGTATTAAATGTTGATGATGTTGATTTTGTCTCAAATCAAATGGATTTCAATCAAATAATAGACTGTGTCAAAAAGAAAATTATAGGTCGTGAATTCATAAACTTATCTCCAAGTTTCTTCTAGTGTTAATAGATATAACTGAAATAGAAAAGACAAAAAAAATTGCATCCAACTTTGCAAATCTTATTCAGAATAATAAGACTTTCTATACTTTTTATTTAAACGGCAATTTAGGTGCTGGTAAAACTACATTTGTAAAATTTTGCTTAGAAGCTTTAGGCTGGGAAGGCAAAGTAAAAAGTCCAACCTTTGGTTTGATTGAAGAGTATCATCTGCAATCAATTAAATTAATTCATACAGACCTCTATAGGTTGAATTCTTCAGATGAATTTGATTATTTTGGGGTGGATTTAGATTTTCAATCACATGGAGCTATTTTCATTGAGTGGCCGGAAAAAATAGAAAAGTTTAATTGCGCAAATGAAATAGATTTAAGATTTGAAAACTCAAAGTCTAAAAGAGTTGTTAAAATCGCTTCAAATAATTCTGAAATTTCAGGTTACATTAATAGGATCGACGTCTAACACCCAATTTGAGATTGTTCTTTTTTCTTCATCTAATGCATTAATTAGTCCTGAAGCAGAATTGTGTAAATCTTTATCATTATTTGATTGGATAATACAAAACATGCGATATTTGTATCCTACTTTACTAACCGGTCCTTCAAATGGCCCATAGACTTCAACGTTTTTTTTCGAAAGCTTTTCTTTTGCCTTAATTAAAAATTCATTAATCTTTTTCAAGTTGCTGTCTTCAGCTTTAAGATATATAAGTTTAGTAAAAGGAAATAAATCTAATTTTTCTCTTTCACTGAGGATATCTTGAGAAATAAGTTCATAGCTACCACTTTTAACTTTTTTAAAGAGAGGATGATGTGAGATTCTCGACTGTAAGATAACTTCACTCTTGATTCCTGATCTGCCTGCTCTGCCAGCTGCTTGAATCAGTAGTTGGATAGTTTGTTCCTGTAAATGTACATCTGCACCAAAAAGGCCAAAATCTAAATTGAGAATTATTATTAGCGAAATTTTTTGAAAGTCGTGCCCTTTGGCTAAAAGTTGAGTTCCAATTAAAATTTTCGGATTTTTATCTTCAATTTTTTCAAGAGTACTTTCTCTACGCAATTTACCAGAAACTGAATCACTATCTATTCTCAAAATATCAATATTTGGGAATATATGTTTAAGGTTTGACTCTACTTGTTGAGTTCCAACACCCTTA
This sequence comes from SAR86 cluster bacterium, assembly GCA_003331635.1. Classification (GTDB taxonomy): domain Bacteria; phylum Pseudomonadota; class Gammaproteobacteria; order Magnimaribacterales; family TMED112; genus TMED112. The sequence continues at coordinate 199,696 of QOPH01000002.1, forward strand.
ACTTCAAAATCATTTTTATTACATTCAGGACAATTCTCTGGTAATCCCCATGAGCTCTGACACCTATGGCATTTAAGTCGTTTTTCTTCCCTGTGATAGACTAAGGACGACTCACAGCAGTTACTTTTTGCTATCCACCCGCAAGAATTACACAAGTATACCGGGGCATAGCCTCTCCTATTTATTAAAATTAGAGTTTGGTTCCCAGTTTTATGATTTAAATATATTTTATTTATTAATGTCTCAGAAATTCCACCTACTAATTTAGTTTTATTAATTGATTCAATAGAAATATCAGGTGTTGGAGTTTCTCCTATTCTTTTAAACAGTTTTGAGACATCAATCTCCCTATCTTTTACTTTTCGCAATAATTTAAATGAGGGTGTTGCAGAGGAATATATTATTTTTGAATTCTGATAAAGCACTTTAGCAAGTGATTTTGCGTCATACCTTAGCTTATCTTGCTGCTTAAATGATTGATCATGCTCCTCATCAAAAACAATAATATTTATATTTTTTGGCATTAGAAAGAGTGCTGATCGTGTTCCAACAATGATTTTTGGAGATTTTTTTTGGCAGTTAAGCCAAATTTTATATCTTTGTAATTCTGTAAGATTTGAATGGTACAAAAATACATTTTCACCAAAACTTTCTTTGAATTCCTCATAAATTTTTGGAGCCAAGAAAATTTCTGGAACCAGAATAATTGCTGAATTATTTCTCTTAAATTCATCATAAATAAGATGTTTATATACTTCTGTTTTACCTGAAGAAGTTACTCCAAAAATTAGATGTTCTTGTTTTTTAGAATTTTGAATATTTTTTACAGCTAATTTCTGCTCATCGGTAAGCTTTTTGAAAAAATTATTGGTAATTTCAAACTTTGTGTCATCAATTTTATATTTTTGTAATTCATCTGAATGCTTAGGTTTTCTCATAAGGTTTGGTGTAAATAGAGAAAGTAGCTCTCCCATCGGAAAAAAGAATTTTTGTGAAATATTCTTAGTTTTTTTTAAAAAATTATTCTCGAATAGAGGAGTTTCATCTAATACAGAAATTATTTGTTTGATTTCGAATTCTTTATCCACATTGCTACACATTTGAACAACTACACCAACAATTTTTTTTCTGTGGAACTCTATGAAAACTCTCTTTCCAACAATATTTTCGTTAGGAACTAAGTTTTTGTATGTAAAAGTTTTTCTGATTGGGCGTGCAACTGCAACTTTTACAAATTTCATCAATTTATTGTAATAGAAAATTTATTTGATATTATTTCCTTCACAATTTTAGTTATATGAAAAAAAATATACATCCAGAATATAGAGAAGTGTTATTTCACGATACCAGCGTGGATAAGTATTTTCTTATTCGCTCAACACTTAAAACAAAAGAAACTAAAGAATGGGAAGATGGAAAAACATATCCTTACTACGTTGTTGAAACATCTTCAGCTTCTCATCCATTCTATACCGGACAACAGAAAATCCTTGATACAGGCGGCAGAGTTCAAAGATTTGAGAAAAAATTCGGTAAAAAGACTAGCTAATACCTGTACTGCCAAAACCCTTATCACCTCGATCTGAAAGATTAAATTCCTCAACTTGCTCAAGTAGTACTTGATTGACTCTTATAACAACTAGCTGAGCTACACGATCCCCAGGAGTTATCTCAATATTTTCATTAGATCTATTCCACAAAGAAATTCCAAGAGGCCCTTGGTAATCAGAATCAATTAAACCCGTGAGATTTCCACAAACTAATCCTTTTTTTGCCCCAAGTCCTGATCTTGGTATGATTATGCCAGCAAATTCTGGATCCTCTATATAAATTGAAATACCAGACTGGATAACAGTTGACTCATTTGGTTTAAGTAGAAGCTTTTCCTCATTGCAAGCAATTAAATCCATACCAGCTGAACCAGAAGTTTGATATTTTGGCATATCAAATTCAGTTCCAATTCTTTTGTCTAAAATCTTAAATTTGAGCTTCATCGATAAAAGTAAATTATTGCATAAAATAGATTACTATTTTATCATTTGCGTTCTTATGAGTAAGGTTTGTCAAGTTACAGGGAAAAAAGCAATGGTGGGCAATCATGTTTCCCATGCAAAAAACCGTGTGAAAAGATTATTTAAACCAAATCTGCATAAACATAAATTCTGGGTCGAGTCAGAAAAAAAATTTATTACCTTAACTGTTTCAGCAAAAGGAATGAGAATAATTGATAAAAATGGTATTGATAATGTTCTCAAGGACCTAAAAACTAAAGGTCTTAAAATCTAATAGTGCTACTACTTGCTTCTGCGTCAGCTAGGAGAACAGACCTTCTTGATTTGATTAATATTAAACATAAAGTTGTCGAACAAGACTTTGATGAATCTTCAATAGTTGAAAGTGATCCAATTGAATGCTCTAAATTAATCGTAAAGGGTAAGAACCAAAGTGCTAGAACTCTATTAAATGATAATGATTTAGATTATCCAGTTTTAACAGCAGATACACTTGTATTTTCCCCCGATAAAAAAATTTATGGGAAACCAAAAAAGCATAAAAAGAATATAGCAATGCTTAAGGAATTTTCAGGAAAGGAACATAGTGTTTTTACATCTGTGATGATTTCAACTAAAGAGAAATCAGTTATGAGGACTTGTGAAACAAAGGTGACTTTCTGTGAAATGTCTGAAAAAGAGATCAAAGATTATGTTTATTCTGATGAAGGCTTAGAAAAAGCTGGAGGTTATGGAATACATGGACCTGCAGGAAAATTTATAGCCATAATAAATGGAAGTTATACCAATGTAGTAGGACTTCCAGTTCATGAAACTTATGAACTAATTAAAGAAATACAAAGAAATTAATTCTTATTAGCAAATTCAATAATTTTATTTTTAATTTTCGGAGTACTATCTAGAAATTTCATTCCACCATCAAGTAAGATTTTCATAAAACCACTGGAATTTGAAAACATTGCATATAATGATTGAATAATCCATGTCATCTGGATATTTTTTTGAGTTCTAATATTTGAGTAAGCTGCTATAGCATCATCTTCTAAATCTATGATTTCTTTAAGATTTTTCTCAATCTCAATAATGTCTCCAATACCGAGGTTCAATCCTTGACCTGCCATAGGATGAAATGAATTCGCAGCATCGCCGCATAGAAAAACTCTATCTTTAAATAATTTTTTTGCCCTTGAATGGCTTAATTCTGCTGAATTTCTTAGCGAAATATTATTGGTATCGATTTTAATTTGAAAATTCTTAAAAATTTGTTTTAGTTCAGTTTCAGGATTTTCTTTTGTATTAGTACAAAAAATTACTGAATAATATTTTTTTTTATCTAGGCTGATTGGTAAGAATGCCAGTGTACCTGATTCTAGAAAATATTGTTTAGCTTCAGAATTATGGTTCGCCTCTACTAAGAAAGTATATGCCTTTTGATCATAGAACCATTTTTCAATTTCAAAATTTATTAATTCACGAATTTTTGAATTACTGCCATCAGTTGCAAAAACAACGTCAGCAATAATATTTTTTGTCCCAGTTAGTTCAATTTTATTTTCCTTAAAATCTATTTTTTGAATTTCATTGTTCCAAACAATATAGTCTTTAAGTTCATCAATTAAATTTTTATTAAGCCAGTCAAGAAGACATATACTTGTGACCTTATCTATCTCATCAGATTTTAATATCAGGTTCTTTTTTGACTCATGAAATAAAGACATCTTGCTCACAGGGGTTGAATATTTATTTATATCTATATCAGGAAATAATTTATTTATAAGAATTATTGATTGTTTGGTTAATGCTACAGTTCGTTCTCCTTTTTTTTGATATTGAGGAGACCTTTCAAGAATTTTGAATGGGATACTATTATTTTTTAATATTTTCCCTAATAAACATCCAATTACTCCTGCACCTACTATTACTACCTGCTTATGCATTTTTAAGCCATTAATTTTTCTATTTCATCAGAATGTGATGGCACTTCATTAGTTAAATTAATAGGTCCTTTATTTGTTGCTAGAATATCGTCTTCAATTCTGATTCCAATACATTTCCACTTTGAATCTACAGGCGCTGACTCATTAATATATATACCTGGCTCAATAGTCATAATCATATTTTCCTTAAATTTAATTTCTTCGTCTTTGTATGTATAAGGACTGTCATCATGAACATCTAGTCCAATCCAATGACCGATTTTATGATAATAAAATTCCCTAAATAATTTCTTTTCAAGAATTTCTTCTAGTGGTTCTTTTAAAAAACCAAGATCTTTTAATCCTTGTGAAATTACTTCTTCTGAGGTTTTCTGAGGATTCATACATGAATTTCCTACAACAATAGCTTCAGTAGATTTCTTGTGTGCTTCTAGAACAACTTCATAAATTGCTTTTTGTTCTGCTGAAAATTTTCCGCCAATAGGAAATGTTCTTGTTATGTCGGAAGCGTAGTAATTATATTCACAACCAGCATCAACTAAAACTAGATCAGATTCCTTAATAGATTTATTGTTTTCAATGTAATGAAGAATGCATGCATTACTTCCACCTGCAACAATTGGGGTATAAGAAGGAAAACTTGAGCCCCCTTCCCTAAAATAATTTAAATACAAACTCTCTATGTCAAATTCTGACATTCCTTTCTTTATATTCATCAAGGCTTTTTTATGTGCTTTTGCAGCAATTTCACAAGATTTTCTCATCAAACTTAATTCATGTTCATCCTTTATTAGTCTCATCATCCCCAGTTCATTTGAGAAATTTTTTATATCAATATTTGCTTGATGCCTCTCAAGATTATTTGCCTTATTTACCCATGAGCTAAGAGATGCATCAAAGTTTTTATCTTTACCAATTAAGCAGTAAAGATTTGTTTTTCCCTTGATCATTTCAGGTATTAAATTTTCTTTCTCTGTAATATCAAAACATTCGTCAAATCCATAGGTTTTTTTTGCACCATCAACTCCATGCATGAACCCATCCCATTTTTCTAATTCAAGATTTCTTTCTCTACAAAAAAGTGTTGATTTGCCATTATTTTCTATCATTATTAGAGAATCGGGCTCTACAAAGCCAGATAAATAATAAAAGTTACTATCCTGTCGGAAAAAATAACTTGAATCATTGTTTCTAAATTTGAGATTTGCTGAGTTAATTAAAAAGCATGAGTTGCTTTCCATAAGTTTCGAAATCTCTTTTCTTCTTTTTACGTATGTTTTATTGTTAAAATCATCCATGAGCACGTAATATTATGCATGAAAAAATCAAAAATTTATCAGAACTTGTAGATAAACTCATAGAGCTTAACTTCAAGGTAAAAACAGAAAATAAGTCGCTCAGAGGGAAAATAACTGAACTAGAGCAAAAAATATCTAATTTAGTTAAGGAAAATCAACTATTAGTGATGGATTCAAAAGATAAGAATGAGTGAGCAATTTTCCGGAACTAAAGAAGTATCAGAAAAGCTGGCATTTAATCTTGAAGATTTAAATATTTATTTAGAAAAAAAAGATACTAATATTGGAAACATTTTAAAATATGAACAGTTTAAGGGCGGTCAATCTAACCCAACATATCTTTTAATCTCAGAAAATAACAAATATGTTTTAAGAAGAAAGCCACCAGGTAAGCTGCTTAAATCTGCACATGCTGTTGATAGAGAATATAAAGTCTTAACATCACTTCAAAATACTGAAGTCCCCACTCCTAAAACAATTCATCTTTGTGAAGATGAATCAGTAATTGGAACGATTTTTTACATAATGGAATTTTGTGATGGAAATATTTTCTGGGATCCATTTGCATCTGAAATTGATAAGGGAAGAAGGTCACTTGTCTTTGATCAACTTAATCAAGGAATATCTCTTTTACACATTCAAGATATTAAAACTTTAGAGCTTGAGGATTTTGGAAAAACTGGAAATTATATTGAACGTCAAGTCGCTAGATGGACAAAGCAATATTTTGATTCAGAGACAGAGAAAATTGATTCTATGCATAAACTAATTGAATGGCTACCTAAAAGAATTCCTAAACAAAAATATGTTTCCATTGTCCATGGTGATTATCGATTAGATAATGTGGTTTTTGATTATAACGACAATAATATTGCGATTTTAGACTGGGAGCTTTCGACAATCGGAGATCCTCTTGCTGACTTTGGATATCATTGTCTATTGTGGCATATAGGGAAGATTGATAATGATGTTGCCAAAGGGTTAGGAATACCAAATGAGGATGAATACCTGAAAAAATATCTTTCCAGAACGAAAATGCAGCTTGATAGTAATTGGGAATTCTATATTATTTTTTCACTTTTCAAGGTAGCTGGTATATGTCAAGGAATCCTTGGAAGAGTAAGAGATGGAACTGCTGCAAGTGAATTTGCCATACAAATGGGGAAAAGAGCTATAGAATATGCTAACTTGGGCTGGGAAAAAGCAAAAAAAATAAGTTGATGAATATTGATTTACTCTTAGACAAAATGTGGAAAATGTATACAAGCTATACTCCTTCAGCAAATCAAATCTCAAAATTATTTAATGAAGAAATTACAAATGATCATATAGCTTTCCGAACTTTCAATACCGAGCATCTCAGTATAAACAGACAAGCAAAATTTCTTGAACAATATGGTTATTATCATGGAGGTGACTATGACTTTAAAGTTAAAAAACTTAAGGCAATTCATCTTGAAAATGATGACGAGAATAGACCTAAAATATTCTTATCTGAGCTCTTATGTGAAGAGTTTTCTAATGAACTGCAAGATGTAGTAGATGAAATTTCAGAAAAAACTAAGCATTTATCTCCAGAAGAACTTTTGCTTGGCGGAAGAAAGTGGAATATTGATTTAGATACATATAATAGTTTAGCTAAAGAGTCAGAATATGCTTCTTGGCTATATATTTGGGGCTTTTGTCCAAATCATTTTACCATTTCAGTTAATCATCTAGAAAATTTCTCCAGTTTGGTTGAAGTAAATAATCTTCTTAAAAAAAATAATTTCAAATTAAATACATCAGGAGGGGAAATAAAAGGATCAAAAGAGGAGCTTCTTGAGCAATCATCAATACTCGCAGATGAGATGCCAGTATTTTTTGGAAACTATGAACAAATTCTTCCAAGTTGTTATTATGAATTTGCAAAAAGGTATCCTGGTAAAGATGGCAAAATCTATCAAGGGTTTGTAGCAAAGTCAGCTGATAAGATTTTTGAAAGTACGAATAAAAAAAATTAATCTTTTATCTCTGAATAAGGAATTTTAATAAAATCATGCTTTTTTATATCTGGGTCGGGCATTTGATATCCTTCAATTATCCCTTCTTCACTGTTCCAATCAATAATATCTAAATCTAGAGTTCTAGGTATAAATTTATTATTGGGATCTCTTATCCTGCCGCAATGTAACTCAATTTCTTTTAATTCAGAAAGAGTTTCTCTAAATGATAATTTAGTTTTGCATTTGAGCACCATATTTATGAATCTATTTCCGTCCATTCCAACCGGATCAGAATGATACTCTTTGCTCATTGACTCAATTTCAATAATATTTGAGTTATGAATCAAATCGATTCCTTTCTCAATATTTATTTGTGGCTTGATATTTGAACCAACTAATACATAAAACTTATTCATATGATTTAGAGTTTCTCTCTATAATCACTCCGACATCTTTTGAAAATCTTAATGCACCAGGTTTTGAAACTCTTAGCTTAATCCATTTAACTTTATATTCTTTAATGACCATCTCTGCTATTTTTTCAGCAAAAGTTTCAACAAGTTCAAATTTATTCTCTTCGACAAAAGAAATAATAGCTTTAGTTATAGATTTATAATCAGTGGCGGCTTCAATAGTATCTTTTTTAGCAGCAGCTGAGTTATCTTGGTTTATTTCATAGGAGATGCTAATTTTTTGTTTGATTTTTTTCTCCCAATCAAAAATTCCAATTGTGCCCATTACTTCTAGGTCTTTTACGTAAATTTTATCCATGGTTATTAAATTTCCTCCACTGCCCATCTTGGCCTAGGAAAAATATTCTTCTCAATTGATAGATTATATTTCTTTCTTATAAAACCTGCATATGCAATCATTGCTGCGTTATCCGTGCAATATTCGATTTTTGGATAAAAAACTTCAATACCCTCCTCATCTGCAATTTGTTTTAAAACTTTCCTAAGGTTTTTATTTGCAGCAACACCCCCAGAGCAGATAATTTTTTTTATTCCTGTTTGCTTCGATGCTTTAAAAAGTTTAAAAGCTAAAATATCTATAACTGCTTCTTGAAATGATGCAGCTACATCAGGGTAATCACTAACCTGTAATTCTTCTAATTGATATAAGACCGAAGTTTTTAAACCACTAAAGCTAAAATCCAGATTGTTTTCAGATTTTAAAGCTCTTGGAAAGTTAAACCTTTTTGAATCTCCATTTTCAGCAAGTTTTGAAACTTTTGGACCGCCTGGATACTCTAAACCAAGTAACTTGCCTACTTTATCAAATGCCTCTCCACATGCATCATCAATTGTTTCACCAATAACCTTATATGTCCCAAAATTTTCACAAACAATAATTTGTGTATGCCCTCCTGAAACTAAAAGACAGATATATGGTGGTTTCAGTTCACTATATTCCATACATGGAGCAAGTATATGGCCCTCTAGATGGTTTATGGGAATTAGATCGACATCTAATAACTTCGACAATGTCTTTGCAACAGTATCACCAATTAGAAGTGATCCAATTAATCCTGGCCCAGCAGTATATGAAATGAAATTTATATTTTTCAGCTTTTCACCAGACTCATTTAAGACATTTTCTAAAAGTGGAATTATCTTTAAACTATGGTCTCTGGCAGCAATTTCAGGCACAACACCACCATATTCCTTAAATAAATCTACTTGTGAATGTAAAGAATTAGCTATAAGTCCATTTTCCTCTGAGTAAATAGCAAGTGCGGTTTCATCGCATGATGTTTCAATGCCTAATATATTCATTGTTGATTCTTATCAAATAACCCTTAAAATACTCTCTACATTATGCCAAGTATAAAAATTAAAGAAACTGAATCATTTGATGTTGGTTTAAGAAAATTCAGAAGAGCTTGCGAAAGAGCGGGTGTCGTTAATGAAATAAGAAAAAGAGAATTCTATGAAAAGCCAACAGAGGAGAGAAAAAGAAAAGCTGCTGCGGCTTTAAAAAGAAACTATAAAAGAGTTATGAAAGACTCATTCTCTAAGCTTAAATAACTTGGAATCTTTAAAAGATAAAATTAATTCAAAATTAAAAGAAGCAATGTTGGCAAAAGACGTTTTTGTCCGCGACACACTTAGACTCATAACTTCTGAAATTAAAAGATTTGAAGTAGATAACAGATCTGAAGTAAAAGACGAAGATGTAATCTCTATTCTTAAAAAAATGTCGAAGCAAAGAAAAGATTCAATAGAGCAATATTCAAAAGGAGGCAGACCAGACCTTGAAAAAATTGAGTCTGATGAATTAAAAATAATCGATGAATATTTGCCAGTGGCAGTTCAAGGTGAGGAACTTCAGGCAATCATAAAGGAAATTATTGCTGAAAAAGATCTTGAAGGCATGCAAGGCATGGGTATCTTAATGAAAGAACTGAAAAACTTGCACCCTAATGCTGACATGTCACAAGCCAGCAATTATGCCAAAGAGTTTTTATCTTGACCTATAAGAATTAGGTAATTCTTCTTCTTTTGTATATCTCTCAGTCAATTCATCATACCTATTAGATAAATCTTGTCTTGAACCGTCTATAAAAACTTTTTCCACTTGTGTCATAAGTTCTAGTGGATCATTATCCCAAATAGTCAAATCAGCATCATAACCAATTGCTATAACTCCAACATTTTTAATATCAAAAATTTCTGCAGGATTTGACGTTACTGATGCAAGCGCCTCATTATAACTAACTCCTAATGCAACTGCATTGCCTGCTGATTGTGTAGCTAAATATGCATTATGAGCACCTGCTGATTGATCATAATAAAAGGCTAATTTAACTCCAGCACTATGAAGGCGTGAAACATTTTCATAAGTAGCATTTAATGAATCAAATGACCTTGGTATGTTATTTAAAGGATCCATAATTACAGGAACTTCTGCTTTCGAAATTTCTTCAGCTACCATATGTCCCTCATTTGCTTCCCATAAGACAATATTTATATTTTCTGATTTTGCCATTTCCAAAACTTTTAGAATATCTGTTGCTTTGTTAACTCGTACAACCAACGGCATCTCTTTATTAATAACTTTCTGAATTGCTTCTAAGTCTCTTTTTGTAAATCTATATTCGTTATCAGTCCCATAAAAAAATTGGATTTGATCTGCTTTCGTAGTGTCATATCCATTTCTTACATAGGAAAATAAATCTTCTATAAACATTAAATTTGCAGCTCTAGAATCGTCGTATGACTGGCCATAACTTGTAAGCAACCCAAGAGGTCCTTGTTTTTTTTGTTTGAGGCCATTGTTTATTTTTGTATATGACAACAATCCAGCAAAATATCCAGAAGCGCTTGGTATATTTACAGTTGACGTCACACCTTTTGATCTATTTAGTCTAATTGCTTGTGAAAAGGGATTGAAAGCATCGCTTGGATCAAACCCAGCATTATATGTTTCAGAACGTATATCAATAGTTTCTGGTAAAGCTCCAATTTCAATTAAACCTAATGCAGAAAAAACAATTAATCCAGGTGTAATGTATTTGCCTTCAGAATTTATTACATTTTCTGAAACGCTTGAATCGATTTCATCCTCAATGGAAATTATTAAACCCTCATCAACTAAGATATCTTTTTTTACAAACCCTACATTTGGAAGAAATACATTTCCTCCTTTTAGTAAATACATATCATTAGCATGAGAAAAAAGAAAAAAAGGAAATAAAATTAAAAACCTTATTAATCTCATTATTTTTCCTCCCACTCTTTTATACCAATATCAAAATCTGTATGCGGCATGAAATTAGATGCTTTATCAAATGTTAAAGCTCCATCGATATATACTTGTTCAGCTTTTGTGTAAATGCTAAATGGATTTCCATTCCAAATTACTAAATCAGCATCTTTTCCTAAATCCAAAGTTCCTGTCTTATCTAAAATTCCAAGTGATTTCGCAGGATTTTTAGTGAGCCAAGTCATTGCTCTAGCTTCTGAAATTACAAATCCTGCTCTTCTTCCTGCCGCTAATGCTTTAGCTGCCTCTTGATTAAGTCTTTGTATTCCGCTCGCACTATCTGAGTGCACTATTGCACAACCCGTACCACCTCGAGCCTGATCAACTATCGCAATGTTGGCGATAGTCATATCATATGCTTCATGTTTAAACCCCCACCAATCTGCCCAAAGAGCTGCACATATTCCCTCATCAGCAAGGAGATCGGCAATTTTATAGGCTTCTACACCATGGTGAAATGTTGAAACTTTGTATCCAAACTCTTGAGATATATTGATCATAGTAGCCATTTCGTCAGCTCTATAACAGTGATTATGAACAAGAATTTTTCCATCTAACACACCTACTAGAGTCTCGTTTTTTATATCTCTGTGTTCTGGATCTCTTTCTAAACGTTTTTTATGATTTTCTGCTCCTATCCATGCTTTTCTATAACCAGCAACATTTCCCATTCTTGTTGATGGCCCTCTTGATCTATAAACTCTTTTGGGGTTTTCTCCACATGCCATTTTAAGTGAATGAGGTGCATCAGGAAATTTCATATCAGGAATAGTATTTCCGGAAACATTTTTAAGGGTAACCCCTCTTCCACCAAATAAATTTGCTGAGCCAGGCAAAACATGGAAGGTAGTTACTCCTCCAGCTAAAGCAAGTTTATATTGTGGATCTTGAGACCAAACACTATGCTCTGCCCAAACTTCAGCTGTTACTGGATTTGTTGCTTCATTACCATCACTACTAGTTCTTACACCTGGAGCAGGGTAGACTCCCATATGCGAATGATTATCAACTATTCCTGGAGTTACATATTTTCCAGTTGCATCAATCTCTCTCGCACCCTCTACCTCCAAATCAACTCCAAGATTTTTAATTTTTCCATCAGAAAAATGCACATCATAATCAAGAAATTTGTTCCCGTTACCATCAAAAATGGTCGCATTTCTTATTACTACATTTTCAGATTTAAGAGGAGTATATGTGGAAGCATAGGTTCCATGAATATCATCTTCAAAATTTTTTGCTGAGCCCTCAATCTCAGATTTAAAAAATGATGGAGCATCGGAACCACATCCATATAAAACAGCTAATGTAAGCAGTACAATTAATTTTTTTATCATGACTTTTTCCTTAGATGTATAATAGTAAACAACTATTACACCTATGCAAAGAACTGATAAACGTAACTTTGATCAACTCAGAGAAATAAGTATAACTCCTACATTTAATATTCATGCAGAAGGTTCTGCTCTGACTAAATTTGGAAATACACATGTGATCTGTAATGCAACTATAGAAAAGGCAATTCCTAGATGGATGACAGATGTGAAAACAGGATGGGTAACTGCTGAATACGGGATGTTACCGAGATCAACTAATGAAAGAATGAACAGAGAAGCACAGAGAGGCAAGCAGTCTGGAAGGACTCTTGAAATACAAAGACTAATAGGCAGATCTCTGAGGCAAGTAGTAGATTTAAAAAAACTTACAGGCTATACAATAACTGTAGATTGTGATGTTATTCAGGCAGATGGTGGAACTAGAACAGCTTCTATAACTGGCGGCACCGTTGCATTATGTCTTGCTCTTAAAAAAATAAATATGGAAGACGCAATAAATAATTTAGTTGCAGCAGTAAGTGTTGGAGTAAATAACAAAACCTGCCTTCTAGATTTGAACTATGAGGAAGATAGCAGTGCGGATTCAGATATTAATATTGTCATGAATGAAAATCTTGATTTAATTGAAGTTCAAGGAACTGCTGAAGAAAAACCATTCTCTAAAGAAGAATTTAGTACTTTGATAAATTTAGCTGAAAATGGGATAAAAGATCTCATTTCCCTTCAAAGGGAGATCATAGAGGATAAGTGAAAAAATATCAGAAGAAATTCATCGAATTATCATTACAAGCAAAAGCATTGAAATTCGGAGATTTTACGCTCAAATCCGGAAGACAAAGTCCATACTTTTTTAATGCAGCATCATTTATTGAATACGGAGAATTATCAATATTAGCTAATTGTTTAAAGGCAAAGGTTAAAGAAGATGGTCTTAAATTTGACATGATTTTTGGACCTGCATACAAAGGTATTTTTTTAGCTACTCTACTAGCAAATAAAATGAGTGAGAAAAAAAGAATGCCAGTTTGCTTCAATAGAAAGGAGATTAAAGATCATGGAGAAGGTGGGATGCTCATTGGTGCAAAACCAAAAGGCAAAGTTTTAATTGTTGACGATGTCTTATCATCAGGACTAGCAATAAGTGAGAGTGTAAATTTTCTTTCCTTCTATGATGTGGAGATAGTAGGTGCTTTAGTAACCCTTAATAGACTTGAAAAAGGACTCAATACAGATAACACAGCTTCAGGCGAATTGGAGCTTAAAGGAGTAAATATTTTTCAGATAATATCTTTGGATGACCTATTGGAAGCAGATGAATTGATTAGTAAAGAAAATGCAAAAAAAATGAAAGAATACAGAGAGAACTATAGAGGTAATGATGTTTAGTGGAATAGTTCAAACTGTAGGAAAGATTGAATCGATTAAGGATAAAAACCACATCAAAACAATAAGAATTGAAACACATGGTAACTATCTTGAAGATATTGCTATAGGGCAAAGTGTGTCAATTGATGGGGTTTGCCTATCTTTAGTTAAAAAAAATGATGAATGCTGTGAGTTTGAAGCAGTTGAAGAAACAGTAAATAGGACTACTTTAGGAATTTATAAGCAAGGCTCAAAAGTAAATTTAGAGAAATCTCTTAAATTCGGTGACACTGTTGGCGGACATTTTGTTTCAGGACACATTCACACTAGAGGCAGGATAGTTGAAGTAGAGTTAGTTGGGGAATCTAAAAATATTCTTATTGAAATCGAAGAAAAATGGATTAAGTATTTAACTGAAAAAGGTTACATTTCTATTAACGGTGCCAGCATCACAATAGGAAAGGTCTCAAAAAACACTTTTTATGTTCATCTTATTCCTGAAACATTAAAGACAACAAATCTTGATGAACTTATTTACGACAACTATGTAAATTTAGAGTTTGATCAAGCAACAATAGCTATTGTTGATACAACTGAGAGACTAATCAATCAAAAGAGATAAGATTCCTGCTCTAAGGTAAAGACCATTTTCAACTTGATCCAAAATAATTGAATTATTTGAATTAGAAACTGATTTTGTTATTTCATAATCAAGATTTACAGGGCCAGGATGCATAATCTTTCCATTGAAATTGGTAAATTCAAGAAACTCATCATTAACTTGATAATTTTTTATGTAATTTTGTAAGTCTAAATTTTCGTCTTCATGAAATCTTTCATTTTGAATTCTAAGTACATAAAGAAAGTCAAAGCCCTCAAGACAATTTTCAGTAATATCATTTTTCTGAGGAGTAAAATTTGATGGTATTAATTCTTTTGGACCGAAAAAATCTATTTGTTTGCAGTCCATTTTTTTAAGTCCTGAAAAAAGAGATGGAATAACTCTGGAATGTTTAACATCTCCTATCACTGCTACTTTTGAATCAGATATTTTCTTTAATTTTGAAATTGTAAATGCATCAAGAAGTCCTTGTGTTGGATGCGCATGATTACCATCTCCGGCATTTATAAAAAGAACTTCTTTTGGCAATAATTTTGCTATTTGTTCCGATATTTTATTTTCCGGGTGTCTCATCACAAGCCCATCAATCTTTAATGATATTAATGTATTTAATGTATCTTCTAATGACTCCCCTTTTTGAACAGATGAAAGGGATGGTGAAAAATCTAAAACATTAAAACCTAGAGCTTTAGCTGCATGTTCAAAGGAAAGTTTTGTTCTGGTACTAGGTTCCCAAAAAAAGAGACAAATTGTTTTGTTTTGTCCAACTTTTTTTAAATTAGACCAAGTTTTTTCAATGTTTAAAGCCTCAGAAAAAAAACCCTCAATTTGTTTTTTATCGAGCTTTTCAACTGTTGTTAATTTATTCATGCCATTCTTCTCTTTACTTCAGTGACAGTTTTGTTTTTTCTCAATAGATTTGTAATTTTGCTGAGATGTTTAGTATTTTTTACTGTATATTTTATGTTAAGTTCAATAAAGCTCTCATCTAATTGTTGTGTAGCAACACCTTGAATATTTGAATCGTTCTGTGAAATAATTTTTGAAATCTCTGCAAGCACTCCTGGTTCATTTCTGAGAGTAAGTTTGAGCGTTGATGTAAATTCTGCATCAGGATCTTGTTCCCAAATAACATCTGAACAGCTTCCTTGTTTGTTAATAAGAAATTTTAAATTTTTGCATCCGTTTCGATGAACAGATATTCCTAATTCATTATGTACCGCTAGGCATGGGTCTCCTGAGACTGGATAGCAACATTCTGGGAAGCTTATAGCCCCGTATTTTTTTGAGGAACCTATTTTTATTTTTGATGTAATTTCTGCTTGCCTTTTAAATCCTCTCAAACCCTCTGCAAAACTTTGCAAAACAATATTACTTGTTCTTTTTCCTGAACCAATATCAACCAAGAGTTGGTTAAGGTTTCTCACTCCTATGAGCTTAAAAACTCCTTTTAGACTTTCATCAGGGTAATCTTTTAATTCTATCCCAGCGTCTTCCAATGAATTTTCTAGCAAATCTTTTCCAAGAACTCTTAGATCAGCTAGCCGCATATTTTTTAACTGTCTTTTTATCGAATGAATTGCTTTTGGAGTAACTACATAGTTAAGCCAATGGGGATTAACCGTCTTCTTTTTGCCTTTGATAATCTCAATTGTTTGTCCACTTTCAAGGATTGTTGTAACAGGTGATAATTTTTTATCTATTTCACACGATAAGCAGTGATTTCCTAGCTCATTGTGTATAGCATAGGCAAAATCGATCGGAGTGGCTCCCTGATTTAGGGAAAAGATTCTCCCATTTGGAGAGAATACATAAACTTCTTTCCCCTTCAGGTCAGTTTTTAGGTTTTGTAAAAATTCTTGAGATGAAGAACTACTCTTAGACATTTCTGTTAATCTTTGAACTAACTGCCTAGATTTTGCTTGTATTAAATCATCACTAACATTAGTTTTATAGAGCCCATGTGAAGCTATTCCATAGTTTGCAAAAGTTTCCATTGCTGAACTCTGAATTTGAACTTCCATAGGAACGCCATCAAAAGTCATCACTACAGTATGTAATGCTTGATACCCATTAGCTTTTGGCACCGCAACATAATCTTTGAATCTCCCAACTAGTGGAGTAAAAATACTATGTATAAGGCCTAATGATCTGTAACAATCTCCAGCATTTTTCACAACGACTCTAAAAGCAAAAACATCATAAATATCTGAAAAAGATGTCTTTTTAGCTTTCATTTTTTGATAAATACTAAAAATTCTTTTTTCTCTTCCTGTAATTTTGACATCTATATTATTTTCATGAAATTTTGTCTTTAAAACTTTTTTAACTTTTGAAATCATACTTTTTCTGCTTAGATCATTTTTCTTCAGCGCATCTTTTATTAATTGATATCTAACTGGATGTAATGTTTTAAAAGATATGTCTTCAAGATCTGTAGCCATTTTGTGCATTCCAATCTGATGAGCTAGGGGTGCGTAAAGTTCTAAAGTCTCTTTAGATTTTTTTATTTGTTTATCTCTAGGTAAGTGCTCGATTGTTTTTAAGTTATGTAATCTATCTGCCAATTTGATTATTACTACTCTTACATCTTCTGCTGTAGCTAAAGCCATTTTTTGAAAATATTCTGCTTGTCCTTGATCAATTAATTTTTCATCTAACTGAAGGAGCTTTGTAACTCCATTCACTAAATTGCTTACATTTTTGCCAAATAATTTTTTTACTTCTTTAAGAGATATTTCGCAGTCCTCTACAACATCATGGAGAAGGCCTGCAACAATCGTATCTCCATCCATTTTTAATCCTGCTAGAATTATTCCAACATTTATAGGGTGTATGAGGAACGGCTCTCCACTTTTTCTGAATTGGCCGTCATGAGCCTTATCAGCAAAATCAACTGCCTTTTGTATATTTTTTCTTGCGTTTGTTGCTAGATATTTTTTGGATAAGTCGTCTAACTCATAGCTAAGCTTTGAGGTTTTAGGTTTTTTAAAGATATTTAAAGATTCAAGCAAATAAAACTCCTACTCATCATTTTCATTATCAAGAATTTCAGCTTCAGTGTCACTAACGTCTTCAGAAGAAATATTTTCCTCATCTAGCAACCCCTCTTCAATCTCTCTTAATGCAATGATAGTAGGTTTATCTTCTTCAGGATCTACCAAAGGTTCAGAACTTGTTGAAATAAGATCTCGCGCTCTTTGCGCAGCTTTGAGAACAAGTTCGAATCTACTTTCAACTTGTTTTAAACAATCTTCTACTGTAACTCTAGCCATGGTTTTCTCTGAAGATGATATTAATAAGCTTTTTAGTAGCTGTGTCAAGGGAAAAGTTAATAATTTCGTGTTTGAAGTTTGTTTTTTGCAAAATTTCTTTTTCAGCTCCACTGACTCTTTGATTTATTACGTCTTCTGAATCTAATCCTCTATCAAGAAGTCTCTGTCTTAAATCCTCTATAGATGGAGGCGATATAAAAACACTTTCAGCCTTTGGATATGCTTTTAAAATATTTAATGCTCCTTGCCAATCTATTTCCATTATTACAATAAAATCATCTGCCAAGAAAGAATCAATTGAGTCTTTTGGTGTCCCATATAAATTTCCATGAACCATTGCGTATTCAACGTATACCTCATTATTTATGTTTTTTTTAAATGTATTTTCGTCAATAAAACAATAATCGACACCATCTATTTCTCCTTCCCTCGGTGTTCTGGTTGTATGTGAAAGTGTTAAATGAACTTTATGTCCTTTAGTTTCTGCATGGCTTAAAATGTTTTTAATTAAACTAGTTTTTCCAGCTCCTGATGGAGCGGTAATTATAAAGAGCTGATCTTGCTTATCACTCAACATTTTGTGCGTGCTCTTTAACTCTTTCAATATAACTTTTAAGCTCAACAGACTCGTTTTTAATATCGGCAATTAATGCTTTTGATGACATAGTGTTTGCCTCTCTCAATAACTCTTGTGTGTAGAAATCTAATTTTTTACCAATTGGTTGTTTCAAATGAATTAATTCTTTAACTAAATCTAAATGTGAAACAAATCTAACAACTTCCTCATTAATATCGGATTTATTAATATTTGAAAAAACCTCTGAAAAATTAATCTCTTTCCCCTCTGCATTTAACTCTTTTCTATATTTTTTAAATTTTTTAAAGATTTGTTTTGAATTTACTTTTTCTAATTTCTTTACTCTTTTAATAATCTTATCCATCGCCCCCAGAAGCTTTACTAAATCTTTTTTAATATTTTTTCCTTCTTTGTCTCTTGCAACTTTTAAATTAAAAATTGCTTTTGAAACAAGATCTTTTAATCCGGATGGGCTTTCAGAAATTTGCCTCGAGGAAAAATCTTGAATTTTTATTAATTGAGCTAAAGATGAAGGGCCAACATTAACACCTTTCGATTTCAAATCTAATTCACTTTTCTTTATGAGCTTAATAAAACTTTTATCTAAAGACAGGTTCTCTGTCTGTTTGTTTGAGCTGATAAGCTCAATCTCAATCTTTCCCCTTGAAAACTTACTATTTATTTTTTCCCGCAACCAGCCTTCATTCTCTTTAAGCTCAGCTGGGAGTTTAATTGAAACCTCTAAAAACCTACTATTAAGTGATTTTAGAATACATTTATATTCAATTTTGTCTTTAGTAAGTGTTTCAACACTAAAGCCTGTCATGCTTTTCATATATCAAACATTTTAAATAATTAAAATTTTCTCCACTATTATATAAATATAAACATAATAATAAGTAGCAAATGTCGGAAGGAAATAAATTAAATGCAACTTCTTTACCTATATCTTCATTAAAAGGGGTTGGTGAAAAACTTTCAAATTCTTTAATAAAACTTGGTATTAGAAACCTTGAAGACTTGCTATTTCACTTTCCAATTGATTATTTAGACAGAACTAAGCTGGAACAAATAGCTGACTTAACTCCTGAAAATGACTTTGTAATTAGGGGTGAAATAGAAAAGGTTTCACAAACTTTTGTTCCCAGAAAAATGTTGTTGGTAAAAGTCAAAGATAAAAGTGGGCAAATCTTTTTAAGATTTTTTTATTATTTCCCAAGTTTAAGAAATATATTTAAAGAAGGAGCAAATATCCAAGTTGCTGGAAAAAGTAGATTAGGAAGATATGGTTTAGAAACAATTCATCCCGATTATGAGATTCTAAATAATGAAGATTTTATTCCAAAGATACTTCCAAAATACCGTTTAACAAAAGGAATAACACAGCAAAAAATAAGGAAAATAATATCTCAAACATGTCAACTTTTAAGAGATAAGAAAATTGAGATAGATGATTATATTAACCATCCAAATTTTCAATCCCTAAATGATGCAGTTGTAGGGATCCATCAACCAGATCATAAAAACCCGATAAATGACTATTTAATAGGAGGAGAATCAAAAGCAAGATTGAGAATTGGTTTAGAAGAAATTATTGCAAATAAAATAAGTTATCTGTCAATTAAAAAGCAGAATCAGAATAGGCCTGCTGAAAAATTTGAAAACAACACACTAGCAACAAATATTGAAGAAAATTTACCTTTTTCATTAACACCAGATCAAAAAAAGAGCTATCAAGAAATTGCTGAAGATATGGCATCGGGATCACCGATGTTAAGACTTCTTCAGGGAGACGTAGGGTCTGGTAAAACAATTGTCGCAGCACTTATTGCTGCGCATGCGGTAGAGGACCAAAAACAGGTAGTTATTCTTGCTCCAACCACCATTCTTGCAAACCAACATTATGAGAGTTTCTGTGAGTGGTATGGGGATAATAAAGATATAGTTTTACTTACTTCAAAACTTCCAGTAAGAGAAAAAAGGGAGATTTATCAAAAAATAAGTGATGGAATAGTAAAAATAATAATAGGCACACATGCAGTATTTCAGGATGAGTTAATTTATCAAAATTTATCGCTTGTTATATATGATGAGCAACATAGATTTGGTGTAAATCAGAGACTCAAACTTAAAGAAAAAGCAAATGATTATCCCCATCAACTCCTTCTTTCGGCAACGCCAATACCAAGAACTATGGCAATGGGCGTTTTATCAGGTTTAGATATCTCTACAATCAAATCACTTCCACCTAATAGAATTCCGGTAACGACTTCAACCCTTGTAAATTCGAAAAGAGATGCACTAATTAAAAGAATCCAAAATGCTATTGCGAATGATTCACAGGTTTACTGGGTTTGTCCTTTAATTGAAGAAAGTGAAAATGATCTTACAGGTATAGAGGAACTAGAAAAAATTTTAAAAAAAGAATTTTCAAAAAATGATTATGAAATTATTCATGGAAAAATGAAGGATGATGAGAAGAAGGCAATTATAAAAAACTTTAAAGATCGTAAAACTAAAATTCTTCTTGCTACTACTGTAATAGAAGTTGGAATAGATGTACCTGATGCGAATATTATGGTAATTGAAAATGCAGAGAGATTTGGTCTTTCACAATTGCATCAATTAAGAGGAAGAGTAGGAAGAGGAACAAAAGAGAGTTTCTGTATATTAATGCATAGTGAAACTCTTTCGGAAATATCAAAGGAAAGATTAAGAATTATTACAGAAACTTCAGATGGATTTTCAATCGCAGAGTCAGATTTAAAATTACGTGGCCCTGGTGATATATTAGGGCTTTCGCAAACTGGGCTACCTAGTTTTACTTTTTACGATCTTTTATCTAATAAAGAATTGCAGAATGAAGCAGATAAATATGCAAAAGAAATTATAAAACTACCAGTTGAATCCCAAAGAAAAATTATTGAGAGGTGGTTCCCAGCGCATCTTGAGTTATCTGATGTTTAGTTATGAGCAATTGAATAAATAGTATTAAATATGATTCCTGTCCCAAGTGTTCCAAAAATTAAAATTAAATAATCTATAAGAGTTACTGCAAACAATTTTTTCCAACTCTGCTCAGGATTTACTTTTTTAAACGCAGCTATCTTAAAAAAAGTGAAAGCAAATAGGAATACAACTGAACCAAGAATAAAAATACTTGTCATTAAAGTAATGGAGCTATCACTAGACTAACAATAGCCATAACATTAATTAATATATTCATTGAAGGTCCTGAAGTGTCTTTAAAAGGATCACCAACAGTATCACCTACAACGGTTGCTGAATGTGTATCAGTACCCTTTCCACCGAAGTTACCCTTCTCAACAAATTTCTTAGCATTATCCCAAGCGCCTCCAGCATTAGCCATCATGAGAGCCATTAAAACACATCCAAGTAGTGCTCCAGCTAACATACCGCCAAGATGAATTGGTCCTAAAACAAAACCTATAATTACTGGTGAAAGTATTGCAATTGCTCCAGGCAATAACATTTTATTTAAAGCAGCTTTAGTTGCTATATCTACACACTTTGCATTATCTGGTTCGGCTTTTCCCTCCAGTAAGCCTGGAATTTCTCTAAATTGTCTTCTAATTTCTTCGATCATTTCAAATGCTGCATCACCAACTGCTGTCATAGTAATTGATGAAACCAAAAATGGAATTGAGCCTCCAATAAACATGCCCATTAAAACTTTTGGATCATCTAATGAAAGCTGTTCTACATCTGCAGCTAGCATATAAGCTGCAATAATCGCTAATGCTGCAAGAGCTGCAGCTCCAATTGCAAACCCCTTCCCTATTGCTGCTGTAGTATTTCCAAGTTCATCTAATGAATCTGTTATTTCTCTAACTTCACTTTTCATACCGCTCATTTCTGCAATACCGCCAGCATTATCTGCAACAGGCCCATATGCATCTATTGCCATTGTTATTCCTACTGTTGACAACATTCCAACTGCTGCAATGCCTACGCCGTATAAACCCGAGAAATATGTAGACAATCCAACTATACCTGCGATTACAAATAAAGGCAGAACTACTGATTGCATCCCTACACTTAAACCAGTAATCATTACAGTTGCTGGTCCAGTTTCACCAGATTTTGCTATTTTGCCAACTGGAGAATTTTCTGTATTTCCCCCTGTGTAGTATTCAGTAATGAGTCCAATTAAAATTCCACCAACCGCTCCAGTAAGCACAGAATAGAAATATTTCATTTCTATAGGAGAGTAGTAAATACTTACACCAGCAAATACAAGGAAAATTACTGGTGACAAAAATGTTCCCCATCTTAGAGCAACTGCAGGTGATCTAGACACTTGAGTTCTTACAATACCTATACCAATCAAAGAACAAAATAACCCAGAGGCTGCAAGCCATAAAGGTAAAAACATCAAATTTGGATCTAACATTGTTGCTGCAATTGCGATTGATGCAATCATTGCACCGCAATAAGATTCAAAAATGTCTGAACCCATTCCAGCAATATCGCCAACATTATCGCCAACATTATCTGCGATAACACCTGGATTTCTTGGATCATCTTCAGGTATTCCAGCTTCAATTTTTCCTACTAGGTCAGCACCAACATCTGCACTTTTTGTGAAAATTCCTCCACCCACTCTTGAAAATAATGCTACTGCTGAAGCACCAACACCAAAACCTTCTAGGGCTTTTGCAATTTTATCAAGATCATCCATTACTCCGGAGAAGTAGAAAAACAATCCACCTAAGCCAACTAAACCCATCGATGCAACACATAGTCCCATGATTGAACCACCAAAAAATGATATTGATAAAGCTTGCTCTTGACCATGATTTTCTGCAGCTGTAGCTGTTCTTACATTAGCTTTTGTTGCTGAATACATTCCTATAAATCCTGCAATTGCAGATGAAAGTGCGCCAACTGCGATCGCCAAGGCTGTATACCAACCTAGTGGTGAAAGTCCACAAGCTAAAACTAAAGCTAGAACTACTGGAGCAAGGATTTTGTATTCAGTTATCATGAATACTTTAGCTCCTAAATGTATTTGATCTCCAATTTTAACGACTGACTGTTTGCCAGCCGGAAATTTCATTATCAGTCCGTATAAAATAAATGCGAATATTAGCCCTATAAAACCTGTTGCAAATGGTCCCCAAGGGTCCATTGGTCCAATTATTAAAGTCTCCATCGTTATCCCAACTTGTTAAATGTTTTTTCTTCTAATTCACTTTCAGATTTAGCTACTATACATGAGACAGCAGCATCTCCGCAAACATTTACTGCGGTTCTAATCATGTCTAAAATTCTGTCTACAGCTAAAATTAATCCAATTGCATCTAAAGGCAATCCTACTGACCCTAAAATAAGTGCAAGAGTCACAGTCCCAGCCGATGGTACTGCCGCAGTTCCAATTGAAGTCACCATTGCAAGCAAAATAATTTGGCCATACTGAATAAGAGAAAGGTCTACTCCGACTGTGCTCGCAATAAACATTGTAGCTAGCCCCTGCATTATTGCTGTTCCATCCATATTTATGGTAGCGCCGACGGGCACAACAAAAGAGGCAACATCTTTTTTTACACCCAGATCATCGGATACGGTTTTCAAAGTAACAGGAATTGTTGCAGCACTTGATGATGTTGAAAAAGCGAATAAAGCTACATTTTTCATTTTTCTAAAGAAAATAATTGGATTTAAATTTGCAAAAATTTTAAGTATTAATGAATAGGTAAAAAATAAATGAAAAAATAAGACAAACATTAAAATTAAAACATATTGAGCAAGATCTCCAAAAACATTCAGTCCTTTTGCCATTACATAACTTCCAATTAAGCAAAATACTCCAAAAGGTGCAAAATTCATGATCAATAAAACGATTTTTAAAAAGACAATATTCATTTTTTCAAAAGCTTTTGAAAGCCCTGAAGTCAAATCATCTGTGAGATTTAATGCAATACCAAATAAAATACTTATAAAAACAATACCCAACATATTATTCTCTACAAAGGCTCCAAAAATATTACTTGGAAATATTCTTAGTACAGTTTGATAAAGATCTGCACTTCCCTGTACAGGTTCATAAGATTCAACTTCACCCTCATAACCAGATAAATTAAATACCCAGCCGAAAAATAAGGCTAAAGAAACAGCCAATCCTGTAGTCAGCAGATATAAACCAATTGTTTTAGTTGCTATAGAACCAAGCTTCACCATGTTTGAAAGAGAGGATATACCTGAGACCAATGAGAAAAATACTAAAGGAACTACGATTAATAAAAGAAGATTCTTAAATACTTGTCCACCGAGATTAAAAATATATTTTTCAACAGCTTGAAACACATCAACAGGTATTTGTGCTTGGAAATAGAAAAAAATGGAAGCAATTATTACCCCAAGGGTCATACCTAATAAGACATTTCTTGTTAAATTTTTTGGTGCATCTAATGTTTTCATATTTCTACCATATCAAAATCTTCTTTACCTACTCCACATTCGGGACAAACCCAGTCTTCGGGTACATCTTCCCATCTAGTGCCAGGTTCCAGACCATCCTCTGGATGTCCTTTTTCTTCATCATACACCCAACCGCAGACAATGCATTCCCATTTTTTAAATTCCATAAATATCTCTTTTCTAAGGATGGTATTATAATCAATCCTCACATATTTATGACACCTTTAATTGAAACAAACTGGGAGCTTTTCGATGAAAAAGAGGATGTTGACTTCAAGCAAATGAATGGATGGATAAGTGAAGATAAATCACTAATTAGTCGACTAGAAAATAAGTATGGAACAATTAATTTAGAGGTTCTTAGTGAGGAAGAAACTGAATATTCAGATAAAGAATTAGACTTTGAACAGGTTAAAGGGAACTTAAGAAAAGTTTTTCTCAAAGCACAAAAAAATATTGTTTATGCGGAATCTTTTTTTAGTTCAAAAGTTTATAAAAAATTTCCTAAATTTAAGCGGCTAGCTAAAGAGCCCTTAGGAAAATATCTTTTTAATAACCCTTTGATATCAAAAAAAGAAACTTATGTTGCAAAATATTCTTTAGGAAATAATAAATACTTAGGTAGAAAATGTATTTATGATTTAGATGGAGAAAGATTTTTTGTAGTAGAAGTTTTTTTATTTCATGAATAAATTAAATGCATATTTGAATCTCATAAGATTCTATAATCCTATTGGTTTTTGGTTATTGTTGTGGCCTGGAATGTGGGGGCTCTTTACGAGTGAAAATTTTGAAATTAAGCACTTTGCGATAGTTTTGCTGGGGACATTTCTAACAAGATCTCTAGGTTGTGCAATAAATGATTATTTTGACATTGGTTTTGATAGTCAGGTCAAAAGAACAAAGGACAGACCACTTGCAAATAAAACATTAACTAAAGTTGAAGCCTTAATTTGTGTTATTTTTTTAGGAATGATGTGTCTGTTTATTCTCTATTTGACAAACGTATTTGTGATCTTATTTGTTCTACTTGTGGCTGCACCATTAATAATTGTCTATCCACTTACAAAAAGATTTCTTCCAATACCACAGTTATTTTTGGGATTTACTTTCGGTTTATCTTTGCCTATTTCATATGCCATAGTCGAGCAAAATATTTCTTTTGATGTTCTGTTGATGTATTTGGCATGTGTATTTTGGATTACTGCATATGACAGTCTCTATGCAATGAACGATATAGAGGATGATAAAAAAATTTCCATAAACTCACTTCCGATATTTTTTGGACAAAACAAATACACTGCTATACAAGTCTTCTTTGGAGTCTTTTTGGCGATAATGTTTTTCATTTCTACTAAAAACTCTTTGAGCATTTTATCGATAGGTATTTTTTTCATAATTTACCAAGTTTATTTTCAAATTAAATTGTCAAAATCTGGTCAACATTTTGAAGCCTTTCAATCTAACAGCCATATAGGACTTGTTATTGCTACTTTAATATTTTTAGAAAATCATCATGACTTACTCTATTAAAAAAAATTGTAAGCAACTCAAGACGACAATAAGTCAAAACCAAAAAAAGGAAGACATATTTTTTTCATTTGAATTCTTAAGTGCCCTAGAAGAATCAGACTGCTTAGATGCAGATTCTGGTTGGACACCAAATTATTTAGTTCATGAGACAGATACAGTTATTCCATTCTATGAGAAAGAAAATAGTCATGGAGAGTTTGTATTCGATTATGCCTGGGCAAACGCTTATTTTAGATATGGTCAAAGATATTATCCAAAACTTGTAATGAGTGTGCCTTTCACACCAGTAGACGGTAATAGAATTTTTTCTAAATCAAATGAAGATGGAAGATCTGCTCTAAAATGTCTTGTTGATTACACAAGGCAAAATGATTTCTCATCATTACATGCTTTATTTGTTGCGAAAGAACAGAGAGACATCTTTAGCTCTCAAGAATTTATTGAAAGAAATGATTGCAATTTTGTATGGAAAAACCAATCTTACAGTGATTTTGATGATTTTTTAGAGGCTCTCTCCTCTAGACACAGAAAGAATATTAAGAAAGAAAGAAAATATATTAATTCTCTAGGGATAGAGTTTGAGATTATTAAAAAAATTAAAAAGGAGGATTGGGATGATTTTTATCTTTTCTATGCTCTTACATATGTAAAGAGAGGTCAAAAACCATATTTAAATGAAAACTTTTTCTTAAAATTATCAAGTCTAAAGCCTCAGATTATTTTTGCTCACAAAGGAGGTTACAGAATAGCAGCAGCTCTATTCTTTGATAATAAAGACACTCTTTATGGTAGGTACTGGGGAGCTAAAGAGGAAATTAATTATCTTCATTTTGAGATGTGCTACTACCAGGGAATTGAACTTGCTATTAAGCAAAAAAACCAAAATTTTGATCCTGGGATACAGGGCCATCATAAGCTCAAAAGAGGTTTTGAGCCAATAATAAATACTTCATTCCATTGGATAAAAAATTCAGAATTTCGCAAAGCAATAAGAAAGTTCTGTGATGAAGAATCTAGAAATATCCTCCAGTATTTTGAGCAATCAAAAAAATATTTACCATTTAAAAATGCAGGAATATGAGAAAACAAATCATCATATTGTAATTTGTTCGGCAAATTATCTTAGGCTAAAAAAAATTCTAAAAAATTTTTCTAAAACTAAGATAGAGCTAAATAGAAAAGAAAAAAAAAGTAGATTCAAAGCTAAATTTTTATTAAAAAAATTGTCAAAACATACTACAGATTCAATTCTTGAGTTTTCAAACCTTGATTCGTCTTTTCTAAACGTATTCAATATTGAAATAAATATATATCATGATGTTGAACTTGCTGAGGTAAAATCTCTTAATGGTTTTCATCCGAATAAATTTCCATTCCAAAGTGAAAATATTCCTAAATCTGAAGATGAAAAGTCTCAACAAAATAGATTTTTAACGGAAGTTCTTGATACCATCTTAACAGGAGATTTTTATGAAGAATAAAAAACTAATTATTTATGTTCATGGCTGGAATTCGCATAAGAAAGCACGTAAAGCAGTTCTTATTGCCGATCAACTCAAATCAAATGTAGATTTTGAGGTATGTTCACTTACCCTTCATCACCATCCTAGAGAAGCAATAAACCAACTTACAGAAATTATAGAAATAGAGAGAAAAAACAGAGAGGTTTGTCTAATTGGGAGCTCACTCGGTGGTTATTTTTCTGTTTACTTAGCAGAAAAGTACAATTTGAAAGCTGCAATGATTAATCCTGCAGTTTGGGCATACAAAATTTTTAAGAATAATATGGGGAAAAATATTAATGGCAATACTGGTGTAGAGTACATCGTTGATGACGAATGGGTTAATAGTCTCAAAGAAATATTTATTGAAAAAATAACTCATGAAAATTATTTGGTTTTACTTCAAACCGGAGATGAGACCCTTAATTATGAGTTTGCAGAAAAATACTTTAGAGGTTCAAAAATAGAAATTGATGAAGGTGGTAATCATAGTTTTGAAAATTTAGAATCAAAAATTCCAAATATTCTTGATCATTTCTCATAAAAACTCCTAATACTGAAATTTCCTTGCTTATAAAGACAAAAAGTTTTAAATTAAAATTGCATTTAGACTTTGCACCATACTCCTTATATTTGAGGAGCCCTATAGGGTAAAAGGTTAAAATCGTTCATCTTCGAAAGAAGACGGAAGTAAGCGAAAGCTGAAGGAACGCGGCGTTAAACCCGATCGAGTTTAACTTCATTACTCCTGCAGATAAAAATGCAAAAAGTTTTATTTTAAGGAGACTTTATGAGTGATATTAAAACTTATGAATACATTTGGCTTGATGGTTTTAAACCTGAGCCTTCTATGAGGAGTAAAATTAAGGCAACAACCGAAGATTCTGCTCCTGAATGGTCCTTTGATGGATCTTCAACAGAACAAGCAGAGGGAAGCAGTTCAGACTGTTTACTTCTTCCAGTTCAAACGTACGATAATCCAACCTTTTCTGACTTCCTAGTTATGTGCCAGGTACATGCTGCAGATCATACTGTTCATCCCTCAAACACAAGGGCAGCGGCTGAAGCAGTTGTAACTGATGATTGGTGGTTTGGTTTTGAGCAAGAATACTTTTTTACCACTAAAGATGGATCACCTCTAGGTTGGGAAGAAGGTGAGCCTAGACCGCAAGGTGATTACTATTGTGGAGTAGGTGCAGATAATGTCTCAGGTAGAGAAGTATCTGAAGCACATCTTGAAGCATGTCTAGATGCTGGTATCACCTTGACCGGAACAAATGCGGAAGTAGCTCTTGGTCAATGGGAGTACCAATGCTTCGGAAAAGGTATCAAAGCGGCAGATGATCTTTGGGTATCGAGATACCTTCTATATAAAATCGCTGAAGAATATGGCGTAGGAGTGAATATTCATCCTAAACCAAAAAAAGGTGATTGGAATGGTTCAGGCATGCACACAAACTTTTCTAATGAAGAAATGAGATCAAAGGGTTCGGAAGAACTTTTTTCTTCTATATGTGAAAAGCTAGGAAAAGTGCATCAGGATGGTATTGCAGCTTATGGTTCTGATAATGATCAAAGACTAACAGGACTGCATGAAACTCAAAAAATTTCAGAGTTTTCATATGGTGTTAGTGACAGAGGAGCTAGTATACGTATACCTGTTTACACAGTTGAACATGATTGGAATGGTTACTTGGAAGACAGAAGACCAGCTTCAAATGCCGATCCATATAAAATTCTTGCTCATATAGTAGGAACTTTAACTAAGTAAACTCTTTAGCCTTCTACTTAACCAGTGGAAGGCTTTCTTCTTGCCAAGAAAGAAGACCATGTTTGAGAAGATAAACTTTTTCAATACCTAACTTTTTCAACTCAACCCCCGCGCCGCCTGAATCAATGCCATTTTCAGAGACTACAATAAGTGCTTTTTCTTTTTTTAATAAATGCTCTTGCTGTTTGAACGCATCTTTTAAAATATTTAAAGATCCACTGATATGGCCAGTTTCAAAATCTTCCTTCTTTCTAATGTCCAAAAATTTTGCTTCACCACTGTTTATTAGTAAAACAGCTTCTGCTGGAGAAATTTTCTTACCCCCTTTATTACTTTCATAAAACCACCAGCTTATTAAAGTTACGATAAGTGGAACTGAAAAATACCATCTAGAAATTAAGAAATCGAATAAATCCATATCAAATCAATCTTAAGCTTATACAATATATATTTAAATATACTCAAATGGAAACAAATTATCTTGTTCTAGTAAGGCATGGCCAAAGTACTTGGAATCAAAAAAATTTATTCACTGGTTGGAAAGACCCAGGGTTAACAGAATTAGGTAAAGAAGAGGCATTTAAGGCTGGCCAACATATAAAAAAACAAAACATTAAATTTAATTTACTTTTCACTTCTGCTTTAAAAAGAGCACAAGATACAGCTTCGATAATTCTAGAAGTAATTGAAGACAGTGGTATCAATATTTTAAAAAACGAAGCATTAAACGAACGTGATTATGGTGACCTTACCGGATTAAATAAAGATACGGCTAGACAAGAGTTTGGTAAAGAACAGGTTCAAATTTGGCGTAGGTCTTATTCAGACGGTCCACCAAATGGTGAAAGTCTTGAAGATACATATAACAGAGTTATCCCCTACTTTGAAAATGAGATTATGCCTGTTTTACAAAAAAATAAGAATGTAATTATTTCTGCTCACGGCAATTCATTAAGAGCTTTAGTAAAATTTATTGAAGAAATCTCTAAAGAAGAAATAGTGAAGTTAGAAATTGCTACGGGCGAACCGATTTTTTATGAATTTAATGAAAACAAATTACAAAGAAAGCTCAACTGGTAAGCAAATAACAAAATGGTACAGGGCAAAGGGTCGAAATAATTTGCCCTGGCGAGAAAATATTACTCCCTACAAAGTGTGGATTTCTGAAATTATGTTACAGCAGACACAGGCTAAGACTGTTGTAAATTATTTTGAAAACTTTATCTCTCATTATCCTACATTTGAAGATTTTAAATCTGCTTCTGAAGAGGACGTGCTTTCTCTTTGGAAAGGTTTAGGTTTTTATAGAAGAGCTCGTAATTTATACAAAGCAAAAGAAATAATCCTCAAAAAGTTTAATGGGAAGCTGCCAAATTCTTTTGAAAATTTGATTACACTTCCGGGTATTGGCAAATCTACTGCTGGAGCTATTCTTTCAATAGCCTACAAACTACCATATCCAATACTTGATGCAAATGTAAAGAGAGTTCTAACACGATTATTCTTCAAAACCGATAGTAATGAAAAAGAACTCTGGGATCTTTCAAGTCAGATGCTTGATAAAAAAAATGTCGATGATTTTCAGCAAGGAATAATGGATTTAGGAGCAACTGTATGTACTCCAAAAAATGCCTTGTGTGGAGAGTGCCCATTGAACAAACAATGTGTATCGTTTTCTAAGGGAGAGCTGCCAAATGTAAATGTTAAAAAAATTAATAAAAAAAATGTATATATTGAATTTGAAATATATGAAAAAAATAAAAAAATATTTTTAGTTAAAAATAATAAACTTGGTTTTTGGGATGGTTTATGGATTATGCCTATGGCAAAAACTAAACAACTCAAGACTGAGCTTATTCATAAACTTTCTCATAGAAATTTACATATTTCATTTGCAAATAAATCAAAAGATGAATTAAAGAGTGAAGGAAAGTGGTTTGATATTGCTCAGTTAAGTAAACTTCCCACACCAAAACCAATATCTGATAAATTATCTGTATATGTCCAAAATTTTTTGTAAAAAATATCAAACAGAACTAGATGCTTTAGATATTGCTCCAGTTCCTGGTGAAAAAGGTCAATATATTAAAGATAACTACTCCGCAAAAGCATGGTCTGATTGGTTAGATTTACAGACAATGCTTATCAACGAAAATCAACTAGATTTGTCGAATAAAGATAATAGAAAATGGCTGAATGATCAAATGGAAAAGTATCTAAATAATGCTGACTATCAGAAGCCTTCAGGTTATATACCTCAATAGTTAAGAATTTTCGGCAAGTCTTAATGATGTTGAAGATATGTCGTCTCTGAATATCTGCTCATCAAATCCTGTAAAACGTTCTTTTATAAAGTCAGGTACATCAATATCAGCTAAAGTAATGAACTTTTCATTTAGTTTCCTACCAAAAACTAAGAACTTATTATTATTCTCATTGAATATACTAAATTCACTAAGCATATCCTTATAGCTAGGATAAAATCTCTCATCTAACATTCTAGTTAAAGTGTCTGCTCCAATCACAAAAGTAGACCCTTTAAACATCTTGGCTTTATCAGGAAATTTACCTGCTTTAGTTAAAACCCAGCAATCTTTGTTTGTAAATTGAGATAAGGTGTCTTTAATGTGGTGATAGCTAAGAGGTGGCTTGTCTGCATTCTGAATACAAATTTCAAAATAAGCTTTATCGCCAGTTTTTTTCTCAGCTAATTCTTGCATTTTTCTATGGCCTTCATGAATAGGATTAAATGTTCCAGGAAATATTAAATTTGGCATTTGATCATTTGAAGAAACAAATAAAGAATCATCGCTCATAAGGTCGATCCATTCCTTTTTGCCCTCAACTTTTTCAGCTTTAAACTCCTCTGAAATTTTTGGATATGAGTATTCAAGTGCAGAAGACTCGGCGAGTAGTGCTATGACAAATTCAGTTACAAGTGCTTCCTCTTCCTCTCTTGTCCTTTCACCTTTTTTCAAAACACACGAAATACTTTTTGAATATGTTTCAGTCTGTAAGGCAATATGGAATCTGTGCTCTCCTCTTTTCTCATAAGTTGTTGATAATGTTGCTGTAATTGCCACCCCAAAAAGTTTACTAACATCAGAATCAGGATCTATTTTTTTAGCGGCACTATAAGCTCTTGCTGCCATACGCAAGGTTGTATCTTTAGAGCAGTAAAAATCTGGTTTTCTAAGAAGATAAAAATCCAATGATTCTTTAGCATAAGGAATATATGCTTCAAGAACAGAATTGCTAGCACCAGGAACTTTAAGCAAAGTCCCAACTGCATTGCTCCCACCTCCACTAGAAACAATTACAAATTTAAAATCTGTCTTATGCAGTTCTTGAATTATTTTTAAATTATCTTTCATTTTTCTACATTCACATTTTATCAGGAAGTTGTATTATATTGAGCTTGTTAATTTTTTTAAATTAATTTGGTTTGCCCAGATAGCTCAGTTGGTAGAGCAAAGGACTGAAAATCCTTGTGTCGGTAGTTCGATTCTACCTCTGGGCACCATTAATGTTAAGTTCAATTTAACAGTCTTCGATTTTTAAAGAACTCTATCAGTAGAATATTCTACTTTGAATTCATCACATAAATTTCTAAGGTCTTCAACTGTAAATTTTTCCTCAAAATTAAATGCTTTCCAAAAACAGCAAATAATAAACTTCGCCACATGTTTTTGATGAACTGTCAAAAAATATTCATATTCATCAGTTCCCCAAAATTCTTTTACGCCCTCTCCCAGATCATGTTCGCAAAAATGTAGGTTGCCCTGGTTATCAAAATCACAATGGACATTATGATTAATTTTTCCTAAATTACATTTAAATACTTGCATATTTTCCTCCATAAATTATGTGCCCATAATTAGGCATATTGATGTGAGTAATGGGATTTGAAATAAGGATTTATTTCTATAGTTACACTTATATATATGTGGGTTTTATAAAGAAGTTCAATATTACTGATAGAATATATTTATGTTATTATACCCCCCATGGGTATTAGGATTTTTTTAATTTTGGCTGCTATATCATTTGGACTTGATGCAAGGCCTATTTCTTATACAGGTGGTTCAACTGTCATGGCATTTTCAGAAAACATGAAAAATTCTATCTACTATCACTATTCGCCATCTTATAAATATTCGATTGGAATAGAAAAACTTAAAGATAAATATTTTAATGATGATTATTCATACGCAAGATTTACATATCTAATTAATAGAAAAAATACAGAAAAATCCCAAAGAAACTTGTATTTTCAGTCAGGTATTAGTTCAGAAGGGTTAAGTGAGTATTTTTATGGTGTGCATGGAGATTGGGAGACAAGAAGGTTATTCATTGGTTTTGGATTAAAAGAAACCAAAAAACAAATACAAGAATATTTCGAACAATACTACCAAGTTGGTATAGCACCATATCTTGGTGATTATGGTGATTTGCATACTTGGGTAATGTTAAAGTCTAAAAAAAACTCTCTCACAGAAAAATGGTCAACTTATCCAGTGTTGAAGTTTTTTAAAGGTAACTCTTTAATAGAAATTGGTTATAACAATATAACTAATTGGGATGTTCACTTAATGTATAGATTTTAGGAGGAATTATGAAAAAACTATTTTTATTAAGTATTTTTACGTTGATAACTTGGGCAGAGAACCCACACGATCATATGCATCATTCGCATGAAGGTCATCTTCATGAACAGCTAGTAGATGGAAAAAAACTAGAAGTTGATCCGATTAGGTTTGATAACTTTGTTATGGGTCTAGAGAATTCTCAAATTGCAATCGTAAATGTCAAAGGAATGGTATGTGATTTTTGTGCCAGAGGAATAGAGAAGACATTTAAAAAAGACATAAATGTTAAAAAAATTGATGTTGACCTTAGCAAGGGAAAGGTTTTGATTGCCTACAAAAATAATAAAAAAATTAAATTTGATGAGATCAAAGAGAAAATTTTGATTAACGGTCAAAATGCAATTGATATGGCAATCTTAAATCTTTAAATACTATGCAAGATAGATCGGCAAATTTTTTATCTCTATTTGCATCTTCGTCAACTTTAATTTGTTGTGCGCTGCCTTCTTTATTTGTTGTTATTGGTGCTGGTGCTTCTTTTGCAAACTTAATTACAGTTTTTCCATTTCTAATTGTCTTATCACAATATAAGCTGTACATAACCATATTTGCATTTGTAGTAATTGTTTTTGCTGGATATGTTAATTATAAAACCTATTACATGCCTTGCCCTGCTGATCCTGAATTGGGTAGGTTATGCATGCAAACAAGAAAACGTTCAAGATATATTTACTACTTTTCTGCAGCATTATTTATTTTTGCGACAATATTTACCTACATTATTCCAATGATCATATGAAACATCCATGTCATAAAAAACAAGTTCCTAGCCTAAAAAGAGTCGAAGGACAAATTCGTGGAATAATCAAAATGATTGATGATGACAAATACTGTATTGATATTTTAAATCAAATTAAAGCAGTAAAAAGTGCTATAACAAGTGTTGAAGGAAAAGTATTAAAAACGCACATGAAAGAATGTGTTAAAGATGCTTTAAAAAGTGAAAAGGACTTTGACAATAAAGTTAATGAAATATTCAAATCTTTGAAAAGGTAGTATCCAAAACTAAAATCAAATATTCAGATATAATTTTGAACTGTGAAAAAATTTAAAATCCATTTAGCCACCTACGCATCAAAAGTTCTAGTATTTATTATGAATCTTTATATGAAATACAAAGCTAAAGTAAGATAACATTTCCTATGAATTATGTGAATAACCGTTTTTTACTTCAAAAAAGACCAACTGGAATGCCAGAAGATGATTGTTGGATAATGGACTCAGAAAAAATTACTGATCTAAAAGGACAAGAGATTCTGATTAAGGCTGAATATCTCTCAATTGATCCGTATATGAGAGGCAAGATGAACGATAGTATCTCGTATACTCCTCCATTAAAAATTGGAGAAGTTATGGTTGGTGAAAGTGTAGGTAGAGTAATTGAATCAAAGTCAAAAAATTATGCAGTTGGAGATTTAGTAACAGTTCATCAGGGTTGGCAAACTTATATAAGAACTAAAGATTCAGACCCTTCCATTCTTAAAGTGCCTGGAAGTAAATTAAATAGCAGTGTATTTTTAGGAACATTGGGCATGCCAGGTAGAACAGCATATTTTGGATTAAATTATGTTGGCAAACCTCAACCTGGAGAAACCCTTGTAGTATCTGCAGCATCAGGAGCAGTTGGAGGTGTAGTTGGACAACTTGGAAAACTTACGGGCTGCAAAGTTATTGGAATTGCTGGTGGACCAGAAAAATCAAAATACGTTACTGAAGAATTGAAGTTTGATCAGTGTATTGATTATAAAAACGAAAGTGTTGTAGAGAAGCTGGAAAAATATTGTCCCAATGGGATTGATATCTATTTTGAAAATGTTGGTGGTGAAATAACAAAAATGGTATCTAAATTCTTAAATAAGAATGCTCGGGTTCCAATATGTGGTTTTATCTCAAAATATAATTCAACAAATATTGCTGGTGAGGAAACACCTTTTCATGTCCTTGGTGCTTTGAACCCAATGCCAAAACATAGATTTTTTGTTGTGACTGAGTGGTTAAATCAGTTTGAAAAAGCAACATCCATTCTTCATGAGCATGTTAAAAATAGTGATATAAAATTTAGAGAAACTATTACAGCTGGGTTTGAGAATGCACCACAAGGCTTGAGAGATGTTTTAAGTGGTAGAAACTTTGGCAAACAAATTATTAAAATTGCTTAAAAACTGACTGTTAATCTTTATTTTCTTCTGTCTCTACTTGATGAATGTGTATGTAGCACCTTCCAGTTGCCTTCAATACGCTTTAGCAGAAAAGTTTGATGGCCTGTTTTATCGAATTCATAATCATTACGTCTTACCTTCCCTCTAACTTCTGTATCTGCAATAACCCAAGCAAAATCTCCCTCAATCCTTATATCTATATTCAGAAAATTTAATTCTAGAAAATATAATGCATCTTTTTCAGGCTCAACGTGATTTTCTATTAAATCTTGTAGGCCTATATTTTGTCCACCAGACTCAAAATACTTAGCTCCTTCAAAATCAAGAAAATGCTTTGAAAATGGTGCTCCATCGCCATTTTCCCAACCGTACTTAATATCATCAATAATTGCCATTATTTTTTTCTCATCTGAAGCGTTCAAACTAATGGCAAACATCAAAGTACAAAAGAAAAAGGCTTTCAATTTTAGTGAAATAAATTTCGTTTTACTCATTCCTGTATTTTATTAAAAAATAGCCCATTAAAGCTGAAAAAATTTCAATTACTGTATAGAAAAGAAATATTGGATAGGGAAAGCCATCAATTATAATGCTAAGTATTCGTCCAAGAGCAATACCTGTCATAAAAATTGTCATGCTCCAAAGTGCTGCTAGTCTCAAAGATTTCTTAAAAGCACCAGCTACCCAAAAAATTGATAAAGCGATATATAAACCCATAATTGCTCGAAAAATATTGGCAAGATTTGCACTGTTAACTTCTATATCGTAAAGATACTTTAATGTTATCTCAGGGTATAAACCATAACTAAGTGAAACAGCTAACACACCGGGTGCAATTAATAATAAACAAAGTGATTCTCTAGTCATAATCTTTAAAAGTTTTCTCTTATCCACTTCTCAATGGCAATATTTACTTCCTGTGGTTTTTCTCTTTGCATCCAATGGCCACATGCAATTTCATCTTCAGTTAAATTTGTGCACACCATTTTATTATGTGTATTCAGATTCTTAGTTAAAACACTATCATAGGTTGCTTGAATGAATAAAACTGGGCAATCAATAGTTGTAAAATTTTTTAACTCTTTTGCATACTCATCATTGGCTTTACCATTTACGTACCAAGAATTTGGCCCAAAGAAACCGTTGGTTTTAAGAAAATCACCATAAATTTTTATTTCTTCAGGTGAGATTACATCTTCATCGACTGACACTTCGGGTATTGTATTTAGACCTTTGAAACCATAATGTCTAAACCAACCACCATTTTTAATTATCGATGCAGTCATAGATCTTGCACCTCCTTTTGTATTAAAAACTCCTCTAAATTCATCTGTTGGCTGAGTAAAATTTAATGTAAGCATTTTATGGGGATCTTCTTCCATTTGTTGGCAAGCTAAATCAAAATTTTCGTAGTAGAAATATTGATAGTCCCATTGACCATATGAGTATTCATCTTCTGGATAGAGATTTCTATCAATATGATCTAAGTAGCTGTCTGGATGCCCTCCCCAGCCAAAAGGCACACATAAGCTTGCTAATCCTTTGACAGTTTCTGGATGATGAAGGCCAATATTCCAAACGACTGGAGAACCCCAATCATGACCAATCCATATAGCTTCCTTTATATTAAAGCTATCAAATAACTCCATCATATCTGCAACAATTTCTTTTTGACAATACGCTGATTTATCTTGGTGAATTGTGCTCTTACCATATCCCCGCATGTCAGGTGCAATAGCGTGGAACCCTAAACCTCCAAGATGTTTTAGTTGATGATGCCATCCTAAAGATAAATCTGGCCATCCATGAATAAAAATTGCCAATGGTCCATCTTCAGGACCACATGATAAATAAAATGTAGTATGCCTTTGTGTTGATAACTTATTTTCTTTAATTTTCATATTAATTTTATCTAAATGAAAATTTTACTGTACATAATCTAAATGTCATGTATCGTATTGCATTAAGATTTCATTTTTTGGAAATCTTAAGAGGAGATAGTATGAAAAAAGGAGTTGTAAAATTTTTTAACAATTCTAAGGGTTTTGGTTTCATTGCACCTGAAGATGGATCAAAAGATGTTTTTGTTCACATAAGTGCATTACAAAAATGTGGAATCGATACTCTAAACGAAAACGATGCAGTTGAATTTACTCTTGAAGAATTCAAGGGTAGAGAAGGCGTCGGTGAAATTAAATTAGTCTAGTTTAAATTCCCAATTAGTTTTGAGCACTGTTTTCAAAAACAGAGGATATCTCTTGCTCAATTTCTTCCTGTGTCTCATAAGGCTTTGAAATCTCTGCCCAGTCTACATTGAAGTTATCTTCAAGTTCTTGATAACTTAAAACACCAAGTTTTTCATATTTTGGTTTTACCTTATCAGTGATTAAGCCAATTCTAGTGAGATTTGGAATTATCTTAGTGAAAAGTAAGTTTTTGAAATTTTCACCTTGTTCAGATTCTTCAGCTATCTTGTGAGCATCCTTTGGAGTGTAATCAAGAAATTTAGATATTACTTCGCCTGAAATAAGTCTGTCTCTCATTACGACACAAGCTTCAAAAGCAAATTGTGCTCTATCTTCGATTTCGCTTTTGCTTAGAGTCTTTAAATAATCTTCAAGGTAATTAACTCCAAAAGTAACATGTCGCGCTTCATCTCTTATCACGTAGTGAAGAAGTTGTTTTAAAAGGCCATCATTTAGAATTAATTTCAAATTGTTAAAAGCTGCCAGAGCAAGACCCTCGATAATAATTTGCATACCTATAAACTTCAGATCCCATCTTTCATCTGTGAGAATCTTATCCATTAAGGATTTAAGACCATCAGTTGAAGGATACTGGAAACCTATTTTCTCTTTTAAATATCTATTAAAACAATTTACATGTCTTGCCTCATCAAAAGTTTGAGAAGCTGCATAAAGTTTTGCGTTGAAGGTTGGTGCACACGAAACAAGCTGAGACGCTACTAGTAATGCTCCTTGTTCGCCATGAAGAAATTGACTTAAATTCCAAGATACCCTGTGTCTGTCCATCTCAATTTTTTTCTCAAAGGAGAGATCGTCGTAGCCATCGAGCTCAACTTCTGGTGTTTTAAAAATATCTGAATTTATAAGAAACTGATCTTTAGGAAAGTCTTGAGACCAATCTAAATCAAAGTCCTCATTCCAATTGAGTTTTTTGCCTAACTCATAAAGTTTTTTTATTCTGTCATCAACTACGATATAGTCCCAGTTATACGCGCCTGTTAAAGGTGTTTTAAATATTTCATTTACACTTTCAACTGCATCCTGTTCTTTTGGGTCTATTTCAGGGTACTTTGTAATTTGTTTTGGTTGATTTTTAACTTTTTTAATTTTCATGTTTTTACTATAAAACAGCTGCTTCCTTAATTCTAGTCTCTAAATATGGTTTGTTTTTTCTTTAAATTTGCCCTGTGAGTAAAAATTGCTAGGACTAAAAAGAAAATACTCAACAAAATTCTAAAATCAAAATTTACACCATGTACAAATTCAAGAATTAAAAATGCAAATACCTCAAAAAAAACACATGTATAAAAAAATATTACAACTGGGCCCAATGAGGATATAGGTCTTTTATCATTGAGGTAATTTATAATGAGCGCACAAAACGTCACATGAGCAGACGATCTCATCACATGTAAGTACATTAATCTTGAGTCTTCAAGATTAACTTTCTCAAAACTTAATGGGAAATACCAAGCTAATCCAGAGTATGGAAAAAATGATGAAATTAAGCCGTAAATGACGATTAAAATTAAAACTATTTTGATTTTTCCTCTCCCTGCATTTCTTTAACTATGTGATAAAATCCACAAAATGCGTTATATCTTTTTTTTATTAGCATTATTTTTTACCAATTTAGAAGCTAAAAATCAACCAAACTTCATATTGATATTAGTAGATGACCTAGGTCTAACTGATCTTCAGACTTTTGGCGGGGAAATAGATACACCAAATATTAATTCCTTAGCTGAAAAAGGTTTAATGTTCACAAATTATCATACTTCACCTGAATGTGCGCCATCCAGAGCAATGCTTCTGACAGGTATGGACAATCACAAAACAGGAATTCCAATGATTCCCGAGGTATTGCCTAGAAATCTAAGGAAAAATAACGGCTACGAAGGGTATCTTTTGCCAGAGGCTTTAACAATTGCAGAAGTTTTAAAAAAGTCAGGTTATAGAACTTACATGACTGGAAAATGGCATTTGGGTTTTGGTGGAGAGCATATTCCGTCTCTGCCCATAAATAGAGGCTTCGATAAAACTTTCATTCTTGATGCAACAGGAGGTGATAATTACAGCAATCATTCCTATCTACCCTACTATCTTGAAGCTCCTTGGTTTAAGAATGGTGAAGAGGTCGAATTACCAGAAGATTTTTATTCATCAGAATTTTTCATAGATCAAATGATTGATTTCATAGATGAAGATGGATCAAAATCACCTTTTTTTGCTTATGTTTCTTTTCAAGCACAACACATACCAGTACAAGCTCCCAAGGAATTTACCGAAAAATATTTAGATCTCTATCAAGATGGTTGGAGTGCTTTAAGGGAGAGAAGACTCAAACGAGCACAGGAATTAGGAATTTTTCCTAAAAATAAAAGTGCTGTTAATTCTTTAGAGAATTACCCATGGGAAGAAGAGACTCCAGAAGAAAAAGAGCTTTTAGTAAAGAGTATGGCTGTCTTCGCTGGCATGTTAAATGCAATGGATTTTCATATAGGAAGATTGATAGAGTATTTAAAAAATAATGGATTGTATGAAGATACAATTTTTATTATTACCTCAGATAATGGACCAGAAGGCAATGACCCTAGAGATCATGCTACCTGGCGAGCCTGGTACGAAACATCCCGCTGG
Source organism: SAR86 cluster bacterium (assembly GCA_003331635.1). Taxonomy (GTDB): domain Bacteria; phylum Pseudomonadota; class Gammaproteobacteria; order Magnimaribacterales; family TMED112; genus TMED112. The sequence continues at coordinate 240,810 of QOPH01000002.1, forward strand.
AATAACAATCTTGAAACATTGGGTGAAAAAGATAGTTATGTTTTTATTGGAACTGAATTTGCACAAGCAATGGCAAGTCCAAGTCACCTTTATAAATTTCATATGTCTGAGGGCGGCCTGAGAGTTCCTCTTATAATTTCTGGAAAAGGTATTCCCTCAGGAAAGTATAAAGGTTTAACATTTGTAACAGATGTAGCTCCTACAATTGCTGATCTAGCGTCTAGCGAAAAAGAGGATCAAATGATAGGAAAGTCACTTAAAGCTTTATTTAATGACTTTGACATTGATTTATACAACGAAAACGAGCCAGTAGGTCTTGAGGTTTCTGGAAATTCAGCGCTTTTTCTTGGAGATTATAAAATCGTAAAAAATAAACCTCCTGTTGGCGATAGCAAATGGAGATTATTCAATTTAAAAAATGATCCTGGAGAAACGCAAGATTTACGACTAATTGAACCTGAAATTTTTAAAACTTTAATTCAAAAATACTCAGAATATGTTGAAAAAAATGGTGTGATTGAACTTGGCGAATCTTATAGATGGTACGATGAAATGACAATTAATACGGCTAAAAGGCACTTCATGCCATATATATACGCTGTATCAGCTCTTTTTTTTATATTAATAGCAACTTTAATTTATTTCTTTAGGAGAAAATTATGAAAAAAGTATTACTTTTTTTATTAGTGGCAGGATTATTGGTCGCTGTTTTTTGGAAAGAACTTTTTCTTAGTTTTGTAGTTATAACAGGGAAATTTAATGTTTCTGAAAATAAAGAAATTATTTGGGAAAAAGGCCCTGAAAATAGAATTGATGATAGACCTAACTTTATTGTTTTTGTTGCTGATGATTTAGGGATTAATGACTTAACATCATTTGGAAGTGGCATTGCAAATGGTAAATTACCAACACCTAACATAGATTTCATCGCAAATACTGGAATTAAGTTTTCAAATGCCTATGCAGGAACAGGAATGTGTGCTCCATCTAGAGCAATGATTGTTACTGGAAGATATGCTACTTCAACTGGCTATGAATTTACTCCTTTACCAGATGGTATGGGGAGAAGTTTGCAATTATTTGCTCCATTCCAAAGTGTTGAGGTAAATACTGAAGCTTTAAGATCTAACCCAAAATTTGAGCTCCAAGGTCTGCCTAACGAAGAGATTACATTTGCTGATCAATTAAGCAATGCTGGGTATCACACTACACATATTGGTAAATGGCATTTAGGTCGCGGTGAAGGTGAACATCCGAATGCCCAAGGGTTTAAAGAGAGTCTTTTAATGGCAAGTGGATTATTTCTTCCAGTAAATGATCCTAATGTTGTGAATGCATATCTTGATCATGATCCTGTAGATAAATTTTTATGGGCAAGAATGCAATATGCTGCTTCTTTTAACCAAGTGAAAATAGGAGAAAATTGGTTTGAACCAGAGGGATATTTAACTGATTACTACACAAATGAAGCCAGAAAAGTAATTAGAGCTAATAAAAATAGACCATTTCTTCTATATCTGGGTCACTGGGGAGTGCATACCCCTTTGCAAGCCCTAAAATCTGATTATGATGAACTTTCAAATATTGAGGATCATACAGAAAGAGTTTATGCGGCTATGATCAAAGCCTTAGATAGAAGTATTGAAGGGATTTTAGATGAGCTGAATATTCAAGGATTAGCTGATAACACATGGATTATTTTTACTAGTGACAATGGAGGGGCTGGCTACCTTGGATTGAGATATATTAATGCTCCCTATAGAGGATGGAAGTTAAGTCTTTTTGAAGGAGGAATTAAAGTGCCACTTATCTTTTGGAAAGAGGGGATATCTGAAAAAGAGATTTTTGAAAGAGCAGCACATATCGATATAGCCCCAACAATTTATGCTTTAGCAAAAGAGGTACCAGAACATAGCATTGATGGAATAGACTTATTTAGTAACTCATCTGAGGCAATGGATAGGGCCCTCTTTTGGAGAACTGGACATAATAAAGTTGTTATTAAAGATGGATGGAAACTTCAATTATCCGATCATCCAAAGAGAGAGTGGCTGTTCAATTTAAATAATGATCCAACTGAAAGAGTCGATTTATCTAAAGAAAATTTAACGAAAGTAACCGAACTAAAAATAATATTAAATGAACATCTTAAAAATTCTAAAGGACCTCTTTTTCAATCGAGTCTAAAAGCTAAAATCTCTATAGATAGAACTCTTAAAGAAGTAGTTGAGGATGGTTGGGATGAAGATGAAGATTATGTTATGTGGCCTAACTAACTTAAAGGCTTTAGCCACTCTAATCTTGAGATGCTAAATGATAAAATTAAGATATGAAAGTTGATTTTTATTTCTCATACAGAAGTCCGTATTCTTACTTTATTCTTCCCAGATTAAAAAAATTAATAAAAGAATATGATGTAGATGTGAACTTTAGATTGGTTTATCCATTAGCTATAAGGAAGCCCAGTTTTTTTAAAAATAAAAATATGCTGACCTACTTCTTTTGGCGTCTATTGGACTATCGTAAAGTTGCAAAAAGACATAAAATGCCATTTTTTAGACCTAAACCGGACCCAATTGTGCAAAATATACTCACGGGAAAAATATCACCAGAACAACCTTATATATTTTATATTTGTCATTTAGGTCAAGCGGCTCACTATCATGGCCAAGGAATTAACTTTGCACAAGCTTTGTCTAATAATATATTTGGCAGCAAAGAAGGATGGTTTGATAGAAAAAACCTAAGTAAAGTATGTAATTCTGTTGGTTTAAATTTAGATGATCTAGAAAAAGAGGCTAATGAGCAAGAAGCGAAAATAATTTCTGATATTAAACATAACCAAAAGCAGCAGTTAGTTGCAGGTCATCACGGAGTACCCTTATTAGTGCATGGTGATCAGTATTTTTTTGGGCAAGATAAATTTGATGAATTCTTAAACTTTATGCATAAAAATGGAATGCAAAGAAAGTGAACAAAGCTGTTTATGACGAAGGAGTTAAGCACCTTCTTCAAGTTGAGCCTAATTTTAAAAAAATCCTTCCAGAAGAAGAAATAAACTTCTTTGTTCGTCCTCAAGGTTTTGCTGGTATATTGCACCTCGTAATTGAACAACAAGTTTCAGTCCAATCTGCTAATGCAATTAAAAAAAAGGTGCAGGCATTAATGAGCAATGTTAATTCTCAAAGCTTTTTGGAATTACCTACAAATAAATTAAGAGAAGCAGGCCTTAGTAGGCCGAAAATCTCCTACTTAAATGGCATTGCAACTGAAGAAATAAATGGCATTTTGAATTACTCCAATATTGCAAAAATGGAGGATGAGGAGGCAAGAATTTATTTATGCCAGTTTAAAGGTATAGGGAAATGGACAGCTGATTGTTATCTTATGGCCTCTTTAGATCGACCAGATGTTTGGCCGGAAAATGATATTGGTCTTCAAGAAGGGGTAAAAAGACTAAAAGATCTGAAAGAACGGCCAAGCATTGAGGATATGACTTCGATAGCAAGAGATTGGCGTCCTTTCAGATCGGTTGCTGCTAACCTTATATGGGCAGACTACGATTGAACTCTTATCTTTCTGTCATCTTCTTAGACTGCTAGAAATAAAATTAGTTCAATTTTTTTACGACTTTTGAAAATATTTCCATGCATCTCTCTAAATTTTCGAGATTTGGAAATGTTGGAGCAATTCTAATATTGCTATTTTTAGGATCTTTCTGATAAGGAAAGCAAGAACCTATTGGCAAAAGCTTGAGACCTAACTTTGAACAGTGTTCAATTATTTGCTCAGCATTAGAAGTTGATGATTCAAATGAGATAAAGTAGCCACCAGATGGCTGAATATAATGGCATAAACCGTCTTTTTTTAGTTCATCAAGGTATTTTTCAACCAATTTAAATTTTGGCAGTATAACCTCTTTTAAACTCTCCATTTGACTTTGTAGAGAGCTTTTTTTGAAATAATTTACATGCATTCCTTGATTCAATTTATTTGGACCTGGAGTTAATGAATTTCTATATTCTATAAACTTTGAAATATTTGCTTCACTGCTTGCAAAAAAAGCCAGTCCTGAACCTGCAAGTGTAATCTTTGATGTCGAGCCAACAATAAATAAATTATCTTTTAACTCATACTCATCTGCTATCTTCATCACGGGTGTTTGGTTTATAGTTTCTCTGAAATCATGACAAGCATAAGCATTATCCCAAAAAACCATAAAATTTCTTTTTTTGTTAGCAATTAACTCAAAGATTTCCTTCACATTTTGATCAGAGTAAACATGTCCAGTGGGATTTGAATGTCTTGGTACACAGACTATTCCACTAATATCATCGTCTTTAAAAATAAGGTCATTAATCACATTTACATCAGGGCCATCGTCTTGAAATGGCATTGCAATCATTTCAACACCAAAATTTTCAAGAAGTTTGAAGTGTCTGTCATACCCAGGCACGGGACATAAAAACTTAGTTTTTTTTGACAATTTACTTTTTGGAAATCCAAGGTGGTAAGCACATGAAACTAATTGTTGCATTATAGTTAAGGACGAATTATCTAAAGCTATTGTTTCGTCAAACTCTGTTGAAAGAATTTGTGCACCAAGTTTTCTTGCAGAAGGTATGCCTTCTGGATTTCCATAATTTCTAAGATCAATTCCATCCATTTCAAAGGGAATTTCAATATGCTTAAAATTCTTTTGAGTAACATTAAGCTGATCAGCAGATGGCTTTCCTCTTGTTAAATCAAAAGAAACTTTATCATCAAGCCAAGGGAGTTCAGACTTAATTTGTTCTAAAATACTCATATGGAATCTGGTTTTTTAATTGCTGCGGTAATACTTTTTGTATTTTCCACATTAGTACTTACTATTTTACTTATACTACAGAGAAATTCTAACCTCAAACCAGAAGAGTTTTCAGAAACAATTGAAAATATTTATAAAAAAAGGGAAGAAGAATTCAAAGTCTCATCAAAAGAAAGTATTGAAAAGATCATAGACCCGCTTAGAGAGCGTATGAAAGAGTACGAGACAGAAATTAGAAAAAATTCTGAGCAACAGATAAAAATTCATGCTCAAACAAAAACAACTATTGACGGGTTAATAGAACAAACAAATCAAATAACATCAGATACAACAAATCTTGCTAATGCTTTGAGAGGTGACAGTAAAACTCAAGGGGATTATGGCGAAATGACTTTAAAACTCTTGTTTGACAAATCAGGGTTAGAGGAAGATCTACATTATGTTCTACAAGAAAACTATAAGGTCAGCGATGGTGAGGGTTTAAAAGATCAAAGACCTGACGCTATAGTATACCTTCCTCATGAAAGACACTTGGTAATTGATTCAAAGTTTTCATTTCGAGCATATTATGACTATTGCTCAGTGAGCGACGAGAAAGAAAGAGATAAATTTGGCAAACTTCATTCACAAAGAGTAAAAGAGAGAATAAAAGAGTTAAGTGAGAAAAAATACAGCGATATTAAAGAATTAAAAACACCTGGAATGACTTTTTTATTCATTGGAATTGATGATGCATTAAATATAGCCCTTAAATATGATAACTCCTTACTTTCCTTTGCAACTAAGAAAAATATTGCCCTTCTGAGCCCTACTCAACTACATATGGCATTACATATGTTTGAAAATTTATGGAGGATCGACAAACAAAGTGAACAAGCATTCAAAATTTATGAAGAGGCTAGAAAGTTAGTAGAAAAATTAGCTGGATTTGTAGATTCTATGGATAGTCTTGGAAATACAATCGCATTAAGTCAAAAGAAATTTACAGACGCTAAGAATAAATTAGTAGATGGAACAGGATCAATAAGCTCAAGAATAAATAAACTTATTTCACTCGGAGAAAAAGAAACAAAAAAAATTAAAAATGATGATTGAATTTCTTATTTACCCTCTAATAGGTATAGTTGCCGGTTTTTTAGCTGGTTTTTTTGGGGTTGGTGGAGGTTTAGTAATTGTTCCATCATTGCATTTCCTCTACTCCACAATGGGTTACTCTGATGAAATTAGTATCCCTCTCTCTTTAGGTACAGCATTAGCTTGTATTGTAATTAATTCACTTTCGGCAATAAGTGTGCATTTGAAAAATAAAACTATTTTGTGGGAAAGCTTTCTTAAAATATTCTTTGGTCTGGTTATAGGTTCTTTGTTTGGAGCATTAATTTCAACTAATGCTGACAAAGAAGTTTTTAAGAAAGTTTTTGCTTTGTTCATCTTTCTGGTATCTATGAGAATGTTTTTTAAAATTAAAGATTCTGAAAAAGATACACAAATTAATATTTTTATTGCTGCACCTTACGGAGGAGCAGTTGGACTAGTTTCGACAATGTTTGCTGTAGGAGGAGGAATCTTTATTGGCCCTTTTTTAAGGCTTATAGGGAAAAAAATGAAAAATGCAGTAGCAACATCTGTGGCCCTTACACTACCAGTTGGTATTTTTGGTTCAATTTCATATGTTCTTTTAGGTTTAGATGCTAAAGGCCTTCCAGATTTTTCTTTTGGTTATGTTAATTTATTAAGTTTGTTTGCAATAGCAATCTTTAGTTCCTTTGCTTCAAGATTTGGAGCCAAAATGACTCAAAAAGTTGATGATAAAATTTTTCAGAGGTTGTATGCTTTTCAACTAGTCCCTATTTTTATTTATTGGGTATTAGCTTAATGATTAATTATCCTGATATAAATCCAGTAGCAATTTCAATTCCATTTTCGGGATTTTGGGGCAATTCAATAGATATACATTGGTATGCTTTGGCATATGTCTTTGGAGCTTACTTAATTTATTTTCATATGCTTAGAACTAGAAAAAAGTTTGGCATTAACCTAGATAATGAAAAGGTATCAGATTTAGTTATTACTTACGGCCTTTTTTTTGGTGCTGTTATTGGCGGAAGATTGGGCCATGTGTTGTTCTATGATTTTCATCTTCAATTGCAAGATCCAATTTATTTTTTAAAAATTTGGGAAGGAGGTATGTCCTTTCACGGTGGTTTAATTGGGGTTATGATGGCAATCTACTTTTTTGCAAAATCTAATGGATATAAATTTTTTCAAATATCAGATTGGATATGTGTTTCAGTCCCAATAGCACTTTTTTTAGGAAGGATAGCTAACTTTATAAATGCTGAGCTTTACGGTCGTCCCACTGATGTATCTTGGGGAATGGTTTTCCCCTCCGATCCTGATCAGCTTGTTCGTCATCCTTCTCAGATCTATGAAGCTATATTAGAGGGATTTTTATTATTTTTAATTCTAAATTTTGTTATTAAAAGTAAAAAAATTGGAACCTATTCAGCTTTCTTTTTGATTGGCTATGCCGTGGCTAGATCTATTGCGGAAATATTTAAACAACCAGATTATGTATGGGGAGAAGAATTTTTACTCTTAAGTTTCATAACACAAGGCCAATTATTATCTATTCCTATGTTAATATTAGGACTCATAGTTCTTTACAGAAATAATGAATCAATATCTAGATTTACTAAAAAAAGTTAGACAAGAGGGAAAGGAGAAAGGTGACAGAACAGGCACTGGAACCATATCGGTTTTTGGATACCAAATGAGATATGATCTATCTCAAAACTTCCCGTTACTTACAACCAAAAAAGTTCATTTTAAGTCTATGGCCTATGAACTTTTATGGTTTTTAAAGGGCGATACAAATATTAGTTATCTTAAAGATAATGGAGTTTCCATTTGGGATGAATGGGCTGATGATAATGGTGATTTAGGTCCTGTCTACGGTAAGCAGTGGAGAAAATGGGAAGGTCTGAATGGCGCTCATGATCAAATCAAACAAGTGATAGAAAAAATAAAATCTAACCCTAACAGCAGAAGACATATTGTGAGTGCATGGAATGTAAGTGATATACAGAGCATGGCTTTAGCTCCCTGTCATATATTATTTCAATTTTATGTTGTTGAAGGAAAGCTATCTTGCCAACTTTATCAAAGAAGTGCTGATATTTTCTTGGGAGTTCCGTTTAATATTGCATCATATGCATTGCTTACACATATGGTTGCTAAAGTATGTAATCTTGAAGTAGGAGAATTTATCCATACTCTAGGCGATGCTCATTTGTATAAGAATCATTTTGAACAAGCAGATGAACAGCTATCAAGAACGCCTCTCACACCACCGCAAATAAAAATTAAACCAAGAAATAATATTGATGATTTTGTTTATGAAGACTTTGAACTTATAAATTATGAACATCATCCTCATATAGCTGCAAAAGTTGCAGTATGATTATTTCAATTCTCGTTGCTATGAATGAAGATCTCCTTATAGGGGTAAATAATGATTTGCCATGGAAATTACAAGATGATCTGGAACACTTTAAAAATTATTCGCTTAATAAACCAATAATTATGGGTAGAAAGACATTTGAATCAATCGGAAGGCCATTGCCAAATAGAAAAAATATTGTTGTTTCTTCATCAATGATAAAACAAGACGGTATTAAGGTTTTCAACAATCTAAATGACGCTATAGCTTTTTCTAAAAAATATAACGAAGAAAATAATATTGATGAGATTATTTTAATTGGGGGTGCCAAAGTCTTTGCTGAAGGCCTTAAGGAAACTACAAAACTTGTCATCAGTTGGGTAGATGCTAGCAGCATTAAAGGAGATGTTTACTTTCCTGAATTTAATATACACGAATGGAAGGAAGTTAATTCAAAAAAATTTTTTAAATCAGAAAAAAATCAGTATGATTTTGAAATTAAAGAATATTTAAGAAAGTGATTCTTTTCTTAATTCTAGATTTCTAACTCTTTCTTGTTCCGCATCAGTATAACGCAGCCAAGCCTTAGCAGATTTCTTTACACTTTCTTTGTCACTTTCTCTTATTTGCTTAAATATCTCTCTTGCCTCATCAAATCTTTGTAGTTCAAAATATGCTTGACCCAAAGTAAGCTGTGCAAAATCTACGTTTTTAAGATTCCCTTTTTTAATTCCTTTATTAATTGCCTCAACAGCTTTATCAATTCTATTCTGTTGATAATGTAGGTTTCCAATAGCTATAAAAGCTTCACCATCATCGGTAATTTTTGCTAAATTTTCATAAACTTCAATAGCAGCATCTCGCTCTTTTGCTGCTCTTAGTGCTTGAGCTAAAATAGTTAAATTTCTTTTATCCTCCTCTAAAAAAGGCTTATCTTCAGGATCGTTTGCCATATCAGTTCCAGGTCTTACAAAGCCAGGTCCATAAACATCTAAACAGACCACCTCTTCGATAAAATTGCCCCTTCTATCTTTCTTAAATTCACCATTTTCATCTAACACCTTTCCAATAGCACAATCCTGTTCAACTACTACAGTCCCCTCAACTGATGTTAGGCCAGTTAAAATTACTTCTGCTCCCCAATATGGATTGTCGGAGCCAATTAACATTTGAGCTAATGATTGAAATTCACCTGGTTTGTTAAGAAGCTGCTTAGTATATGCAGTTTTAAGCAAATAAATGTAATCCTCTACTCTATCTAAGTCATTATATAAACCTGCTAAGTTGATGAAATATTTCTTCTTAGGATACAGCTCTAGTGCTTCCTCATAAAAAGGCACCTGCTCATATCGAAGACCAAGATCGGTATGTGTGGCAAACAATATATTGAACCAATTTTCTCTAAATGTAATGCCAGTTTCATCAGCTAGACGTTTAGCCTCCATGATTACGTTAAATGATTTTTGAGTATCCCCTTTTATGTAATATGCTTGAGATAAGAATACATAAGCTTGAGGAGTTGGCTCAGGAGTTGTTTTAAACCATATTTTTAAATATCTAATTCCACCATCAACGTCTTCTTCAGATAAGGCTAACTGCGCTAAAGTATAATAAGCTGCAAGTTTAATTTGTGGAGTTGCATCTTCCTCTTTAACTAATTTTAAATAGTTACTTCTTGCAGCTGACATATTATCGTTATAAGCAAGATTTAGATAAGCTTGATAATACCAAACCATAGATCTGTCATAACTTTTCATATCAGCTAAACCTTTCTTTAAAACGTCAACTTCTTGTTGTGCAATTTTTACAAATTTCGCAATATCTTTATCGAGTGCTTTTGCTTGCTCTTCTTTTTTCTCTTTTCGTAAAATTGTTTGAGCTTCCTCGTATTGTCCAGCTAAATCTAAATTTTCAACTACTTTTGTAACCCTTCTTGCAACAGACGTTGCTAGAACTTTTGATCTTCTAACTTGCATCTTTCTTTTTTCTTTCTCACTTGCCAGTTCTGGTAGACCATCAACTTCATCAGCATAAAAATCAAAAGAAAATGCGAAAATAATTAATAAAAGTAACCTGCTAAACATTAAGCTTCATCCTCCAATTCAAAAGTAAATTTATGAGGGACATCATCGACTGCAACAGCTCTGCCATCCCTCACTGTTGGTTTATATTTTAACTTACTTGCTGCTCTCATGGCAGCACTATTGAACATTGAACATTCTCTAAAATCACCATCACGATTGTTTGCAGATCGACATTTGCCCTCCATTATATATGGGTTTTCTATAGTGCCTGATTCTGTAATTGTGAAAGCTAAAATAACATATCCTTCTGTTCCTCTTTCTTGTGCTCTTCTAGGATAAACAGGCTGAACCTTAAAAAGAGGAATATATTCACCGTCTCTAAACAGTGTCCCTGAACCTGAATTAAAATTGATTTGAGGTTTAGTTGAGACAGCAGAAATTGCTAGTGGCTCAACATCCATTTGAGGAGGAGCTATATCAGGCGGTGCAACTTCTGGATCCTCTGGTGGCTCCATTAATTCTTCAAGCAAAGTATCTATTTCTCTATCAGGCATAATTACATCTGTAATTTTCCTACCTTTAACAATATCCCCAGCGTCGCCGGTGTAAATAAGTGCAACCATAAAAAGAAATAAGAAGAATCCAATAAATGGAGCGCCCGCAATGAAAAGGTGTTTTTTTGTTAGATAGATTCCGTATTTTTCTAATTCTGCAACTAGACTAGTCATAATTTATTACTTTGGATCAGCAGCTAAAGATATATCATAGACACCCGCATCTCGAGCCCCATCCATAGCTTTAATAATGGCATCTGCACTAGCTTCTTCATCAGCTTGTATAACAACAGTGCCTTGTGGATTATCTGCCAACAATTTAATTACATTTGCTTTTACTTGCCTCACGTCAATTCTTCTACCGTCCATATATATTTCATCATTAGAGCCGATAGCTATAAGAATTGCAGCGTTTTCTTGTATTTCTGATGTATCTGAATCAGGCCTGTTTACTTCAAGACCTGGTTCTTTAATAAAGTTTGCAGTCACAATAAAGAATATAAGCATAATGAAAACTACATCTAACATTGGTGTTAAATTAATTTCGCTTTCTTCTTCTCTAGCAGCTGCTGATATTGCGCTTCTTCTCATTTAACTTACTCCTTTTTCAATATTATGAGTTACATACTCACCCATAAGCAACTCATTTTCTTCAACCTTATTTTTTAACCATATCATTACTAAAACACCTGACAACGCAGAAACCATTCCAGCCATAGTTGGAAGTGTTGCTTTTGAGACACCTCCAGCCATTGATCTTGCATCACCACCACCAGTGAATGCCATAATTTGAAAAACCTCAATCATTCCTGTAACAGTTCCCATAAGACCAAACAAAGGACATAAAGCAATACAAACTTGTATTAACTGCATGTTTTTATTAATAGAAATCTTACCTTCAGAAATTAATCTAGTTTTGATTTGGAATTTATGCCAAGGAGATTTGAAATTCATAGCTAGATATTTCTTTTGAATTCCGTTTGCTATCTCATCATGAACAAAAAGAAAATAATAAACTCTCTCAAGAATTAAGGCCCACATAAAAGTAACAAGTAAGGCTATGTACCATAAGACCGTGCCACCTGATTCCATAAAATCACGTAGAGCTATATAAACTTCAGAGAGCCAGTACATTTTACTTTGCTTTTTCTGCAACCATACCAGTTGCTTGCTCTTCTAATACATCAACAACTGATCTGGCTGATGACTGTAAGAAAGAGTGGGCTAAAGTTGTAGGTATTGCCACAACTAATCCTAGTACTGTTGTTACAAGAGCTTGTGAAATACCGCCAGCCATAATCTTAGGATCACCAGTTCCGAACAAGGTGATCTGTTGGAAGGTAATAATCATACCTGTAACTGTACCTAACAGACCTGCTAATGGAGCAACGACTGAAACAATTTTTACGAAACTAATTCCCTGTTCGATTTTTGGTCGCTCTGCCATAATTTGCTCTGCTAATTTAAGCTCTAATCTATCTATAGCGTCTTTCATATGCGCTTCTCCAACTTTTAAAACTCTGCCAAGAGGATTATTACCATATGAGCTTGATCCCATTTGTGCTACAACAGATCTATTTAACATAAAGAGTACAAAATATTTATATATAGCAAATGCCATGGTTATAGAACCAAGGCCAAGGATTATGTAACCAATTAATCCTCCCTGTTGGATTCTTTCCCAGAGCGATGGATTCTGAATAAGGTTAGCTAATAATGCTCCACCTGAAGGACCACTTGGATCGACAGCAAAACTAGCATATCCACCACCAAGACTTGAATTAGATATTCTACCTGCTGAACCAGTGTATCTACCTGCAGGCTGTCTAGCTAAAAATTGGTATTGTCCTTTTGAAGGCACATATTCTAAATATCTTTTTCCACATACTGCGTTGTATACACCTACCCTTACAACTTCACATTCTGATTGTGAACCGTCTACATTAATAACATTTGTTTTAAATTTTGATACAGAACCAGTAGCAACCATTTCTTCTGTAATAAGAGACATTACTCTTTCAAGTTCAGAAATTGTTGGTAATTCAGTTGATTCACCCATTTTTCTTGTTAAATTATCTAGGAAAACTTCACGTGCTTTACCAAACTCCGCTGCTGTTAAAGAAGACTCAAAAGTCACTCTTGAGTCTGTACTAATACTTGTTATGTGACCAAATAATTCATTTAAAGAACCTAAAGCTTTTAGATAAACTTCTTCAGCAACTCTTAATAACTCCTGATTTTCTTTAAAAGTTTTATCTAATCTATCAGCAATTTCCTCTTGCCTAGCTAATTCTGCAAGCTCCTCGTTTAGTAATACTTGCTGTCTGTCTCTATTTGATAAAAATTCACTCTCTCGTTTTTGGTTTTCAGCTTTTTCTTTCGAACGACCTTCTCTAACAACTTCAAGAAGCTTATCCATATTGGTTGGCTGAGCCTCTTCATCACTTTGAGCAATACTTTGAAATGAGATTGATGAGAAAAGAAGTAATAAAATTATTCTAAAATTTTTCATTACTCACCTCCTTCGTTTGTAACTTTAACTGGTAAGAAAAGTAAATCTAAAGGAGCTGTTTTATTTGCCATTCTTATTCCATCTCTGACAGGAATTCTATAACCACTTACCTCTTCCCACTCTGTACCATTCCATACACCTGTTTCACTCTGATCCTTGAGTTGGTACATAAGAGCTAATCTTCCAATTCTCAGAATGTTTACAACCTTTTCTTCCCCGTCTAAAACAATACTATCTTCATATGTTTCAATGGTTCTGCCATATTCTCTTTCTATATTGTAGGCTTCAAGCACTTGTCTTACATTCTCTGAGGCTGTAACTTTCGGGTTGTCGAAAGTAGCTAAGACTTGCGCGATTCTTTTATTTCTTTCATCCATTAAAAAAGGTACATCATCGTTTATGAAAACAAGTAAATCTTCCAGGGCTGTTTTCATAACTGGTGGCACCTGTCTCTGCATTTTTTCAACTGCTATTGTCTGCTCATCAAGAAGGACAAGTCTCTCTTCTTGAGCTTTTATTTGTCTTCTTTTTTGGGCATTGTAGATTTTCAAACCCTCAACTTGTTTTACTGTTACTTTCCATTCAGCAAGAAGAGAATCTTTCTCTAATTGAAGATCATCAATTGTAACTTGTGACTGTTCTGATTCAGTGATTGTCTCACTATTTTCATTTAAAATTTGTTCCAGTTCCGCATTATTTGCATGTGCAAATATGGAAAGCAGAACAAGGATGTATATGTATAATCTCATATTACTTACACTCCGTTAATTTACTTGGCTGTTAATAATAAAAATATAATCCAATAACTTCAACTTTTATAGCCAACTTATTTAATAAAGTCCTTTATTTAGCGATTTTTGGGAAAAAAATAGGCGTATTTCTTTTATACTCCTGATATTTCTCATTATTACCCCATTTTTTGTTAGCGCGAGCTTCAAGCATTCTTACGCCACTTACATAATAGATTAGCAAAAATGAGAACAAAGGAGAAATTAAAGAGCCGTACTGATAACCTGTTAAGACTGGTAAAGCCATAATTGAAATTCCAATCCATAACATTATCTCTCCGACATAGTTAGGATGTCTTGAAAGACTCCACAATCCTGTTGTAATAAATTTATCTTTATTTTTGGGATCAGATCTAAACTTAGTTTTTTGGTTGTCAGCCACAACTTCCACAGAAAATCCCATTACCCAAAAAATTAAACCTAAAGCTCCAAGCAAACCAAAATCTGCTTTATTAAGAGTAGTGATAGCTACAAGTGCTGTAAGTGACTGAATAAATACCCAAGTTGCAGAAAGCATCCATGTCATAAATAATTGAGAAAAATTTGGAAGGATTGATCTGAACCTTTTATCCTCTCCGTCTTTGAGAACTCTCCAAAATAAAAAACTTCCTAATCTAAATGTCCATATCATTACACATGCGAATATTAATATCGACCTTAATTCAAGATTTGAGCTTACTGCTAAATATTTAAGATAAAGTACAGAACTCAGTGTTAAAAAATATGTAAAAGACCCAGTTAGATCATAAAATTTTTCAGTTTGAAAAATATAAGAAGGGATGTAGAGAACAATATGAACTGCGAATGAAATGAACATTGCAATCATTACTAAGGATGTTTGGCCTTGGCCAATTGTATTCTCATCAACTAGTGAACCGATTAAATAACAAAAAACAAAACATAAAATAGAAAAGAATATATTTCTGAAATGTCCTAAAAGTGCACTGCCCATAACTGATTACTTCTGCCTTATAATACATAATTATCATAAAGTATGAAATTTACAACGAATCAATTAAAACAAGGTCTAAAAATTTTAATTGATGGAGAGCCGTGTTCAGTAATATCTCACGAATTTCACAAACCTGGAAAGGGACAAGCAGTTGTAAGAACAAAATTATATAACCTAAGAACTGAAAAGGTTTGGGAAAGAACATTTAAATCAGGAGAAACAATAGAAAGTGCTGATATTTCTGAAAAAAGTTTTCAATTTTTATATAAAGAAGGACAAACCTATATTTTCATGAACTCAGATACTTTTGATCAAATTGAAATTGACTCCACTATTCTTGGCTCTGTAAGTGATTGGCTTGATGGTGAGGAAGAATGCAAAATTTTATTTTGGAACGATTCAGTTTTAAGAGTTGAGCCTCCAACTTTTGTTTTTAAAGATATTATTGATACTGAGCCTGGGTTGAAAGGTGATACAGTTTCGAATACTTTAAAGCCTGCAAAGATAGTGAGTGGTAAAGAGATTCAAGTTCCAATTTTTATAAATATTGGTGACACTATAAAAATTGATACAAGAGACGGAAGTTATGTATCACGTAATAATGAATAATGATTATTGAAGAACTAAATCAAGAGTTAAGAGAAGCAGTAAAAAAACTCAGTAAAGAAAGGGATTTAGATATCATTCCTAAAGATAAAGATATTGAGTTTGAGATAAGCGATGATATTAATAGAGCTCACTTTTCATCGAGCTCTCCATTAAAACTTGCTAAATTTTTTAAAACAAATCCGGTAGAGTTAGCAAAAGATATTAGTGCAAAAATAAATCATAAAGCTATTTCAAAATACTCCGTGGAAGGTGCTGGTTTTATAAATATATTTATTAATAAAAATTACATCTCTGATGAAGTTAAAAAAGTACTAAAGTACAACGAAGAGTGGGGAAAGAAAAAATTAAAAAAAGAGAGAGTTTTAGTAGAGTTTGTTTCCTCTAACCCGACTGGACCTCTTCATATTGGGCATGCAAGAGGAGCTGTTCTGGGAAATATAATTTCAAATTTACTCAGCAATCAAGGTCATGAAGTGACTAAAGAATATTACGTTAATGATGCTGGCAGACAAATTAATATTCTCGCTTTGAGCATAATGCTTGAAACTTTTCAAAATAAAATTAATAAAGAAGGCTTGTATCAAGGCAGCTACATTAAAGATTTAGCTAAGAAATTTATGGAAGCTAAACTGGTTGATGAAATTAATAATCCATTAGATAAATTTTCTGATGATCCTGATGAAAGAATTGACCAACTCATCTCACACTATAAAAAAGATTCACCAAAAACCTGGATTCAAATTAGATATTTTTCTGTTAATGAGATGATCAAGCTAATAAAGGATGACCTATTAAGAATGGGAATTCTTCATGATGAATGGTTTTATGAAAGCTCTCTTGGTTCAATTGAAAAAAAAGGATCTAGTGTTACTAAAGCTTTAGATGAACTTGTTAAGTCAAAGAATACTTTTGAGAAGGATGGCGCCATATGGTTTGAGGGAACAAAATATGGGGATGATAAAGACAGAGTTTTATTAAGGGCCAATAAGGAGCCTACTTATTACCTAACAGATGTTGGATATCATAAAGATAAAATTGATAGAAACTATGACCATTACATAAATATTTTTGGTGCCGATCATCACGGATATGTAACTAGACTTACTTCGGCTTTTAATTTAATTAAAAAACCAAACCAAAATATTGAACATATTCTTTATCAATTAGTGAATCTTTACGAGGGTGGAAGAAAGAACACTATGTCTACCAGAAAAGGTAAATTTTTATCTTTAAATGATTTATTGAGTGAATATAATTCAGATCTTATCAAATTCTTTTTTCTCGAAAAGAAATATGACCACGAAATAGATTTTGATACCAAACTTGCAAAAGAAAATAGTAAAAATAATCCTTATTTCTACACAATGTATGCATATGTAAGATCTTGTTCAATTTTAGAAAAGAGAAAACCAAATTTAGACAAAAATTTAGATAAAAATGAGCTAATTAAAAATTATGATCTACTCTCAAAAATAATAAATTTCCCAATCTATTTAGAAAAGTTTACTTTAGAGAGGTCTCCTCACTCTCTTGTTCATTTTACAAAAGAACTTGCAGCAAATTATCATTCATTCTACGAGCAAAACCCCGTAATAACAGATAATCAGGAAGAATCTAATGCAAGACTTTTAATTACAAAAGCAACAAGTATTGTCCTAAAAAATAGCTTTAAAATAATTGGGGTTACTCCTTTGGAGAAAATGTAAAAATGGCGAGAATTGATTACAAATCTAATAAATTTCCCCTTAAACTTGCCCCAACACTATTTGTTACTGCAGTGGCCACCTTCACTATGTCTTTACTAGTGATTTTTGTTCTGGATGGAAAAAAAGATTATTTAGATCTAAGCAAGTTTAAAGTTCAAGAAATAAGTTATGAATTTCAAACTATTTTAGAAAATGACTCTTTCGAAGAAGTTAATTTTATAAAGGAGTTACCAAATGAGATTTGTGAATTCTTTGCTCAATCAGGAAGTTTTAGAACTTTCGAAGCAGCACAGAGTCAGGTTGTTCAATTAGATAAAATTGGTTATGAAGCATTTCCAGAGAAAGTAAGAAGTTCAAATGATTTCAACTACAGAGTAATAGTAGGTCCATTCGAAAATAAATCAGAAATGAATAATGCTAGAGAGGACTTTCGAAGATTAAATATGGATTCTAGAGCAATTAAAAATTGTAAGAAAATATCAGATGTCTCTGATTAGCTACCAAAAAATTAAAGAAGAACTTGCCAACAAGCAAAAATTAATTGCTGTCTCAAAAGGTCAAGATATTTCAAAGATAAAAAAGTTATATGATTTGGGACATCGAGACTTTGGAGAAAATTATTTACAAGAATTAATCAAAAAAAGCTCAATTTTACCTGCAGATATTCATTGGCATTTTTTAGGCAAAATTCAAACAAATAAAATCAAAAACATAATTAAGTTTTCTAGCTTGATACACTCAGTATCACGAAAAAAGGTTTATCAAAAAATTTTAAATACGGATGTTAAAAAAAAATGTAATTTTCTTCTTCAATTAAAACTTGGGAATGAAGGCTCTAAAGATGGATTGTCTGCAGAGGAGCTTATAAATATTGTTGAAAATCATGATAATGAATCATTGTTTTGTATAAAGGGCATTATGGGAATTGCGCAGAATAATATTTCTGAAAAAGAAAAAAATAATCAATTTCAAATATGTAGAGAATTATTTTTTACATTAAAAGAAAATTATAAAAACATTGATACACTTTCTTTAGGGATGTCTAATGACTATTCTTTAGCTATGTCCTATGGCTCAACAATGGTTAGGATTGGAACGAAGATTTTTGGAGAAAGAAAATAGTGTTGGTTCAGTTTATAAATATTTTTATATATTTAATCTTAATATTATTTCTTTCTGAATTGGCTAGAGCAGATAGTTACAACAAGATCTCTAGGATAATCAAGATTTTGCTTTATCCTTTCCTGATTGTATTCAATATAAATTACAAAAAAATAAATATAGGACTACTTATTCTTTCTTCGCTTCTAGCTTTTATCTTCTATTATATTTCCTTTCCCAGTATTGGTTTTGTAGCTCAAGCAAACTTAGCAATCTTTAAGGTATCTATGGCACTTTTAGGAATTCTTAAATTTGTAATTATTGCTGGTGTAATAATTAGCTGGATTTATGCTTTTGGAATTAACTTTAGTAATTCTTTTACTTCTCTTATTCAACAGCTGTATGAGGTTACAGTTTCCGTATTTAGAAATATAATTCCTCCAGCAGGAGGTTTTGATCTAAGTCCGCTAATCGCTTTTTTTGCATTTCAGTTGGCAGAAAGACTGCTTTCTATTCTTTTATTTGAAATATTGCCAAACTTAACTTGATTTTTGCAAAATAAGTTCTTTAATCTTATTTTTTTTAATTAAAGCTTTTTTGTAAAAACTTGATTCATTATAAGTTATAGGAAATAGCCTTTTACTTAGTGAAAGTTTATTTTGTAATTTTATTTCTTCTTCTATATGGTTCTGATACTTTTGTGAATCCGTGATAATTTGTATAAGTCCATTATCAGATAATTTATTTGATAAATAGATTAAAAATTCTTTGGTAACCAATCTTCTCTTAATGTGTTTTTTTTTAGGCCACGGGTCAGGGAAATGAATGCGAATGAAATCAAAACAAAATTTAACTTTTTCCAAAAGCTCTCTTACATCTCCGTTAAATAAGATCATATTTTCAACATCATTTTTCTCGAAAAATTCCACGGCTCTAGAAAAACCTTTTTTATATGGTTCAACTCCAAAAAAGAGAAAGTCGTTATTTTCAATAATATCCTTACAAAAGGAAGCACTATCCCCGAAACCAACATCAAGAACTTTTTGTTCATGAATTATTAATTTTTTCTCAGAAAACATGCATTTTGATTTTTTATGTAAATAAAATTTATTTGTTTCAGATAGTCTTCCTGCTCTAGAACTAAAAGTCTTTATCATTTTAAAAACTTCGTTGGAGAACTAGCAATAGAACTTTTTGATCTTGACATTCTTCCTGCTAAAAAAGTTTTCCTTCCTGACTTCACTCCATTTTTAAATGCAGATGCCATAAGAATTGGTTCTTTAGCATATGCAATTGCGCTATTCACTAAAACCGCATCATATCCTAGTTCCATGACTCTTGCTGCCTCTGATGGAACTCCTATACCTGCATCAACAATTAAAATTTGTTCAATTTTATTTCTAAGCAAAATTAGATCATCGAGATCATCAAACCCTCTCCCTGAGCCAATTGATGATCCAAGTGGCATAATTGCAACACAACCTAAATCTTCAAGTTTTAGACAATTATTTAGATCTCTATCGCAATAAACATAAACCTCAAAATTATCTTTTACCATCATTTCTGCAGCTTTAATTGTTTCTGGCATATTTGGGTCTAAATTTTCGGAGGAGGTAATTATTTCTAACTTTATTAAATTTGTTTTAAATAACTCTCTTGATAATTGTGCAGACCTAAGAGCTTCTTTTGCATTAAGAGTGCCCGCAGTATTAGGAAGAACTTTTTTATCTCCAATAACCTCTAAAATATTACTTATTGCGTCGTGTTGAGAAAAACGCTTTATAGCCAAAGTGACTAATTCAGCACCAGAAGAATTAATTGCTTTTGAAGCTATATTTTCAGAGGTATATTTTCCTGTTCCAACTATCAGTCTTGATGAATAAACGTGTGAACCAATTTTTAAGTTATCCACCGCCAACTGCTGAGATAATTTCGATTTTGTCATTTTCTTGAATACTATAATCAGAAAATTTTACACTAGGAACTATTTCTCCATTTATTTCAACTGCAAAGGGTCTGTCTTTTGGAGCAAAAGTATTCAATATAATTTCCAGATTTGTGGATTCTACTTGTTCAACTGTTCCGTTTAATTGGATTTTGATTCTAGACATTTACTAAAGCTGTTTTGAGTTTCTTAAACGCAGTAGCTTCAATCTGTCTAATTCTCTCAGCGGAAACAGAATATTTATCCGCTAATTCATTTAGGGTAGTTTTATTATCATCTAGCCATCTAGCTCTGATGATATCTTGTGATCTTTTATCGAGTGCTGAAATATTTTTAATTAATGCTGTGTGATTTACATCTTCATAATTTTTTTGTTCAGCAATATCTTCTGGATTAAAACTATTATCTTCAAGATACTGGCTAGGTGAGAATGCTTTTTCATTATCTTCTACTTCAGTAGGTGCATCGAAAGGCGAATCTGCTGAATTTAATCTATTTTCCATATGCATTACTTCTTTAACTGAAACATCTAATTCTTTTGCGATTCTTTTGGCCTCTTCATCTGTAAGCCAGCCAGTGTTCTTTTTCTTACTTCTTAAATTAAAAAAGAGTTTTCTTTGTGCTTTTGTGGTGGCTATTTTAACTATTCTCCAGTTTTTGAGAATAAATTCATGAATCTCAGCCTTAATCCAATGGACTGCAAAAGAAACTAGTCTAACGCCTTTATTTGGATCAAATTTTGTGACAGCTTTTAGTAATCCAACATTACCCTCTTGAATAATGTCAGCTAGAGGCAGTCCATAACCTGCATAACTTTTTGCGATATGCACAACAAATCTAAGATGTGAAATCACAAGCTTGTGAGCAAGTTTTACATCTTCGGTTTCAAAAAATTCAGTGGTAAGCTCTAACTCTTCTTCTCTAGTTAGAACTGGAATTTTATAAACTTGACTCAGATATTTATCAATATCTGAACCAGGATTCGAAAGGGCTAACGCGTAACTCATAACAAATTTCTATATTGTATTATAAACTCTGTTTATCTTTTTACAACAGGATTGACATATTAGCATTTAAATTTGCAATAAATCAAGAAATATTAAGCACTTGGAAATTAATTAATTTAGAATATTTTGCAGATATGAATAATGAGAAAAAATTAAAAAAACTTAAAGCTGGCTTACTGCTACTTAGCAGAGATAGAGAAGTAGTTTACTCTTTTCATGAGACTTTTGATTTAGTTGATGAACTTATCGAAATTGTTGATGAATTGCTAGAAAAAGATTAGTTATTTTTAACTGTTCGAAAAGAAGAAGGTATTACCTTCGAAATTTTTTAGCTTAAAGCCTAATCCTTCAAACTCTTTAATATCTTCGAGCTTATCAATTCTGTTTTGTATTAAGAATCTAGCCATTTCACCTCGAGCTCTTTTTGCTATAACTCCTATTACCTTCTCTTTGCCTCCAGACATACTTAGAAATTTAAACTCAATAACTTTTTTAGGATCTACATTTTTTTTGACTACTGAAAAATATTCTTCGGATGCAAGATTAAAAATATTTTCTCTTGGAAAATCAGAATTAATTGAATTTGCTACTTTATCTCCCCAAAATTCATATAGGTTGCCGGCAGAATTTACTGAAAAATTTGTACCCATTTCAAGTCTGTAAGGATTAATCTCATCAGATGGTTTCAAGATTCCATATATACCCGACAAAATTCTAAGTTTTTTATTCATATAATTTAAATCCTCTGCGCTCATTCCTTTCGCATTAAGGTTCTTAAATACATCTCCCTCAAAAAGAAAAATAGCTCTTTTCTCTTGTTGATTTGGTTTGTTCCAGTTTTTGTATCTGTCTGCGTTTATTTTTGCTATGTCATCGCTTACCTTCATTAATGATTTAAGGCCCGATATATCAAGCTTTGTTAATTCTGATGCAATTAAATCAGCTTCTTTAGCGAATAATGGTTTTGTTGAATTTAGACTTGAATCAAATGATTCTGTTTGTAATCTTTTTGCTGGTGAAATTAAAATCATGCTAAACCTACGTTATTAAATTCTAAAGCTCTTTCTGCCCTATAACTTGATCTAACAAAAGGGCCAGATACAACTTCTTTAAATCCATATTCTAAACCTTCTTTTCTATATTTCTCAAACTCATCTGGGGTAACCCATCTATCAATTGGCAAATGATTTAAAGTTGGTCTCAGGTACTGTCCTAAGGTAACAATGTCTACTTCATGCAACCTTAAATCTTCAAAAGTTTTATTAATTTCTTCGTCTGTTTCTCCCATCCCCAAAATAATGCTAGATTTTGTAATAATATTTGAGTTGAGTTCTTTTGCCTTTTTTAAGACTGTTAAAGTCTTTTGATAGCCAGCTCTTGGATCGCGTATAGGATGTGTCAGCCTCTCTACAGTCTCAAGATTTTGTGCAAAAACTTTAATGGACGATTCAACAACTGTTTTTATTGATTCAATAGAACCATTAAAGTCTGAGGTTAATACTTCTACAGCTATAGTCGAATCTTTCTTTTTAATTTCTTCTACTGTTTTTGCAAAATGTTCTGCTCCGCCATCAGCTAAATCATCACGGTTTACACAAGTCAAAACTATATACTTCAACCCCATCTTAAAAACAGTGTCTGCAATATTCTTTGGCTCGTCTTCATCTAACCAACCTTTTGGATTACCAGTATTGACTGAACAAAATTGACAGGCTCTGGTGCAAGTATCACCCATTAACATAAATGTTGCTGTACCCCTTGACCAACATTCAGACAAATTTGGACATTTTGCTTCCTCACATACAGTGCTTAATTTTAAATCAGCAACAGAGTTTTTAATTTCTGAAAAATTTTTATTCACTTGGTGAGCAGTCATTCTTATCCATTTGGGTTTATTTTCCCTTTCTATTAAAGAATAATCATTGCCCTTCATTCCATCTTTGATTGATGAAACTCCAACATGATTAATAATTTTGACTGTAGGTATTATCTCTTTCATTTATTAATTACTTTTTTAAAACCTTGTAGAAGTTTTTTCAATAGCTCTTTTTTATCTATATCTATATAGTCTATTAAATTACAAGCCTCCACATCTAGACCACAAGGGCTAATTGAATTAAAAGTTTTCAAATCTGTTTCAAAATTAATGCTCAAGCCATGATATGAAACATGGTTTTTAATTCTCATACCAATTGAAGCAAGCTTTTTATTATTTATGTATATACCAGGATCCTCAAGATTGATTTGATGTTCAAGGCCAAATGACCAAAGTGTATCTGATGTTGAATTAAGTATTGTGCTTGTAAGGTTTGTAGGTTTAAAGGAGACTTCTTTCAAATTTAAAATAAAGTAAATAATAATTTGACCTGGAGCATGAAAAGTAATTTTTCCACCCCTATCAGTTTTTATAACTGGAGGATTTTTTGACATGTCTTCTTCTATATTTTTTTCACTTATTCCGATAGTAAAAACTGGTGGATGTTCAACAACCCAAATATGATGAATTTTTGGAGAAGATTTAACTAGAGCAATCATTTCATCTCTACATTCTTGATAATTAACCAATCCTTTGTGTTCGATAATCAATTAGTTTTCTCCAGGTTTGCATAGCCTAGAACTAACCATTTTGTTCCAAAATCTGCAAAATTAACTTGTACTTTCGAAAGCTCTCCCTCACCCTCAATGCTGAGTATTGTACCCAGACCAAATTTCTCATGAACAACTGAATCTCCTAAAGAAAACTCATGGGAATTTTCATCACCTGAGTCGAAGCTGTTTGCTGTTCCATAATAACTTGTTTTATAGGACTGTCTTGGACGAACAAAGTCTGTATGCTCATCAGGAATCTCTTTAATAAATCTTGAGGGTGGGTTGTATGAGTCATTTCCGTACATTCTTCTATATTCTGCATAACTCAAATACAATTTCTGTCTAGCTCTTGTAATTCCTACATAGCACAAACGACGCTCTTCTTCCAATTCACTTATATTCTCAACAGATCTAGAATGAGGAAATAAATTTTCTTCCATCCCAACTAAGAAAACATGTTTGAATTCCAAACCTTTTGCAGAATGGATAGTCATCAGCTGGACAGCATCATCGTATTTATCTGCTTGAGTCTCGCCCATATCTAAGGAGACTGAAGAAAGAAAAGCTGCAAGCATTGAGTCATAGTCTGATAAATCCTCATTCTTATTTAGAATCTCAAAAGATTTTACAGCTGTTATTAATTCATTAATATTTTCAACACGAATCTTTCCTTTTTCACCTGACTCTTTCATGTGGTGATCAATCAAACCACTATGATTAATAACAAATTCAACTAGTTCTGATGCTGAGATTTCTTGAAGTTTTTCGTTATATGTTTCAAATTGGGAAGTGAAATTTTTTATTGAATTTTGAGCTTTACCTTTAATCTTATCCTCACTCGCCATTTGCTCTGATGATGCAAATAAAGATAGGTTATTCTCATTGCTGTAATTCCTAATGTTCTCAATCGTTTTTTCTCCAACTCCTCTAGATGGAACTCCAATAGCCCTCTCGAAAGCAGTATTATCATTTTTATTTACTATTAATCTTAGATAGCTTATGACATTTTTAATCTCGAGCCTTTCATAAAATCTTACTCCTCCATAAATTACATATGGAATATTATTTCTTAAAAGGTACTCCTCAATAATCCTTGATTGCGCATTAGATCTATACAAAACTGCAACTTCTTTATAGTTGTCATTATTGTCGACAATTCTATGTACTGATTCAGATACATAACTTGCCTCTTCTTGCTCACTATAAGCTTCAAAAATATCGATTTTATCTCCCTCACCTAAAGCAGTCCAAAGCTTCTTTCCAAGTCTATTTGTATTCTTATCTATTACAGCATTTGCAGCATCTAATATGTTTGATGTAGACCTATAGTTCTGTTCAAGCCTCGTTACCTCTGTTCCTTTATCTTTTGCAAAATGATTAATATTTTCAATTTTAGCTCCCCGCCACCCATATATTGATTGGTCATCGTCTCCGACTGTAGTAACAAAAGTTTTTTCATCTAAAAGATTTCTCATCCATTTATATTGAAGAGTGTTTGTATCTTGAAACTCATCTACTAAGACACATCTAAATTTTTTTTGATATAGAGAACGAATTTCAGCATTATCTCGAATTAGTTCGTAAGATCTTAGTATTAGTTCGTTAAAATCAACTAAATTTTCTTGTTCAAGATACTTTTCATACGCAATATAAATCTTCTTTAGAACTTCTATATTAAAGTCGCCTTTATCATCAATATCTTTGGGGCGAAGAGCATCATCTTTCCAAGTATTAATTTGCCATCTTACTTTCTCGGGAACCCATTGGTCATCATCTAATTCAAGAATTTTTAAGATTCTTTTAATCACTCTTAACTGATCATCGCTGTCAAGAATAGCAAAATCTCTATCAAGATTTGCCTCAGAAAAATGTCTTCTTAGCAGTCTATTTGAAATGGAATGAAATGTTCCACACCACATTTCAGGAATAGGCTGCTCGAGAATCTCTTCAATTCTTCCTTTCATTTCACTGGCAGCCTTATTTGTAAAAGTTACGGCGAGAATACTGTGTGTTGAAAAAGACAGAGCTTTATTTAGCCAAGCGATACGATGAACTAAAACTTTAGTTTTGCCTGAGCCTGCTCCTGCAAGTACAAGTAATTTTTTTGAATCCGAAGTAACAGCATCTCTTTGTGCTTCATTAAGTCCATCTAAAATGAATGAAACATCCATTTAATTTAGACGAATTTATTCTCTCTGAACCAAAGATTAAATGCATACTTTTCACCCTTAGTTACAGGTCTACCAGCATGCAATGAGTCTGGGTGAACTTTTGTTGTTCCAGGAAGTACGTTTTTCCAAACGAGTAAAGAACCTTTTTTTGGAGCCACAGATATATTTAAATCAGGAAACTCTGTTGAACCTCCTTCTTCAACATCATTAAGATAGCCCAAGGCAGTGTAAATTCTTTGGCCTCCTCTTTTAAGATGTTTTTTTCCTTCATCTGTATCTGCATTAAAAGCATCATGGTGGTCGTTATATTCTGTACCACCTGTGTAATAGACCACTTGGAATGATTCAGCATTTTTAAGAGGAAAACCAACTAAATCTGCTATTCTTTGTCCTAAGTTTGTAGTTATATTTGAGTGACTGTGTGCTATCCAACAATTACTTCCCGTTCTATTCAGATGGTATATTCCGTCTTTTCCACCAATAGTTTTTGCCCTTTCTAAATTGCCATCTGATACATTTCTAATATGTTCACATTCCTCATCTGAAATAAAGTTTTCAATAACATATACCAAAGGATCTTCGTTATAAATAATTTTTTCACCTTCTGTACGTATAGGTTTTTTTGGTGTGAATTTTTTTGGCGTTTGGATTGTAGGTTTTTCTTTGTTTTCTTGAGGTTTTGCAAGACCAGAATTTACGCCAATTATATACAAGGCTCGCATTGATAAGCCAAGTCCAAGCATGGCAAACAAAAGTGCTAGTATTGATAAAACAAATGCTGCTACGTCCATAAAAATATTATACTTTAAAGATAGTGTTCAACAGAATAAAGCTTAACTAAATTAATACTTACTTACTTTTTCAGTAAGTTCTTTATTTGCAGAATTAAATTCTTGTCTCATTTGAGCCACCAATTCATCAACTGTTGGTGAGTTTTTAATTGAACTTATTCCTTGGCCAGCTCCATAAATATCTTTCCAAACTTTAGCAGAAGCATTTCCACCTGAGTTAAAATTCATTTTTGTTTTATCTGCTTCAGGCAAACTTTCAGGATCCATTCCAGCTCTACTAATTGAAGGTCCTAAGTAGTTGCCTTTAACCCCACTAAAATAATTTGTATAAACGATATCTTTTGCAGCGGATTCAATAAGCATTTTCTTATAATCATCATCTGCTTCGGATTCTTTAGTAGCAATAAACCTTGTGCCTATGTAGGCTAAATCCGCTCCCATAGCTAGTGCACTGGATATCGAGAATCCATCTGATATAGAGCCCGATAGAAGTATGGTTCCGTCATACCATTCTCTAGTTTCTCTAAGCAAGGCAAAAGGTGATAAATTCCCAGCATGTCCACCAGCTCCAGCACAGACTAAAATAAGCCCATCGACCTCTTGCTCGACAGCTTTTTGTGCATGTCTTGTACTTATAACATCATGAAAAACTAAGCCACCGTAAGAGTGAATTGCTTTAACTAAATCCTCTGGTGGTCTTAGAGAGGTGATGATTATAGGTGCCTCATGTTTGACACATGTCTCTACATCTTTGAAAAGTCTGTCATTCGATAAATGGCAAATTTGATTTACAGCAAAAGGCGCAACTTTTTTATCAGGATTATCTTCTTTAAATTGTCCAAGCTCATCTTTAATTTGTCTAATCCAATCACTTAGTAATTCTTGAGGTCGGGCATTTAAAGCAGGAAAAGAACCAACAACTCCAGCTTTGCATTGTGCAATTACTAAATCTGGCCTGGAAATAATAAATAAGGGAGCTCCAACTACAGGAATAGATAAATTGTCTTCTAAAATTTTTGGTAACATTTAATTTTGCTTGCTATTTAAATGGTCAGTGAGCCAACTTATCGACCAATTATGGCCTAACCTATTGCCATTATATTCCTCTGGTAATCTTTTTGCTACAACTCCCTCTATTTCGAGTAATTGGGGATCTGATTTTAGATTTCTAAACTCACCATCAAGCTCTTTAATAGTCATCCAATTAAAACCAAGATTATTTTCGTTAATTTTTCTTGGTGGAGTGTATCCACAAAAGGTTCTGATTAAAAAATTGCCTTTTAGAGGTGCTGCGACAAAATGTCCTTCAACTTTAGAATCAAAATCATCTGTTAAAATTTTAGAAACAACCAGCCCACCATAGCTGTGTCCGACAAGCACTATTTTTTTGTATCTTTCTTTTAGTCGATCAATTTCTAATGAGATCTTTCTTATTGCTTCATTAGGACATCCAATAGTATTCCATCTGTAAAAGGATATTCTATTGTTTTTTTTATCTAAATTTATGAGCGGGTAAACCCATTCATACCCTTCAGTGCCTCTTCCATGAATTGCGATTAATAAAGTGTTTTGGAAATCCCTCTCTTTTTCAAGAAAATGTAATCCATTGTTTAATTTGGTAAGAATTTTGCCAGTAACAAAAGCTCCATCTTCCTCAAAAGATATTCTCAGGTCATCAATATCAAGAGCAAATAGATTTAGAGAAAATAATGACAGAAAAATTAAACGCATGAATCTATTTAAACTTTTTAACCAAATAAAAACCAAGCCATGTGCTTAAAATAGTTTTTAACGTAAGCATTATAAATGCAGGAAACTGCCACCAGAAATCAAGATATGCATTCCAAAACCAAGAATAGATCCAGTCGTGAAAAAAATCTAAGTTTTGTTTCAAAAAAATCTTAGAACTTAAATCTAAAAAACCATATGGGGTTTGAAATATGTATAGCAAAATCCATCCAAGTAAAAATAACTGTATGGGGGTTGTATAAATACAGAAATAACCAAACCCTAGGCCTAAACTTTTCATATTGTAAATTATAGTTTTTTTTCAGTTCTGAAGAAAAAGAAAAAAGATAAAGTTGCTAGTGAGCTTAAAATGTGCCAAATACCATGTGGTTGAATAATGCTATCAGGATTGCAAAGTGGCATATTTGGATAGCCTTGAAGCCAAATTGCAAATGCTGACATATAGAACCCAACACCTAAGAAAAACCATGGATTATATTTCTTTTTTATCTTTGGTTTTTTATTCATAAGAATGCCTGGAAGCCAAAAAAATGGCACCCACCAATATAAATTAGGATTCTGAATTATCTCATTAGGAAATATGCCAAATACTGCCATCACTGCAATTGCTATAAAGCCAGATAAAATTCTTAATGTGTTAGACCAGAAATTAAGTAAGACCTCTGTAATTATCCACCATCCAATAGACAGTGACCAAAGATTGAAATTAATTCCTAAGTCATACCCAAAAAACCAGCTCAACATCGAATATACAAAAATTATTGATAAGTACGTTTTTGCAAATGACTGATCTGACCAGCCTTGGCTTCCGAATAAATTTATTAACCAAGGGATAGAAATATAAAGAATCATACTTAACCAGTCTGCCCATTGGCCCCATTCAGTATGTGTCCCATGCATTAAAAGTGAGCCTGGGCCAAGAAATACTGCAGTAGCAGCATACAAAATTGCAACAGGTGTAGGTCCCACAAATCTGCTTTCTTGATTTTTAGGCTCATGAGCAATAATCCAAAACATTATTAAACCAGTTGTTATAAATCCTAAATTACTTAGAGCATTAAATGGCTCCCTAAAAAAACCACCGCTTATTCTTTCGCACCATCTTGATACCTCTCCTATGGCATATCCTTTCTCAACGGATAAAAATGAAGTTGTACTTGCTAGAACAAAGTAAAGAACGAAAAAAGCAATTACAGTTACTAAAGGAAGCAGGAAAACTCTGTTCATTAAAAACCAGTTTCCTCTTTAGCTGTTTCAATATTAATTGTGTCACCGAAAGAAGAAATTCTTAAGAGTATTGGATTACAACATACCTGACAGTCTTCTACATATTCTTGGTTAGGCTCTGATAAATCTATCTCAAAATATATGCTTTCCCAACAATAAGGACACTGAGCTAACTTTTCTTCAAGCATCTATAAATACTTCTCAAAAAACATTAATGTGACTTGTTGAGATACATCGCTGTTTTCTTTTTTCCTGAAACCATGCCCCTCATTTAAGGCGTTCATATACCAGACTGTTTTACCCTCTTTTCTTAAAGCTTCAACAACTTGTTCAGATTCCGTTACAGGAACTCTAGGATCATTTTCACCTTGAACAACTAGCATAGGAATATCAATTTCAGCAACGTTATTATTTGGGCTTATTTTTTCAAGAAATGCTCTCATTTCTGGGTCTCTTTCATCACCATACTCAACTCTTCTCAAGTCCCTTCTATAATCTTCAGTATTTTTTAAGAAAGTAACAAAATTAGAAATACCTACTCTATCAACTGCTCCAACAAGTTGATCGCTGTAGTAAACGGCGCTTGCAAGAACCATATATCCACCATACGAGCCACCAATAACAGCCACTCTATCTGAATCTAAATCTGGCTGTGTTTTAACCCAATCTAGGAGAGCGCCAATATCTTTTACAGAGTCTTCTCTCTTAAAGCCATTATCCATTTTTAAATAGTCTTTCCCATAGCCATTGCTTCCTCTCACATTAGGAGCGATGACAGCAGCACCTAGTCTTTTCACCCATTGCTGAATCGAACTGGAAAATCTTGGTCTATATTGACTCTCTGGTCCGCCATGAATTGTAATAATTACTGGAACTGGCTCTTTAATATTTTCAGGCTTATAGATAAATGCAGGTACCTCTAAATCATCAAATGATTTGAATGATATTAAATTTGGTAGGACAAATTCATCTGTATTTAAGCCTCCCACTTCAGATTCTGTCCATTGAACAACATCTAAGTAATCTAAATTTCTTTTTCCTAAATTGACTATATGTGTTTCGGATGGCGATTTAGCATTATTTAATGAAAGACCTAATTTTTTTCCATTATCACTAAACTTAATTCCACCAATTAAGCCCTTACTCTTCATCTCTACTTTTTTAAATTTAAAGCTTCTTGCGTCCATAAGGTAAAGAACACTAAAACCACCCTCATTTGCAGTAAATGCTGCTCTTTTTCTATCTTTTGATATGGCGAAGCCTTCAATATTCCACGGAATAGTTTCACTTATAATTTTTACTCTTCCGTTTGTGAGACTTTTATATGCAAGTTGCCTAAACTGTCCAAATTGATCAGTAAGGAAAAAGAATCCTCTTCCAGAAGTGCCAAATGCAAGTGCTAAATTTGAAGAGTCTTCCTTATCAGTTACAAGTTCGCTCTCTCCAGTCTCAGTGTCAACAATGAAGATTCTGGAAGAAGTAACAGAAATATAATTTTGCAATAAGATTTTTTTTGAATCTTTCGACCAATCTGCAGGAGTCCAACTCGTGCCATCAGGTGAAGCAAAAACCATCTTAGCTTGCTCTGGATATTTATAGTCCATTACCCAAACATCGTTTGAGGCTCCATTTCTTCTTGTAGTTCCAAAAGCAATTTTTTCACCATCCCTACTCCACAAAACAGAACCATTTCTAGACTCACCATCAGAAACTAATACTGTTCTGCCATTTTCTGGATTCATAACATATATTTGTGCATTTTCTGAACCGCCGCTATCCATAGTGAAAGCAATTAGTTCTCCTTTTGGCTGTACTGAAACAGAACCAATAGGTTCATCAAAAAAAGTAACTTGTTTTCTCATTCCCAGTGGTTTATCAACGACGTGAAGCTGGCCTACATCACCAAATCTTGTTGATATGAATACACCCTCATTATCAGATTTAAAGCCACGAAAAGATGCTGATCTGATATTTTGATAGCCTTTCAATTCTTTTTTAATCTCTTCAGGTATATTTGGAACATCTTCTAAAATGAGATTTCCATTATTGAACGTTCTAGTTTCAACTTGTGTTTGAACAAATATAGACGCAAAAAACAAAATTAAAATTATTTTTTTCATACTCACCTCTTTTTTATATTTTAATAATTAAGCAGTTTTTTTGAAGAATAAAACTATACCAGTAATGGCACTTAAAAGCGCTAGTACTGAAAAGATTTTGAGAAAAATATTTCCTATATTATCTCTATCTTGCCAATCCATTATGTGAAAACCCCAAAGCAAATCCCAAATTCTCCACTGAGTTGACCTTACTGCGCTTATATCTCCAGAATATGGATTTACATAAACATTTATCTCTTCATTTTTTTTGTTTTTTGATACAACACGATAGATAGGAAGGTCTCTTCCTCTGTACTCTGCTCTTTTCTTAGCCTCTGTTACTTCCTCTACTAATAAAGGTGATAAATTTGTTTTAGTCTTGACGACTTTAAGAGCATCTTCAAAAGAAATTTTATCTATTAAATTTCCGTCAAAATCAAAATATTTCTTACCTTGTGTGTCCCTTATAACAACAACTCTTTCATTGAGTCTGTTGGCAAAACTTAATGTACTTATATCTTCAACTTCAAAATTTATTTTACTGAGATCTACTGAAAAAGATGTTTGTTCCCTATACTGTTCGCCTCTAACATTCTCAATCTTGTTATAAGCAAAATAAATGCCTGAAGCAGTCCAAAGTAAGAGCTGCAGAGAAATAAATAAACTTAAATATTTATGAATTTTTCTAATAGTAAATTTCATAATTTTTATATGAGGATAATTTCTTTAAAAAGAACCACTTCTGTTTCTCGTGTTAGGTGGACCAAAAATTATTGAGAAAACTTCCCTACAATTTTTAGCTTTTTGAATATCTTGCATCATAGATTGCCAGCCCATGAATGTAATTTTTATGGGATTAAAAGTATTTACATTATTTACTAAACCATATTTAACTTTAGCTTTTTCTGGTTCAAAAGTTCCAAACATACGGTCCCAAATTATTAATAAATTGCCGTAATTTTTGTCTATGTATTCTGCGTTTGCTCCGTGATGAACTCTATGATGTGATGGCGTGTTTAAGATCCACTCCAGAGGACCTAATTTCCCTACTATTTGTGTATGTCCAACAACTCCCCATAAAGTACTAATTACACCAGCAACTGCAATAATTGTTGGATCTAGGCCTAATATTGGTAGAACAATGAAAAATGGAATTTTTGAAACAGGTCCCAGCCAAGCTTGCCTCATTGAAACAGCAAAATTCATTTCTTCACTAGAGTGATGACTCATATGTATTGCCCATAAAAACCTTACTCTGTGAGAGAACCTGTGATAAATATAAAAGACAAAATCGATCAAAATAAATGTCATTAACCACATAGCCCACAAAGGAACCACATTAGCAAGATCAAAAACCCTGAATTGATATAAAAATATATGCAATCCAAGCGTTGCTCCTTTTATTGCAAAGCCAATTAGGATGTTGCCAAAGAGTAATCCACTCGTGCAAAGTGTGTCTTTGTTTTTATAAAAAGATTTTTTGTTAAAACCTGAAATTAAAGTCTCAATCAATATCATGGCCAAAATTATTGGCAATCCTATAGCATAAACTTCTGTAATTGTTAGTTCTGTCATTTATTTAAGAATGAATTTTATATATATTTACGATAGTAACGCCAATTACAATAAGGAACAAACCAAATATAGTTTGCCAATTAAGTGCTTGCTTGTAGAAAAAATAGCTTAGTATAGCCACTGAAAACACACCTAACCCTGCCCACGAAGCATAAACAACTGATAGAGGAAGTTTCTGTGAAACTATTGAAAGAAAATAAAACGATATTCCATAAGATAAAAGCAAAACAAAACTCGGAAATGGTTTTGTAAAATTATTTGAAGCTGGCAAAAGCATTGTTCCAATAACTTCGAAGACGATGGCAGCAAACAATGTTAAATAAGCTAACAAAACTAATTCCAAATGGAAGGCAAAATAAATTTAATCATGGCATGACTTGCACTGAATTTCTTTACAAGTCTCATGGTTTCGATAGTGAGCGTATATAACCATCATTGAGCCTATAGCAGTAAACAAAATTTCTTCATTTTCACCAAAAAATGTTTTTGCAAAGAAAAAAGCAGAAATCAGAACAATTAGCCCAAGCAAACCAATTAAAAAAATTAATTTGTTTTTATGATTTTTTAGACCTAAAAAAAGTGCAAACAAACTTACAGGAACAGCTATTAAAAGAATAATAGAGTGAACAAATTCATTATCTATAGAAAGTGATACAAGTCCTGAAGTAGCAATAAAAAATGATGGCATCAATAAACATTGAAGTGCGCAGACGAGTGATACAGTGCCAGCAAATTTATCTGTTGTTAGTTGTGTATTAAAAAGTTTCATGTCTTTAGGAAAACTATTCTAGATTAGTGAAGCTAATCTGACAATTTATAACTGTATCTCAGTTATAAAATTTTTTATTTTTTCTCTAATAGCCTGATCCTCCTCTTCACTAAATCCGTAGTGGCCTCCACCTTCAACAGTGTGCAATATATGTTGTTCATTTAATTTTTGATCTAATAACTTAGCTTGTGAATAAGGCACCCAAACATCATTGGTGCCATGGATGGTAAGCACTTTTATATTTTGATTATCTATCAGGTAAAGAGGCGATAATTGCTTTGAAACTTCAGATATTCTTTTTTCGTCTGGTATCCAACGTCGAACATAATTTGATAAAGAAAAGAATTTACTTTCATCTAAATATTTATAAGTCTGCTCGATTTCTGTGATACCAAATAGATTGACAACAGCTTTTGGTTTTAGATCTGAAAGACAGCTTTTGTTAGAAATATTATGTTGTGATAAAGAGAGAAATAATGCCAAATGCCCACCTGCACTTGCACCAGCAACAATTATGTCTTTTTTTGAAAAACCTCTAGACTCAATTTCTTCCTCTATTTTCTTATAAGCACAAAGAACATCTTCAACAGCATAAGGAGCTGTGTTTTCACCAACTCTATATCCAATCATAAAAACATTTAATTCTTCATGTTCGGTAAAATGATTGTGAAATCTTCTAACCCATCTTTTTGCTCTTTTATTGCCGAAAAGCCAACCTCCCCCATGAATCCATATAAGAACTTTGTCAGTATTGCCAAGATAAAGATCAATTTTTTGTTTTTCATGACTGCCATAGGAAAATTCAGTAGGTAAATGCTCCTCTTCTGCAGTTAAAAAGGTACTAAAAAGAATTAAAAAAATTAAATTTTTCATTTGTCTGCTTCTTTGGTCTGAGCACCAACATCCGCAGCAATTGAATTTGGCACAAGCATGGTTAAAGCATAGTGGGCTATTTTCCATTCGCCATTAATAAGCTCTACAACACCAGTACCTCTGCAGTGTCCTAGTTTTTCATTGAAAAGAATTTCGTCAAACCATTTGGTATTACCCTCTCCTTCCCAATTACGCTCAATCACCTTGTAGGTCCAACCATTTCCATCAGCGAATGCCGGTTCGGCATAGGCTTTGAATTCTTCTATAGTCCATCGCTCGCTTTTATCTGTTCCCAGAAAGATGGCATCTGAAGTGTATCTATTAAAATAATTTCTAAAATTCCCTTCATGAGCATCTTGATGAAGGCCATCTAATAGTGCGTTAATCTTCTCTAGGGTCCAAACTGACTGTGAGCAAGCCAGTAGAATCAGTAAAATTTTTTTCATAATTATTTTTTAAACCTTTTTATAAAGTTATTCCACATATCTTTACTTTTTTGAATTATTTCTGGGCCTAATAATGCAATTCCAGGATACCAAGTTACTTGACTAGCAACATATATGCCGCCACCTTTAAGGAGCTCTCCCGTCGTAGCTACAAAAATACTGATAAAAGTCAAAATGATGGAAATGATAATTAGTGTCCAACCCGTAATTTTTCGTAATTTAGTTAGTGTCGATGTCATATTAAGTTATTAGCTTAGGTATTATTCCTAACTGGGCAAGAATACCAAAGATAATTAACAATATTACACTAGAGAGTATTTTAAAATTCTTCTTTAGAATCCATTCAAGTGAGTTCTCTATAAATTCTCTTATCCATAGATCAACTTTTTCCATCAATTTAAGAGTTTTTCTTATCCATTTGTCGGTTATATCAATCAATGACAGGCCAAGAACTGCGATAACAAGCCACAAAAATCCATTTAAGATCATATCAATAATCCAGCCGATTACTATCCAATTTATATCCATCAATTAGTCCTAAAAGCTAATTTTTTAACAACTGCAGAATATTTCTATTTTGATTTTTTGTTTGGATTCCAAATCACAAAATTTTTGGTTTTCAGTCTGTTGGCCACCAACTTATATCTTGATTGCTCTTCTTTCCATTCCTTAAGCCATTTGGCGCCATCTCTTTCTGCATCTACAAAAACTGCATTGGTAAATGCAAGTGGCACTAATATGCCAACATGTATAATTAAACTAGCAATTGTATTATATCCAAACCACCCCAAGTAATTTGCTGCCAGGAAACCAAAGAATACACTCCACATAACAAAAAGCACTAACATAAAGTATGCTTGTAAACTTGGATCTGGCACGTACTTTAATGGATTGTACTTAACATCCATTACTCTTCTCCATGCACTTACAGATGTCATAACTATCGTTCTGAATAGGTTAGGTTTTTTCATATTAATTTTGATTATCCCCTCTATTGGCAAACCTTACAAACTCTTTTGCAACATGTATGCCGACAGCTAGCCATGTCACCACCATTAAACTCCAAAACAACAATTCAATTATTTCTTTTGCCATTATTATTTATTTTTGTAATTGAGATTTACTTTCTTCTCTATCATATCTAAAGATAGATTGAACTATATCAATATCAGGTTGTTAATAAGGTGCTTATTCGACAGTGACTGAGTAGATTTGTTTGGTGCGTTGACATGTCATTGTTAAATACTGCTAGCAATTATTCTAGCATCTTCATGATCTTCTTTTTTTATGTATGCGTAATGACCCATAAAATAGAATTTTGTATTTTTGCTTAAACAATCTTTTATAGATTGTTTTATGTGAAAGGAACTAAGTTCTCTAGATTTAGTGCCTCTTTTTTTTCGAAGTTCAGTTAAAGATTCAGGTTTTTTTAGAGCATTTTTAATAGTTTGGGCGCCTGAGAAAATTAATATTTCTGGTGACAAAAGACTAAGAAGTTTACTTGATCTTTCGGAAAAACATAAGTCTAAGGAGTTTGTGGTATAGGTGTTTCCCTTTGAGGCACAAAGCATCATGTTCATAAATGCAATTGAATTACTTTTATCTCTTAAACCTAAACTATTAAAATACAAATCATCCCAAGCACCCCATTTTGGCATGCCATTTTTATTAGTTTCCATCAATTTCTTCCAATGAATTTCTTTGTCTTTATCAGTTCGAGCAAGGTTCATTTTTTTTAGTGGCGCCCACTCATTTTCAGGTGTTTTATCTCCAGATCCTGGATTAATTAACATTACACATATTTTTTGAGCAGAATTAAAGTAATTACTTCCAATCCATCTTGGTTGCGGTCCCCTTACGTCAGCAAGTGTTAGTGTTTGTCCAGATTTTGTTATTTTTGGATTGTTGAAGCATTTTGTGCATGAATAATTAGAAGAGAAAAAATTAATTGCTTCTAATTTACTCAATTTCTTTCTCTTTTCTTCCAGTTAATGCACCATTCAAATCTACTCCACAGTCACTGAGTGTTTTCGTTTGCAGAATAAATTTCTTATAAAATTTAATGTATTTTTCTTCCATACCTTTCGTTAAAAAATTTTTTAGTTTTTTCGTTAAAATGGAGGCATTTCTTGCCATCATATTGTTTTGCAAATTGAACAAGTGGTTCCGATGAAATATTTTTGCTATCTGGGACTATATTTCCTGTTTCATCTACAACAATAAACCCTTTCTCAAATAATTCATCACAACCTAATTTACATACTGGCATTACAACATCTGGGTCTTTTCTAATTTCCTCATCTTTGATTTTGTGCCTCTCCCAAATATGACCAGCAACAACCAATTCATTTGGATAAGTTTTATGGCAAAGTGAACAGGTTGTTTCTTTTTTGCCCATATGAAACTCTCTTAATAATTGTTGCTCAATCCTTCTTTTTGAGGTGTGACTTTTTGAATCGGTTCTATCTAATTTTTGAAGTGCCTCTTGAATTCTTTTTTTCTTATCTTCTTCTGATTCACAATCTGTTGTGTAGAAAGGTGAGTTCCAACCAATTAGATCCAGTTCCTCTACTATCAATTCTGAAATGTCGTCTTCGTAAGTCATATAACCTTGAACCACAAACTTTTCTTTGTACCCCATTAAATTTATAAAACTTTTTATAGGAATATTGATTTGTTTCACCTCGTCTATTAAAAACATGTTCTCCCATGTTTCACCATCATCATTTGTTTTCCAAAGATGTTCCGCAAGTTCTTTGTTTTTAAATTTTGTAATGATTTTACCAGCACTAAAAAATGCCTTGTCTCTGTACATTAAACAAATATCTCCCCTTTGCATCTTGTTCCATTTATTTAAATTAATGTTTCCTTTGCCGTTGGTGACTCCCCAGCATGCAAAGTAGTCGTCTGCTAAGTTCAAAACTGGATTTGATTCTTGTGAAAAGTCTAAAATTGTTTTCTTTGGAACTAATTTTTTTATAGTGTCTTTGTAATGCTCTCTAGCAAACTTATCTCCACAGGGAACAAGATGAACTCTCATAAATCACTATATTTTGTAGATTTGCCCATTACTTTTTCAGTTGGATATTTTTCTGCATTTTCTTTTATTTTCTTTAATGCTTCCTCTTCTATATCTACATCTAAAATATCAATCAACTTAACTAAATAATTAAAAATATCTGCTAACTCTTTCTTAATTTTTTCTTTCTGTTTTTGATCTTTGATTACATCCAAACCACCTTCATTCGACCATTGAAATATCTCAACCAATTCAGCAACCTCCACTGAGAGTGCCATTGCGAGGTTTTTAGGTGAGTGATATTGCTCCCAATCTCTATCTTTTGAAAAATCTCTTAACTTTTCTTTAATGGTTCCTATGTTTATATTTTCTTTACCCATTATCTAAATTTTTATT
>QOPH01000003.1:0-140029 GCA_003331635.1 SAR86 cluster bacterium
CAAATGGCTCTGGCAAATCTACTTTACTAAAGATATTTTGTAAATTAATCCCTACAAAAGCCTGCGAATATAAAGATAATCTTAAAGAGCAAATAGATTATTTAGGGCATAAAAATTCTTTAGTTGAAGAACTTTCAATCAGGCGTAATTTTGAGCTTGAAGATCTTACCCTTGATAGCGATATTGCAAAAAATTTTGAGATTAAAGAACTATATGACGAGCTATGTGCCAATCTTTCCTTTGGTGAGAAAAGAAAGTTTGCTATTGCTAAATTACTTCAAGCAAAAAAGAAAATATGGGTATTGGATGAACCTTTTGCTGGCTTAGATGCTGTTTCATATGATTTTTTAGTGATAGCTTTTAAACAACATATACGCAGCGGTGGAACCATTCTTTTGACCAATCATCAGACTGAAATACCTGATACTAAAAAAGTAAATTTAGATGAAAAGATTAGTTAAAAACTTAAGAAGAGAATTTTTAATTTTTTGGGGTATTCCAAAAAATATTTATATGCCTATCTCAATTTTTAGTATTATTTTTGTAATTTTTACAATCATAGATTCAAACTACTTATTAGGATTTTCAAATGTTTTTATAGCAAGTCTTTTTACAGTTTTCTTAATGTCGGAAAGCACATATCTTGATGATTACAAAAGTGGTTTTATTGAGAAAAAAATTTGTGAAACAAATGATCTTGAATTTTATTTAATAGGAAAAGGTTTAACTCAAATAATATTGGTTTTTTTACCAATGGTTTTAATTTCAATACTTTACATAAGTGTAAATAGTGAAGTATTTGAAGAAATCAGTATTGAAAAGTTTGTTTTTTCATATCTGCTTTTTTTGATAACACTTAGAAACTTTTTTTATCTTGGAAGCGCTGTTTCTCTAAAAAGAAATAACGCTCTGAACGCCCTTGTGATAATGCCCCTACTTATACCTTATTTCATAATTTCTAATGACGTTTTACTTACCAACTATAATTGGGGTTCAAGCATCTATCTAATGATTGCGTATTTCATTTTTTCAGATGTATTCTGCAATCTTATTACTCTGAAAGTTCTAAGGATTCAATCAAGATAATGTATAAATATGTTGCCAAATATTTAATGCTTGAAAAGGTTTTTAAATTTTGTGAAGTTACATCTTTTCCATCATTATTAATCGGTTTAGTGCTATTTGCTTTAGGCGCATTTCAAGCTCTATTTATTGCCTCAGCTGATGTACAGCAAGATGAGGTTTATAGGATCATTTATATACATGTCCCTTCTGCAATACTTTCTGAGTTAATTTATATTTTTCTGGCAATTTGTGGTTTGATTTTTCTTGTTTGGAAAACAAAAATTTCGACAATCTTTCTGAATTCTGCTGTGCCTATAGGAATTGCATTAACATCCTTAGTTTTAATTACAGGCTCACTGTGGGGGAAGCCAACATGGGGGACTTATTGGGTTTGGGATGCAAGAATTACGTCAACTTTTATACTTTTGCTTCAATATATAGGATTGTATGTTCTTAGAACATCTTTTAATTCTGTGTCGACATCAGATACTGTGATTAGTATCTTTGCAATAATAGGAGCAATTAATATCCCAATAATTAAATTCTCAGTTAATTGGTGGAATACTTTACATCAAGGACCAAGTATAACTTCATCAGGTAGTGCCATTGCTGGAGAATTTCTTACAATTCTTATTTTAATGGTGATTTCATTATTGTTTTTATCGTATGCTATTTTTGCAAGAAATATTCAGTCCGAAATATTACTTAGAACAAGGCAATCAAAGCGGTTACAAGGAGAGATCAATGGATAATTTAATATTGGTTTACATTTCCTACATAGTTTTTTTATTTTTCATAGTTTTGAGTTATTGGTTGGCACATGACAAATATGCTAAACAAAAAAAATATTTTATGGAACGTTCAGATGATTAGACAAAACAGATTAAATAGGCTTGGGGTAATACTAATAACATTAAGTGCTTTAGGAATGATCACATTCTTTGTTTTAAAAGCGCTTCAATCAAATATTAATTTCTATCTGACACCAACACAAGCAATTGAAAAGGGATATAAAAATTTAAATACATTTAAATTAGGTGGAATGGTAAAAGTTAATAGTGTTCAAAAAGAAGGTTTGAACACAAAATTTTACGTAACTGATTATGATAATGAAACACTAGTCACATTTAGAGGTGTTCTTCCAAATTTGTTTAAAGAGAATAGTGGAGTAGTTGCTTTAGGCTATTTTGATACTAATGAAGAAATATTCGTAGCAAAAGAAATTTTAGCCAAACATGATGAAAACTATTCTCCAGTTGAGCTAAATAAAAATGATTAATATTAGTTTTGATTTATTAGGAAATATACTGCTTTCTCTAGCATGTTTTTCTGTTTTTCTCGTACTCCTTTCATCGATGTTTAAAAGAATTGTTAATTTTAATAATAATTTAATTTCATTTAATTTATTTGCTCTTTTTACATCATTTATCTACTTAATCACTCAATTTTTAATTGATAATTTTGCATTTTTATATGTAGCCAGTAATTCAAACATTTTTCTTCCAACTTTCTATAAGTTTTCTGCTTCTTGGTCTGCTCATGAGGGTTCATTTTTATTAATGATTTTGATTTTGTCTTTGGCAATGTTTATAAATGACCTAACAAATATTGGCAAACCTTTTATTAATATTTCTAACCAAATTGTTGCTGGGATAATTTTTTTATATCTTTTATTTGTGATTTTTACATCAAACCCATTTCTCAAGATTACCAATCCTCCACCAAACGGAATTGATTTAAATCCACTTTTACAAGACCCATTGCTAATTATTCATCCTCCTATCTTGTTCACTGGTTACGTTTTATACGCAATCACCTTTAGTCTTGTTATTTCTGGAATGTTTACCAAATTTGATAATAAACTCTTTAATGTCTTAAAAGTTTGGGGCGGCATTTCCTGGTTTACTCTTACATTGGGCATACTTCTGGGTTCTATATGGGCTTATTACGAACTAG
Organism: SAR86 cluster bacterium; assembly: GCA_003331635.1. Classification (GTDB taxonomy): domain Bacteria; phylum Pseudomonadota; class Gammaproteobacteria; order Magnimaribacterales; family TMED112; genus TMED112. The sequence continues at coordinate 3,022 of QOPH01000003.1, forward strand.
GTTGGGGTGGATATTGGTTTTGGGACCCTGTTGAGAATGTTGCATTAATGCCATGGCTTGCTGGGACAGCATTCAGCCACTCTTTGATATTTAGCAGAAATAAAATTTTATTATCTTGGATGGTTTTTTTAGGAATTTTAACTTTTCTACTTTCAATTTTGGGCTCTTTTATAGTGAGGTCAGGCGTGCTTAACAGCGTTCATACATTTGCAGCCGATCCAACACGTGGTATTTATTTATTAAGCATCTTTTCATTGTTTTCATTTATATCTTTTGTTGCTTTCTTTTACAAAACAAATAATTTGAGCAGCAAGTGGCCTAATCTTTTTTCAAGAACTTATTTAATTCTTTTGAATAATTTAATTATGATGACAATTCTTTTAATCGTATTTATTGGAACTTTATATCCACTATTCTATGAATCAATTTATCAACAACCTCTGAGTGTTGGCCCAAAATATTTCTCAGACTTAATTACACCTCTTGTAATTGCTTTAATTAGTATTTTCTCATTCGAAATTTTTCTTGGGGCGAAAAATAAAGGCTTGATTCTAGTCTCTTTATTTTTAATTGTTCCATTATTATTTTTCATATATGGTTTTGTAAAAAATATCGGCATTCTCTTTACAGGATTAATACTTATAGTTTTTATATTAAGAGGCGGGTATAAAATTGTTTTTGATAAAAGTAATAGGGAATCACATAAAATATTAGGACACTTTTCAGTAATATTATTAACCTTTAGTGTTCTTTGTAATCATTTTTATTCAAAAAATGTTGATCTTAAACTAGCACCAAATGAGATGATCCAAGTATTCGATAGAACAGTTTCATTTGAATCTATAGAGCTTGAGAATGAGGATAATTTTGACTCAATTAAAGCTAATTTTTTGATTGATTATCAAGGAAATGAGTCTTTGATACAAAGTGAAAGAAGAATATACAGGATAGGCGGACAAATAACCTCGGAAACAGGTATTAGTCCTAGCTTTTTAAGGGATTATTTAATAGTTTTAGGTGATAGATACTCCGATGGCTCTTGGACACTATCCTTTTCTATAAAGTATGGAATTATGACAATTTGGCTATCCTCTGTACTGTTGATGATATCAATGCTTTATGGAATTATTAAAAGATCAAATGAATAGAATTTTTATTGTTATTCTAAGTTTTTTAATCATTGGCATGATTTATCTATTTTCTTATTCATTGTCCAAACCAGAAATCTCAAGGATTAATAATCAAACCGGAAAGGACTTACCTGAATTTAAAAATCTAGTCGACTTAAATCAAGAAATTTTTGATCAAGAAGAGATACTTAAAGGAAAAGTTTTATTAAATGTGTGGGCTAGTTGGTGCATTACATGCAAAGTAGAGCATCCTTTTTTAAAAAAAATCTCAGAAGAAAAAAATCTAAAAATTGTTGGTATCAACTACAAAGACCAACTCAGTGATGCAATTTCATATTTGGAAGATAATGGAGACCCTTACGATAATTCAATCTTTGACTTAGGTGGTGATTACTCTCTGAAACTAGGCGTAATTGGTGCTCCAGAAACATTCTTAGTAATCGATGGAAAAATAGTTAGTCATAGGGTTGGAGAGCTGAATAGAAAAATTTGGGAGAGGGAATTTGAAAGTTTTTTTTAGTCTAGTTCTTCTTAGTTCAAGCCTCATTTTTGCAGAAAAACTTTATTCAAATTTAACAGAAGAAGAAATTTTACGTCTTGATACAATTTCAGAAAATATAAGATGCCCTAAATGTGATTATGGAAATATAAATAGTTCAAATGCTCCAATTTCAAAAGATCTTAAAAAAGAAATTTCATATTTGATTAGTAATGGGAAGTCAGATAAAGAAATCTATGATTTGATGAGAGAAAGGTATGGAAATTACATTATTTTGAATGAAGAAATTGGTAAAAATAATTTGCTTATTTATCTTCCATTAATTGTTTTAATTCTGTCTATTGGCCTTGTAACCATCTATACTATTAAAAAACGAAATGAGACTTAAAAGCTTAAAACTCTCTGGATTTAAAAGTTTCGTTGATCCGATTCAAGTAGACTTCCCTGGAATAATGTGTGGCATTGTTGGTCCAAATGGTTGTGGAAAGTCAAACATAATTGATGCAATCAAATGGGTAAAAGGAGAGCTGTCAGCGAAAAGTCTTCGTAGTGAAAGTCTTCAAGATGTAATTTTTAATGGCTCAGATAATAGAAAGCCCGTAAGCCATTGCTCTGTTGAACTCTTTTTTGATAATTCTGAAAATTTTTTGGGTGGAGAATATCTCAAATTTGATGAAGTGAGTGTTAAAAGAGAAATGGGAAGAGATGGCCAGTCAACTTATTTTATAAATAATGCTTCAGCAAGAAGAAGAGATGTTCAAGATTTATTCCTTGGGACAGGGTTAGGTGCGAATAGTTATGCAATTATTGAGCAAGGAATAATATCTAGTCTAGTTAGTGCAAAGCCAGAGGAGCTGAGAAGTTATGTGGAAGAAGCTGCTGGAATAACAAAATACAAAGAGAGAAAAAGAGAAACTGAATCAAGAATAAAAAGAACTTCAGAAAATATTGATAGACTCAAAGATCTTGAGGATGAAGTAAAAAGATCTATAAGGAGACTTAATGCAGAAGCAAATTTAACTACTAAATACAAAAAACTTAGAGAGAAAGAGAAAGAACTTTCAAAATTTTTAATCAACTATGAAATCAATGCATTAACAGATCAGCTTAAATCTGCTGAGAAAGAAAATAAAAGTACTGAAGATGGAATAGAAAAACTTGATGGGGAAAGATTAGCTTTCACTTCAAAAAGAGATGTGAGTAAAACAAAGCTAATGGAGGGTCTAAAAGATTTAGAGGATCAGCAGAGAGTATTTTTTGAACTGGGTGCAAAGATTTCATTAATAGAGGAGAAAGAAAAGTCATCAAATGTAAGAATTTCTGAATTAGAGCTTGAACAAGAAAAAAATAAAAAGAATTTAGCTGATTTAAGCGATGATGGTAGAGCTTTCGAAACATCATCTGCTGAATCTGATGTTGAAAAAGTAATAGAAAGTGAAGTTTCTATTGAAATCAAAAAGTTTCAAGGAAAGGTTGATGAAAGCGTATTCGAAATTTTGAAACAGTCATTAATTAAATTTTGGAAAAAAGGTTTTGACTTTGGAAAAGGAAAGGGTTCTGACAATTCAGAAACTATTAACTCTCTTAAAGAACAATTTGTTGAGAGAAACAAAGCAATCATCAAAGAAATTGAGGGCATAAAAGAAGATCTTAAAAATGAAAAATCTGGACTTTCTGATCTTGTCGAAAATAGAAAGGAGCAAGAAGGAAAAATTACTACCCTTAGAGCAAATCAGGATAATTTAAATGAAGAAGTCAGAAAATTTGAGGCAGAAATCACAAGACTTGAAACACAGAAGGAAGCAATATCACAAAAAAGAAACGAAGAAGAGGTTAATAAAAGAAGTTTAGAAAACGAAATCAAGGAAAAGACTGAGAAACTTAATACTTATAAAGATGTGAAAGATATTCAAGGAGAAAAAGAGGACATAAATATCGAATTAGAAAGGCTGCAACAGAAAATTATGAATCTAGGGCCTATCAATTTTGCAGCCCCTGAAACACTAGAAGCGGAAAAGCAAAGAAAAGAGGTCTTAACTAGTCAGATTGAGGAATTAGTTGAATCATTATCAAAACTAGATGAGGCAATTAAAAAGATAGATAGAGAATCTAATAAGTCTTTCAATGATTGCTTAAATTCAACTAATAAGTTTCTAGAGGAAATTTTCCCAAAACTTTTTGATGGTGGATTTTGTAAATTGAATCCTGTTGATAGCTCTGAAGACTCTGGATTAATTTTAATGGCTAGATTGCCTGGAAAAAAGAATACAAAACTATCTCAGTTATCAGGTGGTGAAAAGGCATTAACAGCTCTTGCTTTAGTTTTTTCATTGTTTTCTATAAATCCTGCTCCATTTTGTTTGCTAGATGAGGTCGATGCACCATTAGATGATGAAAACACTGTAAGGTTTATTAATTTAGTGTCTGAAATGTCTTCTAAGGTCCAATTTATTTTTGTAACACATAATAAAATATCAATGGAAAAAAGCACTCATCTCCTTGGAGTGACTATGAGAGATCTAGGAGTTTCAAAAGTTGTTTCTGTGGACGTAGAACAGGCAATGGAGCTTACACAATCTTGATTGATAATCCTTATATTCAATATTCAATTTACATTATTTTTGGATTAATAATTCTTGCACTAATTGCCATAAAGGCCTATTCAATCTTCAAAAATAAGAATGGTTTGAAATTTTCAAAAGACTTAAATAAAAATAAAAAAAATGATGAAGGGAGCGTAACTCCAATAAATCAGAATTCTAGCGGAGGACCTCCTGAACAAATACAAATAGATTTCAGTGCCAAAACAATCTCCTTGATTCTGAAGGCAAGAATCAATACTACTCCGATGTATGAAATCTTGAAAGCGAAGTTAAATAGTGCAGGCCTTAACGAAAAAAAACACCCAACAGAAGATGGGTATTTTTTTACTTCAAAACATGATGAAGGTGACAACAAGTTTTATGTCCTTAATCTTAAAACTCCCGGTACATTTTTAGAAAATCAGGAAGTAGAGGCAATAAACCTAACTCTTGAAATGCCTAATAGTATTAAAAAGAAAACTGAAGGATTGACTGTTTTCAATGAAATGATTGATTTAGCAAATTCAATCAAAAGTAACTTTGATATGGGACTTTTTGATGAGAATTTAAATAAAGTAGATGCTCAAACTTTGGAATATCTTAGAGAAGAAGTTTCACAAATAGATATGGGATATGGCACCTGAAGAAGAAATAAATAAGTTAAAAGCGGAACTTGAACGTCATAATAAGCTTTATCATCAAGACGATAATCCAGAAATATCTGATGCAGAATACGATGCTTTATATCAAAGATTTAAAGATTTAGAGACAAAACAAAACAAGAAAAAAAAACTATCACCAACCGATAAAGTCGGCGCAAAGCCTGCTAGAAATTTTGAAAAACATGATCACATCAAGCCAATGCTTTCTTTAAATAATGTCTTTAATGAAGAAGAGTTTGAAAAATTTGAAGAAAGGGTTCTAAAAAGGGTTGGAAACCAAGAAATAATTTATTCAATTGAGCCAAAATTTGATGGTATTGGAGTATCGCTTACCTACGAAAAAGGAAAATTATCCAAGGCTGTAACGAGAGGTGATGGCATAACAGGTGAAGTGATTACTGAAAATGTTAAAACCATCAAACATATACCACTTACTCTAAAAGATTATCCAGAAGTAATTGAAATAAGGGGAGAGGTATTTTTTAGACTAAAACACTTTAAAAATATAAATGAAGAAATTGAGAGAAAAAATGGAAAGAAGTTTTTGAGCCCAAGAAATGCTGCGGCTGGAACTCTTAGAAATCTTGATAGAGAGGTTGTTGCAAGCAGACCACTAGATGTATTTTTTTATGGTTTGGGTGGACATAGCAGTGATTTTACAAAGCGAAATCAGAAAGATTTTTTAAATTTTCTTAAAGAAAATAATTTTTCAACTAATGAATTTACAAATTTTTCTTATAGAAGTGGGGTAAAAGATCATGTCGATAAAATTTTGTCTTCTCGTGAAGGTTTAGATTACGAAATTGATGGAGCGGTAGTTAAAGTAGATGATTTTTCCAAACAAGAAAAACTTGGCTTTGTGTCTAAGGCTCCAAGATGGGCCGTAGCGTGGAAATTTCCAGCAACAGAAAAGGTTTCCAAAGTAAAGAAAGTTCTTTTTTCTGTAGGCAGAACAGGAGTAATTACACCTTTTGCAACAATTGAACCAGTACTAATTGCTGGTGCAAATATTTCAAATATTTCTTTGCATAATATGGATGAATTAAAACGTCTTGAAATAATGGATAATGATAGTGTTCTTGTCAGGAGAGCAGGAGATGTTATCCCACAGCTTGTTAAGGTAAATAAAGAGTTACGCTCAGGTGATGAAACTCCAGTAAAAATTCCAGACAAATGTCCATCATGTGAATCAGAACTTTTTCTTGATGGTCCTTTCTTGAAATGTGGTGCTGGAATGAAATGCAAAAAACAACTCTTTGGTTTTTTTGAACATTTTGTTTCGAGAAAGGCGATGAATATTGAGGGTCTTGGATACAAAATAAATAAAACTTTAATCAATTTAGGATATATGAAATCAGCTGCAGATTTATTCAGATTAAAAAAATATGAAAGTGAGCTTAAATCACTAGAAGGCTTTGGTGAGAAATCAATTGAGAATCTTTTTCAGAGCATTGAGAGCTCAAGAGAGCCAAGTCTTGCAATGTTTATATATTCGCTTGGCATACCAGAGGTTGGTGAGACAACCGCATCTAGTTTAGCGAGATACTTTAAAACTTTTTCTAATTTTAAAAATACAAATCTAGATGAATTGTTACAAATGGATAATATTGGAGATATTGTTGCTCAAAAGATTATAAATTTCCTTTCTACTGATCCGATTGGTATTGATGATTTAGTAAATGAATTAAGCATTAAAGATTTTGTGGTTACTGAAGATAGCCATTTAGATAATAAAAAGATTGTTATTACAGGTACTTTTGAAGGGTATAGTAGAGAAGAGTTGAAAGATATAATTAAAGATAAAGGCGGCATTCCATCAAGCAGCGTGAGTTCAAAAACAAATTATTTAATTTGTGGCGAAAATCCTGGCTCTAAATTAAGAAAGGCAGAAGAATTTGGCATAGAATTAGTTAAAGAGGAAAACTTAAAAGAGTTTTTAAAAATATGATAAGAGCAATATTATCAAGCATTCTGTTAATTCTTCTAACTACATGTTCAAATGAAATTCCATTAAATCAGGATGATATTTGTAAGATGCTTGACGATAACCCATCATGGAAAAAGCCACTTTTAGATACTGAGAAAAAATGGGGAGCAAAACCAAGCACTGTAATGGCAATTATAAGGCAGGAGTCTTCATTCAATTCAAGGGCTGCACCTGACAGGGAAAAAATTCTTTGGGTTTTTCCTGGAAAAAGACCTTCCTCAGCAAGAGGGTACTCTCAAGCAGTAAAATCTACATGGGAAGATTATCAAAACGAAACTGGAAACAATTGGGCAAGGAGGGCAAGTTTCAAGAATTCAGTTGATTTTATTGGCTGGTACCTTTCAAAAGCAAGATCATCAGGAATACAAAACTATGAGGTAGAAAAATTATATTTAGCCTACCATGAGGGTTATGGTGGTTATAAAAGAGGGACATTTAAAGAAAAAGATTGGCTCTTGTCAGTTGCAAAAAAAGTAAAACTTAACGCAGCAAAATATGAAAGACAACTAAAAAACTGTGAGATTGCAGTCAAAAAAAGAAGCTGGAATATATTTGATTAGATTTTTCTAATTTGAAAACCGTTTTCTTGAGCAGTTTTTTCAAAATTAGGGTTAATGATAGAGAAAACTGATTTTTTTCTGTCCTTTAAATTTTTTGCAGCCTCTACAATTTCATCTGTTTTGATTTCTAAAATATTATTTCTATATGCAGACCTATCCTTTTGGGACTTCCCTTCCAGATTTAATCTGTAATCCTTAAAAGCTTCTCCTGCTGGAGAGGAAGGTTTATCGATATCTGATAAAACTGAAAGCTTTGCCTCTAAAAGAATTTCTTCACTGAAATCACCTTTTAAAGCCCATTCTAATGAATCTTCAAAATCTTGAATTGTGTCTATGAAGCGAGGATCTCTATATGAAAACATTTTAAATGTTCCAGAGAAAGGATCATAAACTGCTCCACCACCATATGCTCCTCCTTGTTCTCTTACTCTTTTATGAAGATATTCATTTCTTAAGAGACTGGATAAAAGAAGATACTTTGCAGATTCCTTTGGATCATAAATCGGTGCATCCATCGATAACGCTGAGAAATTTACTTGTGTATTTATAGGCATTGCAATTTTGTGAAATTCTTGTTTAAAAGGAAGTTCAACTTTTGAATCACCTTCCATTTTGAAATTTAAGGATCTAATATCTTTTACTTCATCTTTAGTTAGTAGAACATTTGATACAAACATCAATTCATTTGCAGAGCTCTTGTTTGCGTCGAAAAACTTAACTTGTTTTTCAAGTTCAGCTTTAAGCATTTCCTCATTATTTGAAACAAAAGGCGCAAATTTATAAAGAGAACTAAGTCCAGAGCTTAATTCTTGCATGAGAGATAATTTATTGTGACTTGAAGATGCTGCTAACATCGCAAATCTATGTCCATTTTCAACAATTGTTTGCTGAAGGCCCATAAAATTTTGAAAAACTAATTCTTTAATTCTCTTATCGTTATCAAATTTTGTTTCATTAAGAATCTCAAACATCAATTTTGTAACTTCAAGCGAGTTCTCTGGTAATGATTTGGAAGAAAGAGAAAGTTTGCCTTTTATCTCTTCATTCTTATCAAGATAAAAATGCGAAGACGCATTTATTCCGCCTGATATTTTTGAAATTGCTTCCTGAAGTTTTAAGTAGTCCTTATTTTTAGTGTCAATTCTTCCTAAAAGTGATGACAAGATCATTAAATCACCTACTTGATCAAGTCCCTCAATGTTTACATCTCTGGTAATCGATTGATATGTAAGTCCGTTGGTTGGTTGTTCATAGAATGTAGGAGAGTATCCAAAAGTAACAAGTTTCTTTGATTTAGGATAAGTTAAATTTTTTGGGACATCTGATAGTTCAAGTTTTGGTAAAACATCTTTATTAGGTTTTGCGTTTTGTCTATCTGCAAGGATTTTTGATTCATTTACAAGCTCTAGCTTTTCTTTGCTGCTCATTGATGCTTTCAAGTTATCAAGAATTTTTCTTAGTTCAGATTCTTTCTTATTTATAAGCTCAAGATCAGGCATCATCTCAAGATTTACACGATGTTGGTTATCTACGAAGTTTCTTTTGACAATATTTTGTAGGTAATTCTTCTTCTTAGCATTCTCTTTGAGTCTTTTTAGTGCTTCATCAACATTTGAAAGGACAAGTGGATCTGACTTATATAGAGATCCAGGTGCAAGCGAAAGAAGAATTTGTAATCCATAAGGCAATGATCCTGCAGAAATTTCTCTTCTGTTTAACTCTAATTGATAAAGAGCTGCGTCAATTTGCTCATCCTTGAAGCCATTTTTCACTATATCTGCAAAAGTTTTGTCAATCAGTGCATTAAATTTTGATTGGGAGTTTTCTTCACTTCCTTCAATACCGCATATGAACATTAAATGCCTCATGCTATCTTCTAAGCCTAGAATCTGAGCAGGTGATTTACCTATATCATTCGACTCTAATGCCTTGTAAAGTGGCGTTGCAGAATTTCCTAGTAAAAGAAGAGCAACAAGATGAGATTCTAATAATTCATCTATATTGGAACTTTCACCCAAAACCCATGCACAATAATTTTGATGACTACTTTGCTCTTTTGATACTGGGTTGAAGACTTCCTCAGCATTCACACTTTTCGCAAACGACTTTTGAGGCTTTACTATTTCAATTTTATCTTGTGAGATATTTTCGAATTTATTTTTTAATTTATCTGTTATAAATTTTTGAATCTCTTTTGCATCAATGTCTCCCCATGTGAAATAAGTAGCATTAGACGGATGATAAAATTTACTATGAAAATTCTTGAGATAATCATGAGTTAATTCAATTATTTCTTTTGGCTCTCCACCGCTATTGTGTCTGTAAGTCAGATCTGGAAACAAATTTTTTGTTAAAGCCTGCCATGTTACACTTGAAATATTACTCATTGAGCCCTTCATTTCATTAAACACAACACCTTTATATTCCAGATCAGAGCTGCTTTTATCTAGCTTTGAAAATTCGAGTCTGTGTCCTTCCTGTTTAAAATCTTCTTCTTCAAGAATGGGGAAATAAGCTGCATCTAGGTAAACATCCAGAAGATTGTAAAAATCTTTTTTATTTTGAGTAGCAAAAGGATAAGCAGTCCAATCACTAGATGTAAATGCATTCATAAAAGTGCTCATTGACCTTCTGAGCATCATGAAAAAGGGATCTCGTACCTTAAATTTTTCAGAACCACATAGTGTTGTGTGTTCAAGGATATGAGCTACACCTGTTGAATTTTCAGGGATTGTACGAAACATAACCATGAAAACCAGTTCTTTTGAATCATTTTTGAGGTGAATGTGTTCAGAGCCGTAATCATCAAGCAAATACCTCTCTGCCTCGAATCCTAGAGATTTATTTTGTTTTTTATCTAAAAGTTTAAAACCACGCATCTTGAATTTATTCTAGGGAACTAATATATATATTATGAGTCATAAATAAAGTATGTTGAGAAAAATTTTAACAATTATATTTTTAGCCACTCTAGGTGGATGTAGTTCAAATCCTGTGAGCACTGAAAGGTTAAGTGATTTTGACATACAAGATTACAGCACATTCCAAGTATCAGCATTTGCTCAATCAGGTGATGTAAGAGTAAGTCCATTTACATCTGAGCTATTAGAAGTAGAGCTAGTAGATGAGTTGCAAGCTTTAGGACTATCTTTGAAAAAAGAAGCTGAAATTGCTTTTAAAATCTCTCTTTCTATTGATGAAGATACTTTCAGAAGTTCAAGGTTTTATGCAAGAAGAGGGGCTTACTATCCATATTATGATCCTTTCTATAATGATTTCTACAACGATCTTGATAAATCATTTCTAAGAGTTACAGCTTATTCTGTCGAAACTGGAAAAACTCTTTGGACTGGTATAAGACCGATCAAAAATGTAAGAAATGAATTAAGACTTTCTGAAGAAGAAGTGAGCAAATATATAGATAGCTTTATGCTAGAACTTCTCAACAGTTAGGGTACAAGCCAGACACTCTTAACTTCACCATTAGCATTCCAAGAAAACCTGCATCTCCTATGTCCACTTCTCTGTAAGTAAAGAAATTCAAGAATATTATAGTTGAAATTTAATGTACAAAAATTCTTATATCCATCTTCAACATTAATTGATTTGATATCAAAATCTACATCTTTTGGATTTTCAATTTTTGCACTTGAGCCTTCTTTAACGGAATAACATTTTTTCGAAATTGCTTGAGAGGATTTCCAACTTTTCTGTGTATCTTCATTTTGGTAATTTATTTTTGTTTCTCCTATAAGTCTTATTTGCACTTTAAGATTCGGATCATAGCCAATAACCGTTGTTTTATTATCTTTTTCTAATTCTTTAATCTTGTTTGATCTGAAGTCAGAATGGAATCTCAAGATTCTTTTTTTTTCGTTAAATTCCCTTAAAACCATGACTCGGGATTCGATTTCTCTATCGCATAAAGAACTTAGTACAAGAGTATGAAAAAGTGAATCACGATTTTTTACACCATCTTGAAGAATAAAATTTGCTCTTTTAAGCACTTCCTCTTTTTTATTCATATCCATGAGTTGAGTCTAATGAAATTTGAGATAAACAGAAAGATATAGACTAAAATACCTATATGCAAAATCTAAGGATTTTACTAATTTTGTTAGCGCTGCTGTCTTGTTCGAATGAAGAAGAGAAAAGAGATATTTCATCTGTTTCAAGAGGTGAAAATAATGAAGATCTTTCACTTCTAAGCGAGGATTTCCAGGAAAAAATTTATTCTCCATTACCTAATTTGCATGTTGCTGTGGGCTATGGATTGGCGAACAGTATTTTAGTTGTTGGTGATGGTGAAAGTCTGATAATCGACACGATGGGAGGAATAGAAACAGCTAATAGAGTGATAAAAGATATGGGTGATTTAAATCCTAACACAGAAATTAAAATTGCTTATACCCACTTCCATGCTGACCATACTTTAGGAGCTGGAGCTTTCAAGGAAAATTTCCAAATCAATGGTGTTATTGGTCATAGAGATCTTGAGGCAGAGTTTGAAAATTTTATGGGTATAAAAAGAACATTAATCGGCGAAAGATCACAAAAGATGTTCGGTTTGATTTTAAAAGATAAAAACTTTTCAGATGGAATTGGAATAAAGCTTGAGGCAGGAGTTGATACATCAGGCTATCTGAAACCAGATATAGTATTCGATAAAACACATTCTGAAGAAGTAGGTGGTCTAAAAGTAGATTTCATTCATGCACCAGGAGAGACGGATGATCAAATTTTTGTTTGGATTGAAGAAATGAAGACATTGTTTTCTGGAGACAATATCTACAAAGCATTTCCAAATATTTATACAATCAGAGGCACGTCTTTTAGAAGTTTTAGATCTTGGTATCAGAGCATAGAAAAAATGATTGCACTTGAGCCAGAGGTTTTAGTGCCAAGTCACGGCGTCCCAATATTAGGTAAAAAAAATATTTTAGAAATTCTTAAAAACTATAGAGATGCAATTAAGTATGTGCATGATCAGACAATGCGTAAACTTAATCTTGGAGGTAACCCAATAGATGTTGCGCAATCAATTAAATTGCCAAAAAGCTTAAGAGAAGATCCTTACTTGTTTGAACTATATGGCTCAGTAGAATGGAGTTCAAGAAATCTATTTAATGGCTATTTTGGATGGTTTGACGGTAATCCCTCGAATTTACATCCTTTGGAAAAGAAAGAATTTTCATCAAGGCTTAGAGGGCTAATTTCTGATGAAAAATTACTTGAAGAAATAAAAGTTTCTTTTGAGAAAAAAGATTATCAATGGACGCTTTTTTTAACTGATTTATTTTCTGAAGAAAATATAGAGGTAAGAAATCTTAGAGCGGAAACTCTCAGAGTTTTAGGAGAGGAGGCTTATAACCCTAATGCAAAAAGCTACTATCTTAGTGAATATGCCGCAATTTCTGATATAGAAACAAGTAAAGGATTTGTGACTGCTGAATCAAGCATTACAGATAAGATGCTTCGCGAACTTAGTATTTTAATGTTTTTAGATATTATGGCTACTCGTCTAGACCCAAAGGACACTGAGGAGCTGAGTGAAACTGTGAAAATTAAATTTAATGATTTAAATGAGATTTGGGAACTAAGATTGCATAATTCAGTGCTGACCTATAAACAAGTAGCAACCCTTGATGATATAGATATTGAAATGGAATCGCTGACGTTTAAAAAACTTTTAACACAAAAATTAAATCCTGTTGTAGATATTTTGTTGTCTAGCAACTTAGCAACAGGAGAAAATAAAGCAGGCTTTCTAGGATTTGTTGCAAGGTTCAGAAATTAAATTATGGATAAGATTCTAAATGAGACTTTTTACAAAGTTTTCTTAATTGTTTGTTTAGTTCCAGCTGTAATATTAATTGGTAAAGCATTTTTACTTGTTTCACCTGTTATTTTTTGGATTCTCTCATACATGGCTTTTAAAAAAGGAAGCCAAAAGGAAGCAATTATGTGGTTAATTTTTGCTGTTTTAGGTTTAATCCTAGCTTTTGTCATATAAAATAACGTTTCAGCTGGGGATGTGGTGGAACTGGCAGACACGCTGGATTTAGGTTCCAGTGCCGTAAGGCGTGGGGGTTCGACTCCCTCCATCCCTACCATTTTTATTAGAAACTTAATTTAATTTAACAAATTATTTGTTACTCTTTCCTTAGGAGGAAATATGTACGTAAAACTTACACAAAAATGTGATTCATTTGCGAAATGGATGGAAATGGCGCTTGAAAATGGCCACCGTCTTCAAAAACATGGTGGAACAATTATCTTTGCCGGAACTGAGAAGGATGATGATACAAGTATGTTTGCCATCATCCATTATCAGAGCATGGAAGGTCTTAAATCATTCAAAGAGGATCAGGAGTTTACAGATATTAGAGCTGCAGCAGGAGCACATGTTGAGACTACAGAAGCAATAATTCTAAACGAAAATCCTTTGGTTAATTTTCCAGAGATTAATAAGAATCCATAAAATGTTGGAGGAATTATTTCCTCCTGCATTTTTCTAAGCACATCTTCAATAAACTCCTTACCTAAACCTTGTTTAAGTATAAATAATTCATATAATATCTTATAAATAAAATTTATATTATGAATATATTTGAAAATAATTCTCTACATACACTTTCCGATAGGTTTGCCTATTCAATGACCATTTTCTTTAGGTTTATAGCAGATACTTTTTTTGCAAAAAGATATGGCCACAGGGCAGTAGTGCTCGAAACTATTGCGGGTGTTCCAGGCATGGTCGCAGGTATGTGGATGCACTTTAAAAGCTTAAGATCCATGAAAGTTGGCTATGGCAAACATATAAGAGAAATGTTGGCAGAGGCAGAAAATGAAAGAATGCATTTAATGTTCTTTATCGAAATTGCTAAACCAAATATATTTGAGAGAAGTTTAGTGCTATTTTCACAGTTTTTGTTTGGCGCATTTTACTTCTTTATGTATGTTTTCTTCACCAAAACAGCCCATAGAATGATAGGTTTTTTTGAAGATGAAGCAGTTAAAAGTTACTCGGAGTATTTGAAGATGATTGAAAATGGTGAAATTGAAAATGTTAAAGCACCTCAAATAGCTATTGAATACTACGATTTGAAAAGTAATGCTCGACTAATAGATCTTGTTAAATGTGTTAAGGCAGACGAAGAGCATCACAGTGAAGTTAACCATAAATATGCAGATGAGGAGATAGGATGAAGAAAGTATTAATTGGCTTAATAATGACACTAGCAGCTAGTTTAAGTGCCGCAGAACATGAAGTGAAAATGCTAAATTTTGGTGATGGTGGATCAATGATCTTTGAACCAGGATTTTTAAAAGTAAATAAAGGAGATACTATCAACTTTAAATCTGTTGATTTAGCACACAATTCAGAATCAGTAGAAGGGCTCATTCCTGATGGAGCAAGTCCGTGGAAAGGTGAAATTAATGAAAACATTAGCGTTACCTTAAATGAAGAGGGAGTATATGTTTATCAATGCACACCACATCTAATCTTAGGGATGATTGGAGTAATACAGGTAGGTGAAGCAGTAAATTTAAATGAGGTTAAAGCTAATGTTGGAAAACTAACATTTGCTGTGAATCCTGAAAGGTTATCAAACTATCTAAATCTAGTAGAATAATTTCTGATGGACAACAAAGATTTAGAAAAGTTAACAGAGCATTTTTTTGAAAAGTGCCCAACAGAGGCACGAAATTTTTTTCATCAAATCTTAGATAAGCTTGAAAAAATAGAAGATAAAATAAGTGCTTTAGAGAATAAAACTTCCAAATAATTCAATTAAATTTATATGAAAATATTAGTTGCTGGTTCAACTGGACTCGTTGGCAAAACACTCATTAGTGATTTCCTCCAAGAGCATGAAGTAATTGCAATCTCAAGAAGACCTTTTAAATTTCCAAAGAATGTTAAGCAAGAGCTTATAGATTTCAATAAAGATTTTAGTGTAAAACCTGCAGATCATTTCTTTATATGCTTGGGGTACCCATTGGAGCTTTTAGATCTTGTTTACATGCGCGATAAAATTAAACCTAAATTTGAAGAAGTTGATTTTGGATTGGTCATTAAACTAGCTAAGATGGCGCTTGATGTAGGAATAAAAGATATATCTGTAATTTCTTCGGTTATGGCAGATAAAAACTCCCTTAATCACTACCTTAAGATAAAAGGAGAGATGGAAGAAGAAATTAAAAAGTTATCATTTAATAAAATTAATATATTTAGACCAAGTCATCTTTTAGGAGAAAGGGAGAATAAAATTGGCTTAGATGTACAAATTTTTGAAAAAGTAACAAATATCTTTGGGCAAGTACTGCCATCACAGCTAAAAGATTTTAAGAATGTAGAAGCGAGGACTCTTGCAAAAAATATGGTAACTGAGGCATTTAATAATAAAACAGGTGTGAGTTACTTCTCACATAAAGATTTTAATTAAAGAAAGTCTGGCATTTCCCTAAATGCTTCCTTGCCAAAAAACATTTCCTTCCCAACAAAAAAAGTTGGTACTCCGAAAACACCCATTCCGTATGCTTTAGACGTATTGTCTATAAGCTTTTGTTTAATTTCAGGAGTTGCAGCTTGTTCTAAAATTTCCTCACCATTGATTTTATTCTGCAATAAATAATTTTTCAAAATCTCAATATCATTAAAGTTTTTCTCCTCTTCCCACATTCCCTTGGCTATACAGTCTACATATTCAGCAAAATTTCCTCTCTCTTGTGCTGCTAAAGCCCCTCTTTGAATATTCAGTGTATTAATTGGGAAATGAGGATTCATTTTAAATTTTGTTAATTGATGGAATTTTGCAAATCTTGTGATTTCTTGACCAAAATAATGATTTTTGAGAGGTATTTCTGCATTAGCAATCATAGGAGGTTTGTTATTTGATAATTTAAAAATACCTCCTAGCAAGCAAACAAAATAATCAAATTTCACATCATATTTTTTCTCAAAACTAGGAATTACTTTATGAGATAAATATGCATTTGGACTCCCGATATCAAAAATGAATTTTATTTGCATTCTCTCATTCTAACCTTATTGGTATAATTCAATTACAATTCATGAAAGATAAGATAGTTTTAATAATCGGAGCTGGTCCAGGATTAGGCTCATCTCTAGCACAAAAATTTTCACAATCTGGATATCATGTTTTTGCATCCAGAAGAGAAAGAAATAAAAAAGCTCTTCAAAATCTTGCAAAAGGCATAAATAAAAAAGGCTTTAAATGCACACCATACCCAATAGATGCAAGAAATGAAGTAGAAATTCAAGAACTCTTTAAAACTGCTGCTAAACAGGGAAAGATTGAATGTGTAATTTTCAACATTGGTGCGAATGTATTTTTTCCTATAAGCAAAACAACTTCTAGAGTATTTAAAAAGGTTTGGGAAATGGCTACATTTGCAGGTTTTCTAACAGGAAAAGAAGCAGCTAAATATATGTTGAAAAATAAAAAGGGAACAATCATTTTTACGGGAGCAACAGCATCGATGAGAGGCAGCTCAGGATTCAGTGCTTTTGCGTCAGCAAAATTTGGATTAAGAGCAGTTGCTCAATCAATGGCAAGAGAACTTGGCCCTAAAGGGATTCATGTTGCTCATACTGTAATTGATGGAGCAATTGATCATCCTTGGATTAAAGAAAACTTTCCAGACATTTATAAATTGAAGAAACAAGATGGAATTTTAAAACCTGATGAAATTGCTCAGGTCTATCTTGATTTGCATAATCAAAAAAAGTCTGTTTGGACACATGAAATTGATCTTAGACCATACATGGAAAAATTCTAAAACTGTTATAATAGTGATTTAAAAAAAAGGGATTATTTTGAGCAAGGGAATATCTTTAGATGATAAATATAAAAAAAGAGATGGAACTGTATTTCTTACAGGAATACAGGCACTTGTCAGGTTGCCTCTTATTCAAAAAGAACTAGATATTCAAAGAAATCTAGATACTGGGGGATTTATTTCTGGTTACAAAGGCTCACCTCTTGGTGGTTATGATTTAGAGCTACATCGTGCAAAAAAATTTCTAGATCAAAATGATATCTTCCATCAACCCGGTCTTAATGAAGAATTAGGTGCAACCGCTGTTTGGGGCTCACAACAGGGAGAATTTCATGGAAGAGGACTTAAAGATGGTGTATTCGGAATCTGGTATGGAAAAGGTCCAGGCATGGATCGTTCTATGGATGTTTTTAAACATGCAAATGCAGCAGGATCCTCTATATTTGGTGGAGTACTAGCAGTTGCTGGAGATGATCATGCAGCCAAGTCTTCAACATTACCTCATCAATCAGACCACAACTTTATGAGTGCTTTCATGCCTTATTTGTATCCAAGTGGAGTCAGTGAAATTGTAAGGTTTGGTTTGTTAGGTTTTGCAATGAGTAGATACAGTGGCTGTTGGGTAGGTTTAAAAATCGTATCTGACGTAGCAGATTCTGGTAGGACTTATGATACTTCAATAGAAAACGAAGAGATCATTGTACCTAGCGGTGCATTTTTAGGAGAATACAAAGACTTACCAAGAAATATCCTCTTTTCAGACACTCCCAGAGAGCAAGATTTTAGACTGCAGAGGGCAAAAGGTTTTGCTGCACAAGAATTCGTTAGGGCAAATCAAATTGATAAAGTAATTTGGAAGAACAATAACGCAAAACTCGGAATAATTTCTGCAGGCAAATCATATAACGATGTCCTCGAAGCCTTCAGATGGCTTGGAATAGATGAAGAAAAAGCAAAAAGCATGGGTATTGCTTTATATAAAGTTGGAATGCCATGGCCTCTTGAACCACAGGGCATAAGAGAATTTTGTAGAGGTCTTGATACTGTTCTAGTTGTTGAAGAGAAAAGAGAATTAATTGAACACCAAGTAAAATGGCAGCTATACAATTGGAAAGAAAACGTAAGACCGACTGTTATTGGAAAACAAGATGAAAATGGAAAGTGGTTACTGCCTGCAGAAAATGACCTTCCAATGCAAACAATAATTGAAGTTATTGCTGAAAGGATTTCAAAATTTAACAGCGATAGCGCAGTTATTAACCAGCTTGACTGGTTTCAAAAACGAAATAAGTCACAAGAAAATATAAATGCTCCACTAAATCGAAAACCATTCTTTTGCTCTGGTTGCCCTCACAACACTTCATTAATGGTTCCTGAGGGAAAACGTGCATTAGGTGGAATTGGGTGCCATTACATGGCAGTAAATACTGTGAAAGGGACAGAATTTTTTACTCAGATGGGAGGTGAGGGAACACCTTGGATAGGAATATCACCCTTTTCAAAAGAAAAACATATTTATGCAAATCTTGGTGATGGAACTTACAAACATTCGGGTATTTTAGCAATTAGAGCTGCTCTTGATGCTGAAGTTAATATCACATACAAAATACTCTATAACGATGCTGTTGCAATGACAGGAGGCCAAGAAATTGGAGATAATTGGAATGTTGATGGAATTATTAAGCAAGTTTTAGCTGAAGGTGTAAAGAAGATTTCAGTTCTTTCGCAAGATCCAAAAAAGTATAAGTATTTATCATCAAAATACGTGAAGAGTGTCCATCGCGATCACATTATTAGTGAACAGGTAAACCTTAGCAAACATAAAGGTGTAAGTGTTTTAATATTTGATCAAACATGTGCAGCTGAAAAAAGAAGAAGAAGAAAAAGAGGCCAAATGCATGATCCTCTGCAAAGAATAATGATAAACCCAGATGTGTGTGAGGGTTGTGGAGATTGCTCAATGCAATCCAGCTGTGTATCAATTGAGCCACTTGAAACAAAACTTGGAAGAAAAAGAAAAATTAATCAATCCACTTGTAACAAAGATTACACATGTCTTAAAGGTTTCTGTCCATCTTTTGTCTCTGTAGACGCTCAACTTCAAGCAAGAACAACATCACATAAAATAGATGGACTTCCAGATCCAAAACATAAAGTTTCTGATGGTGTTTCCAATATTATTCTTACTGGAATTGGAGGAACTGGTGTTTTAACAGTATCGGCAATAACAGCTATGGCTGCTCATTATGAGGGTAAAGAATCAACAATATTAGATATGACAGGACTAGCTCAGAAAGGGGGAGCAGTTTGGTCTCACATAAAAATCTATGAAAAGAATGTAAAAACATTTAGCCATAAAATTGCACCTGCCTCAGCTAACCTTTTCTTAGCATGTGATGCAGTGGTCGGAACAAAGCCAGAAATTCAAGAAGTTTTATCTGATAAAAAAACATACTCGATTATTAATTCAGATACTATTCCAGTTGCTGATTTTGTAACCAATAGAGATTTAGATTTTAAGGATGATGAAGTTTTAAAAGTAATTGATAAAACTACTAAAGATATTAATATCACAGTACCAGCAATTAAGATTGCAGAAAATTTATGTGGCGATGCAATTGCAGCAAATATTATGATGCTTGGCGCAGCTTATCAGCTTGGTCATATTCCACTAAAAGAAGAGAGTATTAAATATGCTATTAAGTTAAATGGCATTGGTGTAGAAAAAAATATCTATAGTTTTAATCTCGGAAGACTTTATGCATTCAATCCAAAAGATAAGATTTTTAAATTCTTAAATTCATTTAAAGAGAAAGAACAAACCACCGAGAGTGTTCTTAAGGACAGACTTGAAAGGCTAGCTATTTACGATAAAAAAGAAATAGATTTCTTCAATAGCAAAGTTAATTTTACGAAAGACTTAATTAAGAATGAATTAGAAACAGAAGAGCTATTAAAGAAAACCATAAAAGAAATTTACCGTGTTATTGCAGTTAAAGATGAGTATGAGGTTGCAAGAATGCATCTTGAAACATCAAAAGAAATGGTGAGCAAACAATTTGGTGAGTGGAAAAATTTAGGTTTTTATCTATCGCCACCTTTTATGTCATTTATTAAAGACAAAAGAACTGGTCGACCACTTAAAATTAAAATTCCAGGTACTTTCGCAATACCGATGTTTAAACTTCTCAAAAGCTTTAAGTTCCTAAGAGGTAGTTTTTTTGATCCTTTCCAAATTACACATGATAGAAGAAGGGATAATGCACACAGAAAAATATTTTTTAGTGAGTTAGACAAAATTACCAAAACTCCATCAGGTCTAAGGGGAAAATATCTTGAGGCACTAGTTGATAGCTCAAGTTCTGTAAGGGGTTATGGGCCAGTAAAAGATGAATCTTTTCAAGCTTTTAAAAATGCAATTAAGGGAGATAAGTGATTGCATAAAGTAGAAGAAAAATTTTTTGTATCTGGCCAAATTTTTCCAAGCGATATAAAAAATCTAAAAGAACAAGGCTTTCAGACTATTGTTTGTAATAGACCTAATGGAGAAGAAGAGAGCCAACCTATCTATGAAGAAATAGAGAAAACGTGCAAAGAAAATGATATCAAATGCTTTTTTATTCCAATTTCACCAGGTGAAATAGATCCAGCAAAAGTTTTTGAACTTAATTCTATTATTCAGAAAGAAAAAAAGACTTTGGCTTATTGCAGAACTGGAAATAGAAGTATTACTCAATGGGCTTTTGCAAATGCAAAAGATCTTGATGCCGAAATAATATTAGATAAGTGCAAAAGCGCCGGGTTTGATTTAAGCAATCTTAAAGAAGTTCTATTAGCAATCAAAGGTTAGTGTCTCTTTGAAATTGATAAATATAACCAAACTAATGGAATTATTATTAAGCATCCTGCTGTTATATTTATTGTAAGAAGAAGAGGAAAATCAACTATTGCGCCTAGAAAGTCAGATAAAGTGTTTCCTAGAAGCGCTCCATAAATGGCTCCATGTATTCCGCTCCCTCGAAAATATCTATCAATATCAATACCAAGGAGAGTTGAAAATCCAAGAACGCCGTTATCAATCAGACCATAAACTAATCCATCATAGTTATATTCTGAAAAAAACTGAATGAGACCATCCATTAAAAAATCCTATTTCTCAATTTCCTTAAAGCACTAACTAAAAATACAAAATATACAATCTCAAAAGCTGTGAAGTACCCTATAAAGGGAGAAGTATATTCACCGTAGATAAGTGAAATAATTCTTCCTAGAAGTATTCCTGATATTAAAAATAATAAAATAGTAAAGAAAGTTTTTTCATTTCTAGAATTCATCAAAGTAACAAAAGCTAAGATGCCCACCAAAAAATTTATACCGCCATATACAGCTCTAATTTCAGCGGAGCCCAAGTCAGTATTTATTGTAAGACCCACTGCAGTTACGTAACTACTTGGATCAAAAAGGGCCCATCCTCCCAAGAATCCATAAGTTGCTGCAGTGAAACCAAGAAAAATCTTATTAATCATTACATTGCATTTTTATTTAGTAATTCTATATTACCACCAGTAGCCATAACATTGTCAGTATAAGTTTTTTCAGTAACGGAATTGTAAAGAGTATAAGTTTTTTCAGTAACGAAATTGGAAAGGTAACCTGGACCTATTAATCATTACATTACATTTTTATTTAGTAATTCTATATTACCACCAGTAGCCATAACATTGTCAGTATAAGTTTTTTCAGTAACGAAATTGTAAAGGTAACCTGGTCCTCCAGCCTTTGGACCAGTACCACTTAAACCTTGACCACCAAAAGGCTGCACTCCAACAACAGCACCAACAATATCCCTATTAAAATAAAAATTTCCAACATTTGCTGCCTCAAATATTCCTCTAGCCTTACTTACAATTCTGGAGTGAACGCCCATTGTTAGTCCATAGCCTGTATCGTTAATCTCATCGATGATTTGCTCCAAATTTCCACTCTTATATCTTATAAAGTGTAAGATTGGACCAAAATTTTCCTCATCTATTTGATTAATGCTGTCTATTTCAAAAACAATTGGTGTGATAAATAAATCACTCTTGTTTTGCTTATAATGATGTTCAATAGTTCTCTTAGCTGATTTTTTCAAAGCTGATATATGTGTCATCAATCTATCTTTTGAATTTTTGTTAATAATTGGACCAATATCAACTTTTGGTAGGTTTGGATCTCCAATAGTATATTCTTGCAATGCTTCATTAAGATAATCCCAATATTCATCAGCAATTTCATCTTGAACATACAAAACTCTTAATGCACTACATCTTTGACCAGCACTTAAAAATGCTGATCTGATTACATCATCTATAACTTGCTCCTTGAGGGAAGATGAATCAACAATCATCGCATTCTGACCACCTGTTTCTGCAATAAGACTTTTTATAGGACCATTTGAGTCAGCAAGGTTCTTATTTATTTGCTTTGCAGCAAAACTTGACCCTGTAAAAACAACACCGGCAATAAGAGGATTTTTAGTTAATTCATTGCCAATTTTTTTGTCACCAAGTACTAGTTTTAATGCTGATTTCGGCACACCAGATTCATGGAAGATTTTTACAACCTCATACCCAATGATAGAAGTATCTTCAGCAGGTTTTGCAATAACATTATTTCCTGTTACTAGCGCTGCTGTAATTTGCCCCACAAATATTGCTAAGGGAAAATTCCATGGACTTATACAGAGGAATGTCCCTTTAGGAGCGTGTTCAAGATAGTTTTCTTCACCTGAAGGACCAGGCATTCTTTTTCTTTTGAAGATTTTTTTTGCCTGGGCATTATAGTAATTAATAAAATCAATTGCCTCTCTTAATTCTGCGTCGCAATCTTTCAACGTTTTTCCAGCCTCATTGATCAAAAGATGGAAAAGCATTGCCCTATTGTTAGATAGCAACTCTCCAACCTTTGACAAAATCTCAATTCTTTTTTTCAAAGAAGTTTTCGACCAATCAGAATTATCAAAATCTTCAAAAACATTCTTAATATCTTTTGTTTTTAAATAAGCAACTAAGCCAATTTCATTTTTTAATTCATGAGGAGAAAGTCTTTTCATAGACTCCCCAGTAAATTGATGATTACCTACAATTGAAATAGCTTTATAATCACGCTTTCTCATATTTTTAACATCATTTTGCAGTGTTTGTATTTCATAAAGATCACCAAAATCAAAACCTAAAGAATTATCTCTTCCTTTAAAAATTTCTTTTGGTCTTTTTACGTTATTAAGGAAAGTTTTATTTATTAACTGATCTTTGCAATTGAGAAGGGGATTTTTTACAACTTCAGTGATAGGAATTTTCTTATCTAAATACTTATTTACAAACGAATTATTTGCTCCATTCTCAATCAACCTTCTAACAAGATAAGGTAGCAATTCTTTTTTAGACCCAACAGGAGCATATATTCTCGTTGTTGGAAAATCTTTAAAGCATTTTTTAGCGTTTGTATAAACTAAATCACCCATTCCAAAAATTCTTTGAAACTCAATTTTTTCTTCCTGCCCTTTAAAAATACTCATTATTGCAGCTATTGTATGAGCATTATGAGTAGCAAAATAAGGCTTGAGATTTTTACTCTCTGAAATTACTTTAGCTGTGTGTAAATAATTCAAATCAGTGAAGGATTTTGCAGTAAAAACAGGTAAATCAATTGAACCCTTTGTTTGATGAATTTTAATTTCCTGATCCCAATAAGCACCCTTTACTAATCGCATCATGAGTCCATTTCTTCGGCCTCCAAGATAATTAATGAATTTGACTACAGAAGAAGATCTTCTTCCGTAACCTTGAATTGCTAAGCCTAGCCCACCCCAATCTTTAAGCTTTTTATTTTCTGCAAGCTTTTCCACAATTTTAAGACTAAGTTCAAGTCTGTCTTGTTCTTCAGCATCAATTGTTAAGGCAATATCATGATTAGCTGCTTGTAAAGATAGCTCATAAACACTTTCATAAAGTTCATTCATAACTCTTTCTTCTTTTAATGCCTCATAACGTGGATGTAACGCTGAGAGTTTTATAGAAATTTCATGAAAAGATTTAGACAGAAGAGCATTTTTTTCTCCAACACACCTAATTGCATTTTCATAGGCTTCAAAAAAGAAATCTACATCAGATTTAGTTCGAGCCGCTTCACCAAGCATATCAAAAGAACATGGAGTATTTGGTGAATCAAACTTTATTAATGCTTTTTCAATACTTGTTCCTGAAACAAATTCTTCACTCAAAATATCCATTCCTTTTTTAATTGCCTCTCTTAAAACTGGCTCTCCAATTTTTGAAGTCATTCCAGACAGCCAGCTAATTGGATTTGAACCAATTTTTGGATCAAGTTCTACAACTTGTTCAGCCAAAAAAAGACCAAATGTAGTTGCATTCACAAAAAGAGATGGAGAATTATTTAAATGATTTAGCCAGCTTTTGCCGCCTATTTTTTCTTCAATAATTTCATCACATGTAGAATTATCTGGAATCCTTAGAAGTGACTCAGCTAGGCACATAAGGGCAACACCCTCCTGATTACTTAATCCGTATTCAAGAAAAAAATTATCAAGCTTTGTCTTATTTCTATCGCCTCTACATTTTTTAACAATAGATTCAGCATTTATTGAAATCTCTTCATCATTTAACCAATTACTCTCATTGATGATTTTTTCAATTAATTTCTCTTCATCAAAATACTTCAAGCTTTGAAGCTCTTTAAAATATTTATCGCTTGACATAGCAGAGATATTTTAACTTTTCTTCTTGAAAAATGTTGGATTACTAAACCGTTTTTACTTTAGTTTTGCTTCTTGGAAAGATTCTTTTATTAAAGATTTAAGCCAAATATGGCCAGGATCATTATCATTTGATTTGTGCCATGCAAGAAAAAACTGTGAAGGCGCAACTTCGAATGGAAGAGTTTTAAAAGCAAGTTTATGTTTCTTAGCGAATGCCTTAGTACATGTCAAAACCATATCTAAATTTTTAAGTATTTCAGGTGTGATTAAGTAATGTTGCGCACGAAGAATTACTCTCCTTTCAACTTGTAATTTTGAGAGCGCATTATCAACTAAAGCTCCTCCAGTTCTTCTTCCTGAAATATGGATATGATCTAGTTCTAGATACTGATCAATAGACAAATTTTTTGAACTGGCTAAAGGATGATCCTTCCTAAATCCACAGACAAATTCGTCTTCAAATATTATTTCTTTTTTAATGTCTGTTTCAGATGGAGGAAAAGGATCAACAGCAAAATTAACTTCATTTGCTGCCAAAGAATGAAGTAAATCTTCTCTCATTGTGTAATAACTCGATACCTTTACATTTGGTGCTACTTTCCTAATCTTTGTCATTAGAATTGGTAGCACTCGACCTTCAGAAACATCATTGAGTGATAAGCGAAAAGTTCTACTAGATACAGCTGGATCGAAAGACTCCGGCACCTCAATGCTTTTTTGAAGTATAGATAGGGCATCTCTTACATGAATAATGATATTTTCAGTCTTTGCAGTTGGCTTCACTCCCTGACCAACTCTTATAAAAAGCTGATCATCAAAATATTCACGGAGTTTTGAGAGAGCACTACTTACTGCAGGTTGGGTTATGCCTACAATCTCACCTGCTTTTGTAAGACTGCCTTCTGTATAAATAGCATTAAATACTACTAATAAATTTAGGTCTAAATTATTTAACTTCATAAGTATGATTTATAATTATAAATGCAATTACATATTATAAATAACATTTATAGTATTTAAGAAATTTTTTTTATATATTGAAAATGCAATTTGAAACCACAGAAAAAATCGATTTTTACCTTCCAAAAGTAAAGGAATTTGTTGAAGAAGTAGTTTTGCCTGTAGAAGCGAAAATTCATGGAAAAGAAATACCTGAAAAAGACAGATGGAAACCACACCCAGAGTTAGAGGAACTAAAGAAAGAAGCACGTAAAAGAGGTCTTTGGAACCTATTTTTGCCAGATAGTGAATTTGGAGCTGGGCTATCAAATTTTGAATATGCACATCTAGCTGAAGAAATGGGGCGAACTGTTTTTGCTTCAGAAGCTATGAACTGTAGCGCACCAGATACTGGGAACATGGAAGTGCTGGTTAGATATGGTTCAGATGAACAAAAAGACACTTGGTTAAAGCCTCTTTTAAATGGCGAAATAAGATCCGCATTCGGAATGACTGAGCCTAATGTAGCTTCCTCAGATGCAACTAATATGGAAGCAATGGCAGAACTGGTCAATGGAGAATGGGTAATAAATGGTGAAAAGTGGTGGACCTCTGGTGCAGGAGACCCAAGATGTAAATTAATTATTTTTATGTGCGTCACAAATCCAGAAAATGAGAGACATCAAAGACACTCAATGATTCTAGTTCCTACAGATACTCCAGGTGTTGAAGTGCAAAGAATGATGCATGTCTTTGGATATGACGATGCTCCACACGGGCATGCACATATTAAATTCAATAATGTGAAAGTGCCATATGAAAATGTTGTGCTGGGAGAGGGTAGAGGTTTTGAAATTGCTCAAGGAAGATTAGGTCCGGGCAGAATTCACCATTGTATGCGTTCAGTTGGAGCTGCTGAAGTTGCTTTCGAGCTCATGTGTAAACGATCAATGGAGAGAACAGCATTTGGAAAAGAATTAGCAAAACTGGGCGGAAATTATGATGTTATTGCTAATTCAAGGATGGAAATAAACCAAGCAAGACTTCTTACCTTGCATGCTGCATGGGCAATGGATAAGTACGGCAATAAAGTTGCTGCCAGCGAGATTGCACAAATTAAAGTTGTAGCTCCAAATGTTGCATGCGATGTGATTGATAGAGCGATACAAATGCATGGCGGAGGAGGTGTATCTCAAGATTTTCCTTTAGCAAAGATGTACGCATTCATGAGATGCTTGCGGCTAGCAGATGGTCCAGACGAGGTCCACAGAAGAAGTGTTGCTAGATTAGAATTTGCAAAATTTTTACAAGAGTCAAAATAATGAAGGTTCTAAGAACTCCAGATCACAGATTTAAAAACCTCAAAGATTTTCCTTTTGAGCCTAACTATACGAATATAAAGGATAAGAGCGGAGTTGAACTAAGAATTCATCATTTGGATGAAGGTCCCAAAGATGGACCCATTGTACTTTTGATGCATGGACAGCCAGTTTGGTCCTATCTCTATAGAAAAATCATTCCATACCTCACCAAAGCAGGAGTGAGAATAATTGCACCTGATTTAGTTGGATATGGTCGATCAGACAAACCAAGTTCAATTGAAGATTACACATATCAAACCCAGGTTGATTGGATGAATACCTGGATTAGACAAAATGATTTCAAAAAAATAACATTTTTTGGCCAAGATTGGGGCGGTCTAATAGGATTAAGAGTTATTGCTGATAATGGTGACAGATTTTCTGGAGCTGTGATATCAAATACTGGCGTTCCTTTATCTCGAAATATGGATCCAGAAACACATAGAAAAATAAAGGAATTTAAAGCTTCTAAACACGTTCCGACAACCAGTGAATTTGTTAGAGCTTTTAAAAAACCTGGCCCAATGGCTTTTGCTTATTGGCAAAAATGGTCATTAAACAAGAAAAATTTTCCTGCTGGCCTACTCGTTGCACCGATGTTTGAAAGAAGAACAAGAATGAAAATGAAATTATCAGGTATATTTTATGAGTTAGGATTGGAAGGTATTTCTCCATTAGTTTCAGATGTAGAAAAAGCATACAATGCTCCCTTCCCAAATAGTTCCTATAAAATGGTTTGCAGGGCAATGCCCAGTCAAGTTCCTACTTTACCTGACGATGCAGCAGTCGAAGCACAAAAAAAAGCATGGAAATTTTTTGAGAAATTCGAAAAACCTTTTCTATGTGCTTTTGCAGATAATGATCCTATTACTCGTGGAATGGATAAGCCATTTTTGGAAAAGTGTCCAGGAACAAAAGGGCAAAAACATACTATCTTGAAAGGTGCAGGTCATTTTTGTCAAGAAACACAACCGAAAGAGATTTCAGAAATCATAGTTAACTTTATGAGTTCAAATGGAATAATTAATGGAAGTAATTAATCAGCTATATCCCTCAAAAATACAAATAGAAGACTTCAAAAACTTTCCAACAGATAAGCCTATAAAAATGGTTAATTTGTTAAAGTTCAAAGATAAAGCAGTGTATGAAGACGGTCGAAAAACAGACTTATCAGGAGTAGAAGCCTACTCGATATATGCTACTGAAGTTGTAAATCATCTTGAAAAAGTCGGCGGCAAGACTTTATTTTTTGGTGAAGTAAAAGGACTTTTAATTGGTGAAGTTGAAGAGAGTTGGGAATGGGTAGCAATTGCAGAATATCCATCAGCATCCGCTATGTATAAAATGTTCACTGATTCAGATTACAGAGAAAGCGAAAAACATAGAAGTGCAGGACTTCAAGGTCAGCTTAATATAATTACGCAATGACTAGACTTTTGCCGAGAGTAATTGATAACAATTATCAAGGGCCAAAGATAGCTTTATACTTTTTTATTATTTTCATGATTGTGAATACATGGAGAAGTTTTGTGCATTTCCTTGCAGAAGACGCCGGCATAAATTCAATAGCAAATATAATAACTTTTGAAGGTAATCCTGATCCAGATAATTTAATTAATTTATTTGGGTCTCTGTGGGGCGAAATGCAGGTTTTATTGTGTTTAATCAGCTGGATAGTGATCTTTAGATATAAAGCTTTTATACCCTTTTTCTATCTAATATGGCTACTGGAATGGATACTCAGAGTAGGGGTTGTTGGAAAAATACATCCACTAGAACCGATTTATCAAACTGGAATTACCCCTGGCCAAGAATATGCATGGATAGTATTAGTTTTATTGTCTTTATTTTTTATAATCTCTCTTTTTAAAGTTAAAACAACATGAAAAAAATTCTAATAACAATTTTTGCACTGATTATTACTTTTGGTATTTTTAGCTCCTCATACGTTCAGAGCAACATACTTAATATGTTGATAAAGAGTGGACTTGAAAATAATCAGATATTTCCTAAAAAAGATAGTTTGTCAGTTTTAGTTTGTGGTTCCGGTTCACCATTAGGAACTGCTGTTGCACAAACTTGCTTGCTTGTAAAAGCAGGCGATAAAAAATATGTAGTAGATATTGGTAACGGGAGTGTGAATAATCTAATGACATGGAGTAGCGACCTATTAGATGATGTTAATGGAGTTTTGATTACCCACCTCCATTCAGATCATATAGCGGATTTGGGTGATCTAAATTTAGTCACATGGGTGACTAGAGATAGAAAGCAGCAATTAGAAGTTTTTGGACCAGAAGGCATCAATGATGTTGTTTCAGGATTTAATCTAGCCTTTTCTCGAGATAGTAATTTCAGATATTTGCATCATGGTAATCAAATTGCTGATCCAATAACTGCTGGCATGACTGCTAAAGAGATTTCAGATGGCTCTATAATTTTTGAGGATGATAATTTAAAAATATCAGCCTTTAAAGTTTTTCATGAACCAGTTGAAC
Source organism: SAR86 cluster bacterium (assembly GCA_003331635.1). Lineage (GTDB taxonomy): Bacteria > Pseudomonadota > Gammaproteobacteria > Magnimaribacterales > TMED112 > TMED112. Next base: position 32,806 of record QOPH01000003.1, read on the forward strand.
CTGCTCTAGGATATAAATTTGAATATAAAGATAGAGTAATAGTCATAAGCGGTGATACGAGGTACGATTCTGAGCTTATCAAATCTTTTAAAGGTGCTGATGTCCTTTTTTGCGAGGTAATCTCACCTGATGTAGTGGACAGATTCATTAAGGTTGCTGAACAACAAAATGACGCGAAACTTAAAAAAATTCTTGTAGATATTCTTGATTATCATACTTCTCCTCTTGAGGCCGTAGATTTGGCAAATGAAGCAGGTGTAAGGCACCTTGTTTATTATCATCTTACTCCTACACTAACAACTGAAATCAGGTTTTTATCTGATAAATTCTTTTTTGAAGGCGTCGATGAAGCTATTGAAAATTGGACAGCTTCAACTGACGGTACCATGGTAGTTTTACCTTCAAATTCAAAAGAAATTTTGATTAGTGAGATTAATTAACAGAGTAAGAAATCTTAAAAATTTTATTGGCAGTATCATCTGATACTAATAAAGAACCATCATCATACATCAAAACTGAAGATGGCCTACCTAGAGAAGTTTCGCCATCCAGCCACCCATCAACAAAAACCTCCATAGATGTAATTTCATCATCTTTAAATTCTGCAAAAAGAACTCTGTAACCAACTTTCTTTGATCGATTCCAAGAGCCACGTTGCGCAATAAATGCACCATTCTTATATTTTTCAGGAAACATATTACCTGTGTAAAAATCAATTCCTAATGGAGCAGTATGAGCTTGGAAGCCCCAAACTGGCTTTGTATAGTTAAAGTCATCAGGTGCGTTAAAGCTATCATCAGGAATATCATTTCCATGAAAATATGGAAATCCAAAATGTTCACCTTTATAAGAAACTTTATTGAGTTCACACGGAGGAATATCATCACCCATCCAATCTCTTCCGTTATCTGTAAAATACATTTTTTCAGTAATTGGGTGCCAAGCAAAACCAACGCTGTTTCTTACACCATCTGCATAAATTTCATAATTTCCATCATGAATCCTCAGGATAGAACCAAATCTTTCATCTTTTTCCTCACACACATTACATGGAACACCCTCAGATAAATAAAGTTTGTCATCTGGACCAAAAGCTATCCATTTCCACCCATGCCACATTTTTTTTAATGGGTTAAACATTTTCTTTCTTGGTAGGTTTTCAAAATAAATTTCTGATTTAATATCGCCAGTCATTAATGACCTTTCGATGTTATTGATTTTGATGATCTTATCTATTTCTGCAACATATAGGTCTCCGTTGTGAAGTGCAACACCAGTAGGTGAATTTAATTCCGTCAGTATTTCAATTCTTTCTTCAGGATTTGATTTTGGTAGCGCATACACAACACCAGCTTCTTTAGTTCCAACAAACAGAAATTCATTGCCTAAGGCCATTTGTCTAGGATTTTTAATGTCGCTAGAGAAAACATCTACTTGGAAGCCCTCAGGTACTGAAAGTCTATCTGATAATGCAATTATTTGAGTTGAGAAAATCAAGATTGCTATTAATAAAATTTTTTTCATATGCCGTAAATATGTTAATCTTACATCGCTTTAAAAAGATTGTTCAAATAACTTTTGAGCAACTTATTAAATGGAGCAGAAATGAAAAAAATCAATTTATTAATACTTATATTCACAACTATTTTATTTTTTACTAATTCTCTAAGCGCAATGCCGAGGGGGGACGATGGTAAACCTCTTTCTCCAGAAGAAATGAAGAAGGTATTAGATGAGATTAATGAATTTAAAACTGTTGAAGACTTTCTTGAAGATGGTGAATTTGAAGAAATTGATGGCTTTTTAAAACTTTATAAAGATTCTGAAAAAGATACATACTTTTTAGAGCTTAGTGAAAGTGATTTAAATAAAGAGTTTCTCTACTTCGCCTATATTCTTAATGCTCCAACTGGTTCCGGTGTAATGTCAGGAGAAATGAAAGGCGACAGATTAATAGGTAATGGAATAGTACTAGAATTTAGGAAATTTAAGGATGGACTTGGTCTCTATAAGAAAAATACAAATTTTTCGAACGAAACAGAAAATAATATTTCCAAAAGAAAAATGACTGCAATTTTTGATGCCTTTATTGGCAGATTCAAAAGTGTAGTTGAAGAGGAGGGAAGGTATCTTTTGCCTTTTTCAAAAGTTTTTCTATCCGAAATGCTTACCACTGTATCGCCAAATATTCCACCTGAATACAGAGATTTTCTTGAGCTCGATCTTGGTAAACCTGACCCAAGTAAAACTTTTGTCGAAAAAGTAAAGAATTATGAGAAGAATACTAATATCGAGGTAAATTTTGGATTTTTTAACCCAATGCCTTCAGGGTCATCAGATATATATTCTGTAGCTGATGATAGATATACATCTGTCAAAATGAGTCATCTCTTTGTTGAAATGCCTGATGACAATTTTGTACCAAGACTAGCCGATGAAAGAGTAGGCTTCTATTCTGCAAGAATAACCGATTTATCCTCTTATGACTCTTATCCCGCAAGAGACGTGATTAATAAATGGAGACTTGTGAAAAAAGACCTAGAGGCAGAACTTTCTGAACCGGTTGAACCAATAGTTTTTTGGGTAGAAAATTCAACTCCTGAAGAAATTAAACCATTTGTTGTAGAGGGAATAGAAAGATGGAATATAGCATTTGAAAGAGCTGGTTTTAAAAATGCTATTGTTGCCAAGATTCAACCTGATGACGCTGAGTGGGATGCGGGTGACGTTCAATATAATGTTGTCAGATGGGCTCATTCACCAGAGCCTTCGGGTTTAGCTGGTTATGGGCCAAGTATTGCAAATCCAAAAACTGGTGAAATTATTGCTTCAGATATAATGCTTGAATTTTCGGCGATTAAATCAGGGTATCTTTTGAGAAAGTTATGGGGATATGATGAAGAAAATGATCCTCTGGAACAATGGATCATTAATCTCACACTTCATGAAGTAGGCCACACTTTAGCTTTAATACATAACTTTAATGCAAGTTATCTTCATGGACCCAGAGAAATTCATGATGTATCAATAACAGGAAATGCCACTTTATCTTCAATAATGGACTACGACCCTCCAAATATTGCTCCAGAGGGAGTTAAACAAGGCAGATTCTTTTCTATTGAACCTGGTGAATATGATAAATGGGCCATTGAATTTGGTTATAAGCCCAATATGACTGATGAAGAAAGAGAAACACTTCTATCCAAATCAGTTGAAGCTCCTTATATTTGGAACTGGGCATATGGGATTGATCCAAGGTTTAGAACTTGGGATCTTTCAAATGATGTAATTACTTACACCTCTGAAAGATTCGATACTATTGATAAGAAAATAAAAGAGTTGGATGAAATATTTAATGTTGAGGGTGAGACTAAACATGATTTCACAAATGCTTTTTACAGATTAATGAGATCAAAAGGTAGGTTTATGGCAGGTGTGGCAGGTCACATCGGAGGAGTGTACGTTACTAGATCTCTAAATGGCCAAGGTATCAACACTTTTGAGCCTGTGCCATATGAAGTGCAAAAAGAAGCAATGGAATTAATAGTGAAAAGATACCTTTCTAATGATGCTTGGGATTTTGATCCGGAAATTGTTAAGAATCTTCATACTGAGAAAAGACTTACAGATTTCGATCGTGATGACGTACCACAACTTCATGAAATGGTTTTAGAAATGCAAGGGCAAACATTAGTTGAAATTTTAAACCCTGAAGTAATGACAAGACTTATTGATTCATCAAAATATGGCAACAAATATATGCCTTCAGAAGTTTTAGATGATCTCTTTAATGGTATCTTTGTTAGAGGAGAGGTGCCTAATACCTTTAAAAGAAACCTACAATCAAATTATGTTGATGCTTTAATGGGCGCATTTGCACCTGCAATGCCAAGAGGTTCTCGTGGTGGCGGTGAAATTCCACAATACGATGAAATATCCAAAGCAGCAATTATGGGAAGTCTTGAAAAGATTCAAAAATTTACAAAATCTGGTGTAAGTGATAAAGATACAAAAACTCATTTCAGATATTTAAATAAAAAGATCTCGAAATTTTTAGATTCGTAGCTAAATAGACCTTATGACAAATAAAATTTCCTACGAAAGTTTAGGTCATGTAAATCATGGCTGGCTTGAAGCTAGACATCACTTCAGTTTTGGCTCTTATCAAGATCCAAACCGTACAGGATTTGGTGACTTAGTGGTAATAAACGATGACTTAATAGCTGCTCAGAGTGGTTTTGCAACCCACGGGCACGATAATATGGAAATTATTACTTATGTTAGGCAAGGGGCAATTACGCATGAAGATAGCCTTGGGAACAAAGGAAAGACAAATGCTGGAGATGTTCAAGTCATGAGTGCTGGTACCGGAGTAAAACATTCAGAACAAAATCTAGAGGATGAAACAACTAGCCTATATCAAATATGGATAAAACCTAATGCTCTAAATGTTGAGCCTAGGTGGGATGCCATGGAATTTCCAAAAGAACATGTTGAAAATAAGCTAAATCTTATAGTTGGCGGGTCTGATGAAGCTCCATTATTTATTCATGCTGATGCTGATATTTATGCAGGTAAAATAAAAGCTAAAAAAGAATTAAATCATAAGCTCAAAAGGTCAGGGTATGTATTAGCCTCTTTCGGAGCATTCGAAGTAAATGGTATAAAGCTAAAAAAAGGCGATGCTTTAGAGATAACAGATGCTGATGAGTTGAAGATAAGCACTCAAGAAGAATCAGAATTATTAGTTATTGACGTCTAGTTTAATTCAAACAATATATAATTATAAAAAATAGACCCGTAGCTCAGCTGGTTAGAGCGCTGTCTTGACATGGCAGAGGTCGTTGGTTCAAGTCCAATCGGGTCTACCAGTAGCATGAGAACTAAACTAATTCTTAAATTATTTGTCATCATTTTAATATCCAGTTGTGGTGACGGAAGTGGGAACGATTCCAGCCAAAGCCCAATTAATCAAATGCCTCCTTCTGGAATTAGTCCAAATCAAAAAGGCACTTTAGACGGTTATTTGCAACATAATGATATAAGAAGAGAATTTATTCTTTACGTACCTCAGTCATATAATCAAAGCAACCCTACCTCTGTAATTTTTAACTTTCATGGTTTTGGGAGTAATGCTTTTGAGCAAATGAATTATGGTGATTTTAGAAATTTAGCTGACGAGAATGGGTTTATTATTGCTCATCCTCAGGGTACAACAACCTATGGAAATGGCCCACATTGGAATAATTGGAATGGTGATGGTGGAACAAGTAATCAAGATGATATTGGATTTATCGATGAATTAATATCCCTCTTGCAGACACTTTATAATATTGATGACCAAAGGGTCTATTCAACTGGCATGTCTAATGGGGGATTTTTTAGTTATCACTTAGCATGTAATTTAGGAGCAAGAATTGCAGCTGTTGCATCTGTGACAGGGACTATGTCCCCTCAGACTTATAGTAGCTGTTCACCAACTCGCCCTATTTCAGTAATGCAAATGCATGGCTTACAAGATTCCGTAGTTCCTTTTTTAGGCTTTCCTAGTCTTGGTTTATCCCAGACAGATTTAATGGAATTTTGGGCAGCTCATAACAACTGTAACTCACAACCAGACATTAGTTTAGTCGATGATCTCGCTCCAAATGATGGCAGCACTGGTATAAAAACTTCTTATTTAAATTGTGATAAAGGAACTAGTGTTGAATTTTTTCTCTTTGATGGGGCAGGGCATACCTGGCCAGGTACTGGTAATAAGGCAGGAAGTAACTCGGTTAATATGGATATTGATGGAGTATCAGAAATTTATAATTTTTTTAAGAAAAATGTTTTAAACCCTTAGGTCTCTTTAGAAAACTGTATTTCAAGTGCTTTTTTGTCAGCATCATAATGTTTCCCAGCTAGGTAATAACAAATTGGTCCTGTTAGCAAATAAATTACTACAGAAGCGACTAAAACATGGGTATAGGGTTGGCTCACTCCCACATCAATCAGGTAGTCAATGCTTAGTCCGGCTGTGTAACTGCCAAGACTGTAACCAACTAAGTTTATACAAAGCAGATTAAAAGCAACTACACTTCCCCTGATATTTGCCGGAACGACTTCTTGAATTGCAGAAAAAACTGGCCCATAGAAACATCCAGTACTGAAGGCGCTACTAACAATACCAATCCAAAATATCACAGAAGTTGGATCTGCATATCTAGTAAATGCTAGAGGCATAAGCACAAAGGTAAGAATTAATAAGAACCAAGTTCTCGGTAAATTATATTTTTTCAAAGCCCAATCGCTCATAGCTCCACCAAAAACACTACCAGCTACCCCAAAAACTAGAAATACCAATGAATTAATCTGTAGATAGAAATCTGCTTCAAATCCTTTATCTACTACTGCCCATCTAATATCAAATGCAGCTGCTCCTAATACAAAGTGATATAGAGTTCCTGCTAATATTGTTAAGCCTAAAGATTTAGATTTTCCTAATACCTCAAAGAGTAGGGCAAGAACCTCTTTAAATGATCTTTTATTAGTTTCAGTCTTTTGTGGCAGTTTTGTTCTAGGGTGATCTTTTACAAATAACATTAATAAGCCAAGTGCAACACCAATCCCACCAAGCATGTAAAAAGAGCCTCGCCATCCAATTACTGGACCCAAAAAGCCAGCAATTAAAAGAGCAACCCCAACTCCAACAGGCACACCCATATAATAAAAACCAGCAGCAAAACCGAGTCTTTGTTTGCCAAATCTATCTGCCAAAACTGACATCGTACTTGGCGTAATGCTTGATTCTCCTACTCCTATAAAAAATCTAGGAATTGCCAATTGGACAAAGTTTTTTGCTAAGCCTGATAAAGCTGTGAAAAAGCTCCAAATTATTACTCCACAACCTATTATTCTTGATCTATTAAAACGATCAGCTAATGAGCCAACAAAAATTCCAGAGATTGTATATATCAGAGTGAATATGATTCCTGTAAGCAAACCAAACTCTGCGTTTGTTAGATTAAGGGCAGGAATAATATCATCTGAAAAAGCTATCAGAAAATGTCTATCAGCAATATTTAGGATATTGAGTACAGTGACTAAAAGAAGGAAATATGTGTTATTTAATTTTAAGATGCTTTACTCCATAAACGAGTTTAATCTTTCGTAAGCATCTATAAACTCTTCTTTAAATTTTTGTACTGTTTGTCCAGCTGTGAGCTTTTCATTAACAAGACCAATTCCTTGACCTACCCAATAGGTGGCAAGTTTTTTTGCCCCCTCATGACCCACATCTGAAGCTTTATCAATCTTTGCTAAAGCGGGTTCGCTGACCATTGTCTGCAGAGGCATTGGTAAGGGATCCGGTGCATCAGGAGATTCCCATGCATCAGTCCAGTCAGATTTTAATTGTCTTGAATGCTTTCCTGTTCTGCTCCTTGATCTAACTGTTTGATCTGACGAAGCATGAAGCATTTTTTCTTTTACAACTTCAGAAGTTTCAGCTTCAGAGGTTGTTAAAAAAACAGATGCGCACCAAGCTCCTGATGCTCCCATTGCCATGGCACCTGCCATTTGCTCTCCTGTACAAATTCCACCTGCTGCCAAAATTGGAACATCTTTAATTGGCTGAATTGCCCTGTGAACTTCAGGAACTAAAACCATAGTTGATACACTTCCACAATGACCACCACCCTCAGTTCCAGATACAACCAGAATATCTACACCTGCCTCTACTTGTTTAACAGCATGTTCTTTTTTCCCAACAAGCGCTGCAACAGGGACATTATTCTTTTTACAAAGATCTAACATCCACTTAGGTGGTACTCCTAGCGCGTTTGCATAAAGTTTTACACCGTGATCAAAGCCTATTTGTAGCATTTCAGTTGCTCCATCTTCTTTCATATTCGCACCCCAATTTGAATAATCTTGAGTTTGCTCTCTCAATCCATCACTTTCAATTTCGTATTTATCTAAGACATCAGCTCTAAAATCACGATACTCTTGTGGAATCATTTCCGCTAAATCTTTGGGATCAGCACTTCCTTCTTTTCCAACAAAATTATTTGGTACAAGCAGATCTAGACCATAAGGTTTTCCATCTACATTTTGATCTATCCAGTTTAATTCTTGTTCTAATATTTCAGGAGTCATTCCAACAGCTCCTAAGACACCCATGCCACCTGCTTTTGATACCTGAGCAACAACATCCTTACAATGACTGAATGCTAGCAATGGAAACTCTATATTAAGTATTTCACAAATTTTTGACTTCATTTTTTACCCCTTTTAGATAATTCTTGTATTGGTAAAGAATCCTAAAATTACATATTAATTATACCTTAACCTTATTTCCAGTTGGGTGGTCTTTTTTCTAGGAAGGCACTTATACCCTCTTGAGCCTCTTCACTTTGCAGAGTTTCAGCAATTTGCTTTTCTAAAAAATCCATTGCTTCATCAAAATCCTTAAATTCTTGTTTATAAAAAGCATTTAAACCTTTTTTCATTGCTTTTGGAGGTAATGCGGCTAGCTCATCAATTACTTCCTGAACCTTTTTGCCAATATCCTTTTCAGAATAAAACTCTGTTATTAATCCTTGTTCTTTTGCTTCGACAGCATTAATTTGGTTTCCTCTCATAATAAAATCTAAACCAGCTCTTCTGTTCATGACTCTAAATAAACCAGCCATTACCATAAAAGGCCATATACCTCTTTTAATTTCAGGCGCTGAAAACTTAACATGATCTGAAGCAAATACATGAGTAGCATTTGCTATAAGCAGTAAAGCACCTGCATAAACATTGCCCCTAACCTCAATAACTATTGGTTTACATAATTTTCTTATTGATTTGACTATATCGGCTATACCTCCTTTCATATCAGGAATAAGGTCATTTTTTTCTTCTTTCATAACGCTCAAATCACCACCAGAGCAAAAAACATCACCATTAGCACTAAATTTCACCACTCGGATTTCATGTGTTTTTTCGGCATAACTTAAGGCATACAACAGTTCATTTGTCATAGTAGGATTAATGGCATTTTTTTTATCTGGTCTGTTTAAGACAATTTCTAAGACGTTATTAGTTTGAGTGACTAACGTAGTTTTAAATTCTAAGTCATTAATTTGCATATTTTTCAACAAATTCTTTAGGACAGTCAATGAGCTTTGTACCTAGATATTCTCCAAGACTTTTGGCCTGCCCATCTTTCCTATTATTAGATGATACCCCATTTTCAAGTATTCCTTTGACATAAAAATTTAGTGCAAAAATGTTAGGAAGTTCATATCTTTCAATTTCAAAACACTCAAGATCAGGTAATAATTTTTTTAATTGTTCTACGGTTAAAAAATGGTAGAGATAAGAATAACTTGAAGCATCTTTTGCCCATACACCTAAATTTGCACACCCACCTTTGTCACCCGAACGTGTTCCAAAAATTCTTCCAAAATTTATTTTTTCAATATCCTTTGAAACATATTCATCAATGTTGATTTTTTCTAAGTTAATTGGCTGTTCTTGATGCTTTTCGATTTCTATAACTTCAGATTCATTATTGAAATGAAGTTTTTCTTTCACATTCTTTGAATCAACTAAGGCAGGCCAATATGAAATAAAGGGCGAAGCTTGTTTAATTTCACTTTGAGCAGTCCATCCAGGGTAGTTGGCAAGAGCTAGTTCTATTACTTTTGCACTAAATATTCTGCCAACTTTTTCTGGTGATGAGGATTTAACATCAATCTTTAAAATTGCCATAGCCTCTTCATTAGTTAACGGCTCCTTCTTGTCTGTTCTAATTAATTGAATGGAGACATCATCGAATTCATCCTTACCTCCGAGAGAGCGGAACAATTCATCAGTAAATATTCTCGCCTTCTCTTCAATGTCTAAACCTGTAACAATAAGCTCCATACTATTTTTATAGCCACCAGCCAGATTTATACATGCCTTGTGTTTGTTTGTTGGAGGAGATCCTTTGACGTTTGAAATAAATACTTTGTCATCACCTAAATCTTCAATTTTTAATGAGTCAAAGTGAGCTATTACATCTGGGCTAAGATATTTTGGGGATGAAATTTCATAAAGTAATTGAGCAGTAACTGTACCTGTTGACACCAATCCACCAGTCCCTTTGTGTTTATATATTTTAAAATTGCCTGATTCTTCAATTTCTGCAATTGGGAATCCGACATTTTGAAATGAGGGAACTTCTTTAAAAAATGAATAGTTGCCACCTGTAGCTTGAGCCCCACACTCTATAATATGCCCAGCAGCCAGTGAACCAGCCAATTTATCATAGTCATCTCTAGACCAATTAAATTTCCAAGCTGCAGGCCCCATAACTAATGCTGCGTCTGTAACTCTCGGACAAATTACTATATCTGCACCCTCATCAAGAGCCTTTTTAATGCCCCAACATCCTAGATAATAATTTGCAGAAACTGCTGGAAGATTTTGATTGAATAGCGAAGCTCCAGTATCTAAATTTTTAAGCTCTTCTCCATTTTTTTTCAGCTCATCAAATTTATCCATAAAGTCATCACCATCTATGTATGCAACTTTTAGATTTAGCCCCTCAGAATCAAGAATATTTTTAACTTCATCAGCCATACTTTTTGGGTTGAGTCCGCCAGCATTAGATACGACTTTAATATTTTTTTCTGAACAAGAAGAGGCAATTTGTTTTAACTGCTTTAAGAAAGTTCCCACATATCCAGCTTTTTCTCCTCTTTGTATTTTTTGACCATATAGAATAGCCATGGTCAGCTCTGCTAGGTAGTCACCTGTAAGAACATCAATTGGACCACCATCAACCATTTCTTTTGCAGCAGATAGCCTATCACCATAGAATCCACTACAGTTAGCAATTTTGATTGTATTTTTACTCATCAATCAATCTTAAGTAGGTTTGCACCACTTTCGACCTGATCTCCTGTTTTTACATACATTTCGGAAATTTTACCATCAGATACTGCTTTTACAGCATGTTCCATCTTCATAGCTTCAAGTATTAAAAGTGTCTCACCAGCTTTTACAGATTTATTTAATTTTGCATTAATCTTAATAATTTTGCCTGGCATAGGTGCTGTTAAGCTTCCTTCAGTAACTACCTCATTTGGATCATTAAAAGTTGGTAAAATTCTTAATATCAAATCCCCTTGACCAGAATTAATTGAAATACTTTCTCCAAATTTGGTGATAGCGGCATTTAGGATTGTTCCATCAATCTCACAGATTATTAAATTCTCACTAACCTCAATCATTTCAATTTTTGAAAGTGAAATTCGTTCAAAGTGCTCTCTGTAAATTTCCAAAAAATTTCCAGTATTTGAATATTTGAAAATATACTCTTCATCATTTAATTGAAAGGATAGAGTAGACTTTGGCAATATTCCATTTGTCCAGTTTCTTGGTAAAAAATTAAGATTGCTATTATTAGTTTTTTGGTAAAATTGTAACCAAGCAATTGCAGCTTTCATACATCTATCCATATTTCCCTTATCCTTCAGAGGAAATAACTTCTTGTATTCCCGTTCAATAAAATCTGAGGTAGTTTTGCCGCTAAGAAATGATTTATTTTCTAGACATCCAATCAAAAAATCTTTATTTGTTATAACACCTGGTAGATGAATAGATTTTAGCTCTTTTGATAAGATATTTGCTGATTCTTCCCTAGTCTCTGAGAACGAAATTACTTTTGCAAGCATGGGGTCAAAGTCTGGAGTAACTTTATCTCCTTTTTTGATTCCTGTGTCCCATCTAATATTTGCTGAGTTTGAAAAAGATAAGTTAGCAATAGTTCCAGTTTCAGGAAGAAAGTCATTATTGGGATTTTCAGCATAAAGTCTTGCCTCAATAGCATGGCCTTTAAAAACTATGTCTGATTGCTGGAATGAAAGTCTTTTTCCACTAGCAACCTTTATTTGTTCTTTAACAAGATCGATACCTGTTACCATTTCTGTAACTGGATGCTCAACTTGGAGACGAGTATTTACTTCTAAAAACCAAAATTCATTTGTATTTTCATCAAAAATAAATTCAACAGTTCCTGCAGATTTATAGTTTAATTTTTTAGCTAACTCAACAGCTGTACTTGTAATATTTTTTCTTAGGTCTTCAGTAAGCCTTAAAGAGGGACTTTCTTCTATAATTTTTTGATGCCTTCTTTGAATTGAGCATTCTCTCTCACCAAGATGTATTACATTCCCGAAATTATCACCTAATATTTGAACCTCAATATGCCTAGATTTTTCAATGAACTTCTCTAAAAAGACTCTGTTATCTCCAAAACTTGATTTAGCCTCTCTTTTGGCTGCTGCTACAGAGTCATCAAGTTCTTTTGGTGAATTAACTACTCTCATTCCTTTACCACCACCTCCTGCAGAGGCCTTTACTAAAATTGGATAACCTATTTTTTTGGCATCAGAGAGTTTAGAGGTTTTGCTGAGTGTTGGAATATTTTGTTTTACACAAAAATTTTTGGAATTAATTTTGTCTCCCATTAATTCAATTGTTTCTGCGTCCGGCCCAATCCAAACAATCTTTTCATTTTTAACTTTTTTGCAAAACTCTGCATTTTCAGATAAAAACCCATAGCCAGGATGTATTGCATCTACATTAAATTGCTTTGCTTTATTAATAATTTCATTTTGATCCATATATCCGTTATCGAGTTTAAATGCATGGTCAGAATTCTGAACATATACAGAGTTTTTATCAATTTCCACATACATAGCAACAGCTTCTAAGCCCATTTCTTTAATAGTTTTAATAATTCTGAGAGCAATTTCGCCTCTATTTGCTACAAGGATTTTTTTAAGCTTCATAGTCTGAAAACTCCATATCCATCAGCACCTTTAATTAAATTATTGTCTGAGATTGAAAGTGAAAATCCTAAAACATTTCTAGTATCTCTTGGATCAATAATTCCATCATCAGTAACCATGCTGCTGGCTGAAAGAGCTAAAGATTCTTTTTCAGCTAATGTTTCAATCATTTCAACAAGCTGTTTATCAAGTTTTTCATCAAATTTTTCACCCTTTCTTTTTGCCTTTGCTCTTCTTACTAAAGACATCACACCTGCAAATTGTTTAGGCCCCATAACAGCTATTTTTGCTGATGGCCATGTGAACAAAAATCTATTATTAAATGCTCTGCCTGACATAGCATAAGTTCCTGCACCATATGAAGCACCAATAATGAAGCTTATATGAGGAACATTTGAATTAGATACTGCATTTATAAGTTGAGAACCCTTTTTTATAATTGCTTGTCTCTCGAACTCTTTGCCAACAAGAAACCCTGTAACATTGTGAAGGAAGACAATAGGAGTATTCGTTTGGTTACAAAGCTGAATAAACGTTGCTGATTTTTCAGCTGTTTCAGGATATATGGGACCATTATTTCCTAAAATACCTATAGGATAACCAAAGACATTTGCCCAACCACAAACCATAGAGCTATCGTAAAGATGCTTATACTCCTCAAATCTTGAATCATCAACAATTCTCATTATTACTTCGCGGATATCAACTTGAGTTTTTAAATCATCACTGAATAAACCAAGAAGACCCTCTGAGTCAAAAGCAGGCTCACATGAAGTCTTTAAAGAGAAGTTAGTTTTCTTATTAATATTTAGATGATTAACAACATTTCTACAAATTCTAATTGCATCATTGTCATTCTCTGCTAAGTAGTCAGAAAAACCTGATATTTCAGAATGCATTTTTGCCCCACCTAGTGTTTCGTCATCAGAAATTTCTCCAGTTGCCATTTGAACTAGGGGAGGGCCGGCTAGAAAAGCTTTAGATTGGTTTCTTATAAAAATGTTGTAATCTGACATTCCTGGCTGATATGCCCCCCCAGCTGTTGATGAGCCAAAGACTACAGAAATTACTGGAATTTTTAATTTTGATAACTCTGTCATTTCATAGAAAGACCTGCCTGACGAAGCAAAATGAGGATATTGAAGCTGTCTTGTTTCCGTTGCACCACCTTGGGCACCTCTTAAATCTGCACCTGCAGATTCAACAAAGTTGATAAATGGAATTTTATTTTCACGAGAAATTTGAATTGCTCTCATCCATTTTTCTTGGACATAAACTGTCATCGCACCACCCAAAACTGAGGGATCATTTGCAAAAATTACACACTCTTTACCAGCAACAAGACCAACTCCTACAACACAACCACCTCCAACTGTATAGCTGGTTCCGTGTGCGGCAAAAGGGGATATTTCAAGAAAAGGAGTATCTGGATCTAAAAGGAGCTTAACTCTGTCTCTTACTGGGAGCTTTCCTTGTTTTGCTAACCTATCAAGGTGATATTGACCACCTCCTAGTTTAGCTTCTTTTAAAAGAGCATTAAGCTTCCCAATTTTTTCAAGCATTATTTCCTTATTTTTAATAAAGGAATCTGAGCTTTTATCAATTGATGATTTTAATTTAGGTGCGATATTTTTATACATTTACGCAAATTATATAATAAATTTTTACTTAATTAAGAAAAAAAATTTTATAAACTTCGCATAATATTAAAGAATTAATTAAGATCTAAATATTGAATATCAAGAAGAGAATTTTTGATTTTTAAATCCTCTTGAAAAAGATTAACTTGCATGTTTATCTCTTTTATTTTGTCTAAATTCAATAGCTCTTTTTCTTCGCCAATGTCTGTTGTTAAATTAAAGAGAATTGGAACTTCATGCTCCATACGTTTAGGAGGAAGATTATAAGCACCCTGAGTAATGAAATGAATTTTATGATTTTTGTATCTAAATGCTCTTAATTCAGAACCAACGAAGTAGGGTATTATTTGCCTTGGACTCTGTTCTAGGTATTTTAGTGTTTTTGATAAATCATAACTATCCTCTGGATAAAAGGGAGGTTCAATATCTGCCAAAGTCAATATTGTTGTGAAAAAATCTAATTGTGACCCAATATCTTTTACTATTCCTGTCTTAATATTCGGCCCTTTAAAAATAGTCATAACTCTCATTCCTCCCTCAAAAGTAGTCCCTTTTCCATCTCTTAAAGGTTTTGCAGAACCAGCATTATTTGGATAAAGAAGCCATGGTCCATTATCACTTGTAAAAATTACATACGTATTTTCTTCAATGCCAATATTTTTAATTTTCTTCATGATTTCTCCTACGCTCCAGTCAATTTCTGCTAAAACGTCTGCGTATAAGCCTAGTTTTGTAGAGTCAACAAAACCATCTGATCTGAATAACGGTACATGTGGCATGCTATGAGAAAGAAACAAAAAGAAACTCTTGTTATTTTTTGTAGATTTTTCGATAAATTTCAGACTTTCTTCTGTAAATCTTTTAGTGATCGAATGTTGATCAGCAGGTCTCTCAAGAGTTTTATCTGAAAATAATTTATTTGAATGTTTGATACTTTTATGTAAGGGAACATTCCAATCATCAATATTTGGATTTCTAATTTTTTCAACAATTTTAGGAGCAATTTCCCCATATTTTTCAAGAGCTAACGATGGATTCCTGAAGAGATATTCCAAGTCAATATCACCAACTTTCCAGTCCATATCATTTGAATATGGAATTCCTACCCACTCATCAAACCCATGTCGAGTTGGCCAAAATTTTTTCTTGTCTCCCAGATGCCATTTTCCAAAAATACCAGTTGAATATCCATTTTCATTCAAAACTTCTGGAAATGTGAGTTCTGAGTTAGGAATTCCTGTACCACTGCCTGGGAAAAATACCCCAATTGAATTGCCGTATAAACCACTTCTTACAGGGAGTCTGCCAGTAAGTAAACCAGCTCTACTCGGAGTACAAACTGCTGATGATGCATAAAAATCAGTCCAAACCTGCCCACTATTCGAAAGTAAATCTATATTTGGAGTTTTAAGCCTTTTATCCTTATAGATTCCAACATCAGAGTAGCCCATATCATCTAAGTAAATAATGATGAAATTTGGTTTTGGATTATTTTCGGCATGAGAGAAAAAGCCTATAAAAAGCAAAATTAAGATTGCTATCTTTTTAAACATTAATCCTTATAACTTAAGCCATGCCCATATTTGAATATAGGATTTTTTGTATCATCTGCTACATCAGGATTTTGGCTCTCAACTTCTTCCATAGATGATGGTATTTCAAAAGGTAATTTTCCTGACGGATTATTATCTCCAAAAATAGTTTCAAGAATAACTTTATCTTGTACACCAAAAGTGCCTATAAGACCTAAGCTTTTTTCCTCTGCTGTTGTCAATATTGCTGGCCTATTTAAGTCTGAAATAATTATTAATTTTGACTCTTGTGAATACTTTTCAATTTTTGCATTAATTTCTTCATCATAATTCAAATCCATATTAGGAAACATTGTGCTTAGCATGTTATCAAGAACCCTATCAATTCCAGATGGCTGGTTGCCGTTAAATACTGTGTTTAAGAATAAAAGGACATAATCCGCATTTTCGTGGCTATCAACAACATTTCCAAAATTTGCAGCCTCCTCTTTACTCATACCATCAACAAAGATATTTACGCTCTGAGGAAGTGGAAGTGTATTGTCTTTATTTGAAAGCAACACTACAGACTTCCGTTGCGCATCAAGGCCTTGTTCAATGTAATCTACTTTGTTGACAAGTTCTGAAACTAACCCCTCGTCAACAAAAGGATCTTCGAATAAACCTAATTCAAATTTATTGGTTAAAATTCGTCTTACAGACACATCAATTCTTTCTTCACTAATTTTTCCCTCATTTACAAGATCAACAACATACTCTGGCTTATTTTCACCTCCATACTGATCTACACCTGCATTGATAGATTTTTCATATCTTTCACTTATGGAGAGATCATCAACTCCCCAATGCCTTCCTTCAATTACTCCCCAATCTGTACAAACAACACCTTCAAAATTCATCTGATCTCTTAACAGGTCTGTGAGAATATATTTATTAAAGGCCATTGCTACATCTTCATCAGTTTGCCCTTTTGGTATTCCGTAATAGGGCATTACAACTTTCATTCCATTATCTATTGCTGCCTGGAAAGGCTTCAAATGGTAGTCAAAGTTATTTCCTGGATAAATTTGATTTTCACCTGACTTTAGATGAGGGTCTAGTCCACCTTCTTGTGGCCCTCCACCTGGGAAATGCTTAACCATAGTATGAACACTGCTTTTATCAATCTCATTTCCTTGAAATCCTTTTACATATGCAACTGTCATTTCAGACGAGAGGTCGGCATTAGAACCAAAAGTTCCAAAATTTCTTGCCCATCTTGGCTCTGTAGCCAAATCACTCATTGGATGAAGTCCTGTTCTAAAACCCATTGCACGATATTCAGCTGAAGCAATTTGTCCAAATTTAAAAATTAAGTCTGTATCTCTTGTAGCCGCAAAACCAAGTTGTGATGGCCACTTAGAAATACCATCTAAGGAAAAAGCTGCTATGCCGCCTCCCCGAGGCACTTCATGAAGGGGGTCGGTGCTGAATGTCACAGGAATCCCAAGTCTAGTTTCTTCCGCAACTTTTTGAAGCTGATTTAACCTTATTGCTATATCAATAGGTGCAGCTTCACCGTAAAAATTGAAGTGAGATATATGTTTTAAAGAAATAAATTCTTCCATTGAAACGCCACCACTCATTGCATCTAAAAAAGATTTGAATAAAGGGTCTGGCTTGATAAGAACGGGCGGATGAAACATTTGCCCAACCTTTTCTTCTAAAGTCATCTGCGAAAGTAAGTCTTCAACTCTAGATTCAACTGGTTGTCTCGAGTCCTCATATATATCTAACTCGCCATTTTTGTTTAGATCTCTGTATAGAAAGCTATCTTCTATTTTGTTTTCCACTTCACCACTTGAATTAAGTAAGACTTTAGCATGGCTTATGGGCTTTAAATAAATGTTTAAAGCCCACAAGAATGCTGCGACAACTAACAGATAGAGGGTATATTTACCTATTTTATTCATCGCGATAACTTAAATTATTCTCCACCTATGGTGTACTTGAGGTTTACACCCCATAGTCGTTGATGATCATGATTTAAATACATTTGATCACCTAGAAGTCCACCTGATGTGTAGTTATTTACATAGAATTCATCCATTACATTCCTTGCAAATACCTCTATTGATAAGTTATTCATCATTTCATAACCTACAGATGCATTAAGTAGTCCAAAACTTTCAACAATACTATTTGGGTATTGATTCCAGCTACTTTGGAATTCATCTTGATATCTGTAAGAACCAGTAATGAACATATTATTTGCTACCATTGGAACATCATATCTAAACCCAACTGACATTTTGAAATCTGGAGAAAGCGGAACTTCACCACCTGCAAGATCTTGTGAACCACCTACACAACCTAGTGCTTCTGTTTGGCCAGCATAGCATTGCGCACCATTCCATGAATCAACAACTGCATCTACTAAAGCTAAACCTGCGTTAACAGTAAGGTTTTCAGCAGGACTTCCAAAAAGGTCTACCTCTAGACCGCTTGTTGATATTTCTCCAACGTTAGCTAGCCTAAATTGTAGTAAATCTTCAATGAAGCTCTGTTGTTGATAATCATCAAATGTAGAATCAAAGTAAGTAACAGCTAAAATCATACTGTCATTAAGTACTTTTGTTTTCATACCGACCTCAAAGTTTGTTGAAGTCTCTGGCTCAACTGAGCCTCTGGCAGCAACAGCCGGAGTCATTTCAAAAATTATGTCCCAACCAGGAGATTTATAACCTGTAGAATATGTAGCAAAATACATAGTATCAACATCAGTATTGTATTTAAGACCTAATCTGCCTGAAACATTGCTCTCTTCTCCAGAGTCAGAACCTTTAAAAGAAGGGATATTTGGAATTATGATTGGACCTGTTGGTCTATCATAATCGTAGCTTAGTTCATCATTTGTATATCTTAAACCGGCAATCAAGCTTAAATTCTCAGATAATTCATATGAAGTATCGCCATACAAAGCCCAGTTTGTTGAGTCTACAGTAGTGTTAAAGAAACCCGTACCATCAAATCCAATAGCAGGCCAAGTCACTCTTCTATTAAAGTTTCTAAACAGATCTTGTGTGAAATAGAAGAATCCTAAGGTGTAATCTAAACCATTCACTGATTCAAGATTTGTAAGTTGGAATTCCTGAGTAAACTGTTGTGTATCGGTGATACCACCATTTCTTTGAATACCTACTGTCCAAGCTGCATCCCAGTGATTATCTACATCTTGTTCTGTAGCAATGCTTGAGTTTCTTGAAGAAGTAATAGATTTAAAAACATGATTGTCTAAATCTCTTGTAACTGTAAGAGAAATACCAGAGTGTTCCATTTCGTTAAATGTTGGATTATTCATACATGTTGAAAAATTTTCCTCTTCAGAAGGTACAACCCCACAAGCAGCGTTTGTCGCAACTGGATCTCCATCAATAAAGCCAGGCGCGGGCATTGATCTAAGTGTTGAAGCGATACCAGTTCTAAATTGATTTTCATAGTCAGCAGTCAGTAAAACTTCTGTCCCATCATCGAAATTCCATAGCAATTTGCCTCTGAACCCTTCAGAATCATTACCATTCATCAACTCCTCTACAGAGCTATCAAGTTTGTGATATTCATTAGTTATAAAGCCATCACGAAACTTATTGAAAACTGTAAATCTTCCAGCAGCATTTCCAAAAACAGGACCATTGAAAGCAGCAGTGAAGTTTCTTTCATTATTGCTACCTAATTGAACATATATATCGGTTGAAGCAACATCAGTAGGGTCCTTAGTAACAATATTAATTACACCACCCGATGCATTTTTTCCAAAAAGAGTTCCCTGCGGTCCTCGAAGAATCTCAATTCTTTCGATATCAACAAGGTTTGTTAAGAAGTTGTATGTTCTTCCAAGAACTACTCCATCAAGCACAGCTGAAACAGTCGGTTCAACTCCTGATTGAAATAATGAAGTACCTATACCTCTAATGTAAATTCCGTCACCTCTCATACCAGCTGTTCTGTTATATGTCACGGATGGCGATGCTTGAACAATTTCTTGCACATATCCAGCTCTAGCAATTTCTAAAGCTTCACCTGATACAGTTGTCACAGAAACAGGAACATCAACATATCGTTCCTCTTTTTTCTGTGCAGTTACGATTACTTCTTCTACCCCTTCATTATTGTCTTGTGCAAAAATAAAAGAATTCAGTAGAAAAGCAATAAAGAATAAATTTCTTACTTTCAACATAATTACCCCCATAATTTGTTTAAGTATTAATAAAATTGTACTTATTTTTTATAATTTGACAATTTTTATTTCACTCTCTTTCCATCCATATCTAACAGCTTTAAAGTAAATTTTTTTGTTTTTCTTTACTTCAATTGGTTGAGAGTAAACTTCCCAATTTTTTCCATCATAGGAAAATCCAATTGATGCATCTTTACTTACATCACTATTCTTTAGATGTAATAAGCCATTCTCAAGAGAGTATAGTGGCTCTTTGGTTTGAGGTTGGGTATTTGCAGGCCAGAAAACTTCTATCAAATCTTCTTCCTCTAAATGCCCATGAAAATTATTTTTCTCTATCCACTGCTCCAGAACGTTTTCTAATAACAAAACTTTTTCTTTGTAATTGGGGTCATAGGCTAGGTTATTAATCTCAAAAGGATCCTTATTTAAATCATATAACTGCAATTCAGGAATTAATTCTAGCCATATTTTTTGAATTTCATTAAGTTCATTGTTTTCATACATTTTTCTTAACTCTTTCATCGACATGAGGTTTTCTCTAAATGACAGCTTTTGTGCACCTACTATCCCCAAAGAATAGTTTTTAATAAATTTATAATCTTTATTACGGACTGCTCGTGTTTTGCCTTTAAAACTATCTAGTCGATCTCTTGCTGCGAAAATATATTCATTTTTTTCATTTCCAAAAATTGATTTACCATCCATATAACTTGGAATTGAAACGCCGGCAAGGTCAAGAACTGTTGGTGCAATATCTAAAAAAGATACAATGTCATAAATTTTTTCACCTGGTTTTTGCCATGAAGAAAATTTTTGTGGAACAAGGATTATGAATGGAACATTAATCCCAGTATCAAATAATTCTCTTTTATATCTCGGTAAGCCATCGCCATGATCAGAGGTAAAAATAATTATAGTGTCATCAAGAATATTATCCTTTTTAAGCTGATCAATTATTTCTTTTACTTCAATATCAAGTATATAAATGTTGTTATAGGCTCTTGCAATATCCTTCCTTACTTCAGAAGTGTCAGGTAAAAAAGGAGGTACTACTACATTTTCAGGTTTTACTGGTGCCTTATATAGCATCTGTCTTGTTTGCTGCATTAGCTTAATTGCCTGAGTATCAACAGAATTCATTTTTCCTCTAAAGATCCCACTTTCATGTGTAATTATTAAATTGATCATTCCAAAAAAAGGCTCAGAATTTTTTCTATTCCTCCAACCAAATTTATCTTTTTCTGAATTCCAAATTGTAAAAGGCCCACTCCCTGGAAAAATTCCACTAAATTGGTAATCAAGCTTGTCATTGGTAAAAGTGAAATACCCTTGTTTCCTCAAAATTTCCGGAAATGCCTTAATGTGTGCTTCTGGAACGGCTAGATAAGGAACGCTTCCTCCCGAACTAGTCCTCATATGCATCGAACCAATAGATATTTGATTTTTACCTGTCAATAAAGCTGATCTGCTACAGGCGCATACTCCGGCAGTAGTAAAAGCATTCATATAAGAGGTGCCATTTTTTACTAGCTCATCTAAATTTGGAGTAATTGCAGCTTTATCGCCTAGAGCATTAATTCTTAGGCTCATATCGTCTGCCATAATTACCAAGATGTTAGGTCTCTCGTCAGGAAAAATTACTTGAGCAAGTAAAACAAATAAGAATCTAGAGATTATTTTCATTATTCTTCATATTTTAAAGATTTGGCCTTTAGAAATGCCTTTCTTTTAAATAAGTTTTCTGTCCATCTTGTTATATTTGGTTTCATTGCTTGTTCAATGCCAAGAGCTTCTGCTAAATTTATTGCGTAACTCACACATATATCAGCGATGGTGAATCGATTTGAGCAAAGAAACTCTCTATCAGCTAAACTACTTTCAAGAAGTTTTAAGCGTGAAACAAACCATCTGCTGTAACCTTCAACTGCACCATCAGCAACACCAGGTTCTTGAAATTTATATCTTAGGACTACAGTTTGTGGAAAAGTAAGTGTCGCATCGGCATGAAAAAGCCAATTTAAATAATTTGGATAGTCAGCTTCATTAGGCTTTACTTGTAAATCTGAGGGGCCAAATTTTTCAACTAGATATTGGCACATTGCAACAGATTCAGTCATTTTTATATCTCCATCAATCAGATAGGGAACAGTGCCTAGCATATTCACATCAAGATACTCTTTCTTAAAAACCCTTGGAGGGAATGGCATTATTTCAAGTTCATAATCAATATCAAGCTCTTCTGCCGTCCAAATTGGCCTTACTGATCTTGAATTTTCTGTGGCATAAATTTTAATCACTGTTTAATTATACTATTTGAAGTAAAAAAAATTATTTTAAGAAATTTATGATAAGTTTGTAGTAGGAGTGTTTATGAGAATTTTAGTACTTTTAATTATTTCATTTTTTTCTTTTTCACAGGAGGAACAATATCGTTCTGAATTTGCCTGGTGTAATTTAAAGGATGAAAATTCTATTGATGATGCAAAAAATATTGCAAGCAAATATGGTGAGTTTGTAGAAAGTGTAGGTTCGCAGTACGAACAATCATTTTTGGCTCCAATGCATGCAGGAGAATTTCAATACGATTATGTTCTGTGGGGAAGTTGGCCAGATGGGCAGTCCATGTATGAAGAGTGGGGATCGTACTTAAATGACTACGAAAAACCACCTGAAGTAGCAGACTGCAAAAAGTGGCGAGCCGTATATAATTTTTTAGTTGGCAAAAGTGAAATCTCATCTGAAAAGAAAGATGAGAAAAAACCTGTTCAGTTTGCTGCATGTAAATTTACAGCCTCTGGCAACAGTGAAAAACTATTTTCTGCTGCCAAACTTAATGAATCTGAACTTATTGAATATGGTTTTAAAGGGTGGAAGCATCATTATCTATTTCCATATCTTGGATGGGAAGATGAATTTGAATTTGATTTTATTCAGGTATTTCACTGGGACTCATTCGAATCCAGAGCGACAATGGCACAGAAATACGTAGATTTTTCTTCAAAGTACCCTGAAAACTCAAAGAGATTTGACAAGATTGCCAAATGCAGTGGGCAAAATAGCTTCTATGAAGAATTTATTTTTTCAAATTGGAATTAATTAATGTGAGAAATGCTTGTTAACTAATAAGCATTTCTTATTTTAACTTCTGAGCTACTGAAAGCTCTCTTTTCACCATCTAAGTGAACAATCATTCTTCCCGAAGTGTCGATGCATAAAAAAACAGCTTTTTTTTCATCTGGCAAGATTAGTATTTCTTGATTCATATGGAAGCATTTTTTCTCCCACCTTTCTTTCCAGTCGCTTAGAAAATTATCCTCATTAATTTTTGATAACTTTTTAAAAACAAATTTAATAAATTTTAATCTTTCCCCTTCATTTACTTTCAGATTTAGATCTCCCCAGTGAGCTTCTAGTGCATCCAGTTTTAGATTTATTCCTACCCCAATTACGACAAAAAATTTACCATCGCTATTAACTGACTCAACTAAAATTCCACCAATTTTTTTATTTTTGTACACCAAATCATTAGGCCACTTAAGTTGAATATCAATATCAAAGAAATCTTGTATTGCATCGCTTACTATTACTGCTGTTTTAATGGGTAAATTCTCTGAAAGAGCATCTTTTATGAAACCAAATGAAAAATAAATATTACCTTCTTTACTATGCCACTTGTTTTGATTTCTTCCTCTTCCATTTGTTTGTGAATTGCTGGAAATAAGCACTGAAGAATGTTTTTTTTCTTCTAATCTTTCTAAACAAATTTCGTTAGTAGAAGTTACTGAATGAAAGTGAACCTCTAAAATGCTAATTTGCTCTCCCATCCTTTAAATGATAAGGGACATACACCAAATAAGTGAAAAACCATGCAGCAGGTATAAGTGCAAAGATATGATAAGGAGCATCCGGCATAAAGCTTGTAATATTGTCTCCACTAGGTTTTTCTAAAATGTACCAATAATTAGTTTCTAGAGCAAAATTTAGTACATACATCAATGGCAAGAAAACAAAAGTTGTGTAAGTAATTATTTTGAGAAAGTCTTTAAAATATGGTCTTTGATCCATTAAGACCATTGCTACGGATACTCCCAAAATTATAAGCAAATGTCCATACATGTGATTTAGATATTCAAGAGATGGGAAGCCAAGCGCAGTATCAGGAGTTAATAAAGACATTCCTGCACCAACTATTCCCCAAAAATATGCAAACAAGAAAAATATTCTAGGGCCACCTAAAAGATAAATAGATATACACCAAGTTGAAAAAGCACACATATGGAGTGGAAGCGCATCTACCATTGCGTAATTTCTAACTTCAACTTTAAAAAATGGATCGAAAATCTCATGAGAAATCATAAGAAAAGCAAGTGTATAGCGTAAAATCTTGATTGTCTTCTCGCTTGAACCTATGAAGAGTCTTGGTAAAAAAACTATAACAAAAATGCAAAAAATAAATGTGAGGATGTGAGATGTGTCTAGTAAATTCAATGCCTGTGCAGTCATTTTAAGTTTCTTATCATATCAGCTGCTTTTTCACCAATCATCATTGAAGGTGCATTTGTATTTCCACCCACTAGCGTCGGCATAATAGAAGCATCAACAACCCTTAGATTTTTAACGCCTTTTACTTTGAGCTCACTATCCACTACAGCCATTTCATCATTGCCCATCTTACACGTACCTACAGGGTGATATATTGTATCTGACCTTTCTCTAAGAGCATTGACTATAGCTTGATCATTATTAATGTCTATAGGATTTCTAATATTTTTATAATTACTTAACGGCTCAGTATTCATAATTTCCATCATTCTTTTATATCCATCTACCATTGTGTCAATATCGGATTGAACCGAAAGATAATTGGGATCAATTAAAGGATCTTCAAATGGGTCTTTGCTTGCAATTTTCACAGTTCCTCTTGATTCAGGCCTTAAAAGACACATATGACAGCTAAAGCCATTCCCCCATAGGTCTTGACGTCCATGATCTTCAACCATAGCTACTACAAAATGTAACTGAATGTCTGGAATTTCCTTATCTTTTGATGATTTTATAAAAGCACCTCCTTCAGCTAAAGGCGAAGTAAACATCCCTTTCCTCTGAAAAATTAATTTCATAAATTCTATAGGTGCTCTAAAAGTAAACTTTAATGATTTGAAGAAACTACCTAAAAGCTCCCAGTCATCAACTCGATGCGTTGTAATATAGTCAAGATGATCTTGAAGGTTTTCACCAACTCCTTTTAAATCTACAAGACACTCAATATGTCTTGACGCTAAAAAATCTTTGTCACCTATTCCAGATCTCATTAAAAGGGTAGGGGAACCATAGGCACCACCACATAAAATAATCTCTTTGTTTGCTTCTAAAGAGAAATATTTGTCCTTACTTATACATTTAACTGATTTTGCTCTTAATTTTTCAAATTCAATCTTTTCTACAGTAGTGTCTGTGAATATAGTCAAGTTTTCTCTATCTTTTATTGGGTTGAGATAGGCTACAGCACTACTGCACCTAAGACCATTTTTTTGGGTTACTTGATATATTCCAACACCTTCTTGATCATCACCATTGAAGTCGTTATTAAATTTATGAACTTTTGAACCTGCTTCAACAAAAAACCTTGTGAATGGGTTGTCATGTCTTTGAGCAGCAACATTCAAGGGTCCGCCTTTGCCATGTAAATCATCTGAAAAAACTTCGTTATTTTCAGATTTCTTAAAATATGGAAGCACATCTTTAAAAGACCATCCTTCATTACCTAGTTCAGCCCAATGATCGTAGTCCCATTTGTGCCCTCTAACATAAAGCATGCCATTAACCGAGCTTGAGCCACCTAGAACTTTACCTCTAGGTTGGTACCCTTTTCTCTTTTCTTCATAACTTTGAGGAACTGAGTAAGTCCTTCCAAATGTGTCTGAAATTTTTGCAGGCCCCTCAGCTAATGTAACATCACTAAAATTTTTCTGTGGAACTGTATCGTACTCATAAATTAGGTTAGCTCCTCTTAAAAATGCATACATTGCAGGTATATGAATTAAAGGATTTTTATCTTTCGGGCCAGTTTCAATCAGACAAACATTAGTTGCTTTGTCTTCCGTTAATCTATTGGCTAAGACACAACCTGCTGAACCGCCGCCAACAATTATGTAATCGAATTTTGTCATGCTTTTTTAAATTTGTCCCACAACAAGAAAGGTATGTATGTGATGAAAAAGACAATTAGTGCTAAGGGTGCAATGCCCAACATATGATAAGGAGCTTCAGGCATAAAAACTGCTAGAGAGTCTCCGGCAGGTTTATCCATTAAATACCAATAATTTGCATCTCCTCCAATTAAAATATTCACTGCGTAAATTGGTATTAGAAGAAGAATAGTTATAACTGCCATTCTCCAAAAATTTTGCAGATGTGGACGGTATTTTAAAACAGTTAATGCAAAAAACACTCCCAATAAAATTTGGCCATGGCCATAGAAGAAGAAAAAGTATTCAACATCGGGCCACCCAAGTGTAAGATCTGGTGTCGCAAGCGCCATAGTTGCACCTCCTACACCCCAGTAGTAAGGGAGCTCGAAGAACATTTGATTTCTGCTTTTGCTTAACAAGAAAATACCTATAAGAAATGCACTAAACGCACACATATGTAACGGAAGGTAAGTCTCCCAAGGTTTTTCAAAAACAAAAATGTATAAAAATGGCCTAATAATTTCAAAGCCTAAAAGAGAGAAACCTATAATTTTTGTGACAATATTTTGAAGGGAAGTGCTGATGAAATTACTTATTAAACAAATCAAAACAATTATACCGAAGGTATAAGCAAGAGTCTCAATGTGTTGTTCCCCAAAAAGTATAAATGGTTCAATCATAAGCAAAAAATTTATACAGAATAATCATACAGCTTATGTTGATACAAGCAAAATATAATTTATGATGAATTATTAAATTATTTTAAGAACTATGCCAAAAGATTGTCTTCTTTTAAATGGAAATGGTAAGCCTGTGAGCTATTTTCCTTTATCAACTTTAGATTGGAAAACTGCTATCAAACTAATCTTTACAAGAAACATAGTTATTGTAAAAAATCATGAAGATTGGGTTGTGCGTTCACCATCAGTTACGGTAGAAGTTCCAAGCATAATTATGTTGAAGAGATTCCATAAATTTCAAAATTACGTAAAGTTCTCCAGGTCAAATGTCTATCTCAGAGACATGTATAAATGCCAGTATTGTTTAGATATTTTTGATGTAAATCAGCTTACATTAGACCATGTAATACCAAGATCTAAGGGGGGACAGACAGAATGGCAGAATATTGTTACATGTTGCAAATCATGCAATACAAAAAAAGGTTCCAAAACTCTTAAGCCAATAATAGAGCCAAAAAAACCATCATTTGCTCATCTATTAAATGGACATAAGTTAAATAGGTCAGATTTTCCTGACAAATCTTGGGCTGACTATATTTTTTAGTATTTTATAGAACACCCATAAGGCCTTGTGCTGCTACTTTCAATTTCTAATCCTGCGTTAAGATTTTGAATTGCTTCTCTAACAAAATTTACTCCCTTCGATAGATCCGTGCTAAAAAGAGCACCCATTGTCCCAAGGTTATCTATTGCACCCTGATATTTAAGCATGCCATCTTCATCGATTACATACATATGAGGTGTAGTTTTAGCTACAAACTTTTTACCTACAGAACCATCCTCGTCAAGAAGAACATGATTAGGGGATGCATCTCTTGTTAGGGTAAGTTCCTTAGCTTGGTCTTGATCTATATATCCTTGTTTGCCTTTTGCAGAAGAAACAATAGAAAGCCAAATTACATTGTCTTCAACTAATTCTTTTTGAAGTTTTTGCATGTTGCCAGTCTCATAGTGCCTTTTAACAAAGGGACATTCATGATTAGTCCACTCTAGGACTACTTTTTTGCCACGAAACTCCTCAAGGCTGATTTTTTTATTGTCTTGATTAATTAGTGAAAAGTTAGGTGCAGTTTCTCCAACTTTTGCAAGAGAAAAAATATTCATTGCAAAGAAAATAATAAGAATAATTTTAGCTTTCATTTTGTAACCTCCATTACATATTTTTCTGTTAAAACTTCATTTAAAATTATAGGCTGTTCTAGATTTTTATTCCAAAATACATACACAGGAACACCAGATCTACGATATTTTTTTAATTCTTGGAAAATTTCATCACTTCTATTTGTCCAGTCAGCCTTGAAATATTTTATATTTCTTTTATCAAATTCTTTTAATGTTCTCTCTGTCAATGCAACTCTCTCATTTACCTGACAAGTAATACACCAAGCTGCAGTAAAGTTAATGAAATATGCTGAACCTTGATTTCTAAGGGAAATTTCTCTTTCTTTAGTCCAAGAGTTTTCATTAACCAAGGTTTCTACACCTTTCTGCTTAAAACCCCAGTCAAGAAAAATTATAGTTGAGAATAAAATTACTAAAGAACTTAAGTATTTAATTGGTTTTGAAATTTTGAGAGGTAAAAACCATATGAAAAAAGAAATGACTAGCCAAACTATTAGTATTGTAAGAAGTGAGTTTGTCTCCACTTGGTTTGATAATACCCAAAATAACCAGATTGCTGTTCCAAACATTAAGAATGAAAAAAATTGTTTTAAATGTTTCATCCACTCTCCAGGTTTTGGTAAGAATTCAACAAGTCTTGGGAAAATTGCAATTAGAAAATATGGTAATGCAAATCCAAGTCCAAGGAATAGAAAAATTAGCATTGAAAAAGTATTAGATTGCACTAATGCATATCCTAGCGCTGCACCCATAAATGGGGCAGTACATGGTGAAGCAACTAAAACTGATAAAACTCCAGTCAAAAATGAGCCCGATGCACTAGAAGTATTATTAAAATTTTCTAGTTTTGTTAAGCTGTTGCCAAAATTGATATCTGTAAAAAGGATAAGCCCAATTACAAACATTAAAGTACTTAGAAAACCAACGATTATTGGAGATTGTAACTGATAGCCCCAACCAATATTTTCACCTGCTCCCTTCAATGCAATCAAAATTCCTGCAATACCTAAAAAAGTTGCTAAAACACCGAATACGTAAAGAGAAGCATTTAAAGTAATTGAGCTATTAGAATTTTGTGAATTCTTAATGAGAGAAAAGGCCTTTAAAGCAATTACTGGCAGAACGCATGGCATTAGGTTAAGTATCAAACCTCCAATAAAAGCGAAAAATAAAGCTGTCATTAAACTTATCTCGGCTAAAGAACTTTCTAAAACAGATGGTGTAATTTTAATTGTTTCATTAATTTCGCTAAACCCATTTTTTGAGGATATAACTCCAGAAATTTGTCCATCAAAAGTATCCAACATGGAAAGAGCTAGTGAGTTTTCTTGTGTTTGATTTTTAATTGAAATTTTTTGTGCAACTGAATAATCGATTACACCATCTATGTATGGATAAAAATATGAGCTTTCATCGATTTGATCTGAAATTATCTCCAGGACGCCACTCTGGCTCGGAAAAACTATCTTTACCGGAGGTCCTCTTGTGGGAACAATAGATTTCCATCTCAAAAGCTCATTTGGGGCTTCTTTAATATTTAAAATCCCATTTTTTAACTCTAAAGAGAAAGAATCATTTTGTGGTATGCAAATATCATCACAAACTAAAAATTTTGTTTTTATTTCTATTTGAGAATCTTCTAAGTTATTTAGAGTTAGCTTAAAAGGAATAACCAAATCATTTTTAAATCCATATGTCATGAGAGGAGGGTATGGAATCTTTTGAGGTCCAGGCCAGGTTATGTCAGAAATAACTAAATTAGAATTATTTTTATATTCAAATACAGCAGGTCCTCCAGAATCACCGGCATTTAACCAATACGTATGCCAACCATCTTTTAAAGCGAATTTAAAACCCAGCTCGATTGATCCAGGTTGATTTATTAAATTGTTTTTACCTATAACAGAAAATGAAGAGTATTCATTTTGAACACTGCTTTGAACACTTATACCTAATATAACTAGAAGATATAAAAATAATTTCGTTATAGATTTCATAAAGTATAGGGCGGTCTCCCGCCCCGTAGTTATTTTACCTCAATTACACGAGGTTTTTTATGGTCAGGTACTACTCTTTCAAGGTTAACAGTAAGTAAACCATTTTTTATTGCAGCACCTAAAACTTCAAGATCTTCTGCTAAAGTAAATTTTAGCTTGAATGCTCTTTTGGCTATGCCTTTGTGCAATGCTTCTTCAGCAGAATCGTCCTCCTTAGGACCATCATGCTTAATTGTCAGCACTCCATCACACAGCTCAATATCAACATCTTTTTTATCGATGCCTGCTAGAGCAATTTCTATCTTAAACTTAAGCCCATCCTTAAAAATATTGTAAGGTGGGTAACCAGATTGAGACTCATTAGAAATTCTTTCGAGTCTATCTACGAGTGTTTCAAAACCTAAAACTCGGTTTGAAAACATTGGATCAGTAAAATTTATTAACATAATGTCCTCCTTATAAGCGACTAGTTAATTAATTGCTGGCCTCACCCGAGCACCAACATCATTTAATTTATAGATAAGTTTTAAAAAATCAAGCTTTTTTTTTATAAATGTAACCTATACTTCTCAAAATATTGATTTTTATTGAAATAATGAGTAGTATAAGTTACATTATTATTTAACAAGGAAAATATACATGGGTAAAAATCATAAAGATTTAGAAATCCTGCTAACGCTTAAAAGAAAAGAGGCTGGTATAACTCAGGCTGTTTTAGCAGAGGCTGTACAGGTATCACGTAAAAGTATCAATGCAATTGAGAATGGAATTTATATTCCCTCTACAGTATTATCATTAAAGATTGCTACAATATTGAATTGTAAAGTTGAGGACTTATTTAAATTACATGAGGGAACTTTTCCTCTTATGATTAATCAAAGTAAATATGAGCAATAAACTTAAAATATTTTTAACCTTTTCTTTAGTCTTTCTAACTAGCTGTGCTACTGGTGGATTCAAGCCAAACGTTGTGCCTAGAGATGCAGCAGGAAAATCTCAAATAGTCCTCTCAGGCACTGTTGTATCAGTCAAAGAGGTAATTATAGAGGGGGATAGGGATGTTGGAACTGCATCGGGTTCTGTAATTGGTGCAATCGTAACAGGATCAGCTGCAAAAAGATCAGCTGACGGTGATGGAGATACATCGGAGTTAATTGGTGGATTAGTTGGAGGGCTGGTTGGTTCAGTTGTTGGAAGTGAAGTAGGAGAGTCTCTATCAAGAAAGAAGGGGCTAGAGTTAATAATTCTTCTTGAAAATAATGGAAAAGAAATTTCAGTTGTGCAAGAAATATCAGAAGACCTAAACTATAATTTCCGTAAAGGAGATGAAGTTAGAATTATCAGGTCTGCCGGCAGAACGAGAGTAGTTCCACTTGAATAAGAATTGCCAGAAGTAAATCTTTGGAATAAAGCGCTAGATATCCTATCAAGAAGGGAGCACTCCATTTCACAATTAAAAAGCAAAATTCAAAAGTTTCAGGATAACGAAGAACAAATTCAAGAGCTTATAAATAAACTCATTGATAAAAATTTGTTATCAGATAAGCGATTTGCTGAATCTCTTATAAAATCCAAAAGTGAAGCAGGTTATGGCCCAAATTACATAGAACAACTTCTCCAGAAAAATTCAATCTCAAATAATGATTACGATTTATATTCGCTCAATATTGATTGGCATGCTATTTGTAAAAATGTTGCAGAAAAAAAAATGGGTAACAAAAAACTTAATTACGAAGATAAGCAAAAGATTTTGAGATTTTTGTCCTACCGAGGTTTCACTTATGAAATAATAAAAGGTTCAACAAATCTTGATATATGACTTTAGCAACAAAATATAGACCAAAATCTTTTTCAGAAGTAATAGGACAAGATCATGCAGTGGTTGCTTTAAGAAATATTATTAAAAATCAAAAAATTCATAACGGTTATATTTTTTCTGGTACAAGAGGAATTGGTAAAACATCGCTTGCTAGACTATTTGCAAAAGCACTAAACTGCCATCAATATGATTTAGATAACGGCGATGTTTGCAATAACTGCCCTAGCTGCATAGATATACAAAATAACTCACATTTAGATTTAATAGAAATTGACGCAGCATCAAATAGCAAAGTTGAGGAAATGAGAGAGCTGCTAGACAGCGTTCAATTCAGTCCTTCAAATGGGAAATACAAAATCTATCTTATAGATGAGGTTCATATGCTCTCTAAAAATGCATGGAATGCTATGCTGAAGACTTTAGAGGAACCCCCTGAACATGTTGTATTTTTAATGGCAACTACAGAGTCAGATAAAATACCTAAAACAATTATATCGAGATGCTTACAATTTAACTTAAAGATTGTTTCGGATAATTCTATTGCAGAGAACATAAAAAATATTTTTAAAAAAGAAAATATTTCATTTGATGATGGTGCAATAGATTTATTGGTTGAATTAGCTGGAGGATCAATTAGAGACTCAATTACTCTTGCAGATCAGGCTGCTTTTCAATGCAATAACAATATAACTGAGGCAGAGATGTCAAAATTTCATGGCCTAATAGATAAATCATCTGTAGATAAATTATTAAGTGATATTTCAGAAAATAATGTCGAGAACATTATCAACGAACTAAAACGTTTTTATGACCTCGATACAAACTATCAAATTCTTTTTGAGAGAGTTTTAGCTGAATTACATAAACAAATAATTCAAGAGATGTTAAAAGGAAATGATCCTCAGGATGCTCATTTATATCATCAATTTTTCAATTCTGGATTTAATGAGTCACAAATTTCTGGAAGAGCAAGAGAAGCATTTGAAATAAGTGTTTTGAAATGTTTATCATTCAGAGATAGCAGAAAAAACTCTACCGAAGAAATTAAAGACGATTCAAAAAAAAAGTCTGAAGACCAATCAATAGAACATTCCAAGAAAACTAAATCTAAAATACCAGAAAAGTCTGAGGAAAATATTGAAATAGAGGAATCAAAGCAAACAAATGAAGAAAAAAAATTAGATCCTAAATTGTGGTTCGAAACTTTTGAAAGTCTTGATATTGTTGGGCCTACCAGAACTCATTTTGCAAATCTCGAGATAAAAGGATCATCCGATAACAAAGTAATTTTTATTGGAGAAAAGATGTTTGCAAAAAGAATAAAAGAAAATAATATTTCTGAATTAAAAAAATCCCTTGAAAATGCAGGTTTTGGTAACCTTGATATAGAAATTGAGGAGATAGATAAGGTAATTGATACACCCTCAAATAACTGGAAGAAAAAAAGAAAAGAACAAATTGAAGATTTTCAAAAAGAGATAATTAACAGCTCTCTTATTAAAAATTTACAAGAAAATTATGACAAGACTTTAAATAAAGAGAAACTAATAATTATTGACCATGAAGAATGACTCTGATCTGTTAAATGAATTAATAAATGCTTTAACTATTTTGCCTGGCGTCGGCATCAAATCTGCACAAAGAATGGCATTTAATTTGCTTGAAAAAAATAGGGATAAAGCCAAAAATTTATCTGATCTACTAAGGTTAGCAACCGAACAAATAAGAAATTGCAACCAATGTAGAAATTTAACTGAGCAAAGCATCTGTAATATATGCAGTGATGAAAAAAGAGATCAAAATATGCTATGTATAGTTGAAAATCCTTCAGATGTACTTGCAATAGAAAATTCTGGAACCTTTAAGGGTAAATATTTTGTTTTGATGGGCAGACTTTCTCCAATAGATGGCTTGGGCCCTGGAGAATTAGGCATTCCTAAATTAATCCAACAAATTACTAATTCAAATATTAAAGAAATAATAGTTGCAACTAGTCCAACAGTGGAGGGGGACGCAACATCATTCTATATTAAAGATCAGATCACAAAAGAAGAAGTTAAAGTCACTAGAATAGCCTATGGAGTTCCAATGGGAGGGGAATTGGAGTATGTTGATAATACTACTTTAGGCAGAGCTATTCAGGGTAGAAGAGAAATCAAAGAATGAGTATTAAATCTGATAATTGGATTATTGAACAGGCAGAAAAAAATCAGCTTATTAAACCTTTTGAAAAAGAGCAAATTAGAGAAGTTGATAATAAAAAAGTAATCTCCTATGGCGTATCAAGTTATGGTTACGATGTAAGGTGTGCAAATGAATTTAAAATATTCACAAATACATTTTCGTCAGTAGTTGATCCTAAAAATTTTGATGAAAAAAGTTTTGTCGATATACAAGATAGTGAATGTATTATTCCACCAAATTCTTTTGCACTTGCTAGAACAGTTGAATATTTCAAGATACCAAGATCGATACTTACTCTATGTCTTGGAAAGTCAACCTATGCAAGATGTGGAATTATTGTAAATGTAACTCCACTAGAGCCTGAATGGGAGGGTCATGTGACTCTAGAGTTTTCAAACACAACTAATTTACCTGCAAAAATTTACGCTAACGAGGGAGTTGCTCAAATGCTTTTTTTTGAATCAGATCAAGTTTGTAAAACTAGTTATAAAGATCGTGGGGGTAAATATCAGGGACAAACGGGTGTCACTCTTCCAAAAACTTAGGTTCGTCTACTAGAGATAGTTTATTAACTTTGCCATTTCTTAACTCTATGAAACTATCAATAATCATAAAATCATACTCGGGAGAAATATAATAAGTTATATCTCCCGCATCATTTGATGTTGCCTTAACTATTATGCAATTGATATTTCCAAATTTCTTATTAATAATCCTCTCTCCAATCACCTTATATTCACGCTCAATAATTTTTCCTTCTGTATTTGTAATTACATTTAGGAAAAAGTTATCAACGCCATTTTTAACATTAAGTCGCATTTGGAGATCGCTTCCAAGCTGGTCCAACACATTTTCTTCTTTTAAAAATGAAAAACCAAGCTCCTGAGACTCAATCCTATCACCTAAAAAAGAGACTTCGAAACTTTTTTCTTTACTACCAGGAACATTATTTTTCACTCTTGTAAAAAGTGTTTTAACTTTATTACTTTCAAGAACTAGCGAGGATTTTTGTGAATACTCATAGATAAAAAGAGGCCTCAAAACAAATCTAGAAGTAATTTCATTGTCATCAAATTTAAAACTTCTTTTAAGAGTTATATTACCAGCAGAATAATGTGTAAATTTAAACTTGGCATCCCAGCTCTTGAATTCATCAGAAATAAGTGAAAAAGATAAGAACAAGATAAATAAACGCATTTTAAAGGTTAGATATAGTTTCTGGATAAATTTTATTTTCTAATTTTTTAATTTTCTCTGTTAAAGACTCAATAGTATCATCTGGTTCAATTTCAATACTCTGTTGTCTGATAATTGGTCCAGCATCAAGATCAGAAGTTACATAGTGAATTGTAGTTCCGTGAAGTTTATCACCTGCAAGCAAGGCTTTTTCATGTGTATTTAATCCAGGATATTTTGGCAGGAGGGAAGGGTGTATATTTATGATTTTTTGTTTCCAATTTTCTACCAGAAAATTACTTAAAATTCTCATATATCCAGCCAAGATGACATAATCAGGGTTAAGTTTTTGCAAATAAAAATTGATTTCCTCATCAAACTCTTCTCTTGAATCAAATTTTTTATGGTCCAAAATTTTACAATCAACATTAAAGTTCTTTGAAATATCAATGCCACTTGCATTAGGATTATTTGTGAAAGTTGATATTACCTTGTAGTTTAATTTTTTCTCATTTTGAAGAATTGATTGAAGATTAGTTCCCGTACCAGAAAAGAAGACAACAATATTCATTTATTAATTTTTGAAGATAAATTTTTTTTCTGTCTTTGAAACGTATCCAATTTCAAATAACTTTGAGTTAATTTTCTTAGCCTTCTCAACATCTTTTCTATCAAGAATTAAACAAAATCCAATTCCACAATTAAAGACTTTGTACATTTCATTTCTTGTGATATTGCCGAGTTTCATAATTTCTAAAAAAATACCCTTTAATTTGCACTTATCTCTGTCAATAATCATTGTGTAGCTAGAATTAATTCGTGAAAGATTTTCTTCAAGCCCACCTCCAGTAATATGTGCCATTCCATTGATTTTTAGTTTTTTTGTGAGTTCAAGCACTTCTTTAACATAAATTTTTGTTGGCGTTAGTAGTTTTTTTTGTAATTTTCTATCAGTTTTTTTGCTATTTATTATTTTGTTAATTAGAGAATATCCATTTGAGTGAAACCCAGAAGAGGGCAGTGCAAGTATTGCATTATTCTCTCTAATTTTTGACCCATCTATAATATTTTTTCTCTCATTAATGCCCATCGCAAACCCAACTAAATCAAAATTATCTTTAGTATAATGATTGGGCATTTCTGCAGTTTCGCCACCAATTAATTCGCAACCAGCCTGATCACAACCCTTCAGAATTCCTTTTATAATTTCTTTTCCCTTATTTCTATTAAGTTT
Source organism: SAR86 cluster bacterium (assembly GCA_003331635.1). Classification (GTDB taxonomy): domain Bacteria; phylum Pseudomonadota; class Gammaproteobacteria; order Magnimaribacterales; family TMED112; genus TMED112. The sequence continues at coordinate 69,475 of QOPH01000003.1, forward strand.
TGATACTCCATAGTAATCAAGAAAAGTTAATGGAGTTGCACCACTAACTACTAAGTCATTAACACACATTGCTACTAAATCTATTCCAATAGATGAAAGGTTTTTTTGCTTAAGTGCAAGGGTTATTTTTGTTCCTACTCCATCACAAGCTAGTGCAAATACTGGGTCTTTGTATTTTTTCGGCGGTTTAACATAGCCTGAAAAACTACCTATATTGCTTAGAGCATTTTTTAGATCCCTTTTTTTGGTAAGAGATTTAATATCTTCAATAAATTTTTGCCCTTCATCAATGTTTACTCCTGATGATTTATAATTAATTTTGCCTTTATTCATTTATGGTTAACTGTTTGTGTAATGTATTATTCAAAAATTCTCAAAGTCACTAAAATTATACTTTTTTTTGGACTTTCAAGTTCAGTTAATTTGGCTGAAGAAGACAATCTAGTTATTAGCTATATTGTTAATTATGAGGAAATATACAGATTAGAGGAAAAAATATATGAGTTAAGTCAAAAGATATTAGATGATTATCAAGTTTCCATGACTAATAAGAAGATAGAATTTAATGCAGAAAAATATTTCATAGGATTTAAAGTAATTCAAATCGATGAAAAAAATTTTCTTGAATTAAAATTTAACAAAAAAAAGATAGAAGAATATTTAAATATAGAAAATTAAATGAATAAAATTACCTCCAGCAATCAATACTTTTTTAATTTTAAAAGAGACCTTAATGCAAGCTTAGATAATTTTTATTTTTCAAAAAAAAATGAAATATTAAAAAATGAATTAGATTTATTTATTAATAATTCTGATGCACATAATTTTTTTATTTCTGGAGACAAAGGGTTAGGAAAGACTTTTTTGCTAAACTGCGTACTTAATCACAAGAAATTTAACGAACAAAAATGTTTGTATATCGATATTAAAAACCTTAGCAATAATGTACAAGTCTTTAATGAAATAGATTCTTTTTCAGTTATTTGTATAGACAATATTCATTGCTCCAGCAAGGATATAGAATTAGAGCTTTTCAATCTTGTAAATAAGGCTTTTACCAGCAAGATAAAGCTTTTAATCTCTTCTCAACTACATATTACTCAATTAATTTTTTTTCCTGATTTGCTTTCTAGGATTAAACAGATGAGCTGTTTTTCAATTGAACAGATTTCTGATGATGAAGTTGATGATGCTATTGATTTTATGAATATAAAATTGAAACTTTTTTTTTCAAAAGAGCTTATTGAAGATATATCAAAGATCGTAAGAAGAGATATTTCTTCTATTAAAGATTTGTTTGTTGAGATTGAGCAATTTCTTTACTCTGAGAAGAAAAGACCATCGAAAAGGACAATAATGGGCTTTTTAAAGAAAAGGATTAATCAATAAGAGAACACTCTCTGCAAAGGACATTAATTTCTTTTCTCATTTTACCTTTACTTAACTCTTTTCCATTCACAAATTCAGATATAGCTTCAGTAAGTGAGATTGCAAAATTTAAGCTGTTGCTATTTTTTGCAGGCTTTACATAGTCCACTTTAAAGTCATCAATCTCTAATATAGCCTCTGCTGTAAAATTAATAGCGTCTTCAAGGGTGCCTATTTCATCAACAAGACCTATTTCAACTGCATCTTTTCCATACCACACTCTTCCTCTAGCAATCTCTAAAACCTTTTCTAGAGGTATATCTCTATCTTTTGAAGTTTGTGTTGTGAAATTCATATATGTTTCATCAATATTTGCTTGAAAAGTTTCTATTATTTCTTCAGGCCAGTCTTCTGTCACAGGATTGAAGTCTCCAAATTCAGTAGTTTTATTTGAATCATAATTTAATCCTGCCCACTCAAGAATCTTTTCCATGGATAAAAGACGTCCATAAACACCTATAGATCCTGTAATAGTATTTTCTTCTGCGAAGATTTTATCTGCCATCGATGAAACCCAGTAGCCACCAGAAGCAGCCAAACTTCCCATTGAAACTACAATTGGAATACCCTTATTCTGTGCTTTTTCAATTTCCCATCTTATATATTCAGATGCAACAACTGAGCCACCTGGTGAATTTACTCTTAACACAATTGCTTTTGTATTTTCATTTTCATGAGCAGCTTTTAACATTTTTACTAGCCCATCAGAGCCAGCAATACCTAGCTGTACCGGCCCTGTAGTAATAGCACCTTCAACAGTAATTACCTTGATTACATTTTTTGATTTAGATTTTTTTGCCTTTTCAAATGTCTTCAAATAATCTCTATAGTAAATTGCATTAAGCTCGTCTTCGTCATCTTCTGCAGCCCCAAACTTTTCCAGCATTCTATCATTAAAATCATCCTCTTCCTCTTGATAATCAATGATATTCCACTCAAGATTGGCATTTTCAAAAGAAACATTTCCCGCTATTAAATCTTTATATGACTCATCTGCATACCATTGGAGATCTACATCTCTTGTTTCTTTAACAAAATTTTTATATGCATTCCAAAATCTGTCTATGTAGTATGAATTATCCTTTTGCTCCTGGCTCATATTTGATCTTGTCCAGTCTTCAGGCCCTGTCTTCCAATCTCCTGCAGTAAAAACTCTCGGAGTTAAAAGAAATTTTTCGAAAAAATCCTTTTGATAAAATCTTGTAGACGTAAAGCCATCGAGTGCAAACGCAGAATATTTACTAGCGCTTATTTCATTTGCACCGGATGAAAGCAAATAAGCCGTATCTCCATAAATTGATAGTGACTCAGCTCTAATTATTATTTCTTTGCCTGCCTGAGCAGCTTCTTTTATCTTTTTAGCCAAAGGTATTGCATAAGCAGAGCTAATTTGTAGTCCTGATGGATCAAAAATCATACCCGAAACCTTTTCGTCTTCTTTAAACTTCTCAAAAAAATTAACCAGATGTTTAAATTCATATGTAATGACTTCTTCATCGCCCAAAAATGAAGTGAATTGATCTTGTGATTTGGGAATTTGTTGATCAACAACTATTCCATCTGGACTAAAAACTACAACCTTTCCATCTGCTTTTGGCTTAGTCTCATTATCAAAAAGTGGATCTAAAATACTTATAAGAAGCGCAGCAACGACAAATAAAAAGATTGAAGTTGCTAGGGTAAAGCGTATTGCTTTCCAAAAGAAATCTCTTCCAACTCTTATGAAATACCAAATATTACCTAGGAAATTTCCTAGCCTAGAAAACGCTCCGATATCGTTTTTTTTCTTAGTTTTTGCCATATCTATTTATATATTACTTTTATCAATGAAATAAAGTTTCATTTTTATTAAATAAATGTATCATTTTAGAAAATTTTTATAGATGAGAATTTTAGCAATCTTAAGTTTATTTTTTCTAGCTTCTTGTGAGAGGCCGGATTTAGAATTTACTAACTCCAAACCAAAACATTCATATATGCTTAATGATCAGTTAATTTTTCTGAATTTCTGGGCAGATTGGTGCGCCCCATGCATAAAGGAGTTTCCTTATTTTAACGAATTAGACAAAAACCAAAATGTAACAGTAATCGGATTTCATTTTGATCAGTTTGATGTCCTTGAAGACGAAGTTGTAGAGGGGTTTATAAAAAAATTTAATATTCAATTTTTAAATTTAAAAACTGACCCAAGAGATATTTGGGGTGTTGATATACCGAACAGCGTACCAACAATTCTAATAATCAAAAACAATTCAATATTAAAGACCATTACGACGCCCCAAACGCTTGAGACATTAGAGAGCCTTGTTCAAGATCTTAGCTAACTTTTGATTTCACTTTACCTTTAGAAAATAGAGTTTGAATTTCTTCACCTTTTTTTAATCTTTTTGCATCTTTAATTACTCTGTTTTTTTCATCAGTAGTAATTGAATAGCCTCTGTTTAATACTCCTTTAGGATCAAGAGCATGAATTTTTTCTTGAATTAACTGAAGTTTTGAATTTGAGCTACTCACTATAGTGAGTAGTTGATGGTTTAGATTTGTCTTTAGAACATTTAAAGAATTAGATATTTTTACTAATCTTGATTTAGGAGATACATTATTTAGCTCGGCAAATTTAATATCTATTAAATTAATTTTTTTGCTTAAAAAATTTTTAATAGCAAGCTCTATTCTTTCATGTTGCTCATCAAGTCTAAGTTGCTGTTCGTTAAGTTTCTGCTTTGGAGTTCTTAGTTGTTTTTTAAGAAAATGAAGAGACTGAGTCTTTTCTTTAATTTTAGTAATAATATTTCTGTGAAGAACTAATTTAGCATTTTCGAAATATTCCAGAATACGACTAGAACCCTCTGATATTATTTCTGCAGCTGCTGTGGGAGTTGCTGCCCTATAGTTTGAAACAAAATCGGTAAGAGTAAAATCTGTCTCATGACCAACTCCACTTATTATAGGTGTCTTCATTTGTGCTATATATCTGCATACCTCTTCATTGTTGAAAGCCCAGAGATCTTCAATCGATCCTCCTCCTCTACATATGATTGCTGCATCAATATTATTTTTTGAATACTGAGTTTCAATTAATTTCAATGACTGAAGTATAGAATTAGGAGATTGTTCGCCTTGGACTATAGTTGGAGCAATCAAGATTTCTGTATGAGGAGACCGTCTTTTTAGTGTAGATATTACATCTCTTATGGCTGCTCCTTTTGATGATGTAATAATTGCGATTTTGTTATTTATGTCAGGAAGCTGTTCACTATTTTTCGTTTCAAATAATCCTTCAGAATTAAGCTTATTTTTTAAAAGCTCGAATTTTCTCATCAATTCACCAAATCCAGCCAGCTCCATTTGTCTAACTGTCATTTGGTAACTTCCTGTTCGCTTATAAACAGAAAGTTTCCCAAAGAGAATTAATTGATCACCTTCTTTCGGTTCATTTAGAACTTTATTATTATCACCTTTAAACATCACACATCTTAAAACGGCCTCAGAATCTTTAATCGAAAAGTACCAGTGTCCTGATGGATAGGCTTTAAAACCTGAGATTTCACCAGAGACCCAAAGAGGTGGAATGTCTCTCAAAAAATCATCAGCTGTTTGGTTTACTTCTGATACGCTGAGAATATCTCTAGAGTTTGAATTAAGATTTTCTGTGTAGTCTTCCATAAGAATTTATTATATTCTATTGCTTTCTGCGAGTTTAGCTCAGTTGGTTAGAGCACCTGCCTTACAAGCAGGGGGTCGTAGGTTCGAATCCTACAACTCGCACCAATCATTTTTATGAGTAAAGATATAAATAAGTTTTTGGATTTCCATAAAGAAAATGGAGGCACTGGTAAGCTGTTTAACTTTGAGTTTAAAGAACACAAGGAGGGTTTTTTAGAATTATCTGGTGAATTTAATGAATTATGCTTAAATCCAGATGGATCAGTCCAGGGCGGAATGATGACATCAATGCTAGACGACGTAACAGCATTGCTGTTAATTTTTGAGTCAGGAGGGACTTTATATCCTAGCTCGACCGATCTGCATACACTCCATCACAGGCCTCTTTTTAAAGGAGAGGTCACTGCTAGAGCAATCCTTATGAAAAAAGGCAAGAATATCGCGACTGTAAGAGGGGAACTTCTTAATAAAGATGGTAAGTTGGCCACAACACTTGTTCATACCGTATTTCTTATAGATAGAAAAAATAGGTTCTAAAAAAAAGCCCGCTTTCGCGGGCTTTAAAGGTTTAACGTTAATTTAACCTTTTTGTACTCCGGAATCTCTCATAGCTGCGTACCAGATAACTAATCCAAATAGGAATTTGTTAACAAGGTCAGCTAAGTTATAGATAATGTTTAGAGCGTTAGCATCTACACCACCACCTAAATAACCAAGGAAATAACCTAAAGGATAGATAGCCCACCCAACAGTTACAATCCACTTGATTCCATTAAATGCAAAGGTAAGGTTTTCGTTTCCTGCAGCATCTTTAATTTGAGCCGCTTCACCTGCAAAGACGTAGTAAATAATAAATATCCAGCCTAACATCCCCACAACAAAACCTACTGTTGCGTCTATTAATCCAGCTTCACCCAAATACCCACCTATGAGCATTACAAGTGATGCAATAAATAATTTCCAAAATACTCCAAGACTTACTGCAACTACTGCTGCAAGAATTAGATAAAACTCGACAATCTGCATAGGAACAGTGATCAACCAGTCAATATATCTATATACTGTTGGAGATTCTCCTGTAGCTACCCAAACGTCTCTCATGTACATGTAGTGCCAAAAGGCAACAAAACACACGAGCGCTGCGACTGTCAAGGAAGTTTGCCATGAAGCTTTAACTGTACTTCTTTCTACAAAGAAGAAAAGTGCTCCCGCAGCCATAACAGCTGTGGCAATCCAAAAGGATATCCCGACAAAATCGTCTTGTGCTAGAAAATAATCCATAATTTCCCCCGTTAAGTAAATTTACGCTAACGCGTACATTTTAGAGGCTCTAAAACTAAAATACAACTTTATTTACCTTCAAAAAGTTGTATTAAAATTATATTTGTAACAAAATCTAACACTTGCGGTCCGGTAGTTCAGCTGGTTAGAATGCCTGCCTGTCACGCAGGAGGTCGAGGGTTCGAGTCCCTTCCGGATCGCCATTGCAATTATGTTTGTTGATATAGCTTTACAATTTATCCTCGCTACAGTTATTGGCTCGATATGGGTTGCCCCATTTGTAGTAACTCCATCAGCCAGGAAGACACTTGATAAAGAGACATTGAAGTTTTTTTTGAGATCTTTCTTTTTCAGACTAAATCTTTTTTTAATAGTATTTTTAGGCTTATATTTAGGTATATTTTATTTTTTAAAACTGGGAACTTACGAACTATTCTTTTCGAATTATGAAACATTACTAGCGTGTATCATGATAGTGACTATTTTTCTTAATTTATTTATTTCCCTATTACTTTCCAGCATAGATCAACTTAAAAATAGAGTTCTATTTAATATTTTTCATTTGCTAAGTGTGGTGATTTTAATGGGCAATTCTTTCGCTGCGACTTATTTGCTTGTTCAAAAATTCCTACTAATTTGAAGAAAGAAAATCTTCCCACAAAAGTTTGTCCAATTTGTAAAAAGGATTTTTCTTGGAGAAAAAAATGGAGCAGAGACTGGGAAAATGTGATTTACTGTAGTGAGCGTTGTAGAAGGTCAAAAAATGAGCTTAAAAAATAACTTTTTTTACCTGGTATTATTTACTGCATATATTCCACTACTATTTCTTGGCATAACTGATCTTGATGAAGGGGCTTTTAGTTCTACCTCCTTACAGATGCTCCGAGAAAAGCAATTTCTTATTCCTTACCTTGGAGATGAACTTAGATTAGAAAAACCAATTTTGACATATATTTTTCAATGCATTTCTATTTTTGTATTTGGTATATCTGAGTTTTCATTGAGGTTGCCTTCTATGGTTGCAACTTTTATCTGGGGCTTTGTCTTTTCTAAATTTATTTTTAGTTTTAATAATGATTTTAAAATAACATCAGTTTTAAATATCTTTCTATTACTTCCTGGAATATTTCTTATGAGTTCAGTAGCAACAGCTGATGCTTTTTTGAACCTTTTTATAACCTTAGCAATGATAAATATTTACCGTTTTTGTGAAAATGAGAATAAAGAGGAATTAATAAGATGTTCTGTTTGGATTGGATTAGGTTTTCTTACCAAAGGTTTAACAATTATTGCCATTTGTGGAGCTGTATTTGTAATTTTTTCAATAATTACAAAAAAATTTAATACATTTTTAGGTGCAATTTTAAGCATCAAGCCTTGGCTTATTTTTTTAACAATTACATTGCCATGGCTTTCTTATGTGTATCTAAAAATCGGTCTTGAGCCATTAAGTTATATGTTCCTTGGTCAATCTTTTGGGAGGTATACAACAGCTTTCGAAAGTCATGATGGAATGTTTTATTATTACTTTTTAGTTTTGCCATTCGTGACACTTACTTTTTTCCCTGATTTCGTAAGGTCTTTATTTAAACTAAATTTCAAAGATAATTTAGAAAAGTTTCTTTTCACTTGGTTAGCTTTTGTTTTTATCTTTTTTTCCTTTTCTACTACAAAGTTGCCACATTATTTAATCTATGGTTTGGTCCCTATTGTATTTTTTCTACAAAAAATTTTTTTAATTGATCAGGAAAGAGCACCAACTATCTTAGAAAACATATATCAATTATTGATATGGCTCATGATCCTGTGTATTCCATACGCTCTTAGTTCATTTCTACCACAAAATAATTTTGATATTTCACTAAGTGTTTTTGAAGATATATTTAATGAAAACTTATATTTATTAATAGTTAGCTTAATAATTTTATTTCTAGTTTTATTTATAATTTCACGTGTTGAAGTTAATTTTTTGAAAAAGATTTCTGCTTCTTTTTTTCTTCTAATTCTTTCAGTTCAAATTCTCCCTTTGATTATTGATTTGCAACAAAAAGACTTAAGAGAACTTGGAAAAAAATATGCAAATACAAATGAAAAAATTCTAGCTTATAAAATTAACAAACCAAGCTTTTCCTTTTATGCAAATGTTAACTATTACAGAGGATTAGAGCCAAATGCAATTATTCTTACAAGAGTAGATAAATTGAAATTTTTGGAAAATGAATATGAAATCCTTGATACCCAAGGAAATTATCTTTTAATTAAAATTACGGATGAGTAAATTACATACATTTATTGCAGGAATAATAATTTTCTGTTTAAGCCTTATACTTAAAATTTTTCAAGATTTAGAATCAAAAATTGTAATTTTTTTCAATCAATTTCTTTTTGATTCAAATTTCTTTTCCTTTTTAACTGAGATAGGAAACGGTTTTTTTGCAACAGCATTTTTGGTTCCTTGTCTTTCACTTTTATCTGCAAAGTTAAAGATCAACTATGTGCCTGTTCAGCTTATGATTGTGCCTGCTCTTTGTATTGGTTTAGATGTTCAATTTTTGAAATATATTTTATCTTTTGAAAGACCTGCAAGCACACTGGCTGATGAGATAATTTTTCTTGAACCAATTTTCATAGCTGGAAGTTTTCCAAGCGGACATGCAGCGACTGTTTTGTCCGTTATTTTAATTTGGTTATCATTTGCTTTCAAAGATTTAAAATCAAAAGAAAGCAAAATTATTTTTTCTTTTTTTATTTTAATAGCACTCTCCGTGGCATTAAGTAGAGTTATAATCGGTGCTCACTGGTTCTCCGATGTTCTTGGAAGTTTAGCTTTAGTGCTAATGGCCATTGCAATTTTCAAAATAAATTTTATTAAAGCGTTTATTGAGAAATCAATTTTTTTTAAATACTTTTCATTTGGGCTCATTGGTCTATCATGGGTCGGTATATTATTTTTTGATATTTCTGATTATTTATAATGAATTCAGATATTCTCTTTACTTTATGGCTAAGTGATTACAAATCTTTTGAATTATTTTTTCAAATTATATCTACAAGATTATTTTCATTTACCTTGTTATTTTTATTCTCAATTTATTTTTTTTTAAAAAAAAAGTTTTGGGTTTTTGTTTTCATCATTTTTGCTATTTTAATAGGTGATTTTCTGGGAGCTTTGTTAAAAGAAATACTATCAGAGGAAAGGCCTTGTTTCGGCGTTAATGGAGAATTTCTTATTAGTGAAGGCATTTTAGAAAGTCTTTGTGGAGACAAGAAAACAGGCATGCCTTCAAATCATGCTTTGAATTTTTTCTTATTTACAAGCTTATTCTTTTTAATAGAGAGAAATCTGTTAATAACTTCTATTTTAATTTTAATATCAATTTTGGTAGGCCTTTCAAGAGTATTTCTGATAAAACATTTTCTTAGCCAAGTTATAATAGGCACAGCCCTTGGATTAATTTTTGGCATATTATTTTATGAAATTTACAAAAGGATAATAAAGAAGTGGACGTTTCAATAATATCACCTGTATTTAACGAAAAAGAGAATCTTGAACCATTTATAAAACAAGTCAGTAATGTATTAAGTCAAGAATTATGGACTTGGGAATTAATATTAGTAGATGATGGTAGTGATGATGGCTCATTTGATTTATTACAAAAACTCTCTAAATCACAAAAAAATTTAAGAATTATATCTTTATCGAAAAACTTTGGACAAACATCAGCAATACAGGCTGGTTTCGACAATGCTTCAGGAGAATATTTTGTGACGCTTGATAGCGATCTTCAAAATGATCCAAAAGATATTCCAAAATTGCTTCATAAATTAATTTATGAAGATTTAGATCTAGTTGTTGGATGGAGAAAAGACAGAAAAGATAATTTTTTATTTAGGAATCTACCATCTTACATAGCAAATAAGCTAATCGGAGCCATAACTGGTGTAAAGCTCAATGATTATGGGTGTAGTCTTAAAGCCTACAATGCAAAAATTTTGCGAGAGGTTAAGCTTTACGGTGAAATGCATAGATTTATTCCAGCATGGATGGCAACAAAAGTTTCTGCCAAAAAAATTGATCAATTAGTAGTTGACCATCATCCAAGGATTGCGGGAGAATCAAAATATGGGATTTCTAGGACTTTTAGAGTTTTTTTAGATCTTATTTCTGTTTATTTCTTTATGAGATTTTTCAGTAGACCAGGTCATTTTTTTGGCTTTCTTGGTTTGTTGATGACTTTTGTAGGTGTTGCTATTCTTAGTTATTTAATCTTTATTAAATTTGTTTATTCTATGGACATAGGCGATAGACCTCTTCTAATTGCTGGAACAATTTTTACGGTTGTTGGTGTTCAGTTTATAAGCTTGGGAGTGATAGGTGAGATTTTAAGTAGAACTTATTATGCTTCAAGCAAAGAAAAATCCTATTTGGTCAAATGGGATTCAAAGGATTAACCTTAAAAATCAGATTTTGTTAAATCTGAATTTAAAGCATAGTTAAAACCAGTTTTAGTCTTGATATTTCTTTTGGAAATTTCCAAGTCAGCAAGATTGAGGACATCTTTGTCAAATTCGTAAATTGGTTCAATGTCGCTATTAACTGCTAGCTCAAAATTTTTCTCTCTTAATTTTAAAGTAGCTTCTCGTTTCTTTTTCCATGCTTTCAGTTCTTTATCTGTGAACCTTCTTTGAAGAAGTTCTTCTGTAAGTTTTGAAGATATTAGAGCAGAAGTTGCATTATTTCCTCCGAAGCCCTTTGAATTTAAGAAGGCGATATCTTTTTGAGAGTTAAATTCTTTATTTTCCAGAAAAAAGTCTAGATTATCCTTAAAAACATCATCAGCAAGTTTTGGTATCGTGCAAATTCCTGTTAGTTTTTGACTTTCCAGGGCTCCTAAACCGCACCAAATTTGATCCATGCCAGCAGTCCCTATGGTATGTCCTAATTTAGATTTTACGGATGTAACTGGTAAATTTTCGATTCCAAATTCTTGTGCAAATGTTGAAATAATATGAGATTCAGTAATTCTATTTAAAGGAGTTCCCGTTCCATGAGCAAGAAAACAACTTTTTTCTTGAAGAGCCTTTGCTCCAAATACAGTTTCGATATCTTTGAATGTTTTGCCTACTGAAAAATAATTTCCTGCACCAGGACCGGAAATAGATTTTTTATTTCCATCAGCATTAATATTTACATTTAAAAAGCATCCTCTGATATTTGCACCTACTTCTAAAGCAAGTCTATCACTCATAAGAATAGCGAAACCCGCAGATTCACCACAAACCATACCCATGTTATCGCCAAATGGTCTACAAAATTTTGTGTAATCTAGAACATCTCCTTCACCAAGTAATTGCTGTAAATTAGTCATTCTCTCATCAGTTGCCATAGCTCCCATTGCACTAAAACCAATATAAGCAGGTGGGCCTAAAATCGCTTCAGCTGCGCCCACAATAACCAATTCACTCTTTCCACTCTTAATGAGTTCAACACCTGCATTAAGGTTATAAAGAGAAGTTGCACATGCACCAATAAAATGTCCGGTAATTCCTAAACTTCCAGTAACGTAAGCATTTATAAAATCTGCAGTCATTTCAGGAAGAGTAAAAGAAATGTGTTTAGATGAAGCTCTTTTACCCATTGGATAAGATGCAAAAAGACCATCACCTGAATATCTGTCCATATTCATCACAGCGCATCCAGCAAAGCATCCAACCTTATCTCTCCCATAAGTATCAATTTCCTTTCGTAAATCGAAACCAGCATCTGACATTGCATCAGTAAAACCAACAATAGACATTCCTAGAGCTTTTGGATGTTGTCTTGAAGCATAATGAGTAACAGGATCTAATCTAAATGGTAATTGTCCACATGCATTTGCAGGCATCTCATAGTCATAACTCCAAAAAGTATTCCGAAAAAACTCATAGTCTAATTTTCTCATCAAGGTATTTTCTAAAACTTCATTCTCTTTACTAAGGATTAGCTGTTCAATTTCTGTAGCCTCTGTTGTCTCATCAATTAAACCGCATAAGGTTAATACTGACTTTAAATAGTTAAATTTATTCTGATCCGATTCAAGATCATAGATCATTCTTGAATAACTCAGGTTATGAGAGCCTCTGCCTGCAGGTGTAAGGCCTCCAAAACCAACTAAACACGGGATGGGCTTAGCCATTTATTCTTTTCTCCATTGACTTTACGGTATTTAGAATAAGTGAATTAATTGTCATAGGTCCAACTCCACCTGGAACAGGAGTATAAGCAGAGACAATTTTTTCAATCCCTTCCATATCAACATCTCCACAGTTTAGTTCAGGATGATATCCAGCATCAATTAAAATTGAGTCTTTCTTTAAATTACTAGCCTTGATAAATTTTGGCTTACCAACAGCAGCAACAATAATATCGCCCATTGATATCAATTCATTTAAATTCTTCGTTTTGGAATGAGCAGTCAATACAGTTGCATTTGAGTTTAATAACATTGCTGACATCGGCTTACCTAAAATTTGACTTCTTCCCACCACAATTGCCAACTTTCCAGTGCAATCTACTTTATAAGCATCAAGGAGCCTCATAATTCCAAAAGGCGTGCATGAATGAAACGCCTCAATACCCATAGCCATATTGCCATAGCCTTGTGTATTCACCCCATCAACGTCTTTATCAAGCGTAATTTCATTGAAGCACTTTATTTCATCAACTTGTTTGGGAACAGGATGCTGCAATAAAATTCCATCAACATTTGAATCTTTGTTTAACTCTCTTATAAGACCTAAAACATCTTCGGTAGAGGAAGATTCAGGAAGTTTAAAAGATTTTGATTCTAGACCCAGTCGATGACAAGTTTTTTCTTTCATAGAAACATAAGTTTCGGAGGCTTTATCATCTCCAACAAGTATCGCTGCAAGAAATGGACTTCTACCCGCATGAGCTTTTAAGCTTTCAACCTTATTTTTGATTTCTAAATTGCTTTTTTCTGCAACTTTTTTTCCATCTAATATAATCATTTATCTGTTAAATATTTGCTTGAAGTTAGCAAACATAGTTTATATGATTTCCTTTTCGGGGCATAGCGCAGTCTGGTAGCGCACCTGGTTTGGGACCAGGTGGTCGCAGGTTCAAATCCTGCTGCCCCGACCATTAACTAATCAATGTATTTGTAATAACATAAGTTTAACTAGGAATGCTTTGAAAAACATTATTTATATTTTAGGTGTTGCCATATTCGTTGCTGCTTGCGGCGGCGGTGGAGGAGGTGCACCAGCACCAGCACCAGCACCAGCACCCACACCAGCACCCACACCAGCACCAACACCAGCACCAACACCGGCACCCACACCAGCACCAACACCGGCACCAACACCGGCACCCACACCAGCACCAACACCGGCACCCACACCTGATACAGACCCCCTTTATCAGTATCAATGGCATTTAAAAAATACTGGACAAAATAATTTTGCAGTTTTAGAAGGTACAGCTGGAGAAGACTTAAATGTAGAGACTGTCACTGATGGTGGAACAACTGGTCAAGGAGTATTGGTTGCGGTTATTGATGATGGATTAGAAATAGCTCATGAGGATTTAGTAGATAACATTGTTACGGGTTCATATGATTTTTTAAATTCTGATGAAGATCCACTATATGAAAAAAATGACGGTTCTCATGGAAATGCTGTGGCTGGAATTATTGCAGCAAAAGGCTTGAATGGTATTGGAGTAAGAGGAGTGGCATATGATGCCTCCCTTATTGGATATAATTATCTTGAGAATTCGACTTATGAAAATCAAATTAAATCTTGGGGAACAGAACCACCAATACCAGTAAATGTAGACATTTATAATATGAGTTATGGCAGGGGTTACGGGGGAGAGGCAGAAAAATATACTTTTGCAGATTACCTGGAAGCTTCATTAGAGGATGCACTTATTTACGGTGTAGAGAACTTACGAGGAGGAAAGGGTGCAATATATGTTCAATCAGCAGGAAATGGTTTTAATGATTATCCAGCTGAAAATTCTGGAGTAAACTGTGGCACAAAATTGACATGCACCTCTATTGCAATTGATGACAATCAAAGTGTTCCACACATAATTCAAGTTTCTTCATTAAATGCAAACGGTCTGAGATCCTCTTATTCAACTACAGGTCCATCAGTTTGGGTTGCGGGGTTTGGTGGAGAATACGGCACAATGACACCTGCTGTAATGACAACAGATGATACAGGTTGTGAAAAAGGATATGTAGGAGGCTCAACTGGTAGTCCTGCAAATGCTTTTGAAAGCACAGATGGACATCCTGAAAATCCAAATTGTAATTACACTTCAACATTTAATGGGACATCAGCAGCAGCCCCAACTGTTGCGGGCGTAATTGCATTGATGTTGGAAGCAAACCCGAACTTAACTTGGAGAGCTGTTAAACACATCCTCGCAACAACTTCCCAAAAAGTTGATCTCAATCAAACTTATACCCAACAAGATACTGTTCAATATCAGTGGACAACTAATGCTGCTGGGTATTCTCATCATCATTGGTATGGCTTCGGAAAAATAGATGGTGCTGCTGCCGTTTCTCTAGCTCAAACATTTAACTCTCAAGATTTAGGAAGTTTTTTTACAACTGATTACACTACTCCAGACGAGATATTCTCAATCCCTGATGAAGGTACAGTTACACAAACTATTTCTTTAACTAAACCTGAAAATGGTTCAGGAATAGTTGAGTTTGTAAGAGTTAGCTTTTCTTTTACTCACACAATTGCAAACTCGGTTGGAATAAGAGTTCAATCGCCATCTGGAACATATATTCCAATTCTTCAACCGTATACAAATTTAGCTAGCAGCCCTTCAAACTATACTGTTGATATTGGGGCTGCAGGTTTTTATGGAGAAAATATGGAAGGGGTCTGGACAGTAGAGTTTCGGGACTATGTGGGTGATTCTACTTCTGGCACTGCAAAATGGGGAATAGAAGTTTATTCAAATTAGCATGAAAATATTGTTTAAATTTATCACTTTAATTTTAATGATGGACTTATCTGCTGAACAAATTGATATTAAAAAAATATCAGAAAACCTTGAGAAGAGTAAAAATCGACCATCAATTGAAAGCAGATATAAGTTTTTTTATAACTCCATAGCATTGAATAATGCTCTTTTGCCAAACCCTTTACTGCTTGGAGTAAAAAGCATTGGTTCTTATGCGTATGAACTAGATAAATCTGTCCTAGAAGAATTTATTGATACGTCTTTTAAAGCAGAGAAGCTATATGTAGTTGAGGACTTTGATCGTTCAATTAAATTTACTGATGGAAAGCTTATAATAAAGTTTTCAGAAAGTCAGAATTTAGCGGAATTTGCAAACAATAATTCTTTAGAATTAACTTCTAATTTTTCAGCTATCAATACTGGTGTTTTTAAGGTACAAGACTTTTCTCAGATAGAAAAAATAATCCTTAATTTACAAGCGCAAAAAAATATTAAGAAAATTGAACTAAATACATTAAACCCAGACATACAAAAGAGATAGATTTTCGGTCTCGATAAGTATTTTTAGTAGATTAAAGAACTTTAGTTAATTAGAATACTTACCTTAGCGCCAGTAGCTCAGCTGGATAGAGCAGTAGCCTTCTAAGCTATTGGTCGGGGGTTCGAATCCTCCCTGGCGCGCCACTAAATCCCTATAGATTTATATGACTCAATAAGCTTTTTGATTGAATAAATATAAGCTGTTGTTCTAAGAGAAGGGTAGTCATTCTCATTCCAAATTTCGCTCATGTTTTCATATGCCTCAAACATCATATCCTCAAGTCCTGAACGAACTAAATCTAGTTCTGTTCTACCTTTGCTTAATAATAATTTTTTATTTGAAGGTATCCTTGATCCTGTAGAGCTTTCAATTAAATTTATAAGAGAGGCATTTTCATACTCTGTTCTTCTTTTTTCCATTCTTCCAAATCTCATATGTGAAAGATTACGTACCCACTCGAAATAACTAACTGCTACTCCTCCAGCATTTGCATATAAATCTGGAATAATCAAAATACCTCTTTTATTAAGATAGTGATCTGCTCGTGAAGTTAATGGCCCATTAGCAGCTTCACAAATTACTTTAGCTTTAATTTGTTCTTGATTTTGCTCTGTGACGGTGCCCTCAGTTGCTGCAGGAATAAAAATATCACAATCAGATGCAAACACTTGGTCCTTTGTTTTTATATCTGCTCCAAATGGACAGTCTTTTACATCACCTGAATTGTCTAGCCAGTCTTTAATGCCTTGCACATTTAAACCTTTGGCATTGTGGAAGGAAACATCTTTTTCTATTATTCCAACAATTTTTGAACCATGTTCACTTAAAGCTCTAGCTGCGAAAAAGCCTACTTTTCCAAGGCCTTCGATTATAATTTTTTGACTTTTTAAGGGACCTTTGATTTTTGTTTTTTTCACATCTGCAGAATTAAAAAATGCTCTTAATGCAAAAAATATTCCTCTTCCAGTTGCTTCAGTTCTACCGTCAACACCGCCCATATTTTCTGGTTTGCCAGTAACACATGCAAAAGCATTAATGTCATGCGGGTTGAGTCTTTTATATTCATCAGCTATCCATGCCATTTCTTTTTTTCCAGTTCCCATGTCAGGAGCAGGAACATTTAAACTTGGAGAAATAAGTCCTCTTTTAACAAGCTCTTCTGTAAATCTTCTTGTGATTTTTTCTAAATCTTGCTCAGAATATTTTGATGGATCAATTTTTAAGCCACCTTTTGAACCTCCAAAAGGAACATCAATTACTGCATTTTTGAAAGTCATTAAAGCTGCCATGGCTTCAACTTCTGAAGCGCTCACAGCAGGACTGTATCTGATTCCTCCTTTTACAGGCTCAAGATGTTCAGAATGTACTGCTCTCCAACCAGTGAATACTTGAATTCCCTTATCTAACTTTACTCCGAATCTTATAGTATGTGTGCTATTACAAGATTTAATTTGATTTGCAAGTCCTTTATCTATATCAAGAATTTCGATTGCATTATTAAACATTTTCGAAATACTTTTAAGAAATAAATTATCTGCTGACATATACTTACCCCCTACAACGCATAATGATATAATTTTTTTTCCGAAATATCATAAAAATATGGTGGGCGTAGCTCAGTTGGTTAGAGCGCCGGTTTGTGGTACCGGAGGTCGAGGGTTCAAACCCCTTCGTCCACCCCATTTACTAAGTAGATTTAAATCAAGTTTTTAATTTTTTAAAGCAAGTTCTTTGATATTTGATATAAGTTTTTCACTTTTTTGTTTAAATTATTGATTTTTTACTAAAGTTCCCTATATTTTAATTATGTTTAAAAATAATTTAGTACCAATGGTAGTCGAACAAACTTCCAGAGGAGAACGAGCCTTTGATATTTTTTCAAGGCTACTTAAAGATAGAATTATTTTCATTGTAGGCGGTATAGACGACTATGTAGCCAACTTAGTTGTTGCCCAACTTCTTTTTTTAGAGTCTGAAGATCCCAAAAAAGATATTTTTATGTACATAAATTCACCTGGAGGAGTTATTACTTCAGGGCTGTCGATATTAGACACAATGAATTATCTCAAATGTGATGTTTCAACTGTGTGCTTTGGACAAGCAGCAAGCATGGGGGCAGTTCTTTTATCATGCGGGGCTAAGGGAAAAAGATTTGCACTACCAAATAGCAGAGTAATGATTCATCAGCCACTTGGTGGAGCAAGAGGTCAAGCAACAGACATAGAAATACAGGCAAAAGAAATACTTACACTCAAAGAGAAATTAAATAAAATTCTTGCAGAAAAAACTAACCAATCGCTTAAAAAAATCGCTTCTGATACAGATAGAGATTACTTTATGAATGCTGAAGAAGCTGTTAAGTATGGTCTTGTTGATGAAGTTTTAACTCAGAGAAAGTAACTATGGAGAAAGATAAATCAAAATTAAATTGCTCTTTCTGTGGTAAATCCCAATCAAAAGTAAAAAAATTAATTGCAGGTCCCAATTCATATATTTGCAATGAATGTGTAGATCTCTGTAATGACATACTTGACGTAGAGGAGAAAGAAAAAAAGGTCGATGACTTTTCTATCAATAAACCCAGAGAAATTTTTGACTACCTTGATGAGATTATAGTTGGACAAGATGATGCAAAGAAAAAATTATCTGTAGCTGTATACAATCACTATAAGAGAATATCCTCAAAAGATAATGGGGAGGGTGTTGAAGTCCAAAAAAGCAATGTTTTGCTGTTAGGTCCTACAGGAAGTGGAAAAACACTACTAGCACAAACTCTTGCTAGATATTTAGATATGCCTTTTGCAATAGCTGACGCAACATCTTTAACAGAAGCAGGTTATGTCGGAGAAGATGTTGAGAACATAATACAGAAACTTCTTCAAAACGCTGATTATGATGTCGAAAAAGCACAGAGAGGCATTGTTTACATAGATGAGATAGATAAAATTTCTAAAAAAGGTGAGAACGTTTCTATCACCAGAGATGTTTCAGGAGAGGGAGTTCAGCAAGCGCTTTTGAAAATTATTGAGGGCTCGATTGCATCTATTCCACCTCAAGGAGGAAGAAAGCATCCACAACAGGAGTTCTTACAAGTGGATACAAAAGATATTTTATTTATATGTGGAGGAGCATTTAATGGATTAGAGGAACAAATCCAAAAAAGAGTCTCTGACAACACAATAGGTTTTAACTCGAATATCCAAAAACTTTCTGATGAAGTAAAAGGATCACTCTTCAAAGAGGCTAAATCACAAGATCTTAATAAATATGGTCTTATTCCAGAATTTATTGGTAGGTTCCCAGTGGTAGCGGCTCTCGAAGAATTATCTGAGAAGGAGTTGGTAAAGGTTATGTCTGAAACAAAAAATTCAATCACTGATCAATTTAAATATCTTTTTAAGCTAGACGACATAACTTTAGAATTTACTGATGGTGCATTCAAGCAGATTGCAAGAGAAGCAAAATCTAGCGCATCAGGGGCTAGAGCTTTAAGAGCAATCTTCGAGGAGATTTTACAAGATTCAATGTTTAATTTCCCCTCAGAAAAGAATATTGAAAAAGTTGTTGTCGATGAAAATGTTGTGAAAAACAAAGAGCAACCTCTAAAGCTTCTTAAAAAGAAAATTGCTAACTAAATGGCAGCTGAAAATTTAAAATTAAAGTTAAAAATGCCAATGATCCCATTAAGGGATGTTGTTATTTTTCCAAACACAGTTTCTACCTTATTTGTTGGAAGAGAGAAATCAATTTTTTCTTTAGAGGATGCATTGAGAGCAAACAAAAAAATCTTTCTTGTAGCCCAAAAATCACCTGGTAATGAGTCTCCACAATTAAAAGATTTACCAGAAATAGGAACAATATCTACTCTTCTTCAAATGATTAAATTACCTGATGGTACTGTGAAAATTCTTGTTGAGGGACTTCAAAGAGCAAAGATTAATAAAATTACAACTGACAAAGGATACTTTGCTGAAATTGAAAAAATTGAAGAGCTAGTAGAAGACTCTAAGTATGAGCAAGATCTTCTTGCAACAATTAAAAATCAATTTACAGAGTTTGTTTCGGTTTCAAGAAAAGTTTCCCATGAAATAATTAATCAAGTTCAATCAATGGCAAATTTATCAAAAGCAGTCGATCTTATTGCCTCTAATATTCATTTATCAGTTAAAGATAAGCAAATGATTTTGGAAAAAGAAAACCCTTCAGAAAGAGGTGAGGCTCTTTCAGGATTACTTGAAGCTCAAATAGAGCTTATTGAAGTTGAACACAGGATCAGAGGAAGAGTTAAAAAACAAATGGAAAAATCTCAAAAGGAATATTTTTTGAATGAACAAATTAAAGCTGCACAAAAAGAATTAGGCGACATAAGTGATGAAAAAAACGAATTAGAGGAACTACAGAAGAAAATCGAAGAAACAAAATTATCAAAAGAAGCACTAGAAAAAATTAATTCAGAATTTTCTAAGTTAAAACAAATGTCTCCAATGTCAGCAGAAGCGACAGTTGTAAGAACATATATTGATACTTTATTGGAAGTTCCATGGAGCAAGAGAACTAAGATTAATCTTGATTTAACAAAAGCAAAAGAAGTTCTTGATCAGGATCACTATGGTCTTAAGGAAGTTAAAGAGAGAATACTTGAATATCTAGCAGTACAAAAAAGAGTGAAAAAAATGAAAGCTCCAGTCCTTTGTTTTGTGGGGCCACCTGGAGTTGGTAAAACTTCATTAGGTGAATCTATTGCTAGATCAGTTAATAGAGAATTTATAAGGCTTTCATTAGGGGGTGTAAGAGATGAGGCTGAAATAAGAGGACATAGAAAAACATATATTGGCTCAATGCCTGGAAAACTTATCCAAAAACTTTCAAAAACAAAAGTAAAAAATCCATTATTTTTATTCGATGAAATTGATAAAGTTGGAATGGATCACAGAGGAGATCCATCCTCTGCATTATTAGAAGTTCTTGATCCTGAACAAAATAATACTTTCAATGATCACTATTTAGAGGTTGATTATGATCTTTCAGAAGTAATGTTTATATGCACTGCAAACTCATTAAGCATACCACCTGCTCTTTTAGATAGAATGGAAATTATCAGACTACCAGGCTATATAGAAGATGAAAAATTAAATATAGCGAAAAATTATTTAGTACCAAGAAATTTGTCTAAGAATGGGCTTAAAAATGATGAGCTGATATTCAGTGATAATTCAATTTTAAAAATCATAAGAAACTACACCAGAGAAGCTGGAGTGAGAAGTTTAGATAGAGAGCTTAATAAAATATGTCGAAAAAAAGTAAAAGAAATTTCATTAGGATCAAAAACTTCAAAAAATATTGATAACAGAGTTGTAAGAAATATATTAGGACCAGAACTGTTTGACTTTGGTCAGTTGGAAAACCAAAATTCTCTAGGACAGGTAAATGGGCTGGCTTGGACATCTGTCGGAGGGGAGCTGTTAAAAATTGAGGCAGCCTTAACTAAAGGAAAAGGTAGAGTTACAAAAACAGGTTCATTAGGAGATGTTATGCAAGAGTCGATACAGGCTGCACTCACTGTTGTGAAAAATATTTCTAATGAAGCAAAAATTAAAAATGATTTCTTTGAGAAGCATGATTTACACATTCACGTTCCTGAAGGAGCAACTCCCAAAGATGGACCTAGTGCAGGTATAACAATGTGTACGGCAATATCATCAGTGGTCCTAAATAAAAAAGTAAAAGGAAATTTAGCTATGACTGGCGAAATAACACTAGGAGGTAAAGTTCTAAAAATTGGAGGTTTAAAAGAAAAACTTATTGCAGCAAAAAGATCAGGCATAACGAATGTAATAATCCCAAAAGAAAATGTTGGCGACTTGGAAAAAGTTGAAAAAAATATTTTGAAAAACCTTAAAATTTTACCAGTGAAAAAAATTGAAGAGGTGCTAGAGAAAGCTCTAGTAAAATAAATTTTTTTCTTCTTTAGATTTTTGTAAGGCCACAATTAAATCCCCAAAAAGTCAAATAATACGCCGATAATAAAACTTAAATATTTTTTAACTAATGCTTGATTTATTAATTTTTAAGGTCTAATGTTATTGAAAGCCCGTAACAGGGCAGTTAGAGGAGAACTTATGAATAAAGCTGATTTAATTGAAGTGCTTGCCGATCAGACTGGCAGCACAAAAGTCGACGCTGCAAAAGCACTTGATGCAATAGTAGATGCTGTGAGTGGAGAACTTGCAAAAGGTGGCTCTGTCTCATTAGTAGGCTTTGGTACCTTTTCTGTTAGACACAGAGCTGCAAGGGACGGGATTAACCCGCAGAATCCTACACAAAAGATTCACATTCCTGCAGCAAATGTTCCTGTGTTTAAAGCAGGTAAAGCACTTAAAGCTGCTGTTAACTAAATAAAGTTTTTAACTGAGTGATCAGTTTTTTACGGGATAGGCTACAAGGAATTGTAGCCTTTTCTTTTTTAGGTATTGTTGCCCTAACATTCGCGTTTTTGGGGCTCCCTACCTTTACGCAAACTTTTTCTAAAAATAATTATGCAACTATAGGAGAATATGAAATCTCCCAATCTGAATATATATCAACAAGAAATCAGGTAGAGTCAACTCTAAGAGATCAATTTGGTCAAAGTGTAGATTTATCAAATCCTATTCTTTTTGATGCTGTAGAGGAGCTTACAAAAAACTCACTCATTGAGAGATACACAATCATTAAACTTTTCGATGAACTAGGCATCGATGTCCCAGAAAATTATATAGAAAACGAACTTTCTAAAGTGGAATCATTTCAAGTCGATGGAAAGTTTGATCAGGAAGCGTTTAAAAATTACCTTATCAATTTTAATTTATCAAAAAATGAATTAATGAGAAGTTTTTCAAATGACTTCAAAATTAATTTCTCTGTAAATTTACTGAGTTCAATGATCAATAGTTTTGACAAAGATATTGATGAGTACTTAAAACTTGTCACTGAAAAAAGGGATTTGATTTTTGTTAATTTAACTTCAGAAAATGTAGTAAATGATTTTGAAATATCTGAAGATGATTTAATTTCTTATTACTCAGAAAACCCAAATTTATTTCTGGTTCCTGAAAAAAGATCTTTTTATGAGATAAACCTTTCACCTGAAAATTTTGATTTTGATATAAGTGAAGAGGAGTTTGCAGCCGGCTATGATGCATATCTTTCTTCATTGCCAAAACCTGAAAAAAGAGTCTCTCATGTAATGATTATTAGAGAGAACTATGAATCTGATGATGCATTTAATTCAAGAGTGGAAGAAGTTACAAATAATTTCGAATCAAGTACGTTTGCAGAACTTGTAAATAAATTTACTGAAGATGATGGAACAAAAGAAGCTGATGGAGACTTAGGCTTTACTGATGGTCAGATTTTTCCAGAACCCTTTGAAAGCAGAATAAGCTCTCTAGCTGTTAATGAGATAAATTCAGAACCAATTTTCTTTGAATCAAATGCACATTTTCTTTATGTTACAGAAATTAATGCGACTGAAATTACCTCATATGAAGATAAAAAATTTGACCTAGAGAATGAAATCAAACGGATAAAATTTGAGGAAAAAATTACCGAAATTTCAGAAAATTTTGAAGGTAGTTCGGCTGCATTTAAAACCTTCATAGAGTTATATAATTTACCAAACAAACTCTATACTGAAAAAACTTACACAGATTTATCAAATTTACAAATAGCGGATATTGTATTTGGTGCAAATTTAAATAATTGGTCAGAAATTTTAAAAGTTGATGACGATGAATTTATTTTAGCCTTTATTACTGATATCCAAGAGTCATTTCAGGACGACTTTACGTCTGTTAAAGAGAAAGCTCAAGAGCTTTTAGAGGCAAAGTTGAAAGATGCTTACATTGAAGAAATTTTTGCAAGCGATGAAGAGGTCGATTTGTCAAACACATTTTTTGCTTCAAAATTTTCTTTAAAAAATGTTGAAGTTGAACAATTTTTAGATATTGATAGATCTACTTCTTTGTTTTCTGAGAATCAAGTTGCCGAATTATTTACCACAGACAAGATAGGTGTTGTGCAAAAAAGATTAATTGGCACTGATCTATTCATTTTTCTAATTACTAAAAGAAATCCTGGAAGTCTTGATAGAATAAGTGAAGAGGAGAGGGCAAGCTTTATTCTAGAAAGTAACGGCCTAAAATTCCAAAGCCTTCTTGAAGAGCTTCAGAAGAGTTACACTTTAAAAGATAGTTTAAAAATCAACAATAATACTACTCAAATTTAGTAGCTTGAATATTGTATCCACCATCGACATAGATAGTCTGGCCGGTGATACCACTCGACATATCACTTAATAGAAAGGTTGCTGTATTTCCCACTTCTTCTGCTGAAATATTTCTTCCCAATGGTGTTTCCTCTCCGTATTTATTTAACATAGATTTAAATCCCTTTATCCCGGAAGCAGCGAGTGTTTTAATTGGTCCAGCTGAAATAGAGTTTACTCTCACTCCCTTCTTTCCAAGACTTGAAGCGAAATATCTAACTCCTGCTTCTAGGCTTGCTTTTGCCATTCCCATGACGTTGTAGTTAGGCGTTGCCTCCTGCGAGCCTATATAAGTTAGTGTAACTATAGACGAGTTTTCAGACATGAATGGGTATGCTTCTTTAATTAAGCCAGCAAAGCTATAAGAGCTTATATCATGTGTAATTCCAAATCCCTCTCTGGTAATAGACTCTTCAATACTTCCTGAAATTTGATCAGCAGGAGCAAAACCTACAGAATGTACAATGCCATCAATCTTTCCCCATTCATCTACACATCTTTCAATTAATTTTTTAATATCTTCATCATTTGAAAGATCACATATTTTTGTAAAGCCGTTGCCATTTTCCTTAGCAAAAGTGGAAATAAATTTTTCAAATCTCTCATTTTGGTAGCTAAACCCTAGTTCAGCTCCGTTTTCATGTAAAGATTTGGCTATAGAGGAGGCGATAGAGTATTTATTAGCCAGACCAACTATAAGAATTTTTTTGTTTTTAACCACGTGATAATTATACGGAAATTTTTCTTTTTTTCTTTGCCAACTCGTAAAAACGGCAAAAATACTTAATATTTTCAACAAAACTCCAAATATTAGTATTTTTTTGCACCTTTTTAATGACAACAAGGTGTCAAAAAACGAAAAAAACTGTATCATTAAGCATGATGAACTCTATCGGAGGATGTAATGAGTACATATTTTAAATTTTTATTAAGCTTACTCATGCTTACATCAGTATCTTTTGGTGTTTCTGCACAAGAAGACGAAGACGAAGCTGATGATGTTGAGGAAGTTGTTGTTACAGGTTCTAGAATTGCGAGAACAAGCAATTATGAATCTGTAGGTCCTGTTGAGGTAATAACTGTTGAACAGGTTAGGGATTCCGGAAAGAATAACATCGGTGATTACCTAATAGAATTACCTTCAGCTAATTTAGCTTCTAACCAAAGATCTATCAATAATGGTAACTCAGGTACAACTGAAGTTAACCTAAGGGGTGCTGGTTCAGGAAGATTATTAACTCTCATAAATGGTAGAAGGGTAGCGCCAACCGGTACTGGTATCGGTAACGCAGTCGATTTTCAGATATTCCCTCTAGCCATGATAGAGTCAGTTGAGGTTCTTAAAGATGGAGCCGCAGCTGTTTATGGTTCTGATGCCGTTTCTGGTGTTATTAACGTTAAGCTTAGAGAATTTGAAGGTTCTGAATTCTTTGGTTCCACTGGTTCCTCAGCACAAGGTGATGCGAATTCTTCAGAATTTTCGTTCGCGTTCGGTACTAAGGGTGAAAGATCAAGCAATGTTACTGCTATAAGTTGGTATCAAAATGATTCTTTAGGCATGAATGAGAGAGATTTTGCTCACTGCCCAAGAATAGAGCCTTACTATATGCTGTTTGTTCAAGCTCTAGTGGGCGGCCACGGAGACTATGGCGATAACGTAGGTAATAATGATTCATCTTGTGGAGCATCGTCATTTATACCGTCTGGTAGATTTTACACTTCAACTGGATCCCAAACAATTTACGCAGCTGGTGGACAAATTGAGCCTTGGGGTTTCTGGGACTTTGCTGGTTCTAATAGTGGAAACATGACAGGAAGAGGTATGTATAACTTTAATGAATACATGGAACTTCTAGGTGATAGAGAAAATTTCCAATTTATGACTGACGGAAAATATGAAACAAACGCTGGAATTACATTAGATTACAATATTATGTATTCCAAGAGATTATCAGCCTTACAAATGGCTCCTGTTCCAATGGGTTCTGGTGCTCAGGTAACATATGGTTTGATTATACCTGCAGATAACGCATTTAACCCATTAGGGGAATCATTTACATACAGAAAAAGAATGCTCGATGTAGGGCCAAGACTTTTCTCCCAAGAAGCTGATACGTTGAGAATAGTCGTAGGAGCATCTGGTGATCTGGATTTCTTAGGATTGGATGGAGCTTCATGGGAAGCTTATTCCGTTGTTCACAGGTTCACTTCTGGTAATGAAACCAAAAACTACATTGACATGTACAGAGTGGAACAAGCTTTAACAACAGAAGTCGGTCCAGGTGTTGTTGGATACGATGGACAGCAGTATAGATGTGCAGACCCACTTGCAAGACAATTAGGTTGTGTGCCTTTAAATATGTTTGGTCCAGGAAGTATTACGCAAGCGGCTGGTGACTTCATTAGGTACAACAAAAAAGATAAGTTGCTTACAGAAGCCGATGAGTATGCTTTTAACGTAAGTAACGTAACTTTATTTGATCTTCCTGCAGGTCCAGTTGCGATGGCATTTGGATTCGATAAATTTGAACTATATGGTGAGGATAATGTTGATGGTTTGACTGAAGCAGGTCTTTCATCTGGTAACCCAAGACTTTCCACAGCAGGTGGATATACTTCTGAGGATGCATATTTTGAGGTCCAAGTACCAATACTTGCAGATACTTTTTTGGCAGAAGAACTAAGAGTTGAATTTGCTGGTAGACAGTCTGAATTTGACCTTTTTGAAGGTGATAATGTAGAAAGACTTTCAGTATTTTGGAAGCCTCATCCTGATTTAACAGTTAGAGGCACAGATTCTACTTCTTACAGAGCACCTACAATATCAAACCTATACTTTGGTGGGGGCGGAGGCTTCCCAACTTATGTTGATGTTTGTACTTCCGCATACGTAAGTTCTGTGGATCCTGCAACAGCTGCAGCTTTAACTACAAACTGTGCTGCAATAGCTGGTCTTGATACATCTACATGGATAACATCTAATAGTCAAATCCTTGCCTTATCAGTTGGTAACGTTAACTTAACTCCCGAAGCTGGAGAAAGTTTGACTTATGGACTTGTTTATCAGCCATCATTTAGACTGCTTGAGCCATTTAATGTGGCTTTAGCTATTGATTATTTTGAGCTTGATGTAGGAAATGCAGTTGTTGGGTCTGGTGTTTTAAATACTTTACTAAGATGTTATAGAGATGCAGATACAGATTATTGTGGAAGAATCTCTAGACCTGTTGGTGGAGATGTGGTTTCTGTTGAAACGCTTAATGTAAACAGTGATTCTATTGACCATTATGAAGGTTACGATGTTTCTGCAACTGCTACTTTTGATGACTTGCCGTTTGTTGGTGGTTCATTAAGAGCACAAATACAGTGGACTCACCTTGTTGAAAATACTACAGTTGATGCTTCAGGTGTTAGTGATGACTATGTTGGTCAATGCTATGACTTTGGTGAATCATGTTTTGCTAGAGATAGGTCTAACGGAATATTCACTTACTCAAATGGAGATTGGACTGCAACATGGGTGACAAGATTCATGAGTGGTATTTCACCGGGACAGGATACAGTAGATTTCTTTGCTGAAGATCCTTTCTATGGTGGCCCTATGGATCCGGCTTTATTTGACAGAGTTATGGACGCTTATTCAATTCCAGATTTTTATTATCACAATGCAAGTGTCGCATACGATTATAATGAAAATACAAGATTGAATCTTGCTGTGACAAACGTATTTGATAAAGAACCCGACTATTATAAGCAGTTATTTGGTTTTTATGATCCACAGATCAGCACTCCTCAGAACTCTTATGATTTTGTTGGAAGATATATCAATGTAAGCGTGTCATATAGCTTTTAAAAGTTTTATGTACTTTGAAGGCCTCCTTTTGGAGGCCTTTTTTTTTAATAGGAATCCTTCCTTTCTCGCAACTCTTTGAACCAATCAAGATCAGATAATAATTTTGCGTGTTCAGGTCTGTTTTCAAGTAAGAATAAATTAATTTTTTTTTCTAATGATAGTTTTGTTGGGAGGGTAATTTTATTATCTGAAATCATTTTTTTTGCTTTGTTAAGGTGAACAATGATCGCATTGTCAGCATGAACAGAATAAGCAAATTCTAAATTTGCAATTGTGTATTCATGTGCAGCATAAATAAGTGTGCTTTCTGGAAGACCATTAAGCTTTTGTATTGAATTATGCAGTTGTTCATATGTGCCTTCAAAAGCTCTTCCACATCCACCCGAGAAAAGTGTGTCCCCACAAAAAACTGAATTAATATCCTCTGAATAATAACTTATATGATCTAAAGTATGCCCAGGTGTTTCAAGAATTTTATATTTGTTTCCTAGAACTTCTATTTCATCATTTTCTGATACGAACTTATTTATAAACTTATTACTTTCCTTAGGACCAAAAATGTTTCCATTTACTAGATTATGAAGATCCTCAAGACCACCTGTATGATCAAAATGATGATGTGTTATCAAGATATCCTCTAAAATCAAATCATTATTTTTTATTAAGTTTAATAACTCTTTTGAATCTCCTGGATCAACTACAGCGAGTTTATTGTTTTTTTGAATGCACCAAATGTAATTATCTGTAAAAGCAGGTATGTGAAAAATTTTCATTACTTTATAATCTAACTATGTCTATAAAAGTATACACAGATGGAGCTTGCAGGGGCAATCCCGGACCTGGAGGGTGGGGCGTATATATACTTGATGGAAATGAGCAGAAAGAATTTTATGGTGGTAGCCCCTCAACCACAAACAATCAAATGGAAATGCAAGCGGCTCTTGAAGCACTTATTTATTTAAAGGATAGAAATGAGCATATTGAACTATTTACAGATTCAAATATCGTAAAAAAAGGCATGACTGAATGGATGGAGAACTGGAAAAGGAATAACTGGAAAAACTCAAATAAAAAGGCTGTTAAAAATAAAGAAATTTGGATGCAATTAGATGAAGCAAGTAAATCATTGAATGTTACATGGACATGGGTCAAAGGACATGATGGTGACCCGGGAAATGAAAAAGCAGATTCTCTAGCGAATAAAGGAGCCGATAGTGTCTCATAGACTAATTTCTTTTGATACTGAGACAACTGGCTTATATGTAGAATCAGGAGATAGAGTAATTGAAATTGGCGCAGTAGAAATCTTAGATAGAGAAAAAACCAAAGCAATTTTTCAAACATATTTAAATCCTGACGGTAAAGCTATAAGCGAGGGGGCAAAACAAATTACCAATATCAATGAGTCAGATTTAAAGGAAGCACCGCTATTCAAAGATATTGTGGATGAATTTATAAACTTTGTTAAAGGGGCTGAGCTAATCATTCATAATGCTCAATTTGATATAGGCTTTGTCAATAATGAATTAAGGTTAGCTAAATCAAAAATAAAAGACATAAGAGATATATGCAGTGTTTATGATACTTTAGTTGTGGCAAAAGAAATGTTCCCTGGACAGAGAAATAACCTAGATGCACTTTCAAAACGATTGAATATTAAAGGGTACGATAGAACTTTCCATGGAGCCTTATTAGATGCTCAAATCCTCGCAGATACATATTTAAATATGACTGGAGGACAGGTTTCTTTGGATTTAAATAATACAACGCAGAAAGTTAAAGAAACACAAAATCAAAATATAAAAGTTGAATTTGATGTCTCACACATAACAATTGATGAGAATGATCAAACTGAACATGAAAAATTTTTAAAACTTTTATCTAAGAAAAGCAAGCAGGAAATTAATTGGTAAAGGAAGTAGTAACAAGGTTTGCACCAAGCCCTACAGGAAATTTGCATATAGGAGGTGTTAGGACTGCTTTATTTAATTATATTTTTGCAAAAAAAAATCAAGGGAAATTTCTAGTACGTATAGAGGATACTGATAAAGAACGATCTGAAGAGCAGTTTATTGATGCTATTATGGAGGGTTTAGATTGGGTAGGTTTAAATCCTGATTTTGAGCCTATTAAACAAAGCGAAAGGTTTGATATGTATAAGGAAGAGGCCACTAGATTAATGGATTTAGGAGAGGCATATGAGGATGAAGGAGCTGTAAGATTAAAGGTTAAAAGAGAAGGCTCAACTCTTGTTAGGGACTTAGTCTATGGAGATATCGAATTTCTTAATAGTGAATTAGATGACATAGTAATTTTAAGAAGTGATGGTTCACCAACATATCATTTTTGTAATGTAATTGATGATAACTCTCAGGGTGTATCTCACGTCATTCGAGGAGAGGATCACTTACCAAATACACCAAAACAAATACAAATAGTAAATGCGCTTGGCTATAAGGAGTTCCAATATGCACATTTGCCCCTTGTTCTTGGCGAGGATAAAAAGAGACTATCAAAAAGACATGCAGCTACAGATCTTATGGCATATAAAAATTTAGGATATCTTCCTGAAGCGGTAAAGAATACTTTGACTAGATTAGGGTGGTCAAAAGGTGATAAAGAAATTTTTACAATTTCAGAAATTATTAACACATTTGATATTAAAGATGTTTCACGTTCAGGAGCAGTATTTGATATAGGCAAAATGAATTTTGTAAATCAACATCATCTTTCATCTCTCACAGATGAGGAATTAATCACACTAATAAAGCCTTTTAATGAAATGAATAATTTTGATCTATCAAATCATCATGATCCAAAAAAATTAATTCGACTTTGTGTAACCAGTGGCAATAATTTAAGTGAAATTTCTAAGTTTATTCAGCCTTTTGTTAGTGATTTTGAGAATTCCAATGAAGATGATTTAAAAAAACATTTATTAGAATCAGGAGATGTCATAGACTTCTTTTTATCTGAACTTGCAGGAATTGACGATTGGAGCGAAGAATCTTTCGAATTAATCATAAATAAAGCGCTAGAGGATTTGAAGTTACCTATGCCTAAAATTGGTCTTCCAATAAGAGTAGCTTTACTGGGAAGAAGAAATTCACCACATCTCAGCTCAACAATTTATTTAATAGAAAAGGAAAGTGCTCTTTCAAGATTGGAAAAAGCCAAGAAAGTTATTTCTGAACACTAACTTTCGCATTCGGTCTTCTTAAATCGGCATAACCATATTTGCTATCACCATCAATTAAAATACTTTGAGTGCTCCCAATC
This sequence comes from SAR86 cluster bacterium, assembly GCA_003331635.1. Lineage (GTDB taxonomy): Bacteria > Pseudomonadota > Gammaproteobacteria > Magnimaribacterales > TMED112 > TMED112. The sequence goes on from QOPH01000003.1 coordinate 100,823, forward strand.
GTATCTGATTCTTCTAGCTTATGGCCATAAATTTTCAAAATTCTCCTTGTATCAAAGTTTATGAATTTTTCAATATCCATCTCAACAGATTGATAATCTTGATGTATTCTTGGCATCATTGTTGCTGCACCAATATCTAACCCAAAATCAATAACGTTTAGAACAACTTGAAGGTTTATATCAGGAATCTTTGAACCACCAGGACTTCCAGTGATTAATTTAAGGTTATTGTCGTTATCAAAAACTAATATTGGACACATGGTACTCATTGGTCTTTTATATTGCTCGAGTTTATTCGCTGGAGATGCACCTCTTCTTAAAGACCCTATTTCACCAAAATCATGTGCAAAATTATTCATTTGGCTATTCGTTAGTATTCCTGTCCCCGGTATTGTTACACCAGATCCAAAAGAAAAACCAAGAGTATAGGTAACGGAAACTGCATTACCGCTTTCGTCTATAATTGAGTAATGTGTAGTGTCTTTTGATTCTTTAAAATTTCTTTCCAGTCTTGTAACCCATTTATTGATGCTCTCCATACTTGAGGAACGTTTAAGGTTAATTTTTTTTGATTTTTTTACTCCTAAATCTTTTGAAATAATTTCTTCGAGAGGAATATTACTAAAGTTTGGGTCTCCTATATACCTTGATCTACTTTGATGACCTAATTTCATTGCTTCTGCCAGTAGGTGTAAATATTTGCCACTATTTGGCGATAACTCAGATAAATTAAAATTTTCTAGTACATTTAATGCGGTTATTACTGCAACACCTCCACCACTTGGAGGTCCTTGAGTAAATATAGTATGACCTCTATATGTAGTTGAAATAGGTTTACCAACATTAACTTTATATTCTTTAAGATCGTTCTTTCTGATGAGCCCACCATTTTCTATCATTGCTTTTTCTATTCTTTCGGCATTCTCACCATCATAAAATCCAGCTTTTCCAAAATCTCTAATTAATTCCATTGTTTTAATAAGGTCTTCAATGAATAATTTTCCACCTCTTATAACTCCATCTGCTAAATATATTTTTTTTGACTCTGGGTCTTTTTTTAATGATTCAGTATCGTTAATTGCCCAATACAAATCGTCGGTAACAGGAACTCCTTTCTTGAGCAATTCAATGGTTGGGTTAACTAAGTCTGCTAGATCCATAGTGCCAAACATTTCGTGTGCATCTATCAATCCTGCAACAGTGCCTGGCACAGCTATTGCTTTATAACCTTCTTCAGAAAGTTCATATTGATGAACTCCATTAACTTTATAAACATCAGAAGTAGCTAATTTTGGAGACATTGATCTAAAATCAAAGCTAATGATGCTATCTGTTTTTTTGTCATAAACTAACATAAAGCCACCACCACCAATGTTTCCAGCTCTTGGTAAGGTAGCTGTTAATGAAAATCCAACAGCTATTGCAGCATCTACAGCATTTCCACCTTTAGAGAGTATTTCTGCACCAATATCTGATGAGAGATAATTCTGAGACACAACCATTCCCTTAGTTGTCTCTGTTGAGTGGTAAGGGTGTGGATAGTCCAAATAATCTTGAGAGCTAAGGCGTGCAGATAAGATCAGTATTAATATTAAAAATAACTTCATATTAAAGAACAACTGGTAAAACAAATGCAGCAAATATTGTTACTACAATAATTCCAATTATGTTTATATAAAAACCAGCTTTCATCATCTCAGATATAGTAAATTTTTCAGAACCATAAACAATTGCATTAGGTGGTGTGGCAACGGGAAGCATAAACGCACAACTCGCTGCTAGAGCAACTGGAATTGCAACTTGTGCTTTGTCAAAACCAATACCCATAGCAACTCCAAACATAATCGGAACAAAAGTAGCAGTAGTTGCTTGGTTGCTTGTGAGTTCCGTAAGAAATACAACAATTACAACAACAAGAAGTATTAAAAGAATAGGGCTTATATCGCTAAAGGTTGTAAAGAAACTTCCTATCCAATCACCTAAACCTGTCTTTTTGATTTGCCCAGCCATGGAAAGACCCCCACCAAATAGTATAAGTACACCCCAAGGCAGCTTTTTTGTTACGTTCCACTCAATTAAACCACCCCCATTGGAAGATCTAGCAATAAAGAGTGATAAGGCAGAAAGTATTGCAATACCATAATCTGTAAGGCCTCCAAAACCTGGTATTTGCACTAAAACCTTTTTAAACATCCACGCAAACGCAGTTACTAAAAAGATATAAAAAACCAATCTTTCGTCTTTCGATATTTTTCCAAGGTCACTATGCATTTTTTTAAGGGCATTTCCTGTTTCTTTGTTGCTTGTAAAATCTACTGGAAAAATAACATTTGTAAGAATCAACCAACCAACTAAAAGCATAATTGCTGACATTGGAGTTGCAAAAAGCATCCAATCAATAAAATCAATTTGTATTCCCTCGTCTAAAAGAAGTCCTACTACTAAAACATTAGGGCCAGTACCAACGATTGTAGACATCCCACCAATAGTTGCAGCATATGCTATCCCTAATAAAAGGCATGTTTGAAATTTTGTAAATTCTGTTTCTTCTAATGACTTATCTGTCTTTTGAATAACAGCTGTCACAGCCAATGCAATGGGTAAAAGCATTAGAGTTGTTGATGTATTCATTATCCACATGCTTATTAATGCACTGACGAGCATAAAGCCACCAATTAATAGTTTTCCATTATTACCAACCATCAGCAGCATTGTGAGAGCCATTCTTTTATGTAGATTTACCTTTTCTATCGCTAGAGCAAGAACAAAACCGCCAAGAAATAAGAAAATATTACTATGAGCATAGGGTAGGGCAGCCTCTTGAAAAGCATCTTTTGCAAGGACACCCTCTCCGAAAACACCCAAAAGAGGAAAAAGTGCTAATGGAAGTAGAGCAGTAGCGGGCAAGGGAATAGCTTCTGTTGCCCACCAAATAGCCATAAGAAATACAACAGCCAAAGTCCGCCAAGCCTCTATACTTAATGCATCAGGAGAGGGCGAAAGCAGTATTCCAAAAAATACTAAAATGCCAATAAAGAAACCAGCGTTGTAATTCATAAAAAAAAGGGGGCTTGCGCCCCCTTAAAGATTAATTTCCTTGTAGTCTAAATTCTAAGTAATAATTCCTTCCGTAGTCATTATGGACATCATTCCATGAGAAGAACCAATATTCATCTGCTAAAGGAGCTCTTTCATCTTCAACGTTAAGAACACCAAACCTTACTCTTGCATCGTAACCTTCAAAGTCGAACTTATAGCCAAGTGTAAAGTTTAATCTTGTCATTGATGGTAAGTACCAGAAGTTGCCATCTGGATCAGTGTTTCCTGTTTCATAGAAACCACTAACTTTATTACCTGAAAGTAAAACTTCCCAATCATTTAGTCTCCAAGAAGCATTCATAGTCCATTTATCAGAGAAGTTACCATTTCTTTCGATTAGATTTGCAAATCCATCTGGAACTGAAACTCCATCTAATAATCCGCCAGGTCTACCAGCTTCTATTAATCTATCGATATCACCACCAGCTTGTTGTTCATATTTGTTGTAGTGAACATTCACAAGCTTAAAGTTGAATCTACCAACATCTGTATCAAGTCTGTATTGAACTGTGGTATCAGTACCCTCAATTACACGTGTATCAAGGTTTACATAAATATCATCAATTCTTTGTACCTGTCCTGCCGGACATAGATTAGTTGGCCATCCTGCTGTGTATTCATCAGCAGTGAACTGTGTTCTAATCACAAGTGGGTTACCAACACACTCTGATGGGCCGCCTTCAAGTCTTATTAGAAGGTCTAACAACATATGGTTGTTTTCACCAAATAGACCAAGTGTATTTTCTTTAGTAATTCTCCATCTATCAACTGTAACAAGAAGATCCTCAACTGGCTCTAGCACAAAACCCCATGAAAGGTTTTCTGACTCCTCCGGCTTAAGGTCTGGGTTACCTTGAGCAACCCTTTGTAGTTGATATTCTGGATCAGCTATTGGATTTCCGGATACGTTTGCAAAATACTCATAAACAGCATCTGTTCTTGTATTTGACCTAGCAACTAAACCTTCGTTAATGAAAATTAAGTTTGGCGCAGCAAAAGCAGTTGAAACCGAACCTCTTAATTTCACGTAGTCACTAATATCCCAACCCATCGCAACTTTTCCAACTAATGAGTTACCAACATCGGTAAATTGATCTCCTCGAAGTGCTGCTTGAACAACAAGTCTGTCATCAAGAGGTACCTGAAGCTCACCAAAGTAAGATGTTACTGTACGCTCACCACTTGTATTTGGTGATGGACTTGAGTTAGAAATATTTGAGACATAAGGCCAAGAAGCTCCTAAGTTGTTAGTCCAATCGATTGTTCCATCGATATTAGGGTCTCTTTTATCAGTCATTTCTTCTGTTCTAACTTCAATACCAAATAGTGCACCTGCAGGCGCTGTACCACCGCTTAACTGAGGCATTTCAAAGAACTCAGCATTAGACATTTTGAAGTCAATTAAAGACATTGAGCTGGTATTTTCTCTGTAAATTGTTTTAAGAATTTGCTCCTCATTACAATTTACTCCAGCACAGAATGGGTTATATGCGCTTGGATCATCTTTAGCAAGTGCAGCTTCCAATTCAAGCAAACCAACTCTATTACCATTTGCCATCAGAGAGGTTGCTTCTGAAAAAACTATACCAGTATCCCAGTCCCAATTCCCAGTAGAACCAGCAAATGCTTGAGTAAATCTCCATGTTTCTCTTTCATGGTTGTAGTATCTAGGTTGTGTAAATCTTAGGTATCTTATCCAAAGGAAATCATCCTCAGCATCAACAAATTTTGTTCCATCAGCTCTAACCCACTGATTAAAGTAATAGTTTGTTGAAGGAACTCTTATTGATTGTGTTCCTTGACCTCGTCTGTTTGCGCTACCTGGATTTAAGAAAGCACCAGGATAATGCTGTCTGAAGCCACTTGACTGATACCAACCTATCTCTGTAGAAGCTTCAACACCGTTATCAAGTGTAGTATTGTAGTATGCCAGCATGTTGTGTCTTTCAAGATCACCTCTTCTCATCATCCCTTCCATAGGGTAGTTAGCTCTATTTTCTGTTCTTATACTTGAAGCATCATAGAGACAAACATTGTCTTGTATTGGAGATGTAAATAGGTTTGTTGTACTTCCACTTTGACAATATGAGTCATCGGGTCTGTAGAGTGAGAACACATTAGAACCATTACCTACATAAAACTGTGCATATTTACTTTGCGCTGATAAGTTTCTCCAAGATGTATCTGCGAAAGCACCAAGTTGCTCTGAGTATAAGTTTCTAGCATCACCCATCATCCATTTAGGATCTTCAATACCATCAATATGACCTCTGTCATAAGTATCTAGATAAATAGAAAGATTTGAGCCATCGTCAAAATTTCTACCCCATTGTATGCTTACTTTTGCGTCCTCTGCAGCAAAGTGATCATAGGCTATTCCTCTTATTCTCATTGAAAAGCCATCAAAATCTTTCTTTAGAACTGTATTAATAACACCAGCAACAGCGTCTGATCCGTAAACAGCAGATGCGCCATCTCTTAGGATTTCAATTCTTTCTAATCCATAAACTGGTAAAACGTTACTGTTAACTGATTGAACTGGTACTAAACTACCACCAATTGTTTCAGTATGATAACCAGCAGCAGGAACAATTCTTCTTCCATTTAAAAGAGTAAGAGTGTTACCTGTACCAACGTTTCTTAAGTTAAATGAACCGACATCCCCTCTGTTGGCGTTATAACCACCATTAAAGTCTCCTTGGTTAAATTGGTTTGTACCCATTTCAGCAAGGTTTGATATCAAATCGTCACCAGAATCAACACCGAAGCCTTCGATTTCTTCAGTTGATATAACAGTCACTGGTAAAGCATCAGTTATGGTTGCACCTTTAATTTGTGAACCAACTACAACGACTTCTTCTACTTCTTCAGTATCAGAATCTTGAGCACTAACATATAGCGTTAAAAACGGTATAAGTAGTGTTAAAATTAATCTTAGTTTCATTGGACCCCCTAAAAACTATTTATCCTCAAATTTAATAACATTTTACAGGAAATAAGATAGAATTTACAAGTTTATTGAGGGGCCATAGCTCAGCTGGGAGAGCGCGACGCTGGCAGCGTTGAGGTCAGGGGTTCGATCCCCCTTGGCTCCACCAATCAGGAAGTTTTATTAAATCTCTTCCAAGTGGAATGCAGAAAGTAAAACCAAACGCCATTAATCATAGGTTCAATAAAGGCGTCTGCAGCTGCTAGGTTTAAAGGAGCTCCAGTAATAAAATAAACGCATATAGTTGCGATAAATATATGTCCAATTGTATAGACGACTGTAAGGCCGAGACTATCTGCCTTACTTATTCTTTTACCAATATTTAATATAAGCTCAGTCATAGAACTATTCTATAAGCACTTTAATTAAATTCAAGGTAAGTTTGCCAAGCAATTTCTTGTAAAAATAATCTGTCCTCATCAGAGACACGATTTAGATAGTTATAATCAAGTCCAACAGGTGATTGGCTAGTAACAAAGGCAAAAATCACACAAGCTCCAAGATATGTGCCTAACATTCCAGGGTGAGAGCCATCAGGATGGTGCAATTTTATATCTGGTCTATTTAAATATGCACTTTCATAGGCGATTCCAACAGGAATAACTAATGCTTTACTTTGTTTTCCTGCTTCAAAATATGTCATCTTAATTTTTTCAATAAGATTGGGTTCATATCTGTCATCACTTTCTGTATAAGCATGGGTCATGAATAATGCTGGCATAACTCCTTTTTTTCTTGCTTTTTTACTGTATTTCACCGCAGTTTTTATGAACTTTTTTCTGGAAGTCTTATCTATGACTTCACCACTTCCTCCTTGCATAATCACCATATCTACTTGTTCCTTACGTTGTAAATTTTTAGGCTTCAGCAGGTGATCAATATTATGATTCTCAAGTCGAGATCCGCCAATGGTTGCACTTTTAGTAACTATTTCTTCTTCTTTATAAAAATCTTCCATTAATTCTTCAACATGGTTATGCATACTGTCGTTGTAATAAAGATAGCTATTGCCAATAAATAATATTGATTTGGGATAGTCACAAAAACCAGCTATTGAAAAAAGTAATAAAAGAAAAATTTTGGTTTTACTCATACTAATTATCCTTATGCATAGCTGTAAAACTTATTTGTGAGATAAGTTCTTTTTTTTCATTCGTTATTGGTACATCCCAGACAGAAGTGCTTCTGCCTATGTGTTTTGGTTTTGCAGTAGCAAAGACATAACCATCTTTAATGCTCTTAATATGGTTGGCTAGTAAATTTAGCCCAACAACAGTTTTCATTTTCGGATCAACAACTAAAAATGCAGCGATACTAGCTGTACTTTCGGCAAGCACACAAGACGCTCCTCCATGCAAGAGGCCAAGTGGCTGCCTAGTTTTTGAATTTACAGGCATTTTTGTTTTAATAAAGTTGCTTCCTAATTCAATAATTTCAATTTCCAATAGTTCATCAATTCCTACAGGAGGTATTTGAATATCTTCAATTTTATAGTCTTTAAACCAAATGGACATTCAAGGATTATAGATGTATTTGTAAATATTAAAAAACTTTCCAATTTTGATTAAATAACATATAAAAACTTTCAAATAAATTGATTTAGTATATAAAAAGTTTACACTTTTGATGATTTAGCAAAAAAAAATAGTGTTTTTGTAAAATTTAGATAAAAAATTAAATGAAAATTGCTTTAAATGGATTTGGAAGAATTGGAAGAAATATTCTCCGATCATATATCCAAAATGAGGATAAAGCTTTGCAGATAGTGGCTATTAATGACTTAGCTATTGCATCAACTAATGCTCATTTGCTTAAATATGACAGCATACACGGGACTTTGAGAGATGAAATTACTCATAATGATTCATCTATTTTTGTAAAAAATAGTGAAATAAAGTGTTTTTCAGAGAAGAATCCAGAAAACCTGCCCTGGAAACAAATGGGTATAGATTTAGTTTTTGAGTGTACAGGTCTATTTACATCTAAAGAAAAAGCCAACTCACACCTTAAAGCTGGAGCTAAAAGAGTAATTATTTCTGCTCCTGGTAATGATGTGGATAAAACAATAGTGTTTGGAGTGAATCATTCGAGCCTTAATTCTAATCATAAGGTAATATCTAATGCTTCATGCACAACAAATTGTCTTGCACCAATTGCTAAAATTATTAACGATTACTTCAAAATTAAAAATGGTTTAGTAAATACTATCCACGCCTACACAAACGATCAAAAACTTCTTGATGTAGCCCATGTAGATTTATTTAGGGCAAGATCTGCTACAGAATCATTAATTCCAACAAAAACTGGAGCAGCTTCAGCTGTTGGTAAAGTTATTCCAGAACTTCAAGGAAAGATAGATGGAATAGCAATAAGAGTGCCAACATCAAATGTTTCGTTGTTAGATTTTACTTTCAATACTGAAAAAAATTTTTCAATTGATGAGCTGAATCAGATTATTGAAAATTCAATAAATAAAGAAATGAAGGGAATTATGGATATAAACTCTATTCCTTTAGTAAGTTTAGATTTCAAAGGAAATCCACATTCTTGTGTATACGACAAACAACATACTCAAAAAATAGGAAGCTCCACAAAAATATTGGCTTGGTATGACAACGAATGGGGTTTTGCTAACAGAATGAGAGATCTTGCAAATTACGTAAAAGACAAATTCCATAAACAAATTATCGCTGCCTAGAAATCAATCTAGAATGACTGGCCCAACTTACATTCTAGTTAACTAGGTAGCGATTCTTCTATTCTTTCTTTTCTTAATCATTTTCTTGGTGAAATTCAGCACTGATTCTGAATCTTTTTCCTGCAGATCAACAGATAAATTTTTATAATCCTCATTAGCAGGAAGCCATGGCTTATTTTGACTAAAACCATAATTTTTTTTCATTGAATTCCATGGCATTGGTGTCCTGCAACCATCTCTGCCCTTAAAATCTGGCCAAAATACTTTTCCAAAAGGATCCTGTAAATCTCCATAATTTATATTTGTTTCTGGAAGTCCAAGTTCTTCACCTTGATAGATGCAAATGTTTCCCTGCAAACTAAGGAGTTTTTCCATTAATTTTTTTGGGCTTACCTTAGCTCTTGATACTATCCGTTTAGAGTCATGATTACTAAATGCCCAGCATGGCCAAGATTTTGGGTTTTCTTTAAAAAAGTTTTCTACTATTACGTCTACTGTGTTTAAATCAAATTCATCGGAAAGAAATTCAAAACAATAGGCCATATGCAGGCGCTCGTCGTTTGTGTAATCAGCAATCGTTTCAAATGGTTTATCTGAAACTACTTCGCCAATAGAAATAGCACTATAATCATCGAGTAGTTTACGAATTTTTTGCAGGTATGCTGGAACCTCTTTTTGAGTATTGTCATATATATGATGTTGAAGTCCATATGGATTTTCTTTATTAAAACCTAGAGGTCTTACTTCAGACTTATCTTTTAAAGGATTATTCCTAAGCTTTTTATCGTGAAAAATGAAATTTATTACATCAAACCTAAAACCATCAATACCAAAATCAAGCCAATATTTAATTTCATTTAGCATTTGTTCTTGAACTTCATGATTATGAAAATTTAAGTCCGGTTGAGATTCTAAAAAGTTATGAAGAAAAAACATTTCTCTTTCATCATGCCACTTCCATGAAGGCCCTCCAAAAACAGACAACCAATTATTAGGTAAGACTTCTTTATTCTTTCCAGACCAAACGTACCAATCAGAATATTTATTTTTTTTATTCTTCTGACTTTCAATGAACCAGGGGTGTTTGTCAGATGTGTGGCTAATAACTAGATCAATTATCATTTTTAAATTTGCATCATGAAATTTCTCTAGTAATTTCTTTAAGTCTTCATTTGAGCCAAATAAATTATCTACCTTACGATAGTCGGAAACATCGTAACCAAAATCTTTCTGTGGTGACTCAAAAAAGGGTGATATCCATACATAATCAACACCTAATTGCTTTATGTAGTCAATTTTTTTTTGGATTCCATGCAAATCACCTGTGCCATTTCCATTGGAGTCCATAAAACTTCTTGGATAGATTTGATAAATAATTTTATTTTTCCAAGACATATTCTTAACCTTACTACATTCTATTATGCAGCCTAAAATTTTTATATAATTAACATTTGTTTTTGGAGCACAATTTGTCAGAAAATATCCTTTTGCTAGACCTTGGTGGAACTAATTTAAGAGTTGGTTTAGGCAACAAAGAACTGAAATCAATTCATAAAATTTCCAAACAAAAAATAGATTCAAACGAAGAGCTGTATGAAATTATTGGCGATGTTGTAAGGGACTCAAAGTCATCGGAGATTGTAATGTCTGTTGCTGGACCAAAAACTAATAATTCAATAACAATGACGAATCGTAACCTAATCTTTAATAGCGAAAAATTAAAAAAAGATACAAACACAAAAACGTTTTCTCTTTTGAACGATTGGGAATCAATTGGATATTGTTTGCCACTTTTAGATGATTCAGATATTAAAGTCATAAAGAGTGGAAATATTGATAACGAACAGACTTGCTTGGCTATTGGTCCAGGCACAGGTCTTGGATTTTCAGTCCTAAGATATATTAATGGGCATCCATTTGTGTCTGCAACAGAGTTAGGTAATACAACGCTATACAACAATTTCTTAAAAAAGCATTTTGAACTTGACAATGAAGAGGAATTTAAGGTTTTAGAAAGTTTTATTTCAGGCAAGGGTTTGGAAAAAATCTATTTTTTTAAAACCGGAGATATACTAACTTCTGAGGAAATAGTTGAATCATTTGAGAATGATAAAAATTCTAATTTTGTTCTTACAAAATTTAATCAAGCCCTTGGAAAAATACTTTCAGATCTAACGCTCACTTTTCTTGCATATGGAGGCATATATGTTGCAGGCAGCTTAATGAGAAGCATAAATGAGCTAAACATTAATGACCAGATGAATAATTCCTTTGTTTCTCATCCTTCTAATGAGCATAGAAACATTCTTAAAAATACATCTATTAATTTAATTACCAAAGAACATACACCTTTGTATGGAAACTTAAATTATTCAATTGTTAGGAGGTTTCATGAATAGTTTGGATTACATAATTGTTGGGATTTATGCAGTTGTTCTTGTCTCAATTGCAACCTATGTATCTCTTTCTAAAAAAGGAGAAAAGAAAACTGCTGAAGAATATTTTCTTGCAGGCAGGTCATTGCCTTGGTGGGCAATAGGCACTTCACTAATTGCAGCCAATATTGCAGCGGATCAAATTATTGGGATGAATGGAGATGCTTATGCTATGGGAATTGCCATAGCAACATATGAATGGACAGCAGCAGTGGCATTGATCGTTGTAGGTAAATTTTTATTACCTGTTTATTTAAAGCAGAAAGTATTCACAATGCCTCAACTTCTTTCACAGCGATATGATAACAATGTAAGTACTCTATTAGCCATATTGATGTTAATAATGTATGTCATGGTAATTCTTCCAACTATTTTGTGGCTTGGCGCTAAAGCAGTAAATAATCTGACTGGACTTGATCTAATACTTTCAATGATACTTCTTGGCGGTCTTTCTTTGGCATATTCATTATATGGAGGCTTAAAAGCTGTTGCTTTTACAGATGTAATTCAAGTAAGTTTATTAATTTTTGCAGGACTCTTTGTTTCGTATGTCGGACTTAATGCTTTGTCAGAAGGAAAAGGAGTACTTGAAGGCTTTGCTATTTTGCAAAGTAATTTTCCAGAAAAGTTTGATGCAATTCTTCCGTATGTTGATAAAGAAACAGATCCTGTTGCTTATGGTAATTATGTAAAGTTACCAGGGGTGTGGGTTCTTATAGGAGGGATGTGGATAGCTCATTTTTATTATTGGGGAACAAATCAGTACATCACTCAAAGAGCCTTGGGTGGAAAAAGTTTAGATGAAGCACAGAAGGGTCTAATGTTTGCAGGGTTCCTAAAGATTTTTATGCCAATCGTAGTTGTTTTGCCAGGCTTAATAGCAGTGGCCTTGGAAGGAAATGTAATAGAATCATTAGGTGGAGATAGATCTAAAGCATATCCATCAATGCTTTCATTACTTCCGAATGGAATTTTAGGACTCACATTTGCTGCGCTTGTTGCTGCAATAGTCTCTTCTTTAGCCTCATTGACAAATAGTTTAAGCACTATTTTTACAATGGATATTTATAAAAACTACACTAAAGTAAAAGATACTGAGTTGGTAAATGTAGGAAGATTTGCAGGTACGTCTGGCTTAATCCTCTCGATTATAGTTGCGCCAATCTTTCTCGGCAGTTTAGATTCTGCATTTCAATATGTTCAAGAATATATGGGCTTATTTAGTCCTGTAATTTTATTTGTATTCCTATCAGCAATCTTTTTTAAGAAATCCAGTTCAAAATCAGTTTTGGCAGGCTCTTTAGTGGCATTGGTAGTTGGTGTAATAATGAAGTTATATGTTGCTCAAACAGACCAATCGTTAATTGAGCCATTTATGCACCAAATGGCAATTTCTTTTGGTTTTGCCTTTCTTGTAAGTTTTGCGCTCTCTGATAAATCAGATAATGCCAAGGTTTTTAAACTTACTTATAAAGATTTTAAAACTTCAAAATTATTCAATTATGGTTCTTTAACAATATTATTAATATTGTTAGGAATTTATGGTTATTATTGGTAAAAATGAAAAAAGTATTTAGCCTCACATTAATTCTCTCTTCCCTGATTTATTCTGAAGTAAATTGGGAAAGAGAGCAGATTTGTCCTTTACCAGATCCAACTTTTGTAAACAACCTCATGAAAACTATGAGTATAGAAGAAAAAGTGGGACAGGTAATTCAGGCAGATCTAGATTTTATTAAACCATCAGATTTAAGAGATTATCCTATCGGTTCAGTTCTTAACGGCGGTAATACTTCACCAAGAGGCAAACTTCGAGCATCTCCTGCAGAGTGGAAATCTTTAGCTCAAGAATTTTATGAAGAATCAAAAAAAACAGGTGCATCTATTCCAGTCTTATGGGGAACAGATGCAGTGCATGGCCATAGCAATGTTTTTGGGGCAACAATTTTTCCACATAATATCGGAATTGGAGCAGCAGCAAACCCCCAACTTGTTGAAGATATTGGTGCAGCAGTTGCTGAGGAAGTACTTGCAACAGGGTTATTTTGGACATTTGCTCCTACAGTAACAATTCCACAGAATTTTAGATGGGGTAGAACTTATGAGGGTTATTCGGAGGATCCTATTCTTGTATCAAAACTCGGAAGTGCGTTCATAGAAGGACTGCAAGGAACCGAAAAAGAATTTTTGAATGATACAAAAATATTGGGAACAGCTAAACACTTTCTAGGTGATGGTGGCACCTACTTAGGAATAGATCAGGGTGACACAAGAGCCAATGAAGAAAATATGCGAGTAATTCATGGGGAACCTTATTTCGCTTCTCTAAATTCTTGTGTAAGGGTTGTAATGGCAAGCTTTAACTCATGGAATGGTTCTAAGGTTCATGGAAACAAATATCTTTTAACAGAAGTTCTAAAAGAAAAAATGAATTTCACTGGATTCGTTGTTGGAGATTGGAATGGCCATCAGCAAGTACCTGGCTGTAATACTGGTAGCTGTCCTGAATCATTTAATGCTGGAGTTGATATGTTTATGGTTCCAGAAAATTGGAAAGCATTATATAAAAATACAGTTAAACAGGTCAAAGATGGCGAAATATCAAAAGAAAGATTAGATGATGCTGTTAAAAGAATATTAACAGTTAAGCAACAGCTAGGCATGTTTGAGGGAAGGGTGCCTATTCAAACAAAATATTCTGAGGTAGGGCTTCAAAAAAATAGAGACATAGCAAGAAGAGCTGTAAGAGAATCGCTTGTATTAATTAAGAATAATAATTTAACCCTACCAATAAAAAATAAACAAAAAATTCTTGTTATTGGTGACTCTGCTGATTCATTAAAGATTCAAACAGGAGGCTGGACGTTAGATTGGCAAGGAGCCAACAATACTAATAGTGACTTCCCAGGATCTATTACATTTCTACAAGCATTGAAAGAGTATGAAAATCTGGAAATAACTCACAAAAATTCTTTATCTAATTTAGATTTAAATAAGAATTATGACCTAGTAATAGTTGCTTATGGAGAAGAGCCATATGCAGAAGGAATTGGTGATCGAAAGAATCTATTTTATCGAGATTCAAAAACATTAAATACTCTAAAAAGGCTAAAAAGAAATGGAAATAAAGTAGTCTCTATTTTCTTTACTGGAAGGCCCTTATGGACTAATGAATTTATAAATCTCTCTGATGCATTTGTTGTTGCATGGCTTCCAGGAACTGAGTCTCGAGGAATGACAGATGTTCTTGTCGCTAATGAGGATGGTTCAGTTAATTATGACTTTCAAGGTAAGCTTCCATTTAGCTGGCCTAGTGATCCTAATCAATCTACTATTGCCTTTTATGATCCTGCAAGCGATGCGGAATTTGATTATGGATATGGATTAACATATAAGTCCCTAAAAGCACTAGCTTTACTAGACGAGAGTTTCGAAAAATCAGAAGATTATGGTGATATGGTCGAGATATTTTCAGGAAAATTCAACAGTCCATTTGAGGGCTTCATCCAAGAAAATAACTCTCCTCAAATTAAATTGAGTTCAACAAATAATACAACTCAAAATGACGTAGTACAGATAGATTTCATAGATGTAGATAAACAGGATGATACCTTAAGAGTTATTTTTAATGCAGATGGTAATTTAAATAGTTTCCATATTTTAACTACTGAAGTGGTTGGACTTGAGGATTTTCAATCAGGTTTTTTAAACTTTAATGCTAGGGTAGTGGAATCTTCAGGAGCTATATTTTTAGCTGCAACTTGTGGATTTGGATGTATGGGGTCAATTGATGTTACTTCTTTACTGTTGAAATCTAAGTCTTTTGATGGATATTCAGTGCCATTAAAATGCCTAACTGATAAGGGGTTAGATCTATCAAAAACAATTTCACCTATGATTTTATTTGGACCTGCAGATTTAACAATAGATTTTAAAAATGTTTCTATTTCAAAAAATTCACTAAAGAAAAAATTTAGCTGTTAATTTTTAGTTCTTCTGGAGATATTATTATCCCATTCTGATCTGTATATGCCCAGTAGCCAGGTTTAATGTCCACACCTTGAATTTGGATATCAACTGATATTTCTCCCTTATTATCTTTATTACTTTTTTTGGGTGAGGTTCCTAAGGCATAAATACCTAAATCAATATTGTGCAGATGCTCAACATCTCTTATGTACCCATTAATTACTACAGCTTCCCACTTATTTTCTTTTGCTAAACCTGCAACTTTATCACCCATTAGGGCAACTTCCTTTGATGCATGCCCATCCACTATTAAGATGCTATTAGTGCCATCAGTAGATAAAACCTCTCTAACTTTGCTGTTATCATTTAAGCAACTAACTGTTTCAATCTTTCCACTAACTAAATCTTTTTTGCCATAAGCATGGAAGTCCACAATTACAGGAAGTGAATAATATAAATCGCTTATATCAGGTGTATTCATAAAAAAAGGAGGGTTGCCCCTCCTTTTTATTTTAGCAAAATCTAGTTTTTACCAAAAGTATCCAAATCTAATACCATATTGAGCAGGACCGTTATATCCTCCTCTAGGAACTGCACCTTCCCAAGCTCTGTGATATGCGATTCTTTCGTCCATAGCATTGTAGCTATAAGCTTGTGCATACCAGCTACCTTCTGCAGGTTCAAAAGTAAGCAACAAGTTAAATGTTTCAAATGCAGGCCTTAGATCTGATAAGTATTCTGCTGGCTGTGCCCAATACCCAGGTAAATCTATAAAGTCGTACGCGCAACCATCTGCTGCAGCAAAGTTTGTACAGCCATATGTGCCATAACCACCTTCATCATCAACATGCTTATCTATGTTGTAAATAGAAAGGTAAGCTGAAGTTTCATAGTGATATTGGACCTGCGGTTTGATTTTACCTACTGGAGTATTAAATGTGTGCTCATACCGAATGGTTGTTTGGAATTGAGGAGCATATGGTGCCTCATTACCAAGAAGATCAATATTATTCTCTGGTTCTGGAGCAACAGCACTACCATAATCAGGTCTGCCATGTGCAAATCCTATTGCATATCTTACCTGTGTTACAAAACTCTCTGTAACCTTGGTATTCATTGTTGCAATGTAACCATTAATATTTCCACCTTCGTATGGATTCCAGTTAAACTCAAACTCAGAACCATAGAATTCTTGCTCACCAAAGTTTTGGCTTGACCACCTAGTAACAACTTGGTCTTGTTGAACCATTTGTCCAAACGTAGGAGAACCAATTGAAGTATCAACACCCATTGCTGAAATAACATCTACAGGAACGTTCCCTGATTCTTGTTTTCCATCATATTGAGAGAAATAGGCATTGAAAGATAAGTTAAGATCTTTTCCAACTCTTCTTTTAAAACCAAATTCAAATGTGTCTATGTACTCATTATCATAAGAAGTGTCAGCATATGAACCTGGTCCTTCCGGATGAAGTGTATTATCACCTCTTCTGTACACGTCTTGGATCGAACCAGATTTAAAACCAGTTGCATAATATGCGTAGAGAAGGGTGTTATCATCTAAATCAAAATCAAGTCCTACTCTATAGTCAAGATTATCAAACGTTGCTGATGTATCGTTAATTAAAACTTCTTGAAGACAACCATAACCACCGCTACAGTTAACTCCTTCAACTAAGAATTCACCACCATTTTTCCACGGAGTGTAACCAAGTCTAACCCAATTTGGATCTCTGGCTCTTGCACCACCATAAGGGTCTGCAGCACAACCATTTGCCCAGAACATGCATCTAAAGTTTCTTCCACCAACATCAGTTTTTTCTTCTTCTGAATATCTTGCACCTACTGTTAAAAACATTCTTTCATCAAGCTGGTATGTTGCTTGGCCATACATTGCTGTTGCATCAAGCTGTCTATCTGGCTGAATAAATACATCAGAGCCTTCAAGACCGTTGAAGTGAGCTTCCATATTATTGTTCTCTAGGTTCATGAAGTAGCCAAGTACCCACTGTAGCTTCTCATCTTTAGACGATCTTAATTCAACATCAAAAACTTTTGCCTTTGCCACAAAGTCATCAATATTCCAGTTCCCATCCCAGTTACCATGACCCATATCTGTATCAAAGTGAGCCTCTTCTTCTAAGTGCTGGTAACCATATTTAGCAACTAAATCAAAGTCACCAATCGGTGCTTTGTAGATAGCCCTTGTTGATGTAAGGACAACATCCAGCATACCAGGAGTGTTTACATATGCTTTGTATGCATTTCCTCCACCAAAACCTGTATCACAGTTTGTTATGTCAAAGCCACCCCAGTTCCATGACTCATAATTAACTGTAGGTCTTCCTCTCATTAATTCGCAAGCAGGTGTTTCAGTCCAGTGAGCATTTTGATTTTCAAATTGCTCAAACTGTACATTTAGACTTCTGTCTCCACCCATGTCATATAGTGCACTTAATCTAAATGCATTTTGGTCTACATTATTGTATGAATCAGCTGGATCCATCTGAACTTTTGAAAGTGGTCTTTGTTGCCATCCGTCAAATCCGTTATACCAGTGGTGATCAGACATAACTCTATTATTATAATCTCCTCCTATTTGACTAAACTCACTTAAATCAACTCCAGCAAATTTCATAAATCTATGATCCATTTGTGAAGCATCTAAATAAGTCGTAATGAATGAATCTTTTTTCTCTTCCATGTAAGCAAGCCTAATTGCAAAATTATCTGTGATTGGAAGGTTGTAATGCATTCTTAATGCTTGAGCATCCATTCTTCCTGCATCAAGTGTTACTGAACCACCTTGAACTTCAAAGTTTGGTTTTGCAGTCACAACATTGAATGTACCTACTGTTGAGTTTCTTCCATAGAGAGTGCCCTGTGGTCCTCTTAAAACTTCTGCTCTTTCAAGATCGAAAAGTAGAGCCATAGCGCCTTGCATTCTTGATACATAAACACCATCTACATGTACACCCACAGCTGGATCTCCAAGTTCCGTAACATTGTTTGATCTAACTCCTCTCATAGTGATCACTGGTGCACCATGGTTACTAGAGTCAGTAATTTCTAACATTGGAACCATCTGAGAAAGGTCAATATAATTATTTATTCCATACTCAGTAAGCTTATCTTGAGTAAAAACTGTCACTGGAACAGGAGTATCCATGACATCTTTCTCAATTTTTTGAGCTGTAGTAATAACAATTTCAAGGCCCTCATCTTCATCTTCAGAATCTTGGGCTATAGCAGATAAAGCAAATGCTGGAAGCATTAGCAACATAAGTAGATTTTTTGTAAATTTCATAATCCCCCTCATTATGGTTTTAATTGATAAATTAAATATAACTAAAATTATGTTTATGTCAAATTGTTTATAATTAATTAAACTCAGTAAAATAGGACTTAATCTTGAATATTAGCAATAAAATTTCTTTGATTTTTATAACTGTTTTTTTATGTGGCTGTAATGTCGGTAGTAGCAATTTTTCTAATTCAATTATAGCAGGGGTAATTCAACCTGCACCAGTAGCTGAAGATATAGATTATTGCCCATCAAAACAACCACATTCATATGAAAATTACTCTTTAATCTGGTTAGAAAATTTTGATGATGTTGGTTTGAATCAATCTAATTGGAATTTTATGTATGGAAATGGACAAAATTACGGAGTGCCAGGTTGGGGCAATAATGAATTACAAAGTTATACACATAGCAATGAAAATATTTATCTTAACGCTGGCTGTTTATTTATAATCCCAACATATAACGCTAGTTCTGATGGAACAGGTTATGAAAGTGCGAGAATAAATTCACAAAATAAAAGAAAATTTAAATACGGAAGAGTTGATATAAGTTTTTCTGTACCAGAAATAACAGGTGTATGGCCAGCACTTTGGATGATGCCTGAGAAGTCAGTGTATGGAAATTGGCCAAGAAGCGGAGAAATTGACATTGTTGAAACAATTAATGCAAAATCAGATGAGCTCGTAACCACAATTCATTATGGGCATGACTATCATAGGCAGATATCCAAAACTACTTTTTTAAACCAATTAACAAAGCTATCAAATCCGATTGATCACAATAAGATATCTTTGATTTGGGAAGACAAATATTTTGAATGGTTACTTAATGATCAATTGGTATTTAAAGTTAATTTTAATGAAGTTGAAAATCTTGAGCCCAATCCATTTCTTGAGGAGTTTTATCTATTAATTAACGTTGCAGTGGGTGGCAATTGGCCTGGAACACCGAACTCAACAATGTATTGTAATTCTCGCAAATCATGCCCCGATGTGAAAAAATTAATAGTAGACTACATTGCTTATTATGAAAAAATTAATTGAAGTACTTCTTCCACTAATCATCTCTCTTCCACTCTTTGCTGAATCTCCTGCAATTGTCATACATGGAGGAGCAGGCTGGTTTTCAAATATGTCTCATGATGAAATTAAAGATCTAAAAAAAGGCCTTAAAATGGCATTAGATAAAGGTTTTGATATTTTAGAGAATGGTGGCAGCAGTGTCGATGCAGTTGAAGCCGCAATAATAATTTTAGAAGATAATCCTCTTTTTAATGCTGGAAGAGGCTCAGTTTATACATCTGAAGAAAGGCAGGAAATGGACGCTTCCATAATGACTGGAAAAGATAATGAAGCAGGTGCAGTTTCCTCAGTCACTAATGTAAAAAATCCAATTTCTTTAGCAAGGCACGTCATGGAAGAAACACCACATGTAATGTTTACTAGTGGTGGTGCAGAAAAATTAGCAAGAGATAATAACATCGAACAAGTTGAACAAAGTTATTTTGCAAACCCAGATAGATTAAAGTCCTTAAAAAAAGCAAAAGAAAATAAAAAAGGAACAGTTGGAGTTGTAGCAATAGATAAAAATAGAGTGATAACAGCTGGTACATCTACAGGAGGAATGACTAACAAAGCTCCTGGGAGAGTTGGGGACTCGCCAATAATTGGTGCTGGAACATGGGTAGAAAATAATTCTTGTGGTGTCTCGGCAACTGGTCACGGAGAATACTTTATAAGATTTAGTGTTGCCAAAGAAATTTGTGTAAAAGCACGTTATCAAAATAAATCGATTCAACAAGCTTCAACTGAGGTAATGAATCAGTTAAAAGAAATCGGTGCAGATGGAGGTGTTATTGTTATGGACAGCCAAGGAAATTACGCTTTTGCATTCAATACTCCAGCGATGGCAAGAGCATACAAAGATGCATTTTCTGAGGTAATCAAAATTTATAAAAATTAATGTCAATTAGGTATGAGCAACAAATCTTGCATCTAGATCTTCACGGAGTTAAGCATGCAGATGTTGAAATTTATATAGAGGATTTTGTGCTTAACAATCAGAACGAATTGCCCCTAATCATAATATGTGGAAATTCTGAAAAAATGATTTCCATTGTTAATGAGACTTTAAAAAAAATTGATGTTAATTTTGAAGAAACAAGATACGGTCGTATTAGGGTAAATTCACTTGATGCGTAAGTTAAAGATTGTTCAAATTCTTCCAACTTTAAATACAGGTGGAGTGGAAAGGGGTGTTCTAGATTTTAATAAATATCTTATTGATAGAGGCCATGAGTCATATGTAATTTCTAATGGAGGCAGGCAAGTAAAAAATCTTATTAATGATGGAGGCAGCCATATTCATATACAGGTTTCCAAAAAGAGTTTTCTAACTTTACTCCAAGCAAAAAAATTAGCAGATGTCATTAATGAAATTTCTCCAGATATTGTGCACGTTAGATCTAGAATTCCTGCATGGGTAACTCAACTCTCGAAGCTATTTATTAAAAACCCAAGACCAATTTTCTTTTCAACATTTCACGGTCTATATAGCACACCTTTTTACAGCAGGATAATGGCAAGTTTTGATTATGTTATTGCGATTTCTAAAACAGTTAACGAATATATCTTAGAAAACTATAAAAACCACCTGAAAACTGAGCCAAGATTAATTTATCGTGGATCTGATCAAGATTATTTCACTAAACAATTTCAGGTAACTGAACAATATCGGGAAAATTTTTTTTCACAGTTCCCTAAACTTGTGAATAAAGAAATTATTGCATTTCCAGGCAGATTATCATCATGGAAAGGCCAGGAATCATTCATCAAGCTAATATCTAGTCTGCCTGATAATTATTCTGGTCTTATAGTTGGGCCATATGAAGATGCAAAAAAGAAATATTACAAAAAACTCCTAAATCTCATAAGAGATTACAATTTGGAAAATAGAGTTTTTTTCTATAATGCAAAGGATGATATTCGAGAAATCTATTCACTTTCAGCACTTGTAATGAATCTGTCATCAGCTCCCGAACCTTTTGGAAGAACACTTTTAGAAGCAGCAATGATGGGTAAAAAAATATGTGGTTGGAATAGGGGTGGTGTAGGTGAGGTCTTAAAGCTTTTTTATGAAGAGGGACAGGTAGAATTTAAAGATTTTAAACAGTTAACGGAAAAGACTAAATCAATTATTGCCAGGAATAATAAACCTAAAGAAGTATTTTTGACCTCAGAGTTGATGCATCAAAAGACTATTGATTTCTATCTTGAAGCTCTTGGAAAAAGCTAAGATTCATAAATTTTTAAAATTCTTTCAGATGCTTTTTTAATGGTGTGATTTTTCTTTATGCTGCTAATCAAATCTTTTTGTTTTTTTTGAAGTTCTTTTGGTCTTGCCGTCCAATGAACAATAACCTTCTTGATTGAATTGTAAGTTAAATCTGAAGAAATAAATTCATTATCAAGGAGCTCAGGAAATGCACCAACTGGAGTAGCTATTACTGGAACCTCGCAATAAAGCGATTCAAAAAAAGATTTTGGTGAACCCTCTTTTATAGAGCAAAAAATTTGCCCTTTAGAGCGACATAAAATATTCCCTACATTGTCTGTATAGGGAATAAATTTAATTTTTTCAGCAATATCCAAATCTGCAACAAGATTTTTTAATCCTTGCTCTTGAGAGCCTTCGCCCACAATTACTAATTTTTCTTCAATAGATTTCCAAATTTTTATTAAAGTCTCTAGGTTTTTTTGTGGCTCGAGTCTCCCAATAAAACAAAAGTATTCTCCATTTTTTTTGGTGTATTTCGGAAATCTTGTTTCGTCTACCCAATTTAGTTCATGGTAAATATTTTTTTGCTGATTTTTAAAATTAGTGACTGCCAATTTGCTTACAGCTATTATGCTATCTGCCTTTTCGTAGGCATATACATTCTTTTTATTGTTATGAACTGTAGCTATCCATTTAAAAGCCCTATTTTTAAATTTTTTTAAAAGCACTGCAGGTTTTGTTCCATGTGTATTAACAATATCGGGTGTGTAATTTAGAAAAATTTCTTCTAGATTTGAGGATTTAAAAGGACTAAATCTATATCCTAGATTATCTAAGGAATGATAGTTTACTCTAAATTTATTTTTAAATTTCTCTGGTCCTATAACTAACACATTGTTATTTTTAGATTGTTCAAAAGACAACTCTTCGACATGCCTCTCCAGTCCTGCAAAAGCTTTACTTGAAAAAATATGCAACACTTTCATAAGATTTTAAATAGTTTATTCACTACATCTTTTACTTCAGATAAAGGCTTATTTTTTTTTGGGTGGCAAATATCAGCTGATTTTATATCTCTAGAAAAAAGATGCCTCTTGGTATCTATAAATCCAATATCCTTATTTTTTTTGAGCAACTCTATATTTTTTGTGACCTTAGTTTTCCTCAAAGGTGCTCCATCTGTTCCATGGTCCCTGTGTAGCTCATGATGAAATACGTATACATTAGAATTAGTTGAAAGTGCTTCATACAAAATTGAAACACTCTCTGGTGTAAGAAAAGTTATTTCACTTTTTTTAATCTCTGTAGTTAACCATTCATCAGAGGTATCTTTCCAGTTAAAAAATTCAGCATTGCCTGGATGTTTGGGCATTTTAAGATCTGGTGATCTCGGAGAAGTGGTTATTTTCCATTGATAATCTTTATATAGGTCGTTTAAAAGCCATTCAATCTGCTTCATTAAAACCTTAGGTCTAAAGTGATAATGCCTACTTTTGCCGCCGATTATGATAAGACCAGTTTTCTTTTTTGTACTTTCAGTTGAATATTTTGATAATACCCCCTTTGTTGTAATGACATTACTTGGAGTTCGCAAATAAAATCTATCTAAATGTGGAACAACTGCGATATCAAAAAGTTGTGTGGGTTTCAGAGATGGCTTCATTAAGACAATGCTTCTGGAATTTGAAAAAAGTTTTTTTGCCAGCAATAATTGATAGTGAGTTTTAGATCCAGCACCAATTAATAAGTCAGGATAGTTGCCAAATGGTGTCATTCCTGAAGAAATATCAAACCCTTCCATAACCCAATTATCAGTTGCCTCATCAATTTCTTCGGACGGGACACCTTTTATGTAGGAGAAAAAGCTTGAAACAGGGTTACTTTTGTGACAATCAACTGTAAGAAGTGAAATTTTATTTGATTTTCGCAGCTCATCTACAAGAGCATCAATTTGCTTTTCATGCCCTTTCTTTCCATCTTTGAATACCCAAATATTAATAAGTTCTTTTTGTTTTAATGACATAGATTAAAATAATGATACATGGATAAAAATAATCAATACAATTCAGTTTTTATATCTGACGTACATCTTGGCTTTTTAGGCTGTAAAGCTGAAAAATTATATGAATTTTTAAACAAATTAAATTGTAGAAAGCTTTTTCTTGTGGGTGATATCATTGATTTTTGGGCAATGAAAGATAATTTCTATTGGCCAAAAGAGCATCAAAAGGTTTTAGATAAATTAAAAGAGATAAAAGATAGTGGAACTAATGTGTTTTACATTACTGGAAATCATGACGATCCCTTAAGAAGCCAAAAAGATGCAAATAAATTTATAGAGGCTGATAAAAGATTTAAAAAAATACTTGAAAAAGCAAATACGTTTAAAGTTGTTGATTCATATATACATGAATCTCAAAAACAGGGAAAAATACTCATAATCCATGGCGATCAGTTTGACATAGTTACCTCAAACATAAAATGGCTCTCTAAATTTGGAGGTGTTCTATATGAAATCTTATTAAAATTGAACCGTCCCCTTTCAAAAAAACTGAAAAGTCTAACAAAAAAAACAGTTAACAAAGCTAGTAATTTTCAATTAAACGTACAAAGGTTATGCAAGAAAGAAAAGTATAAAGGTTTGCTGTGTGGGCATACTCACTTACCACAAATAAAACAAAATTCTGATTATATCTATTTTAATACTGGTGATTGGATTGAAGTCTGTACAGCAATCACAGAAGATCGAGAAGGAAGTTTTGAACTAAAAAGCTTCAGTAAAACAAAATCTGTATTAATTAATAAATTATGAATAAAAATCTTTTAATCATATTAATGATTAATCTATGCATACCATTATTTTCAAAAAATATTTGTGGAGAAAAAGTTCTTTTTAATGGAAATATCTTTGTAGAAGCAACAAGAAATATTGAAAATAAAGCTATCTCTATAAAGGATAAAAGAATCAATCATATTGGTGAGATAGATGAATTTAAAATGTGTAAAGTGGAAAAGGTTGACCTCAAAAAAGGGTATGTTTTTCCAGGATTTGTAGATGCTCATGCTCATTTGAAAGGTGTAGGTTATAGACAGCTCAAATTAGACCTCTCTAACACATCAAGCAAAGATGAGATGCTTCAAAGAGTAAAAGTTTATAACGACAACAATCGCAACATGCAGATAATTTTTGGAGAGGGATGGATAGAAAAAAATTGGAGTGATAAAACTTTTCCTACGCGTTTTGAGTTAGACGAAATCAATTCAGAAATGCCTATTATTCTTGAGAGAGCAGATGGTCACGCATTTTTAGTGAATTCAAAAGCATTAACACTTTCAAATATTGATATAGCAACGAAAAATCCATCAGGAGGTGAAATAGAGCGACTTAGAGATGGAAGAGCAAATGGAATATTAATCGATACTGCTAAGAATCTTGTACAACAGCTAATACCGGTTCAAACAATAGAGGATGAAAAAAATGCTTTTGCATTAGGAGCCAAAATTTATCAACAAAGAGGCTGGACAGGAATGCATGACGCTGACTCCTTATTTATAAAAAAAATTAGAATCTTTGAAAATTTAGATTTAGATTTAAAAATTCATTTTTCCCTTAATCAAAAAGATTATGAACATTGCATTAGAGGCAGAAGGAGCATCAAGATATATGCAGATGGTGCAATTGGCTCAAGAGGAGCTGCTTTATTTGAAAATTATGAAGATAAAGATTCTAAAGGTTTAATCATCTATGACCAGAACGAAGTTAGGCAGTTATTAAAAAACCTTTATGAACGAGACTGTCAAATTCAAATACATGCAATTGGAGATAGAGGAAATAGTATGACACTAGATCTTTATCAGGAATTTCTTGAGGGAACAGATAAGGATTTGAGATGGAGAATTGAACACGCTCAAAATGTTACAGAACAGGATCAACAACGATTTAAAAAATATAATATCATTGCCTCTATGCAGCCATCACATGCTATTGGAGATCTCCATTTTGCTAAAGATAGGCTTGGTTTAGAGAGATTAGATTATGCATATGCATGGAAAAGTTTTATTGAGAAAGGAGTTGTAATTGTAGGCGGCTCTGATGCTCCTGTTGAATTTGGAGACCCATTGCAAGAGTATTATGCGGCAGTTACAAGAAACGATTTAACAGGATTCCATGACGAGGGTTGGAATCTACAACAAGCGCTAAGCAGAGAAGAGGCGTTAGATATTTTTACAAAATGGCCTGCTTATGCAATATTTCAGGAAGAAGATTTAGGCACAATTGAAGTTGGAAAATATGCGGACTTTAGTGTTTTTGATAAAAATATTTTGACCATTGATAATATGGAAATTCTTGATACTAAAGTTGTTATGACAATAATAAACGGAGAAGTTGTTTACAGACATGAGTAAAATTTTGATAATCACTGACGCTTGGGAACCGCAGGTGAATGGAGTTGTCGTAACTATGACTACCATTGTTAAAAAACTCAAAGAGAGAGGTTACAAGGTGGATGTTATACATCCAGGATTATTTCATACCTTTCCTCTGCCTAATTACCCAGAAATATCTGTTGCATGGAATTTTTGGGACTTGAAGAAAAAAATACAGAAATCAGATCCTGATTATATTCATATTTCTGTCGAAGGACCTTTGGGTTTGACAGGAAGGCATTATTGCCTAGAGCATAAAATTCCCTACAGTTCAGCAATTCATACCAAATTTCCTGAGTATGTGTATGAGAGATTTAATATTGGACTTGATGTTACAAAAGGCCTTTTAAAATGGTTCCATAATTCAGCTATAAATACTTTGGTTAATACAAAAAGTCATATGAAAGAATTAAAAAAGGATGGTTTTAATGATTTAGTGCTTTGGTCTAGAGGGTTTGATGAAGAGATATTTTATCCAGATATAAAAGGGGGAACAGGAAACTACCTTTTATATGTCGGGAGAGTTGCAATAGAAAAAAATATCGAAGAATTTTTAAAGATGGAAACAACTCTTAAAAAAGTAGTAGTAGGCGGAGGCCCGATGTTAAGGAAATTTAAAAGGAAATACAAAGAGGTTGATTTTCTTGGTTACAAAAAAGGCAAAGAACTTGGAAATATTTACAGGGATGCAGCATGTTTTGTTTTTCCTTCAAAGACAGATACATTTGGCATTGTTTTAATTGAAGCTCTTGCTTGTGGAACTCCAATTGCTGGATTCGATGTTACAGGACCAAAAGATATTGTTTTAGAGGGAGAGAATGGTTCATTAGATAAAACGGATTTAGGTAAGGCTGTGGAGAGAGCTTTAAAAGTTGATAGAGTAAAGGTTGTTAAATCTGCAAAAAAATATACATGGGATGTATCAACCGATCAATTTATTGAGTCACTAGTTTCTATTAAGTAGATGTTTATTTTTTTACCATTTTCTGACGAAAATCCAACAGTAAGAAAACCGGTGGTAACTTGGGCCTTAATCGGTATCAATTTAATAGTATTTATTTTTCAAATGCTTTTATCGCCACAATCAAATCAATTGCTTATAGATTCTTTCGGTGTAAGACCTTCAGCATTTTTTGAATTAGT
This sequence comes from SAR86 cluster bacterium, assembly GCA_003331635.1. Classification (GTDB taxonomy): domain Bacteria; phylum Pseudomonadota; class Gammaproteobacteria; order Magnimaribacterales; family TMED112; genus TMED112. The sequence continues at coordinate 128,167 of QOPH01000003.1, forward strand.
AAATTTACATACCATTTTTACATCTGCATTTTTACATGGAGGTTTTATGCATTTCGCATTCAATATGCTTGTTCTTCATATATACGGAGACAATATCGAAAATTATTTAGGAAGAACTAAATATATTATTTTTTATTTCTTGGGAGGAATAGCTGCAGCATTTTTTCAAGCAATTTTTTCTAGAGGTTTAGACGTACCAATGATAGGAGCAAGTGGATGTATCGCAGGGATTATGGGGGCTTATTTTGTTTTATACCCAAAGGCAAGAATCAATGTATTTATTTGGTTCATAATCTTCATTCAAACAATCAAGGTTCCTGCAAGTATAGTTATAGGCTTCTGGATAATAACTCAGCTTATAAATGCAACAGGATCAAGTTCAGATGGGGTCGCTTATTTTGCTCATATTGGCGGTTTTGTATTTGGGTATATTGCAATTAAGTATTTTTTTAGGGGAACTAAAGCTAGAATATACGCTGATTTTGAAGAGGTGGAGGAAAGAGACATTCCATTTTTTAGAAAAAATAGAACTTCTGGGTTAAGAAAAAAAGATGACGATTGACGATATTAAAAATATGCTTGAAGAAGGCTTCAAGCTTAATCATTGTGAAGTAATTAACGAAAGCCCAAATCATTCAAATTATTCTGGAGATTTATCACATATAAAAATAATAATTGTTTCAGATGATTTTCTTGATGAAAGTTTGGTTCAAAGACATAAGCATGTATATTCAAAAATTCCTGAAGTAGTAAAAACAATTCATGCAATATCTATTATTGCGAAGACAAAGTCAGAATGGGATGAATCAAATGAATTTGCAGCTTCTCCACCATGTTCAAAAAATTAGTTTCAAATTACTTTAATTCTATAAAAGACAGAAAATTTTTTTATTCGGCAATAATTTTATTTGGAATATTTTGTAGTTCTCTAGGTATCAATAATTTCAGATTTGATGCTTCTTCAGAGACTTTGATTCTTGATAACGATGTTGATTATCAAATATATGAGCAAACTAACGATGATTTTGGTTCATCTGATTTTTTAATTCTTGCAATACAGTCTTCAAATGAAATTTTTACTCTTGATAATTTGCAAAATCTTCAAAATCTCAGAGACAAAATTCAAGTAATTGAGGGAGTTGATAGTGTTGTTTCAGTTTTTGATGCTCCAATACTTGAACAACCTAAATTATCATTGATCAAGTCAGCATCTAATGATAAGTATTTGCTTGAAGACGAGCTAAACCTTCCTCTAGCTAAACAAGAATTAATCGATAGTCCTATTTTTAGTGAACTGGTAATAAGTAAGGACGGTAAAACACTTGCGTTTCAAATTAATCTTGATGGAAAAGATAATTATGACCAAACAGTTATCGATATAAGATCTGAGATTCAGACATTTAAAAATTTCAATATAAATCTTGCAGGACCATCAATGATAGTTTTTGACACGATTAACTTTATTAAAAATGATGTCATTACTTTTGGAACTATTACTGTTTTAGTTTTCTTTATTTTTCTCTATTTAATATTTAGAGATTTTTGGCCTGTAACCATAATACTTTTAAATGCATTGATAGTTATGTTTATAAGTATTGGGGTAATGGGGTTAATGGATTGGCCAATAAGTATAGTTTCGTCAAATTTTTTGGCCTTGTTGCTTATAACATCTATTGCAATTTCAATTCATATACTTGCTAAAGTTCAAACAGATGGAGATAAAAATATTTCCACTAGCAAATCTTTATCAGATATTTTCATGCCATGTCTTTTTACAGCATTAACTACAATAGTAGGTTTTGCTTCCTTAATCTTGAGTGATATTAAGCCGGTAATAGACTTTGGAAAAATGATGAGCGTAGGAGTGCTTTTAAACCTTTTGAGCTCATTTGTATTTATACCATTGGCACTAGAGCTCAAAAATATAAAAAGTCTTACACATAAAAATATTGCAGATTTCGTATACAACAATGGTTATGTTCAAAGCAAAGGATTTATTAAAAAAGCATGGATACCATTTTTGCTGATTTTTATTCCATTGATAATTTATCTACCAACTAATTTAAAAGTAGAAAATAAATTTATCGATTATTTCAACAAAGAAACTGAAATATATAAGGGAATGGAGACTATTGATAAAAATCTTGGTGGTACAACTCCCTTTGATATTATTCTTTCTTTGCCTGAGGCGATAGAAGAAGTTGATGAAGAGGATCTCTTTTTCAGTGAGAACTCAGAAACCGCAAAATACTGGTGGAAAAAAGACAATATGGACAAACTTCAAAAGGTTCAAAATGAAGTTTCTAAAATTGATGAACTGGGTAAGGTTTTGAGCATTGCAAATGGCATTGAGCTCGCACAAAATTTAAATAATAATCAGCCTCTTGGAGATTTAGAATTAGCCTTTGTAAGAAATTCATTATTAGATAGCGAGAGAGCTCAAAAAGTTTTAGAGACATTTATTGATGAAACAGAGAAAAGCACTAAAATTTTTGCAAGAACTATAGATTCAAGTCCAAATCTAAATAGAAACGAGCTAATCAACTCAATTGATAAAATTCTCCAAAAGAATTTTGAAGGTACTGAAATTGATTATCAGATAACTGGTTTAGGTGTGTTGTATAACAATTTGCTTCAGAGTCTTTTTTCTTCTCAAATAAAAACACTTAGTTTTGTCTTGGCTTCAATCTTCTTGATGGTTTCTTTTCTTTTTAGATCTCTGTTGGTAGGTTTTTCAGTCATGTTTATACCATCTATTTCAGTTGGTGTGGTTATGTCATCAATGAGTATTTTAAACATCCCTTTAGATATTATGACAATAACTATTGCATCAATATGTGTCGGAATGTCAGTAGATTATGCAATACATTTTGCTTGGAGGTATTTAAAAGAAAATGATGAAAAGAAAACACTTCTCTCCGCAGGCAGGGCAATTCTTATAACTGGATCTACAATAATTATGGGCTTTCTTGTTTTCCTTTTTTCAAATTTTAATCCAACAATATTATTTGGCGTTTTCTCTGGAATAGCTATCTTCTTCGCAATGATCCTTTCAATATATCTATTACCAAGAATCTTAGATTTACAAAGTAAATAAATTCTTAAAATTTTCAGTAGTATATTCAGCCATTTCAATAACATTTTCACCACGAACATTAGCAATATGTTCTGCTATATGAGGCAGATTCATAGGTGTATTGATGTTATGTTTTGTCTTTGATTTTAAATTTCTTGGTATCAGATAGGGGGCATCAGTTTCAATAATTAATCTATCTTTAGGAATAAATTTTAATAATGAATTTAAGTCTGCTCCTCTGCGTTCATCGCAAACCCATCCAGTGATTCCGATGTACAGGCCTAAATCTAAGAAAGATAATAATTCGATTTTACTGCCTGTAAAACAATGAACAATGCCACCAGGTAAATTAGAAAAATATTTCTTTAATATGCTGTAGAAGTCTTTAAAAGCCTCTCTATTATGAAGGAAAACAGGCATTTTATGGTCAGAGGCTAATTTTAATTGCATCTCGAATGATTCTTGTTGGGTAATTTTCTGCTGAAAATCTCTGTAATAATCAAGACCTATTTCACCAATTGCACTTATATTTTCCTGAATAATCAAAGTTTCTAGCTTTTTTATTAATTCTGAATCTACTTCATTAGCATGATGTGGATGTATTCCAATACCGCAGCTAATTTCTTTGTAAGTAGAAGAAAATTTAATAACTTCATTAATGTCTTTTTTCTCTGCTGCAGGGCAAAAGAAATAATCAACTCCTAATTTTTTAGATTCATTAAGAATATCCTCAAAGTTTTCTTTAAAAGAGGAGTGTGTAATGTTAAAACAAGCGTCTGCTAATACCATTTCTAATATATTTTGGTAAACTCTAACCTAGTCGAAATGAGATTCCAAGGAACAAAAAACTATATTGCTACAGAAGACCTTAAATTAGCGGTTGATGCAGCTTTGAATCTAGAGAAACCACTCCTGGTCAAAGGTGAGCCGGGTACTGGTAAAACAATGCTTGCAGTTGAAGTTGCTGAATCACTTGGGTTAAGGCTTATTGAATGGCACATTAAATCGACAACCAAAGCTTCACAAGGTCTATACGAGTACGATGCAGTATCAAGATTGAGAGATTCACAACTTGGAAATGAAAAAGTTAAAGATATTAAAAACTACATAAAAAAAGGCAAACTTTGGGATGCATTTGATTCCGATGAGCAGGTTGTTTTATTAGTAGACGAAGTTGATAAAGCTGACATCGAGTTTCCAAATGATCTTCTTCAAGAGTTGGATAGAATGGAATTTTATTGCTATGAATTAGATAAAACAATAAAAGCTAAGAAACGTCCGCTTGTAATCATCACTTCTAACAATGAGAAAGATTTACCTGATGCTTTTTTAAGAAGATGTTTTTTCCATTTTATTGCATTTCCTGATAGAACAGTTCTTGAAAGCATCATTAATGTACATATTCCTAAGATCAAGAAGAATCTTCTTAAGAAATCTCTTGATATGTTTTTTGATGTTAGGAAAGTGCCTGGCTTAAAGAAAAAGCCTACAACATCTGAGCTAATAGACTGGCTAAAACTTATTGTTTCTGATGATCTAGCCCAAGAATTGATTGCAAAAAAAGATAAAGAACTTTTACCTCCACTTTATGGAGCTCTTCTTAAAAATGAGCAAGATGTCGAACTCTTACAGAGATTGGCATTTATGACAAGAAGAGAATCATAATGCTGATTAACCTTTTCAGCACAGTAAGAAATTATGGTGTTCCTGCTACCTTAAAAGAATTTTTAGATCTTCTAAAAGCATTAGACAAAAACCTGGCTTTTGCTAACTGGAATGATTTTTATTACCTTTCGCGAACAATATTGGTTAAAGATGAAAAATATTTTGATAAGTTTGATAGAGCTTTCGATATCTTTTTTAAAGGTGTAGAGAACCTCGATGATATTTTTAAAATGCTGATTCCAGATGATTGGCTTAGAAAGCAGTTTGAAAAAGAACTTACTGAAGAAGAGCTGAAAAAAATAAAAGATTTAGGCGGTCTTGAAAATCTAATGAAAGAATTTAAAAAACGACTTGAAGAGCAAGAAAAACATCATCATGGTGGTTCTAAATGGATTGGTACTGCTGGTACTTCTCCTTTTGGGAACGATGGGCATCACCCTAATGGAATCAGAGTAGGTGGGAAATCAAACAAAGGAATGGCTGCAAAAGTTTGGGAATCAAGGGACTTTAAAAATTTAGATGATTCACTTCAGCTTGGAACAAGGAATATTAAAATTGCCTTAAGAAAGTTACGAAAAATGACAAGGAAAAGTGAAAACTTTGAATTTGATTTAGATACAACTATTAAGAGTACAGCAAAAAATGCAGGCTATTTAGAGCTTGAATATATTCGTGAAAAGATAAATGACATTAATCTTATTGTGTTCTTTGATGTTGGTGGGTCAATGGACCCATTTGTGAAAGTGTGTGAAGAGCTCTTTTCAGCAGCTAAATCTGAGTTCAAAAATCTAGAATATTACTACTTTCATAACTGTGTTTATGAATCTGTTTGGAAAGACAATTACAGAAGAAATGAAAACAGAATCAATACACAAAATATTCTTAATAAATTTGGAAAGAACCATAAAGTAATATTTGTTGGTGATGCAAGCATGGCACCTTATGAACTCACAAATCCTGGAGGAAGTATTGAACATTGGAATAAAGAATCAGGAGAGAGTTGGATAAATAAAGTAACAGGTCATTTTTATAAAACAGCATGGTTAAATCCTGTTCATGAAGATCACTGGGACTACACTTCTACTATAAAAATGTTAAATAACTTGATGGATCAAAAAATGTTCCCATTAACAATAAGCGGAATATCAAATGCAGTAAGTTATTTATCCAAGAAGCATTAATGAAAGCTCTAGAAATTAAGAATCTTAAAAAAACATACAAAAATAATGTCGTTGCACTTAAGGGCATCGACTTATCTGTAAAAAAAGGAGATTTTTTTGCACTCTTAGGTCCAAACGGAGCAGGAAAGTCTACTACTATAGGCATAATTTCATCTTTAGTTGTCAAAAATGAAGGGAGTTTAAAAATATGTGGAATAGATGTAGATGAAGATTTCAATTCTGCAAAATTAAAATTAGGCGTTGTAAATCAAGAGTTTAATTTTTCTCAGTTCGAAAAAGTTTTTGACATTATTGTCACCCAAGCTGGCTTTTATGGTGTTCCCTATAAAGTTGCTAAGGAAAGAGCTGAAAAATATCTTAAAAAACTTGGTCTTTGGGATAAGAAAGACGAAATTGCAAGAATGTTGTCAGGTGGTCAAAAAAGAAGAGTAATGATAATCAAAGCACTTATTCACGAACCCGAACTTTTGATACTTGACGAACCCACAGCAGGAGTAGATATAGAACTAAGACGAATACTATGGGAATTTTTAGAGGACATTAATAAAAATGGGACGACCATTATACTTACAACACATTATCTAGAGGAAGCAGAAAGTCTTTGTAAAAATATTGCAATCATAGATAACGGTGAAATCATTGAAAATACTTCAATGAATAAACTTCTCTCAAAATTAGAGGATCAATTTTATGTAATCGAGACATCTAATAATATTGATCAATCTTTTAAACTTGAAAATTTCTATTGTAAATTGGAAGACAAAAATAAATTTACTGTAAAAATACCTAATGGTAAAACTCTTAATGATCTTTTTGTTGAAGATGAAATTAGTAAAATTAAAATCACTAATATTAAAAACCAAACTAATAGATTAGAAGAATTATTTGTAAGGTTAACTTCAAAAAATGATTAAATTAATTGCTCTTTTAACACTTTCTAATTATCAAATTAGAAGAATTTTTAGGATTTGGATACAAACCATTATTCCTCCGGCTATTACTACTGCCTTGTATTTTTTAATATTTGGACAATTAATTGGAAGGCGAATAGGGGAGATGCCAGGATATGAGGGGCTTTCTTATATTGAATTCATGGTGCCAGGGCTAATTATGCTCTCTGTTATTACAAATGCATATGGAAATGTTGCTTCAGGTTTTTATGGTGCTAAATTCCAAAAAGCTCTAGAAGAGATAATCATTTCTCCAATGCCTTATTGGGCAGTATTGCTTGGATTTATTTCTGGAGGAATAGTAAGAGGCTTCATAGTTGGAGTTGTTGTTATTTTCGTGAGTATTTTTTTCGTAGATATAACAGTTGATAATATCTTGCTAACAATTTTCTCTGTTTTCTTAACTTCTTTGTTATTTTCTGTCTTAGGACTGATAAATGGAATATTTGCTAAAAACTTTGACGATATAAGCATTGTCCCAACTTTTATACTTACACCTCTAATATATTTGGGTGGAATATTTTATTCAATTGAAATTTTATCAAGTGAATGGCAATTTATTTCAAAATTAAACCCTATCCTATACATAGTTAATTTCTTTAGATTCGCTATGCTAGGCAGCTCTGAAATTGATCCTATGCAGGGCTTTATACTCATTGTCTTCTTTACACTGCTCTTCTTCATCATTGCATATTCATTGCTTCTAAAAGGTGTTGGAACAAAAGAATAATGAAAGGACCCCTTGGTAAAAAGGTAGCAGCTCCCAAAAAATTCGATCCTAAAGTATTATTTCCAATTTCAAGAAGCGAACAACGTAAAGGAGTTGTTGATAAGACAGATATCACTACTATTAAGGGTGATGATGTTTGGAATATTCATGAGCTTCTTTGGATAGATAAGAATAACAATTCTCACAATAATGAATTATCAATAAGTCTAAACTGCACTTCTAAAAATACTGTTGAATCAAAATCTATGAAATTGTTTCTTGGTTCATTAGTGCATAAGAAATTTAAGAATATTTCTGAAGTTAAAAATGTAATCAAACGCCATATTGAAGCTGTGGCCAAATCAAAAATTAAGATTGGTAAAATTTATACAAAACAAAATGCTACTGAATGTAGTATAAAGGTTTCTTCTAGAACAAAACCTCTTAGAGAGTCTTCATATACAGCTAGTAAAAGGAGAAACTTTAAGACTTATGTGTTCAAGGCATTTAGATCATTATGTCCTGTTACCAATCAACCTGATATTGCTGATATCTACATTATTGCTGATTTAAATGCACAGAATAAAGAAGATATTTCAGAGTATCTTGGCAGCTTCTTTGAAAAAAATGGCTTTCATGAAAGATGCGTTGAAGAAATATTTCTTGAGTTAAAAAGAAAAAAATATTTTATCAAAAGCATTGAAGGATACTTTGAGAGAAGGGGAGGCATTGCAATTATCCCTAGACGTTACTCTGTTTGATATAATTCAAAAATTCCGGAGAGATGGCAGAGTGGTCGATTGCGCTATCTTGGAAAGGTAGTGAGCGTTTAAAGCGTTCCGAGGGTTCGAATCCCTCTCTCTCCGCCAGTATTAATGTCCCTTGTAGCAGACTAAGTACATAATAGTACATCTGAGTTTGATATATCAAGACCTAACAAAATGTGACAAAGCACAAGATAAAGTGTTTTTTGCTTTATGATGCACCTGATTTTAGCTTTTATACAAGAGTTTATGATCCAAGAGGTCGTATGATAAATATCCAGTTTGAATTACCTACAAAAAATTAGAAAAGTCACAAAACATACATTGAAACTTCATATTTCAGTCCCAGAGTAGTGATATGAAATACCTAAAAATATATTTACTGATATTAACTGCGTTTTTTGCCTCTTCTCAAGAAGTTGAGGAAGTAATTGTTTCAGCCGAAAAAACTGAAAAAAATATTCTGGATGTAACCACAACGTTAAATCTTTACGAGGGAGATTTTCTTGAAAGCCAAGAGATAACTGAATTAGGTCAACTTGGTTACTATGTACCAAATCTCACAGTGCAGGAACAAGAAGTAGCGTACCCAAGTTTCTCTATGAGAGGCATAGGGAATGATAGTGGTCGCCTCACATTTAGAATTGGAAGGTTTTTGAATGGTCAATCTATGGGAACAACAACAATGTCTAGTTTTGCCTTGTTTGACATAGATAGAATTGAAGTCCTTAAAGGACCACAGCCAACAACTTTTGGAGTTGATGCATCAGCAGGCGCAATAAATGTTGTAACAAAAAAGGCCGAACTTGGAGAAACATATGGCAGTGTGGAGATGGGTTTTGGTGATTTCAATAGAAACTATCTTGAAACAACACATAATTTTGCAATAAGTGACAATTCAGCTTTTAGAATATCAACATACTATGTTGATGTAGAAGGCTACACAGAAAATTTAAGCGGTCGTGATGTCGATGCAAGAGGAAATGCAAAAGCGTTAAGACTAAGCTACACAAACGATTTAACGGATCGGTTGTCCACTGATGTTGTATTTTATCATGAATATAATGATAGTCCCGGTGTAGGTTTTAAAAATACTTTTTTACCCTCGCCACTCGACTCTGAAAACTCTATATATGGGCCTGTAGATTTTAGAAACGATCGAGAAACAAATACTAAGAGATACTTGGATACATATCAGCTTCTATTTGATTACATCCTGTCTGATAATTCATCGCTGAGCTTAAACATCCAAAACGCCTCAACTGCAACTGACAATTTTTATGAAGCTGATGGATCTTTCATTCAGCTATTTTCCGCCTTGAATAATCGTGACGATGAGCTTGAAAGCTTTGAAATTCAATACAACTACAATGCGGATAATCTATCATTTTTTGTTGGTTTCAATGAGCAATCTCGAGCAGCAAATGATGAATTTGAGTTTTACTTCGATGAGGGTTATTTGATGTCATTCTTGCAGGTAGACGGTTTTTTCTCAGCTCAGTATGGATTACCTGGTGTGTTTGGTTTAGGTGGAGCATCAGTTTTTGCAAGCACAAAAATCTTTGATCCATCTTTGGATTTGCTTGCTGCAAGAACAGCCTATGGCCAAGCAATTCTAGGAAACTATGTAGCATTTCCTGTACCGCTATACACAGAAAATCGTTTTGACATAGCGGATGAAGAAGCAAGCTCTGTTTACTTCAATGGTTCACTAAGAGTAAATGAAGATTTAACTCTGACACTGGGCTACAGAGAAAGTGAAACCGAAAGCTTTGCTTTGCAGAGAGTGCCTGACTGTCCAAGACCGCTTTTGCTTGGTTTTTGCCAAACACCATCATATGAACTTAGCAATAATTTCTCCGATGATGGTAAAGGTCTGTTCAAGTACGGAGCTAATTATTCTTACAGCGATGAGATTTCTTTTTACGTGAATTACTCAGAAGGAAGAGTAAATCCAGTGGTAGCATTTAGTGCCGTAACACCAGCTGAGGAGGTTGAAACCCTCGATGTGGGTTTTGTTATGGTTAGTTCTAATGCTTTTCTTTCAGGTGCAATTTACACATATGATTTTATGAATTATTCAGTTGTGCGGCAAAATTATGCCTCTGGTCAAACAGAGCTTGACATTATGGATACCGCTACGATTCAAGGGTTTGAGTTGTATGGTAGTTACAACTTTGATGAAAATACCAAAGTGTTTGGTTCGTTTGGTAACAATGATGCGGAGCTTGGCAACAATACAACATCGGGAGAAAGTTTTGATTATGCAGGGAATAAGTGGAGACTCGCACCAGAGTACAGCTACTCAGTTGGATTAGATTTTATGCTGGATAAAGTAAACACCATTCTCGCCTACACCTATCAGGACGATATGTACGCCGAGGAGAGCAATGACCCATTCACGTTCATTGAAGGTTATGGGCTTGTAAACCTGAATTTAAGCTATTCAATGGACCAATATAATGTGTCTGCTTTTGCAAAAAACCTCCTAGATGAAAAATATCTTATCGATATTGGCAACACGGGAGGCACCATTATTGGTACCCCAACTGTGATTCAAGGTTCACCTCTAACATTAGGTGTAAGTGTAAGTTTTAATTACTAGGAGAAGTATGAATAAGTTTTCAAATGTAGTCAGATTTCAAGTAAAAGAAGGTTTTGATTCGGATTTTATAGATGCCATGGATAATGGACCTGAATTTTTGGGGCAGGAATATTCTTTTGTTGTAAAAACAGGGACTAATGAGTATATCGCAGTTGGTATATGGCAATCTGAAGAATCTCTGATAAACGCCAGAGCAGAAATGATAGCATTCCTTGATACAATCAGGGAAATGTTGATCGAGATGCCAGAAACTGGCGTTACTGACCCAAGGTCGGGACCGATTGTAGTTGATGGCTAGGCTCAAGTAGCAAGTTTAGTTCTCTCGATCTTCTGCCTCAAGCTCCTCAGCAAAATCTACAAAATCGTGCAACAGAGCAATGAGAGAAGAAAATTTTTCATTGTTATCACTCAGATGAGCATAATTGGGGTCTAGCTGAGATAATTGAACATTATCACTAAGATCATAAATTCTTAAAACAAAGCTTTCTAGTTCTGTTATTTGTGTATCAGTCATAGTTTTTGTTGATTTGTGACAATTATACACACTATATGCGTTTCTTTAGTAGACTTCTTGCCGTTTTACGTTATTGTTGTTGCTTATAAATCTTATAAATAAGGAACTTCAATGCAAAAAGGAATCGTAAAGTTTTTTAACAATGCTAAAGGCTTTGGTTTTATTGCACCAGAAGACGGATCTAAAGATGTTTTTGTGCACGTAAGTGCTCTTCAGAAATGTGGTCTTGAGACATTAAATGAAAATGATAATGTTGAATTCAGCGTGGAAGAATACAAAGGCAGAATTGGCGTTGGTGAAATTAAACTAGTCTAAAGCTTCAAACTATCAACCTGCAATCTTTTTAAAGGCTTTACCCGCCCAAGCCAACATGCTTTTGCGCGTAAAAAATCTTGAAAG
>QOPH01000004.1:0-98174 GCA_003331635.1 SAR86 cluster bacterium
AGCTGTCAAAGCAATTATTGGTATATCTTTTAGTTCTGGATCTTCTTTTGCTTTAGTAGTCGCTTGCCAACCATCTAAAACAGGCAGTCCCATATCCATTAGAACCAAATCAGGTTTTGTTGACTTCATCATATCAAGTCCTTCTTGGCCATCGAGAGCAAACTTAATTTCATAACCTCTACGCTCAAGCCTTCTTCCAAGCATATCTCGGTTCATTTCATTGTCTTCTACAATTAGTATGTAAGCCATCCTTAATCCTCTTTTAAGTAAAATTTGTTTCGCCCATTCTTCTTTGAAAGATAGAGCCTTTCATCGGCTTTATTCACCAAATCAGAAATATTTAGGCTTTCACTTGTAAAGGCTCCACCACCACTGATAGTTACCTTTATTTTTTGATTATCGAATAAAGTTGTTTCTTTCTCAACTACCTGACGAATTTTTTCACATAAATCATGCAAATAATTCATTGAACTGTTATAAATTATTGCCAAGAACTCTTCACCACCAATTCTTCCAAAAATACTTGGGCTTTCAATATTATCTTTTGCTAAATCACATACCTTTTTGATAATCTCATCGCCGGCCGCGTGGCCATAGGTATCATTTACATTTTTGAAATGATCAATATCAAATATAACAACCGCAAAGTTTTCCTTATTTTTGTCTTTTATTTCATTAAAATTTTTCTCAAGCTCTTCAAATACAAACCTTCTATTTGGAATTCCTGTCATCTCATCTGTTATTGCTTGATGATGTAGCTCTGAAAGTAGCTCTTTCTCTCTTTCTCTTAGCATTTTTCTTTCAAGGGTAGCTGCAACCTTAGCTAGCAGTATTGTTGAATTAAGTGGTTTTGGAAGGTATTCGTTAGCGCCTAGCTGTAAACACTTTGAAATGCTTTCGACATCATCAAATGATGAAACCATTATTATTGGGAGTTTATCTAGATCAAATTTTTCTCTTGCCTTAATAAGAACTTCTAATCCATTGATTTCTGGCATCAAAACATCAAGAAGTACAAGGTCATAATTTTTTTTATCAACTGCCGCTAATGCTTCCTTACCAGACATCGCTACCTCAGTTTTAAATCCTGAAGATTCTAACCTTCTTTGAAGTACATCACAGTTTGTTTTAATGTCGTCAACAATTAAAATTTTTGATTTTTTAATTTCATCATTAATTTTTATTTCTGCCTCAATTTTTCCTAAAGAACTAAATAGACTCTCCGCACTTCCTTCATTATCTTGTTTAGATAAATCAACCTTTGATCCCCCTTTTAGGAAATCTACAAAGTTCGAAATAGCATTCTCCACCTCTTTTGCAAGATTTATGATATTGCCAAGATCTTCTTTATGATTATCGCTAATATCGTCTTCATAATCTTCAATAAGAATTTCACTGTAGCCAATTATTCCATTTAAAGGTGTTCTTAAATCATGTCTCAGAACCGAAGCCTCTTCATCATTTTTTATTGATTTATTTTTTTGTTCTGCATACTCTTTAAATGCATCTATAAAATTGAGTCTAAGTGTTTTTGCTGATTTTTTGATGTTTTCAAATTCATGACTTATTTCTTCATCATATATATCGCTAGAATCGATTATTAGATTTATATAGTCTGAAATAGCATCTACAGGTGTAGTGAAGTCTTGTTTAATTTGAGTAAGTAATATTCTCTCTTTTTTATCATTCATTATTCAGGTCTTCTAATGAACATGGCTTATGAAGATAGTAACCCTGTCCCATCTCACATCCCAAACTTATAGCCCTTTTTACTTGCCACTCCTCTTCTAGTCCTTCACAAATGAATTCCATAGAAAGTGAATCTGCCATCAATTTTGCTATTTGAACTAGACTTTGATTATGAGTTTCCTCTAATTCAAAAGTGAAACTTTTATCCAATTTTAGAACATCAACTGGTAGATCCTTAAGATACCTTAAGGCTGAGTAGCCAGCACCAAAATCATCAAGTGCTATTGATACTCCTAAATTTTTTATGCTAGAAAGCCTTAGTGATGCTGTTGATAGGTTATTCAGTTCAGCTGTTTCAGTAACCTCTATTCCAAAATCACCAGGTTTAATGTCTAGTCTTTGTATAAAGTCTTTAAATATTGCAAGAAAATCTTTATGTAAAATTGTGTGTGCTGAAACATTAAAGAATAATGTGACATCCTCTAATCCTTTTTCTTTTCTAGCATCGAAATACTCTTTTACGATATCCATTGAAGATATAACTACTAATGAAAAAACATTTTCGCCCTCAATAAATGGTATGACCTTGTCATTTGGAATAACTTTATTATTCTCATCATAGAATCTTATTAAAGCTTCTATCCCTGTAAGCTCTTTATTACCAGTAAGCCTGTATTGTTTTTGATAATTCATGCCAATTCTATCGTGTTCTAAACAAGACAAGACAGTTTTTAACGCAAAAAGGTTTTCTTTTGAATTTGAAACAATTTCAATCAAAAAATATTTTTGATCATCAACAGGAATTACATGCAATAAAACTCTCATAATAAAATCTATCTTTCTAAGACTTATTTTCATAAACACATCGAATGAATCAGCTATCTCTGAGTCGAACTGCGCCTTCTCTAAATCTTTCTCATCAATGAACAAAAGATTTGGTTTGTCATTATCTTTCAATGAGAATATATATTTGCTCGCATTATTAAGCCAAAGCACCTCACCAGAAGTAGAAGTAATAATGAAAGGTCTTTGATGCATCTTCAAAGACTGTGATAAAAACTTCAAATTATCTTCTTTGTTGGTCATTTTTTAAATGTATCTTTCCTCATTTGGATTTCTTCATCAACTATTTTCACAAAATCTGGATTAAAGGTAGATTTACTTTTATTCCAAATATCTAAATTTAACTGATTATCAATAAAAAGTGTTCCTAATGCTTTTCTCATAGTTTTCCACTCTTCAATATCTAACATTCCCATTTGGTGTTGATAAAAATGATTTTCTCTTGCCCTCAATATTGCTGTCATATGAATTCTTAGCGCAACTTCCTCTTCAATATCTAACTCTTTTTTCTGAATTAATTTTTTTTTGGCTTTCATTAAAAGAGGATCGAGACCAGCGAGAGTTACCTCTTGATGAGCTTCTGCAATAGATTGTCTAGATGCAGCTTTTCCCACCTTAATCTGTGTTCTTATTTGAGCTACAAGAAACCAAACACTAAAAATAACTGCTGGTCCTGTAATAATATTTACAACTTTATTAACTAACTCTATCCAGTATTCAAAATCCATTACATAACTCCAAAGAGATTTTTGAGTATAACAAAGAACATTATCGCTAAAACAGCACCACCAGGAATTGTTATAAACCATGAGCCTAAGATTTGTAAAACAGATCTATAATTGACCTCATTTTTACTAAATATACCTATACCTATAACAGCACCCACTAGTGTATGAGTTGTAGATAGAGGAATCCCAGAAATACTTCCTAAAAGAACTACGATAGCTGTAGACATTTCTGCTGCAAAGCCTTTACTCGGCTTCAATTTTGTTATTTTCTCACCGACTGTTCTAATAACTCTGAAGCCTAATGTAAGCATCCCTAAAACAATACCAATAGCTCCAGTTAAAAGTACCCATTCTGGTACAGTGGAACTTGCTTCAATAGAACCTAAGTTTTCAATCGTAGAAATAACTGCAGCCATTGGGCCAACAGCGTTAGCCACATCATTTGAACCGTGAGCAAATGCAATTGAACAAGCTGTAAAAATCATTAGAACTGCAAACTTTCCTTCAACATCTGGATTTGATGTTGTGGAAATATAATGCGATAAAATTAATCTTGAAATCGCATAACAAATAAGAGCGACAGATACCGAAATAAATATATTTATAACTAATAAGTCAGATCCACCGAAAGTTACGGTTATTAATTCAGGAACATCAGTATTCCTTAAGCTCTTATTAAGTGTAATAGCAGATATAATGAATCCAACAAGTCCAGCATATATTGGTATATATCTTCTTCCTGATTCGATTGGGGTTTCTGATTTAATAATTAATTTTTTTGCGCTGTAATAAAGAAGTCCAGATAATAACGCTGCAAGTAAAGGAGTGATAAGCCATGATATTGTAATGCTCCCAATGTATCCCCAACTAACTGATGACCAGCCTAAATGAAATACTGAAAAACCTGCAATTGCCCCAATGATTGCATGTGTTGTGGAGACAGGTAATCCAAAAACTGTTGCTATTAATAACCATGCTCCTGCTGCTAGCAGACTAGAAAGCATACCTAGAACGAATATCGAGGGATTTGCATCAAAGTTACTAGGAGATACGATGTTTTCTTTAATTGTTGTTGTAACTTCAGCTCCAGCTAAATATGCACCAAGGAATTCAAAAATAGCTGCTATTACCAAAGCTTGTGTGAGAGTTAGAGCCCTACTTCCAACAGAAGTACCCATAGCATTCGCCACATCATTTGCCCCAATACCATAGGCCATAAAGAAACCAAAAATTAATGCTGACGCAATAATTAGATAAAAATTCTCAATTATGAATTCCACAATGCTTTATTTGAGTTAAACGTTAGATTTAATAGTATCTTAAAGTTTTATTCATGCAAGAAACTTTTTAACACATCAGAACGAGATGGATGACGTAGTTTTCTGAGTGCTTTAGCTTCGATTTGTCTTATTCTTTCTCTAGTCACATCAAATTGTTTTCCAACCTCTTCAAGAGTGTGATCATTATTCATGCCAATACCAAATCTCATTCTTAGAACTTTAGCTTCTCTCGCAGTTAATGATCCCAATATTTCGTCGGTAGCATCTTTAAGACCTCTTATCGATGCATCATCTATAGGCGAATTGATTGAACTATCTTCAAGGAAATCACCAAGATTTGAATCTTCATCATCACCGATCGGTGTTTCCATTGAAATCGGCTCTTTTGCAATTTTCATTACTTTTCTCATTTTATCTTCTGGAATATCTAATCTCTTTGACATCTCTTCAGGAGTAGGTTCTCTTCCAATTTCTTGCATCATTTGTCTGGAGAGTCTATTTAGCTTATTAATCGTTTCAATCATGTGGACTGGAATTCTAATTGTTCTGGCTTGGTCAGCAATTGACCTAGTTATCGCTTGTCTTATCCACCAAGTAGCATAAGTTGAAAATTTATACCCTCTTCTATATTCAAACTTATCAACTGCTTTCATGAGACCAATATTACCCTCTTGAATAAGGTCTAGAAACTGTAGTCCTCTATTTGTATATTTTTTTGCTATCGAAATTACTAATCTTAAATTCGCCTCTATCATTTCTTTTTTGGCTCTTAATAAGCCTCTATATGCTTTATTAATTCTTTTATTCAGAGACAAAATTTGGGTTACAGGCATTAAGTTATTTTCATCAATTTTGATAAGATCTTTCTGAATCCTAATAAATGTAGGTTTTATAACTTCAATCTTTTTCTTCAATTTTTTTTCTTTAGATAGTTTAGTCAGAAGTCGTACATTAATAAGATTTTCATCAATTAAATTTCTTGCTTCTTTATTTGGAAGGCCCACGTTTTTAACAAGCATTTTTTTTAGTTCTTTCTCAAAAGCGCCTACTTGTGCTTTCCTCTCAGCAGGGATTAAGACAAGAGTATCGAAAACTTTGGAATTAAACTTAATTTTTTGGAATTCTTCTTTAAGTTTGTCTAATGCTTTTTGAGCTTTTGGATCAAGTTTGGCATTGTTTAAAGATTTAACATAAATGTTGTAGTTTCTTTTTATTTTTTTAACAACTTCTGTGCACTCTTCAAAAGATATAGCTGAAGATTCTTCATTCTCATCGTCTTCAATCGCCTCATTCTGCCCATTTTTTTGATTAAACTCTTCTTTAACTATTTCATCTTCGGGCTCATCCAACATAAAACCAGAAATCAAATCTTGAGTTTTCTTTTCTTCATTTTTAATTCTTCCATAAAAATCTAGGATGTATTCAATACATAAAGGATACTCAGCACATAATGAAAGAACTTCCTTCATAGCTTTTTCTATTCTCTTTGCAATATCTATTTCACCCGTTTTAGTCAAAAGATCGACACTTCCCATTTCCCTCATATACATTCGTACAGGATCGGTTGTTCTTCCTGATTCAATTTCGGTTTGTGAAAGAGCTGCAACTGCATCTTCTGCAGCTAGGTCGTCGGTATCCTCATCTTCACCAAGCATTAACTCATCTTCATCAGGAGTCTCTTCGAAAACTTTAATCCCCATATCTTTAAGTGCTTGAAGAATTTCTGGGAAATTATCTTCGTCTGTTGAGCCCTCAGGCAAAGTATCATTTATATCTGCATGAGTTAAGAAACCTTGTTCACGACCCAACTGAATTAGTTGAGCTATATCATTTGCTGCATTTTTCTCTTCTGGATTAATTTTTTCAGACATTGTTGTGTATATACCTCTAAATTAACTATTTTCAAGCATAGTCATTTAAGAGTTTAATCAGCTCCTCTTCCTGAATTGAGATATTATCACTCAAATTTAACGTTTTTTGCAGATTTTCTTTCCTTTCAAAGCTTAATTTTTTATCTTTTGCCAGTTTTTTCATTTCATTAAGGAAATTTTTATCATATTTAAGTTGAATTTCATCAGAAACTCTTTGAAATTCTTGCAATGCATCTTCTTCGCTTAATTTAAGATTTAACATCTCCGCTTCAGTGTAAAGTGCTAATTCAGTATGCTCAGTGCTACCATCTGAAATTGAATTAATAACTTTTTTTACAACAGCCAAAACTTCTTCTTTAGAATTAATTACAAAATTAATCGCCCCTTTATCTGCAATTAAATCTTTAAAGTTTGAGTAGATGTAAATGAACAATAGAAATGATTTATCAGTTTTAGCCCTAGAAGGTTCCTCTACTAGTTGAGCATTTGCTTTAGGGGCACTTTTCTTTAGTGCAACAAGAGCTTCTTTACTTACTCCCAGTTCTTTAGAAATTTTATTTACCAGAGTCTCTTTCAAAATATCTGCTTCTATATTCTTTGTTAAATTTTGCAATTCATATGAAATTAGCCTTATATCCTCTGGTGATTCTAAATTTTTGCCTCTTTTTAAATATTGAAATACAAAATTCTCCAATACCAAGGCATTTTCAGCTTTTTTTAAAAATTCTTCTTTACCATTTTTCAATATGAAAGAATCTGGATCCTCGCCAGCTGGTAAAAAAAGAAATCTAACCGTTCTGTCAGCGTAAATTTTATTAATGCATTGGTTAAGTGATCTCCACGCTGCTTTAAGACCAGCCTCATCCGAATCAAAACAAAAAATAATCTTGTTCTTAAACTTAAAAAGATTTTCAAGATGATATAAAGAAAAAGCAGTGCCTAAAGAAGCAACAGCATTATTTATTCCATTTTGATTAAGCATAATTACATCCATATACCCCTCTGTCACAAGGAAAAAATCTAATTCTTTATCTTGTCTAGCTTTATTGAATCCATAGAGTTCTCTTTTCTTTTGAAAAAAATTACTTTCTTTAGAATTTAAGTACTTTGGCATTTGTTCATCTATTGACCTTCCACCAAATCCAATAACATTCTCTTTGGTATTAAAAATTGGAAAAGTTATTCGATTTCTAAAAAATGGATATAATCCATTTTCTCCTTTGCCAAAAGAACCACTTTTTATCAATAATTCATCATCAAACTTTTCTCTAAGCTTTTCTATTAATTGCGATTGCACTTTAGGAGCGAAACCAATTAAAAAATCTTTTGCAGTCTCACCAGTAAGTCCTCGTTTTTTTAAGTATTCTACTGATACAGGCTCATTCTTCAGATAAGCAAAATATTCATTTGCAACTAACTTATTTATTTCAAAAAATTTACTATTATCCGGACCTTGCTTAGTTGCTGTTCTTGGAATTTCAACGTGATTTATTTCTGCTAGTTTTTCAACTGCTTCAAGAAAATCCAGTGACAGATATTTCATAAGGAAACTTATTACATTTCCTCCTTCATTGCACTTAAAGCAATGATATATCCCTTTTTGAGGGCTGACAGAAAATGTAGTTATATTGTCGCCATCATGAAAAGGACATTTGCTTCTGTATTGTCCAGATGATTGGCGTAAATCAACATACGTTCCGATTATTCCTACTATATCGGACATCTCAATTAATTTATCTATAAATTCTCTTGGGATAGATTTACTCATTTTTAGTATTTGCCCAACTTTCGAATATTTTTTGTGCTGATAATGAATCGTATTCCTTATTTTTAAATTCTGATGAAATTATTTGGCTTGTAAAATCTTCATTACTTTCGATTACTTCTAATTTAAATTCATTTATTAGATTTTCCTTGAAAATATTAAGTTGTCTGAAAAATTCTTCAGATGGTTTTGAAGGACACCCAATTAAAAAAGCGTCTGGATCCCATTCATCAACATATGATTTGATTTTTTTCATCGACTCGTCATTATTTTTAATTACTGGCAGTGGTGTAGAACTTCCTGCTATTGTTTCTCCAAAACAAATTCCTATTTTCTTTACACCAAAATCAAAACAAAGAAGCATATTGTGATTTTTATTCATTTCCGATGTTGTCCCAGAAAATCTTGCTAGGATTTAAATCACTATTTTTATGAATTTCTTGTAAGCATGTTGGGGAAGTAATATTAATTTCAGAGAGCTTTTTACCGAGAAAATCTGCACCAGCAAAATAAATATTTCTCTCTTTTAAAAAAGGAATAATTTGTTTCGCAATTTTTTTATCGAACTCTGTTGTATCTTCAACTTTATATTTGGCTCCAACTGCTAAATTGCCCCTAAAGTCATCTGCTGATGGAACTCTCACAACTTTCTTGTTAAGCATTTTATAATTTATAAAAACAATTCTTGTATCTCCTTCTTTAGCTTCTTCAACATACTCTTGAAGCATTACATGTTTCCTTCCGTTTTGAGTAATCGTCTCCCAAATTACATTTATGTTTTTGTCAGACTCACTCAGACTAAAGATAGATTTACCACCCATTCCATCAAGTGGTTTTATAACAATTTTTTTGCATCCCTCCTCAAACATGTTTCTTATTTCATGAAGAGAATTCGTAACTTTTGTTACTGGTATAAGTTCTGGAAAATTCAAAATTACCAGCTTTTCATTTTCCTCTCTTAAAGCTTGTGTTGGGTTAATACATTTAATCTTTGCAAGATCTAGAAGCTGAGTTAGATAAAGGTATTCTTTATTAAAAGGAGGCGTTACTCTATTAATCAAATAATCAAAGTCCCTAAGATTATGTAAATCAGCATTTCCTTTTGTGAATGAAAGTAAACTTGGATCTGGAAAATTTACTTTTTTACATTCGGCAAAGAGATTATTAGATTTATATGTAACCTCATTAACGCCAAAGGAAAAAACTTCATATCCCCTGTTATAAGCCTCATTCATAAGAAAAATTGATGTATCTTTCTCAAGATTCATTGAGTCAAAATCGTTAATTATAAAGGCAACCTTCATTTAATAATTTAATTTAGCAAGAGCAACAACAGGCGCAGTCTCAACTCTTAGTATATTAGAACTTATCTTAAAACTTTTTATATTTTTTTGTTTTTCTAAAAACTCAATTTCCTTTTCATGATAACCAAATTCACCCCCTACAACAATTGCATCAACATCCTCATCTTTATTTAAATTCAAACTTGCATTCTGATCTAAAAAGATAGGGTTTTTAAAATTTTCAAAATTAATATCAAAAAGAAATTCTGATATTTCAATATCAGGCAAATAATAGTTTTCAGACTGAAGAAATGCTGATTTTATAATTTCCTTATATCTATCTAGCCTAGTTAGCTCTTTTGAAAAATCATATTTATCTCGAGCTTTATAGGAGATATATGTAATCACATTTTTAATACCTAACTCCACACATTTTTGAAGGGCATATTCAAATCTTGCTTTTTTTAATAAAGGAATAATCATGCTGCAATGGTATTTTCTTTTTTCTTGATTAATTTCTAAAACTTTTAACTTTGAATCATAAGTCAGCATACACAAAGCTCTTAATCCGTTTCCATCAAAAGTATAAAACTTTTCGTCATGTTTAATTTTCATTACTTTTTTTAAATAATGTATTTGACTATTGTCTAAAAAATGAGCAATATCATTACTCATCTTTTTTTTGAGGAATATTGACGCAGTTCGCATAGAGAACGGAGATTATATCATTTTGATGTCTAGCAAGTTCAACACAGATAAAAGAAGTTTAAGAGGTGAAGTTAAGAGGGCCATTAAAAGATACTACCGAAATCTTGATGGTGAACACCCAATAGAACTTTACGACTTAACTTTAAGCCAGATTGAGCCACCACTTCTAGAGGTGGTTATGAAGAAGTGTAGAGGCAATCAATCAGAAGCTAGTAAAATTTTAGGGCTTAATAGAGGTACTCTAAGAAAAAAACTTGCTAAATACGGTTTGTTGTAGTGATAAAAATAAAGACAGCTTTAATAAGTGTTTATGATAAAAGTGGAATTCTTGAGCTTGCTCAAAAACTCTTTGATAATAATGTAGAAATAATCTCATCTGGAGGTACATCAAAATATCTTAAAGAAAATAATATTAAAGTAACTGAGGTTGAAGATTACACAGGTTTTTCTGAAATATTTGAGGGGAGAGTTAAAACTCTACATCCTAAAATTCATGCTGGTATTTTAGCAAGAGGTGAGAAAGACTCTGCAGAATTAAAAAAAATGGGTGCTAAGAAAATAGATCTTGTTGTTGTAAATCTTTATCCCTTTAAAGAAGAAATACTAAAGGGTTCATCCAATGATGAAATAATAGAAAAAATTGATATAGGCGGCCCAGCAATGTTAAGAGCTGCCGCAAAGAACTATAAATATACTGTGGCAGTAGGAGACCCAACTGATTACAGTGAAATAAGCCTAGATGGAATAAGTGAGCCGCAATCAAAGAAGCTAGCATCAAATATTTTTAACAAAACAAATCTTTATGACTCAGATATAGCAAGTTGGTTAAAAGATACCAAAGAAATAAATTTGAGATATGGTGAAAATCCACATCAATCTGCAAAACTGAAGGTCGAAAATACTTCACCAATCGACTTTTTAAACCCACTTCAAGGAAAACAAATTTCATACAATAATGTGGCAGATGCAATGGCAGCATGGAATTGTGTAAATGAATTTGAAAAACCTTCAGTATGTATAGTGAAACATACAAATCCATGTGGTGTAGCATCAGATATGAACTTAGAGAATGCCTATAAAAAAGCTTTTTCGACAGATCCTACCTCGGCATTTGGGGGAGTAATTGCGTTAAATCAAAAGGCAGACAGTAAAGTAATATCATCTATCATTGCTAATCAATTTGTAGAAGTACTAATTGCCCCAGATTTTGATCAAGAAGCAATTAATCTTCTTAAAAAGAAGGAGAATATAAGAGTGTTAAAGGGCGATAAATTTGAACATTTTACCGAGAGCTATAAGTTCAGTTCAGGAGTTTATTTAGAGCAAACCGATGACAATCTTAATTTTGAGAAAATTAAGCTAAAGTCAAATACAAAGACAAAGCCTGATAGAAATGATATCAAAGATTTATTATTCGCAATGAAGGTTGCTAAACATGTAAAATCTAACGCTATTGTAATTGCTAGAGACGAAATGACTTTAGGTATTGGCGCAGGTCAAATGAGTAGAGTAATTAGTACCAAAATTGCATTTATGAAAGCCAAGGAAGAGAAGCTCGATGTGAAGGATTGTGTTTTAGCTTCTGATGCATTTTTCCCTTTTAGGGATAATATTGATATAGCTGCAAATGAAGGAGTAAAACATATCATTCAGCCTGGTGGTTCGGTAAAAGATGATGAAGTAATTTCAGCAGCTGATGAACATGGTATTTCAATGACTATGACAGGCTATAGACATTTTAAGCATTAGATGAATGTTTTAGTTGTAGGTCAAGGTGGCAGAGAACATGCATTGGCATGGAAATTATCTAAATCCAAAAAAGTCAGCAAAATTTTTGTTGCCCCTGGAAATGGAGGAACAGCTAATGAGGCAAAATGTTTAAACAAAAGCATAAATGTAAATAATTTTTCTGCCTTAGAAGAGCTTGTTAATAGTGAAAATATTGAATTAATAGTAGTAGGACCTGAAGATCCGCTTGTAAACGGTATCAATAACTATTTCCAAGATTCAAGAGTAAAAGTATTTGGACCCACAAAAGAGGGCGCCCAGCTTGAGGGTTCTAAAATATTTTCAAAAAAATTTATGTTTGAAAATAATATTCCTACTGGTGCTGCTAATTTCTTTTCTGAATCAAAATTAGCCAAAAATTATCTTAAGACAGTCGAATTTCCAATTGTTCTTAAAGCTGATGGCCTAGCTGCAGGTAAAGGAGTTTTAGTTGCAAAAGAATTAGGTGAGGCAATGCAATGGATTGAAGATGTCATGGAAAAAAATAAGTTTGGTGATGCTGGTAATGAAGTGTTAATTGAAGAGTGTTTATTTGGTACTGAGCTAAGCTATATGGGAATAATGACACCTAAAGGATTTTACCCTTTTGAAACAAGTGTAGATTACAAACCACTTTTAGATGGTAATAGTGGACCAAATACGGGTGGAATGGGTTGTATGAGCCCATCGCCATTTATGAATAGTGAGCTCTTAAAAAATATAAATAAACAAGTTGTTGAGCCAACTGCACATGGATTAAGAAAGGCGAAACTAGATTTTTATGGTTTTATGTATTTTGGCCTAATGGTTAAAGATAATCAGCCTAAAGTTCTTGAATATAATTGTAGATTGGGTGACCCAGAAACACAGTGTTTAATGCTTCAATTAGAATCTGACATACTTGAAGTACTGTTGGATGCACTTTCAGATAATCTGGAAAATATTTCGTGGAGTAAAGAAAGCTCAATGGGTGTGGTAATTGCATCAGGTGGATATCCTGAGAACTATAAAAAAGATCAGCATATAGAAATTTTAGATTTGAATGAAGTGAAACTTTTTCATGCAGGTACAAAAATAGAAAATGGAGAACTGCTTACTAGTGGTGGAAGAGTTTTTAGCCTCAATGCAAAAGCTCCAGACTTAGAAGCTTGTAAAAAAATTATTTATACAAACATAAAGAATATAAAATTTAATAATATGGTTTATAGAAAAGATATAGGTGATATTTATGAATCTTGAAGAAAAAATTGCTGGAGAATTCAATCATTTTTTAAAAATTATGAATCATAAAGAAGAGGGAAAGCTAGACGAATCCCTTTCGGAAAATGAAAAGAGACACTCCATTTCACTTATGAGGGTCAATGCTTCAGGTGAGGTTGCTGCTCAAGCACTTTATAGGGGACAAGCATTTTTTGCTAAATCAAAGAAAGTAAAAAAACATCTCCTTAAAGCAGGTGAAGAAGAATTTAGACATTTAAAATGGTGTGATAAAAGATTAAAAGAACTTGGAGGCAAAAAGTCACTATTAGACCCATTTTACTATGCAGGTTCTTTTACATTAGGATCGATAGCAGCCTTTTTTGGGGATGAAAAGAGTTTGGGCTTTATAGAAGAAACAGAAAAACAAGTTGTTAAACACTTAGAAGGACATCTTGATGAAATGTCTCCAAGTGACAAAAAAAGTCGTGAAATTCTCAAAAAAATGATTGATGAAGAGGAGGAACATGGCAAAGAGGCTAAAGATCATGGGGGAGAAGAGCTTCCTGCAGTAGTTAAAGGCTTAATGAAAATCACTGCTAAATCAATGACAACATTAAGTAGATATATTTAACTATTCAACAATTATTTTGTTGAAAATCTTAATGTTTTTTTCAGCAAACCATCCCTGATTCACTTCCAAAGCAAATTTTATTGACTCTGATCTTGAGCAAACAGAATCCAGATTCAATGGCTTCAATTCTTTAATCTCTCTAATAAGATAATTTTCATCAATAAAAGCAACTGATAAAGGAATTTTTGTATTTCTCATCCACATACATTTTTTTGAAGGCTCGGGCCACACAAAGAACATGCCCATATTTTTATCTAAAGAGTCAATAAACATTAAACCTTGATTTCTAGATTGCTTGGTATCAGCTATTACGACCTCTAATACAGAATTGTTTATCTTGATTTTTTCTGCAAGTAGTAAGAAGCTAAGAAATAAAGTTGCGAACAGTAGAAATTGTTTTTTTATAATCATCAGAATTAAAAATTGCAGATCCCATGACAAATGTATCTGCACCGGCGTCAGAAATTTCTTTTATATTTTGCTCATTTATACCTCCATCAACCTCAAGCCTTATATCTTTGCCAGATTGATCTATCAAGGATCTGAGCTTTTTAATTTTTGGAAGAGTCCTAGATATGAATTTTTGTCCACCAAAACCTGGATTTACCGACATTAGTAGAATTAAGTCAACTTCTTCTAGAAGATCTTCTATTAATGACAAGGGGCTAGCTGGATTTAAAACCAAACCAGACTGACAGCCTGCATCTTTAATCTTTCCAAGAGTTCTGTCGACATGATTGCTTGCTTCAGGGTGGAATGAAATTAGATCAGCACCAGCTTTAGCGAATTTTTTTACTAAATCGTCAACTGGCTCCACCATAAGATGTACATCAATAAAATCTTTTATTCCAAAATCTCTTAAAGACTTACAAACCATTGGGCCGATTGTAAGATTAGGCACATAATGATTATCCATCACATCAAAATGTATCCAATCTGCACCAGAATCTAAAACTGCATTCACCTCCTCTCCTAGCCGAGCAAAGTCTGCTGATAAAATGGAGGGAGCAATTATCTTATTCACTGTTTAAAAAATCAAGGGTATCCTTAATACCAACATCATACCAATTTATATTTGGAATATCTGCAACGACTTTCCCCTCGGCGGCTAGATGTATCATTAAGTCTTCCCAATAGTGTGAGTATTTTGTTTCCATTCCTTGAAAAAAAGAGGAATTAATTATGCTAAATCCTGTCCAAGTAAAATTTTTTTCACCATGAACAATAACTTTTTCATTTTCAATTGAAAAATCTCCATTCTTATCATTCTTAACTGCAAAAATTGTTGGCGCTTTAAATTTTTTAAAATACACATAATCAATGTCACTAAAAATATCAGCATTTAATACTAGGAAGTCATCATTTCCGAAATGATTGATTACATTTGAAATACCACCACAAGTGCCTAAAATTTCTTTCTCATGACTAAATATAATTTTTATTTTTCCAGAGAAATTAGAAGTTATATGTTCTTCTATTTGTTCGCCAAGATAATGAAGGTTTATTACCACCGTCTCAAAACCAGACTTGATAAGTTTTTCTAAATGATAGTCAATCAAAGCTTTTCCTTTCACTTGAATGAGAGGTTTAGGTGTATTTTGTGTTAAACGTCCAAGCCTTTTACCAAAGCCTGCAGCGAGAATCATTGCTTTCATATTAATTTCTCAACAACCTTTAACGTTTCTTTTTCATTTAAGTATCTTAAAGCTAATAAAAGCCTATCGACAAAAAGGCTTATATCTTTTTGACGATTCAAAAGCTTACCCTCTTTGAAGTATCTGTTAAATGTTCCAATGATCCTCATTGAACGATGAGCAAGTGCGACATAAATTTCTGTTTGTAATTCGTCACCAATTAATCTCTTAGAAAATCTTTTAACTAATTCTTCAGAATAATTAAATTTATGTTCAAAAATTAAAGACGCAGCATCCATGCTTATCGGACCAGATTTAAGATCTTGGAAATCGATGATATGAATTTTGCCATTATAAAAAATCATGTTCCTTCTTTCATAATCAAAATGAGTTGGGACAATGGCTTGTTCTGCTAGCTTTTTTGAAATTGAATTTCTTAATTCTTCAATTAATAATTTTTCTTCAGAAGATATGTCAATTTTTTTATCGTAAAAAAAATTTAAGAATTCCTCAGTTTGAGAATAATGTGTTTCAGGTGATATATTTTCCTCAATAGAGAAGTTTGGAATTGATCGTATTTTTTCTAATTCAACTGAAGCAATATTCAAAAAATCTTCCTCAGATAATTCATCATATTCATCGAGTGTAATGTCGCCTAAATCTTCAAGAAGTAAGTAATTCAATTCATCTGAAAAACCAAAAATATCTGGAACATTTACTTTTTCATCTTTTAATATTTTTTGTATTTTAATAAAATTCGCTGCATTTTCTTTGGAGCCAAAATTATTCATTAAAACATAGCTATCGTTTTTTAAAATTATTCTGTAATAACTTCTCTCGCTTGCTTCTTGTCTTAGTGGGGTAATCTGAAATGAATGGTTGCCTAGAATTTTTTCTAACCAACTTATTGCTTCTTTTAAGTCTTTTTTCAACTATCTTTTACTACCTGAGGAACTGGATAAGCATCTTCGGGTACGAAAAAATCTGGTATTAGCTCTGCGAATGGATAATCAGCATATTTACTAAAGTCTGTTTCACCATGTTCTGCGAGCAAAGAATCATCTAAAACAAAATTGCCAGAGAATTTATCTTTGTCTTTATTTAGAATTATGTGAGCAGCATCAGCCATTATCTGTGGGTCCCTAGACTTTTTCATCATTTCATCTCCTCCTAAAACATTTTTTACTGCTGCTGTCTTAATAGCTGTTCTTGGCCAAAGAGCATTTACTGCAATTTGTCCTTTATATTCAGCCGCCATTCCTAAAACACATAGACTCATATTGTATTTAGCCATTGTGTAAGCAACATGACCCTGGAACCACATTGGATTCATATCTAAAGGCGGTGAAATATTCAAAATGTGTGGATTATCTGATTTTAAAAGGTGTGGTATACATGCCTTGCTTGTGAGGAATGTACCTCTACCATTAATGTTATGCATTAAGTCGTATCTTTTCATATCAGTGTCTAACGTTGGTGTAAGACTTATTGCAGATGCATTATTAATGCAGATATCAATTCCACCAAAATGATCTACAGCTTTCTTCACTGATTCATGTACATTATGCTCATCTCTGATATCACATTGAATAGGTAGTCCATGCCCTCCTGCTGCTTCAATTTCTTCAACTGCAGTAAATATTGTTCCAGGTAGTTTAGGATGTGGATCAGCAGTTTTTGCCGCAATCGCAATTTTCGCTCCATCGGCTGCTGCTTTTAATGCTATAGACAGACCTATGCCTCGACTTCCACCTGTCATAAAAATCACTTTATCTTTCAAACTCATAAAACTTTTTTGTATTTTAAAAGTCCTATAATAACAGGCATATGAACAAATTTAAAAAACTATTATTGTTATTTACATTAACGTATCAAAGTTTTTTATGGGCTGAGTGTTCTGATGAAGACAAAGACTCACAAATAAAGTTAGCTGATGGTGAAATCAAACTTGATGATAAAACCTCATTGGGTTTTAAGAGTGCAGAACTTAAAAATAATGAAACAGTTTTAACTGATGTTGAAATATATACATGTGATAAAGATGCTGTATGGAAATTTTCAGCAGATGAAGCTTCTCTTAAAAAAGATAAAAGCATTCAACTAAAAAAAGCAAAAGTTACCTTATTTGATATTCCAATTTTTTGGGTAAATGAGGTAAATTACGATGATAAAGAATCTATTTCAGTACCCTCTCTTGGATTAACAGATAATGAAATAGATATTAGTTATAAATTTCAAAGAAAATATGAAAATAGTTCATTTGTCTTAGAACCTGTTTACACAAAATCTAAGTTTGGTGCTTCATTTAAATACCAGCACAAGGATGATAACAATAATTATAAATTTACAAGCTTAGCTCTGAATGATGATGATGACTCTTGGGTGTACAAACTAATTGGAAACTCTTTAATTGGCGAAAATATAACATTTGGAGTGAATTATTCTGATTTTTCAGGTCAATCATTAATACAAAACTACGGATATAGATATCTAGACGCAAGTAGAAGAAGTTTAGATCTACGGCAATCCATAAATTTGTCTTATGAGCTTGATAATTTATTTATGAGTTTTGGAAGTGATGACTTCAAACAGCTAGGTATTGCTAGACCTGTTTCACATAGAAAAGATTACGTAACAAGTGATTTATTTTTTGATATAGGTCAATTTCGTATAGATTTAGTAACAGAATTTGCAAAATTTAAAGACAAATCTAACAAAATCTTTCAGTTGCCTTATTATGTTTACAACAATGTAGAGCGTTTTTTTACGGAACTTAGAGCTTCTAATAAATATCAAAACAATAAGATAAAAATTGATACTGATTTTCTTGTACAGATAAGAGACTACTCTTTTAAGGACAAAACAATTGAAGGCATCCAAAAAAATGACTTTGCTTTCAGGCAGAATTTTTCTTTTCGTGAAATTAAAGGACTCAAACTAGGTGTGATTGTTTCTTCGTATGAAGATCAATCAGAAGTTCCCATACTTGATTCCTATCCAAGAATGCCTACTCCAGAATCCAATATATCTTTACAGCCTTGGTCAGGGAAAGATAGAGGGCCTAATCAAAATAAATTATTTATTTTTCACTCAGGATCAATGAGCAGTTTTAATTACTCTGTATCAACAAACTTATATGAGGACTATAACTTTTCAGATGAAAGCATGATTTTCAAAAAGTTTTATGAAAAGAAACCAATTTTTTTTAAGATTCAAAAAAACTTTGGAAACTTTTCTTATTTTACAAATGGAAACTATAGTATTGAAAAAGAAAAATTTATGGGGCTGCGGTTCGGCTTAAAATATTCAAACCAAGAGGGTTTATTTTCGTTAGAAAAAAATGAATTTGCTTTGGCAAGTTTTCCCTTATCTGGAATAAATAATTATGTTTTAAAAGCAAAACAAAAATTTGGCGGTATAACTTTATTCACTAGAGCTCAATATTCACAAGAAAATGAAATTATTAATGAAAGTGTTATTGGTGGAGAATGGTTTGTAGATTGTTTGAAATTAAGATTAAGTCTTGAACGAGCTAGATTTTTTCCATATATAGATCCTAGCACCGTAAATTTGTCTTATATGCACATAATAAATTTGACTAATCCTCAGGTAAAAAATAACCTTAGCTTTGAATTTGAACTGATAGGGCTTTCAAATATTTTGAACCCAGTAGAAAATATAATTGAAAATGGATTATTTAATTAAATTAATTTTTGTACTTTTACTATCTGCTGGTGCATATAGTCAGACGGTTGATAGGATTGCAGTGATTGTTAATGATGGGGTTGTTCTTGAATCAGATATTCAACTTAAAATTAAAAATTTTAAGAAAGAAGCTGCTATTTCAGGAGTGAGAGTACCCTCTGAAGAGGATTTAAGAAATGAAATAATCGAAGCTCTGATAATTGAGGAACTTCAACTACAGATTGCTGACAAAGCAGGTATAAAGATTAGTGATGAAGAACTTAATGTTACCGTCAAAAGAATTGCTCAGCAAAATGAGTTAACAATTGAAGAATTTATTCAATCTATTGAAGGTGAGGGTGACTCTTATGAGCTTGTCAGAGATGAAATCAAAAGATCATTAAAAATTAACAGGGTACAACAAGGAAGGGTTCAAAATAGAATATCAATAACACAAGAGGAATTAGTAAATTTTCTTAATACAGAAGAGGCTAAAACACAGTTAGGACCAGAACTAAATGTTAGGCAAATTTTAATAAGAACAAATTCTCAGAAAAACATTGATGATGTTTATAACGAAGTTGTTGACTCTGTTGATAGTGGAAAAAATTTCATAGAGCTATCAGAAAATTTTTCTGAAGATCAGAATAAAGGAGATTTGGGTTGGAGAAAGATAACTGGTTTCCCAGAATTATTTCAGAGCACTCTTGAAAAACTCAAGATTGGAGAAGTTTCAGGAATTATAAAAAGTGGTGCAGGTTCACATATTCTTTACCTCAATGATAAGAGAGGTCCAGCAGTTTCTTTTGAAAAAGAATGGGAAGTTAGACATATACTTCTCATTCCTGACAGAGTAAGACCAGATGATGAATCTGAAGAATTAATGATTTCTATAAGAGAAAGATTACTTGCTGGGGAAGATTTTGATCAATTGGCAGTAGAGTTTAGTGATGATCCTGGCTCAAAACAGGAAGGTGGAAAACTTGGTTGGGCAGGTGAAGGTAAGTACACAGAGGCCTTTGAAGAAGTAATGATGAGATCTAATCTCAACGAGGTTTCTCTCCCTTTTCGTTCCGATTTTGGATGGCATATTTTAGAGGTTACTGGTACAAGAATTGAAGACAAAACAAATGAAAGAATTGCAGATCAAGCATTTAATTATCTTTATAGTAGAAAATTCGAGGAAGAACTTGAATCAGATTTGCAAGAACTTCGAGCTGAAGCGTTCATTGAAATAAAGGACTATTGATAAATAAAAAAATTATCGTTTCTTTGGGTGACCCCTCGGGTATTGGACCTGAAATTTTTTTAAAAGCCTTATCTAAAATAAATTCAAAAGAAATTTTTGAAAAAATTGTTGTTGTAAGTTCATTTAGTGTTTTAGATTTTATAAATAGCCAACTCAAATATAGCTTTGAGTTCAATGAGCTAGCAAATATCAAAAATACTAAACCCAATAAGATTAATTTTATTAATGTTCAGAATTGTCCACACTACAAAGTAGGAAAATCAGATGAAAATAATGCAGACTATGTCATTGACTGCATTAATATTGCATCGGATTTGGCATTTGATAATAAATTAAATCTTGTTACAGGCCCTATTAATAAAAGTGTTATTTCTTCGAAAATTAAAAATTTTCAAGGACACACCGAATACTTTAAGAATAAATTTTCTTGTAGTGATGTTTTGATGTTGCTAGCGAACGATCAGCTTAAAATTGGGGTTGCAACTACCCATATACCTCTCAAAGAGGTTTCAAACACTATTTCTGAAAAACTATTAATTAATAAAATAACCCTTTTAGAAAAAGGATTAAGAGAACTTTTTAATATCCAAAATCCCTTGATGGGTATTTTAGGATTAAATCCACATGCTGGTGAAAGGGGTGAATATGGTCAAGAAGATAAAAATATTGTTCAGCCTACTGTTCTCAGGCTAAGTAATAAATTTAATCTGATTGGACCATTGCCAGCAGATACAGCTTTTGTTTCATCAAAATGTGATGGATATCTTTCTATGTATCATGATCAAGCTTTGCCAGTAATTAAAACACTAGATTTTCATGGCACTGTAAATATTACTATTGGACTACCTTTTATGCGTGTCTCTGTTGATCATGGGACAGCTGAAGATATAGCATCAGATTTTAAAGCAGACCCTAGCAGCATGATAAAATCGATAAAAATTGCTTTGAATGAAAATAAAGCCTAAAAAATCTCTTGGCCAAAACTTTCTAAGAGATAACACTTTCATTGAAAAAATCCTTACATGTACCAATCTGCCAAATGCTACTGAAATTATTGAAATAGGGCCTGGTGATGGTGCTCTTACAAATTACTTAGCCAATACAAATAAAAAATTTAGGGGCTTTGAAATAGATAGTAAATTACATAGCATTTTAAATAATAAGTTTTCTGATAATAATAATATGGAGTTTATAAACGCAGATATTCTTGAAGTTGATTTACATAAATTTTCCTCAGAAAGTCTTATAGTCTTTGGTAATCTGCCCTATAACATTTCATCCCAAATTATTTTAAAGATTTTAGAAGAAGACTTTGTTTTTCTTGAATGTATTTTTCTCATTCAAAAGGAAATGGCAGAGAGATTCATTTCAAAAAAAGAGAAACAAAATAAACTTTCTTTAATAACCGAATATTTTGGAACAATTCATGGAATATTTGATATACCACCTGAGGCATTTCATCCGGAACCAAAGGTGACTTCAACGCTAATTAGATTGATTAAAAATAATAAAGATAGAGGACTAAATTATCAAAATTTTAAAATGGTTTTAACTAAGTGCTTCGCATCCCCGAGAAAAAAAATTAAGGCTGGATTAAAAGCATTAAACCTTGAAATGGAAGGTTTTTCGTTTGATATTAATAAACGTCCTGAGGAGCTTGTCTTGGATGATTTTTTTGAAATACTAAGGGCTTATGAACAACAAATCTAAATTTGTAATAGGTGATATTCAAGGTTGTTACAAAGAATTTAAAAATTTATTAAAACTTATAGACCCAAATAAGGAAAATAAATTCTTCTGTGTAGGTGATCTTGTGAATAGAGGTCCAGAATCTGAAAAGGTAGTTGATTATGTTTTAGAAAATGAAGTAAAAAGTGTACTTGGTAACCATGATTTACATCTAATGGCGATTCTAGCAGGAGTGCGTAAACATAATGATAAAAAAGATACTATGACAAAAATTATAAGCAAGAATAAATCTATTGAAATTTTAGAGTATTTTTTAAATTTCCCTTTTGCCAAAGTGCTCTCAAATGAGACAAAAAAAACACTTGTTGTGCATGCAGGTGTTCTTCCCACTTGGTCTATTGAGGATATAAAAGCTGCAAATGAGGAATTAACCTCTTCTTTAAAATCGAACCCTGAAAAATTTCTTGATCAAATGTATGGCGACAGAAGGAAGGCAATCTCTAAATCAACTAATAAGAAAAATAGAAGAAGATACCTTGTTAATGTTTTCACCAGAATGAGATTCATAACTAAAGAAAATAAACTAGACTTAAATACCAAAATTAAGAAGTCACCAAAACAAAAATATCAGCCTTGGTTCAATTACAAACACAAGGCTCTAAAAGATGTCGATAGTATTGTGTTTGGCCATTGGGCTGCACTAAAAGGTGTCACAAACAATAATAAAATAAAAGGTGTTGACCTTGGATGTGTCTGGGGTGGTTCTTTAGCCGCCATCAATATTAACGATAGATCAATTATTACAGTAGATTCACAAAAATGAAAATTTATAGAGTTGGTGGCGCAATAAGAGACAGAATTCTCAATCTTAAAGTTGAAGATTCAGATTATGTTGTTGTAGGAAGCACAGAGGGTGAAATGATTGATAAAGGTTTTAGAAAGGTTGGTAAGGATTTCCCAGTTTTCTTACATCCTGAAACAAACGAGGAATATGCGCTTGCAAGAAAGGAAAGAAATATAGGATCTGGACATAAAGCTTTTAACTTTTATTTTTCACCTGAGGTGTCTTTAGAAGAAGATTTAAAACGAAGAGATATAACTATTAATGCAATAGCAGAAGATGAATATGGAAATTTAATTGATCCATATGGAGGTATTGCTGATTTAAAAAATGGTGTAATAAGACACGTTTCTTCAGCTTTCACTGAAGATCCACTCAGAGTATTAAGACTTGCAAGATTCTATGCAAAATTCGATGGTTTCGAGATTCATGCTGATACAAAAACAATTTTAAAAAAGATATCCCAATCTGATGAGCTTAATTACCTTAGTGGTGAAAGAGTTTGGGAAGAAACTTTGAAGGCATTAAATTTTGATTTTTTAAGATTTTTAAAAGTGATTAAAAATTTTAATCTTCAAGAGCCTTGGTTTTCTAAGTTAAGTGAAATACCAAAAATAATTGACCAAAGGCCTGAAATTGCTCTTTCTCAAGTTGATCAAGCAAATAAATATAATTTCTGTTTGAAGCTCAAAAAATATATGCCAAAGAAATTTCTAAAATACCTAGAAATATGGAAACAAATTCAACAATTTAATAAAAGTAGTAGTCCAGATGATAAATTTCTTTTCTTCACATCATTTTTAAATGATAACAATAGAGTAATTTTTCTTGATATCATCAAATATTTTGATGATAAGAGTGAATATTTTTTCAATGTTATAGATGAAATTACAAAAATAGATTTTACTGACTTAACATCACATAAATATGATGAAATCAAAAAAATTAAAAAGAAAAAAATAATTAATATAATTGATAGGTATGAGTGATTGGATTTTTATTACAGGTGGTGCCCAAAGAATAGGTAAAGCTATTGCTGAGCACTTTCATCATAATAATTGGAATGTAATCATTCACTACAGGAATTCTGAAAAAGAAGCTATTGAGCTTAAGCGGAAACTTAATTCGGTGAGAGAAAATTCATTCGAAATTATAAAGGCAGACCTTGATGATAGTGCTTCAGTAGAAGTTTTATGCAAAAAGGTATTAGAAATCTCACCAAATTTAAAAGCAATAATAAATAATGCTTCAACATTCTATCCGAAAGAAATATCTGAAATTGAAGAAGAAGACTGGAGTGCGCTTTTATCCTCAAACTTAAAGGCTCCAATGTTCATATGTAAATTTTTGGGAGAAAGGTTAAAGAAAAATACAGGCTCGATAGTTAATATTACAGATATTTATGCTGAATCAGGCTTAGCAAGGTATGCCACATATGCTTCAGCAAAAGCGGGGTTATTGAATATGACGAAATCACTTGCCTCTGAATTAGCACCTGAGGTATTGGTAAATTCAGTAGCACCAGGAGTAATTTTGTGGGATGTTGGAAATGAGCCAGATGAAGAAAGGAAGAAAGAAATATTAAAAAAAGTACCACTTAAGCGAATGGGGTCGGTAGAAGATATTGTAATGATGGTTGATTATTTAGTAACAAAAAATACCTATATGACAGGAAGAAATATAAATGTTGATGGTGGAAAATCTTTAGGATGAATGACGAACAAAGAGTAGACATTAAATTAGGCGAACGGACTTTTTCATTTAGTATACCGGCTGATGAATTCATAGCCTTTGGAAAGGCAAAAAAAAAGATTGAAAAACTTCTTGAGGAAATTAATGCACCAGAAGAAAAACTTGATCATGCATTAGTACAAATTGCTCTTAAATTTGCCATCGAATATGAAATAAAAAATGAAGATCTTTCATCTGATAGTGAAATAAATGAAAGAGCTTTAGATGATTTAACAAACAAAATTAAATTATTTATAAATCAATAGATACATTTGCAAAAAATGTTTAATATTTAATTGTCTGAATCATCGGTTTTCAGAATTTACTCTAGAACCGATAATGTAAATTAAGGGAAGCAGATTTTTTATAGCTGTGCGTTACTTTAGAGGAAGCCTTACTATAAAGAAGAGCTACCCACCTGACCTAAGGGTTCAGGGTGACTGGAAACAATGATTCAGATGTCTGTTAAAAATGAACTAAGATTAGAAATTAAAAATAAACTCCTTTCATTTTCACAACGAGAAATAATCGAAAAAACACATCTAATTCAAAAACTTCTAAATGAGCAAGAGTTGTTTCATAAAGCAAAGAAAATTGGCTTGTTTATGCCTATTGAATTTGAACCTAAACTTGTAATATCAAAAGATAAAAAAGTTTATGCCCCATTTATAAAAGATGAAGTTCTAGGCTATGGAAATATATCAAAAGGACTTTTAGTAGGGACTTATGGAATATTAGAGCCAAAATATAAAACAGAAGTAGATATATTTGAGTTGGATATCATTTTAGTTCCATTTATCGGTTTCAATGAGAAACTTTATAGGTTAGGAAGAGGTAAAGGGTTCTATGACAAAACTTTTGTTAATATTAAGAGTAGAACAAAAAGACCTGTTTTATGGGGAGTAGGTTTTGAAATGCAAAAAACAAATCTAAACTTTCAAGAAAAACATGATGCTAAATTAGATAAAATTTTTACTGAAACAGAAATCTATGAATAAGAAATTTTTTGCAGCTCAGGGCGCATTTGATGAGATTAATAATTCAAATGGCAAAATAAATATAGGTATTGGGACAGGGTCCACAACAACTATTTTTATAAATGAATTTCTTCCAAATTTAAAAAACAGAATAAACACTATTTTTTCAAGCTCAAATGAATCAACAGAGTTATTAGAAAATTTACAATTTGAAGTTTCACAAGGAGCGCCAGAGAAATTTTTATTAGATTACTACATTGATGGAGCAGATGAGATAGATAAAAATTATTATCTAATTAAAGGCGGTGGAGGGGCGCATACCAGAGAAAAAATACTTGCTGCAGCTTCAAAAAAATTTATATGTATTGCTGACGAATCTAAAAAAGTTGAAATTCTTGGCACATTTCCTTTACCGATAGAAGTGATTCCATTTGCAGAACATTCGGTAAGAAGAAATTTAGAGAGCATGAGTGAAAAAATAACAAAAAGAAGGTTTTTGTCTGATAGTGGAAATATTATTCTAGACATGCATGGAATACTAATTTCTGATCCAGAAAAAATGGAGACAGAATTAATATCTATTCCAGGAATTGTAGAAGTAGGTATATTTACAAAAAATAAACCTACCTCAATAAAGATAGGAAGAGATTCGTATTATGAGTCTATAGATTGCTGAATAGCTTCAACTATTTGTGGGTCTGAAGGATTCATCCTGTGAGAAAAGCTTTTTACCTCTCCTTCGCTTGTAATTAAATATTTATGAAAATTCCAAGCAGGTCTTTTTTGAGTAATTTTAAACAGCTTTTCAAAGAAAGGATGTGTATTTACTGCATTAACATTTGTGATTGAGAAAAGGGGAAATGTTATATCAAAGGTTGACTTACAGAACTCTGCGACTTCTTCTTCATCAGAAAATTCTTGATAAAGAAAATTTCTTGATGGGAACCCTAAAACAGTGAATTCATCTTTTGAAAACCGTCTTTGTAACTCTTCAAGTTCTTCGTATTGGTAAGTAAATCCACATTTACTCGCTGTATTAACTACAAGAATAGTTTTGCCAGAATACTCACAAAGATTTTGATATTTTTTTTCATTCAAAATTTTTACTTTCTCATCCAGCAGACCTTCACACGCAGAAAGAACACTGTTTGAGAAAAGATATAAAAAAATTGTTCCTGTGATTTTAAATTTCATATTTCACACCGAAAAAAGTATACAGAAGTATTTAAGAAATGCCTACAATTAAAACTATGAAAATTAGACATAGAGTAGCTAACTCTATGGAGTCTGAAAACTTATTGATTATATTATTAAAATACTTTTCCATATTAGACTACGTAGATCTCTCCAATTAAATAACCAAATGTAAAAAATACTGCAGTCCAAACAGGATATTCTTTGCAAAAAGAAAATAAGTTGTTCATGTATTCTTTCATTTCAAAAAAGTTTGGGGCCGAAGCCCCGAGCTGTCAGTCTTTGGGGGAGAGGAGAGACTGACTTATCTAATATAATACATATTTATTATGTAATATCAATATTTATTATAAATAAATGATACTTATTTTATAAAATAATGTCTATTTATTTATTGTTACTGGTATTCCCTCTTCTACAATGTTAAATAACTCAATAACATCTTTATTCGACATTCTTATGCAGCCTTTTGAGGCTTTTGCTCCTAATAGCCATTCCTCTGGTGTTCCATGTATGTAAATATACCTGCTGTAAGAATCTACACCCTCACCTTTATTGATCCCATGTTCTAATCCATCAAGCCAAAGAATCCTTGATTGAACAACATCATCTTCCACAAGCACCTTATCAGTATCATATATAGGATAAATCTCTCCTGAAAAACTTCTTCCAATAAATCTCGCTCCTAATGGCATATCCTTTCCTATTTTTCTTTTGATAACATGTTTCCCAAGTGGTGTTTTGAACGAGTTAATTTTTGAACCCTCTCCGTACTTTGAGGAGGAAATTGGATAAGTTTTTATAACAGATTTGTTATCAAGCAAAAATAATTTTTGCTTTGAAATAGAAATTTCAATCTCTGTTGATTTCATCAGGAAAGACATGATTAATAAAACTAAAATATTATTTTTCATTTGTTTTTATTAATTAAGGCCAATAGGATAATAATAAATGAGAAGATTAGTAATGGATAATCTCCAAAAATTAGATATGTTGTATTTTTCATATTAGTAGAGATAGTTTCTGTTTTAAAACCCCTTATGCCTTTTGAAATACTTTCTGATAATTTTATCTGATTATAAGGTGAAATAATCTCTGAAATACCATCTGTAGTAGATCTAACGACCCATTTTTGAGACTCAATTGCACGTGCTTTTGCATGAAGTAAATGTTGTGCTGGCATATATTTTCCGTACCAGCTGTCATTACTTATATGAATGATAAATGCAGTATTCCTAGTTCTATCAACAAAAGTATCATTAAAAGATAATTCCCAACAAATTAACCCAGAAAAGGGAACTTGTTGAATAAAAACCTTTTTTTGCGATTTTTCTCCTCTTGTTAATGATGAGTTAGGGATATTAAAAAATTCATTGAAGTTTTTTAATAAATTATCAAAAGGCTGAAATTCTCCAAAAGGTACTAGGTTTCTTTTATCATATCTGTCATTCGTTGAAGTATTAACAATTGAGGTAAAAATTTTTTCATCCTGTTGAATAAAGAAACCACCAATAATATCAATATCCGCAAATTCTGTTCTTGCTTGAAAATTTTGATAACTACTTACGGCCTCGGGCCATATTATTACCTCGGCTCCATCATTTTTTG
Source organism: SAR86 cluster bacterium (assembly GCA_003331635.1). GTDB lineage: Bacteria > Pseudomonadota > Gammaproteobacteria > Magnimaribacterales > TMED112 > TMED112. The sequence continues at coordinate 28,373 of QOPH01000004.1, forward strand.
CCTGCGAAGTAAGGTTGTTTAATATTTTGTAGTTATTTTCAACTGGCTGAACAACTGCAATTTTTAATTGTTTAGAATCTTCATCAAGAAATAAATTCTTATTAGGACTTAAAAAACCAACTAGTAATAACAAAAATATACTTCCAATTCTCAAAATACTAATTTTTAAAGCTAAGACAATTATTAGGCCAAAAATAAATGATGTTCCAGAAACACCTATTAAAGGAAGATATCCTGTGAAATTAATAGGAACTGCAAAAATCCCAATATTTAGCCATGGAAATCCTGATATCATCCAGGAACGAATCCATTCCAAAATGAATATTAAAGATGGTATCAGTAATACAAAAAATTTATTCCCTTCAAAAAATTTTATTAAAAAAGTAAAAAAGCCAAAATAAAGAGAAAGATAAAAAATTAAAAGAGCAGTAATACAAAAACTTAAAAAATAACCTGCTCCATAAAAATTAATTGCATCAAAAATCCAATTTATTGAAATAGACCAAAATATTAAACCAATTACTAGACCTCGAAAAAATGCTTTAATCAATTTTTCGAACAGTTATTTTTTTTATTTTTCGTTGATCTGCAGATGTTACAGTGAATCGAAGATCATAATCTTCGAAACTTTCGCCTACTTTTGGAAGGTGTCCAAATTTCTTCAAAGCAAAACCTCCAATAGATTCTACCTCTTCAGAGTTTAAGTTAATTTCAAAAAATTCTTCAAATTTTTCTATATCTAAAGTTGCAGATACTATAAACTCATCCTGATTTATTTTAATAATTTCATCTGTTTTTTCTTCGTAAAACTCATCCTCAATTTCACCAACAATTTCTTCAAGAATATCTTCAATAGTAATAAGTCCTGCCAACATTCCATATTCATCTAAAACCATTGCAAGATGAGCTCTATCTTTTTTAAAATCTTCAAGAAGAGATGTAACTGATTGTGTCTCAGGAACATATTTGACCTCTCTTAATAAATCTTCGATCTTAAAATTTTTATCACTTATTTCTTCATCTATTAAATCTTTTACATGAAGTATCCCTACAGCTTTTTCTGAAGACTTATCAAAAACGGGATATCTCGAGTGTCTTGTATCTTGTATAATTTTGTAAACTTCCTGCATGTCACTATCCTCATTTATATAAGAAATATTCACTTTAGGAATCATAATTTCTCTAACTATTGCATCTTTAATTTTTAATACATTTTGTATAAGCTCCTCGATCTGCTCATCATCCGGAGTTTCTATTGTTTTATTAGAATTATTTTTTTCTTTAGAAAACAAATTCGAAAAAAAAGATAAAAAACTTTTCTGCGAGGGCTCTTCAGACATTATTTATAGGGATTAGATATTCCAATTTGTGACAAAAACTCAATTTCTTTTTCTTCCATTAATATAGCATCATTTTCATTATCATGCCCATAGCCTTTAAGATGGAGAAGTGAGTGTATCAGTAGATGTAAAAAATGATCTATATAATTTTTATTTTGGGCAAGTGATTCTTCTAATAATAAATCATTACAAATAAGTATTTCTCCCTCACAATTTTTATCTATCTGATCTAACTCCTCACTTGGAAAAGAAAGTACATTTGTTGGCTTATTTATTTTCCTAAATTTATAGTTAATTTTTTGAATATCCTCTAAAGAACAAAAACTTAACTCAACATTTAATTTATTTATATCAAAAAAAGCGGTAAATAATTCAATTGCTTGAGTAATAGCTTTTTTATTATTGTTAAATTTTGTCGGTAAATTGAAAATTTCGAATTTTAAATTATTCTTCGAAACTATCATAAGCTTGTACAATTTCTTGAACTAAAGAGTGTCTTACAACATCCTTAGCACCAAATTTAGTAAATTTTATTGAATCAACATTCTTTAAAACTTCAATTGAGTGCTTAAGGCCAGATGTAATATTTTTAGGTAAGTCAATCTGACTTAAATCCCCATTAACAACAGCTTTAGATCCAAAACCTAACCTTGTAAGAAACATTTTCATCTGCTCTATAGTTGTATTCTGGCCTTCATCCATAATTATAAAAGCTTCTCTTAATGTTCGGCCCCTCATATACGCAAGAGGAGCTATTTCTATAACATCCCTTTCAACTAATCTGGTTACTCTTTCAGCTCCTAACATGTCATGTAAGGCATCGTATAAGGGTCTCAGGTATGGGTCAATTTTTGATGATAAGTCTCCTGGCAGAAAGCCAAGTTTCTCTCCAGCCTCAACGGCTGGCCTAACTAAAACAATTTTTCTTATTTTTTCTTTTATTAAATCGTCTACTGCACATGCAACTGCTAAAAAAGTTTTCCCTGTACCTGATGGACCTATCCCAAAAGTTAAATCGCTATTTTTTATATTATCTAGATATGCAATTTGATTTTTTCCTCTTGGTGTTACAAGTGTACGTGGAGTTTTTATTTTTGATGAGTTTGATTCTTCATTCTCTTTATCTTCAAATTTTGCTGAATGTAAACTTAAGTGGACAACATCTGGAGTTATTATTGAATTAGTTTCTAGTTTTTCTTTCAGACTAAATAATGCAGAAACTCCTATAACAACATCTTCTTTTTTTCCTTTTAATTCAAATTCTGTCCCATTTTGAAGAACTTTAATACGTAGAGCTTTCTCAATCTGTTTTAGATTTTTATTAAATTCTCCGCAAAGCAGAATTAATCTGTCTGGAGTGAGGTTTGAAAAATTTAGTTGCTGACTATACAAGTATTTAATTAGTTAAAACGCCTCTAAGTGAGTTAGGCAATGCTTCATTAATTTGAATATTAACTAATTGTCCAATTAAATCATAGTCATCTGCCTGAAAATTTACCACTCTGTCGCAAATTGTTCTTGCTTGAAGCTGACCTGGATCTTTTTTAGATAAGCCCATAACTAAACAATTCTGTACTGTTCCTACTAGCTTTCTACTATAACCAAAAGCTATTTGATTTAATCTATCTTGCAACAGATCTAGCCTATCTTTCTTAACTTTTTCTGACACATCATCTTCCATTTGAGATGCAGGCGTATTTGGTCTTTGACTATATATAAAACTGTATGATGCATCAAATTTTACTTTTTCAACTATATCCATAGTGGCCTGAAAATCTTCTACAGTTTCTCCAGGAAAGCCAACAATAAAATCTGAAGAGAAACTCATATCGGGTCTTATTTTTTTAATTTTCTCTATTAATTTTAAGTACTTGTTAGTATCGTATCTTCTTCTCATAAGCTTGAGAATTCGATCGGAGCCACTTTGAATTGGAAGATGAACATGACTTACCAATTCAGGAACATTTTCATAAGCCTCAACGAGGTCATCTTTAAATTCATGTGGATGACTTGTTGTAAATCGAATTCTCTCTATACCATCAATTTTTCCAGTTAATTCAATAAGCTGTGCAAGTGAAGAAATTTCACCTTTATATGTTCCTTTAAAGTTATTCACATTTTGACCTAAATAATGAATTTCGGCTGTTCCCTTTTCAGACAATATCTTTACTTCTTTAAGGATGTCCTCAACAGTTCTTGATACTTCATGCCCTCTTGTCATAGGTACCACACAGAAAGAGCAATATTTATTACACCCTTCCATTATTGAGACAAAAGATGATGGTTCTCCTTTATCAGGAGCAGGCATATGAGAAAATTTTTCTAGTTTTGGAAAAGATATATCAATTTGTGCTTTTTTAACTTTTTGTTTTTTTTTGTAAAGTTCTGGTAAGCGATGGAGCGATTGTGGGCCAAAAACAATATCAACCTCTGGTGCTCTTTTCATAATTTTTTCACCCTCTTGTGAGGCAACACATCCACCAATTGCTATTTTAAGATCTGGCTTTTTATCTTTAATTTTTCTCCATCTACCAATTTGATGAAATACTCTCTCTTGAGCTTTCTCACGAATGGAACAAGTATTTAAAATAATAAGATCTGCCTCATGTTCTGAACTTGTAAGCTCAAAATTTTCTTCAAGTTTAAGAATCTTTGCCATCTTTTCTGAATCGTACTCATTCATCTGACAGCCATGTGTTTTGATGTATAATTTTTTTGGCATATTCTTATTATAGTGAAACAAAAAATTTACAAAATTAAATTTCTTCAAGTTGGAGAAGTATACGAAATTTACGCAAAAAATATATACCAAAGCGATTTTTACGCTTTTCTTGAAATTGATGGGTATATTTTTGATACGAAAAATAATTTAGTCGTAGATACGTCTGAAGAAAAGTTAAAAGCTGAATTTTTAGATGTTCAAAAAACTCTTTTACCTATAAATTCAATTGTTAGAATTGATGTTGTTAATGAAATCGGTAAGTCGAAAATTTCTAAGGCTGATTCAAAGAATCTAGCTCAATTTCCAATAAATATTATGCCTGATAAAACAAAATAAAAATTTAAAATATGAACAGAAGATTATTTCTTAAATCATTATCTCTTTTATTCTTCGTACCAGCTTTAGCTGCATTTCAAAAAAAAGATAACAAAGTAAAATTTTTACATGGGGTTGCAAGTGGCGATCCAACAGATAAAAGGGTTGTTATTTGGACAAGAATAACACCTGAAAAATTTAATGTCACAAAAGCTATTAAATATCAGATATCGCTTCAAAAAAGTTTTAAATCTATTCTAGAACATGGTTTAGTTTTTACTAACAAAAGAAAAGACTTTACAGTCAAAGCTGATATAAATCTTTCAAAATATAAACCAGGAACAAAATTTTTTTATCGCTTCATTTGTGAAGATGTGATATCTCCAGTTGGAATAACTAATACCTTACCGCAACAAGATATTGAAAAGTATAAAATTGCCATTTTTAGCTGCTCTAACCATCCTGCTGGTTTTTTTAACGTATATAAAGATGCAGCAAAAGATAAAAGCATTGATCTAAACATACACCTTGGTGATTATATTTATGAGTATGAAGATGGTGGATATGCTACAGAAGACGCAAATAAGTTGGGAAGAATACCCATTCCAGAGAATGAAGTAAAAACTCTAAACGAATATAGGCTCAGACATTCACAATATAAGACAGATGAAGACCTTCAAGCCTTACATCAATCCAGACCTATGATATGTATTTGGGATGACCATGAAATTTCTAATGATGCATGGCAAAATGGTGCAGAAAATCATCAAAAAAACGAGAGTAATTTCTATTTTCGGAAAAAAAGTGCCTTACAAGCTTATTATGAGTGGATGCCTGTAAGAGAAAAAGTTATTAAACAGCGCAGGTGGGAAAACTTTAAAATTGGAAATTTAATTAATCTTCTTATACTTGATACAAGATTAAGCTCGAGAGATAAACAAGTTATGTACTCTGAATATATTAATGATGGGAACTTTGACAAAGAATCATTTTTAAAAGATCTCAATAAAAAAAGTCGCTCCCTTCTTGGACATGAACAGCTTAATTTTGTTAAACAAAAATCAAATAAAAATTGTACATGGAACCTTTTTGGACAACAAGTTCTATTATCAAAAGTGGTCTTACCACCCTTACCATCATTTGTCTTGAATGAACTACCCGAGAACTCAAAATATCTCAAATACATTAATAATTTAAATTTACCCTACAATACAGACTCATGGGACGGCTACCCTGCCGAGAGAGAAAGATTTTTAAATATTTTAAAGAAGTATTCGTCGAATAATATATTTCTTGCTGGTGATACTCATAATTGTTGGGCTGCGAATGTAAAAAACAATACAAAAAATTTTGTTGGTGTTGAATTTGGAACACCATCTGTTTCCTCTCCTGGTGGATCAGATGAATTTAAAGGTCTTGATGTAAGGCCTGTTGAAGCTGCTATAACTCTAGTAAACAAAAATCTAGTATGGACAAACTTTCGAAACAGGGGTTATTTAACTTTGGAACTTAGAAAGGAGTTCGGACTGGCATCTTTTATTGGAGTAAATACAGTAAAGAAGAAATCTTTTACTAGATCAATCTTAAAAAATATTTATCTTAAACCAGGTAAAGAAATTACTTAATATATTTTTCTTTGTAATACCTAAGCTCTTCTACAGATTCTCTTATATCATCCATTGCTCTATGAGATGCTTTTTTCTTATACTCTTCAAAGTCTTTATTCCATCTTTTTAGTGCCTCTTTAAAAGAAGTTACATCTATATGCCTGTAATGAAAATGGTTTGCTAGTTTTGGCATATATTTGATTAAGAAACGTCTATCATGGGAAACGCTACTACCGCAAAGTGGTGAGGCATGTTGTTTTAAATGTTTTTTAAAAAATTCAAGTGTTTTAAGTTCTGCTTCTTTTATGTTTACTTCACTTTTTTTAATTAATTCAATCAATCCAGTTTTAGAATGTTGGTTCACATTCCACTCATCCATCAAATCAAGAACGTCTTGTTGCTGAGAAATTGCAATATTTGGGCCCTCTTCAACTATATTTAGATTCCCATCAGTAATCAGACTTCCAATTTCAATAATATGGTGTTTTTCAGGATCTAAGCCTGTCATTTCTAAATCTATCCAAGCTAGAAAATTTGTATTTGTCATTTATACTCTCTATTCAAACAATAATTCTATATGACCAGTAAAGATAATCAAAAAGTATTTTTTGGAGACGAGAAAGTTGAAAAAAAAGCTAAAACAAAAGGAGTAAATAAAATCTTCTCTCAGGTTGCTGATAATTATGACCTGATGAATGATTTAATGTCCTTTGGTCTGCACAGGGTTTGGAAAAAGCAATTTGTAAAAAACACAAATATCAAAGATAAGTCTAAAATTCTTGACTTAGCTTCAGGTACAGGAGATATCGCTAAATTAATTTATGAACATTCCCCTTCATCAAATATTTGGTTAGTTGATCAAAATAAGGAAATGATACTTAAAGCAAAACAGAGAGCTGCGGATGAAGGCTTTATAAATAAATCGAAATTTGAAATAAGTGAGGCTGAGTCTTTGCCATTTGAGGATAATTTTTTTGATCACGTCTTCATTTCATTTGGGTTTAGAAACTTTTCGGATAAGGATATGTCGTTAAAAGAGATTTATAGAATATTAAAAAAAGGTGGTTCTTTAAGGATTCTTGAGTTTTCAAAAGTCAATAATGTGGCATTTTCAAAGCTCTATGATTTGTATAGTTACAAAATTATTCCAACTATTGGTGAATTAGTCTCAGATGATAAAAAAAGTTATGAGTATTTAATTAAATCAATTAGGACTCATGAAAATCAGAAAGAATTAAAATCAATGTTGAAAAAAAATAAATTTTCAAAAGTCTCATTTGAAGACTTAACAAACGGAATAGTGTGTATTCATTCTGGTATTAAATGAACATTTTTAGACTTTTTTATATATTTTTCAAAATACGGGCATCTGGAATATTTTCTACATTTGGAATTAGATATAATTTTCTATTAGTACCATTTATAAATAAAAAAAATCCAGAAAAAAATTTTAAAGAAAAATTAGAGGATTTTGGCCCGGTCTATATAAAATTAGGTCAGTTACTTTCTACAAGAACAGATTTAGTATCAAAAAAACTCTCTAAAGAGTTAAATAAGCTCACTGATGATTGTGAGGCAGTGTCCTTTGATTACATAAAAAACACTATTGAAAATGAACTAGGAAAAAAATCAAAAAATATTCTAAATAACATAGATAAAACACCACTTTCGTCTGCATCACTCGCACAAGTACATATTTTTTTTATGGATAAAAAAAAATTTGTTGTCAAAGTTCAAAGGCCGCATCTTAAGGAAAAGATTCTAAAAGATATTAACCTCGTTAAATTTGGCATTAGGATATTAAGAGTTTTTATAAAATCGTATCCAAGGATAGATTTAATGAAAATCATTAATGATTATGAAAGAGTTATTAATAATGAATTAGATTTTCGTTTAGAAGCAAATAATGCAAAAAAGACATACGAAAATTTTCAGGATAGCAGTTTTCTTTATGTGCCCTCAATTGTAGAAAAATATACAACAAAAAAAATAGTTGTTATGGAATATATTGATGGAATTCCTGTTACAAATATAAAAGAGTTAAAGAAATATAAATTGAACCTTAAAGCTTTGGCAGAGAGTGGAGTAAAAATTTTTTTAAAACAAGTTTTTCAGGATAATTTTTTTCATGCTGATATGCATCCTGGAAATATTTTTGCTGCTAAAACATCGCCAAAAAAACCTTTTTACTATGCAGTCGATTACGCCATATGTGGCTCATTGTCTGAGTCTAATCAAATATTAATTGCGCAGATGATATCTTCTTTACTTAAAAAAGATTTTTATTCTTTGGCTCAACTTTTCATTTTTGCCAATTGGGTGAGTGAGGATACAAAAACTGAGGAATTAGAAAATATTTTAAGAATTAATTGTGAACACTTACTTGATAAACCTTTGTCTCAAATTTTATTTGGTGAGCTTTTATTAAATCTCCTTGAAGCCATGAGACCATTTAATCTTTACTTAGATAATGATCTTTTGCTTTTAATTAAAACTCTAGTTCATATCGAGGGTATGGGAAGACAAATTTATCCTGAATTAGATTTTTGGAGTGTAGCAAATCCGTTCTTAAAAACATGGTTTAAAGATAAGTACAGTGTCAAAGGACTTGTAAAGTATCTTGTATCAAAAAAACATATACTTACATATATGATTGTGAAAAGATTTGAGGAAACACAAGAAATATTTGATCAAAACTATGGAGATATAAAATGACCATTGGTTGGCTGCAGATAATTATTGTTCTAGCAATAATAATCTTAGTTTTTGGAACTAAAAGATTAAGAACTTTAGGAAGTGATATAGGAAAAGCTTTGAAAGGTTTCAAAAAAGAGATTAAAGAGGATAATGATTCAGATAGGAATTCCTGAACTTTTAATTATTATTCTGGTTTTTTTTGTTGCTGCAAAACCAGAAAAGATATCAAAATACTTAAGGGATCTGATAAAGTCTTTCATAAAGATCAGCTCTACGTTTGATAAAGCAAAAGAAGACTTAGAGAGAGAACTAAATTTTCAAGAATTAAAGCAAGAAGTCTTTAACGAAAAAAAAATGAAAGATTTTGATAAAGAAGATGAGTAATAGTCTTTTATCTCACTTTGGAGAATTAAGAAATAGAATTTTATTTTCAATTACTATTTTTATAATTTCAGTCATTGTTTTACTGCCTTTTACAAATTATTTGTTTGATGGCTTTTTGCTCTTCTTAAATTTAGTAGATCAAAAGACTTTAATTGCTATTGAAGTAACTTCTCCATTTTTGATTCCTTTGAAACTTGTACTATTTATTGCTTTTTTAGTCTCACTTCCAATATTTCTTTGGCAAATTCTAAGCTTTATGGCACCAGGATTATATAAGTCTGAAAAGCTGACTATTTTTTCAAAAACATTTTTAGCAACTATTTTATTTTATACAGGCGTAATTTTTTGCTTAATGATTGTAGTTCCAAATGCACTTGCATTTTTTTCAACAGTGGGGCCAAGTAATCTTGAAATTTCTACTGATATTTCTAGATTTTACTCGTTTGTTCTGACACTATCCTTCGCTTTCGGAATAGCTTTTCAAGTGCCATTGATTGTAAATATATTAATCTCTTTAAAAATTATTAATAAAAATAGAATTAAGGAATACAGAGGCATAGTTCTTGTTTTATGTTTTGTTTTTGGCATGATTTTTACCCCACCAGATGTGATTTCACAAATACTTCTTGCTGTGCCCATGTATTTGTTATTTGAATTAGGCTTATTATTTAGCAATGAGAAAAAAAAGAAATCCAATAGCTAAAGATCTAAAAACTTCAAAATACAAAATGAGGGTAAAACCATTAAAGAAACGGTATTCTAGAAAGAATAAGCAAAATCAAATTGATTAATTTTTAATCACCTAATTGACAGAAATGTAAGTTACATGTATATTACATTCATGTGACATTTATGTGACATAATTATAAAAGGAAAATATGAAAACTATTTATTTATTATTTTTATTATCGTTTGGGTCAATATTGTGCTCAGACAACCATTTTTCTGTAAAAGATATAGATCAAATTTTTATTATGAAAAATGAAGATATCATTTTTAAATTGAAAGATGATATGTATTTTAAAGGCGACATTATTACACCTAAGTCCTGCGCTATAAAAAAACCATATAAGATTTCCTTCAATTCTAAAGATGTAATCAATGACTCATTCTTGATAACTCATCAGAATGGCTTCATGACTTGTAGGTTTAAAAATTTGAGACAAATCTCTTAGGCATTTAATTGCGTTTATATTTGGCAGACCGCTGGTCTGCCTTTTTAATTGAAAGTCAATCCGCCATCTACTGTAAGGTTTTGACCGGTTATTGATCTTGCTTCATCTGAAGCAAAAAATATTAGTGCATCTGAGAAATCTTTTGTTGTAGTAACTCTCTGCAAAGGTGTCATTGACGCAATTGCATCAAAAACTTCGTCTGGTGTTGCTGCACTGGCATCAGTAACTTTAAGCAAACCTCCAGATACCATATTGACTGTTATACCAAATTCACCAAGATCCTTGGCAAAACTTCTTGTTAATCCTAATAAACCAGATTTAGCAATAATATAATCATGGTATGGGACTACTGGGTTCTGAAATAAGTTTGTTCCAACATTTATTATTCTTCCAAAATTATTTTTTTTCATATTTTTAAAAAGTTCTTGAATCAAATTAAATGATCCCTTAATCGTTATATCAAGATGATTTTGAATCTCATCCCAAGTGATTTCATGGGCCTTTTTTCTCAAATCACCATTAAACAAATATTCAGTCATAGCATTATTCACCAAGATATCTGGACTTTTTTTGAATGTATCGCAAATATTTTTGTTTAGTTTAATAACATCATTTTTAGAGGAAACATCTGCATAAAAAGGTATTACATCAGAGCCTAATTTATCTGCTAATTCATGTGCTTGTTTTTCACTCTTAAAGTAATTTATAGCAACCTTATAGCCTCTATTTGCAAAAGATTCAGCAATAGATGCTCCAAGACCTCTACCGGAACCAGAAATTAAAACAAGTTTGTCATTTTTCATTTTTATTCTTTATGAGCTCCTCTATTATTGAAGGATCTGCAAGTGTTGTTGTATCGCCTAAATTTTCAAATTCATTATTTGCTATTTTTCTCAAAATTCTTCTCATAATTTTTCCCGATCTAGTTTTAGGCAAGTCTCTCGTAAATTGTATAACCTCTGGCTTAGCAATTTTCCCTATTATTTTAGAAACTTCCTCAAGAATTTCAAAGTTAATTATTTTCTTATCTTTATCATTATCTTTTAAAATTACATAAGCATATATTGCCTGGCCTTTTATGTCGTGTTCTATCCCTACAACTGCTGCTTCAGCAACATCAACATGATTTACGATTGCACTTTCAACTTCTGCAGTTCCAATTCTGTGCCCTGAAACATTCAAGACATCATCAACTCTTCCAGTAACCCAATAGCAGCCCTCTTTATCTCTTTTAGCACCATCACCAGTAAAGTACTTTCCTTCGTATTGACTAAAGTATGTATCGGTCATTCTTTTATGATCGCCATATACAGTTCTAATTTGACTTGGCCAGGATGAATCTATGCAGAGATTGCCCTTTGCATCACCTTCAAGCTCTTTTCCATCGCTATCTACTAGTGAAGGCTTTACCCCAAAAAATGGTAAAGTTGCTGAACCAGGTTTTTTTGGAGTAACACCTGCAATAGGTGATATCAAAACTGAGCCAGTTTCAGTTTGCCACCAAGTATCTACTACTTCACAATTGCTTTTGCCTACTTTTTGATAATACCATTCCCAAACATCTGGATTTATAGGCTCCCCAACTGTCCCTAGAACTCTTATTGAATCTCGAGATGTACTTTCAAGATGATTGTCACCGTGTGCGATGAGTGCTCTTATTGCAGTAGGTGCAGTATAAAAAATATTTACTTTGTGTTGATCACATACTTTCCAAAACCTTGAGGGATCTGGATAAGTCGGAACTCCTTCAAACATTACTGTTGTAATTCCATTTGATAGAGGTCCATAAAGGATATAACTATGGCCTGTTATCCAGCCTACATCTGCAGTGCACCAATGTATATCATCATCTCTAATTCCAAAAATATATTTAAATGAAAGATTTGCACCTAAAAGGTAGCCTGCAGTTGTATGAAGTACTCCTTTAGGTTTTCCTGTTGAGCCGGAAGTATAAAGAATAAATGAGGGGTCTTCAGCTTTTAACTCAACACATTCACATTCTATTGGCTGATTAGTAACTAATTCCTCATAAGTAATATCTAATTTATTATTCCAATTAATATCTGTTTTTGTGTATTGAAAAACTATCACTTTTTTGATTTTTGGACATTTTTCTAATGCTTTATCTACGCTGAACTTAAGTGGAATTTTTTTGCCTCCTCTAATTCCTTCATCTGCAGTGATTACATATTCGCAATCAGCATCAAGAATTCTTGATGAAATTGCCTCTGGTGAGAAACCCCCAAAAACAACAGAATGAATGGCTCCTATTCTCATACAAGCAAACATTGAATATGCTGCTTCAGGGATCATAGGCATATAAATGCATACTCTGTCGCCCTTTTTTACACCTAAAGACTTTAGACCATTTGCTAATTTTGAAACTTCTTCAAGAAGTTCTTGATAAGAAATTTCTTTAGAGTTGTTCTCTTGATCCCCTTGCCAAATAATTGCAACTTTCTCTGGGTTTTTTTGTACATGTCTATCAATGCAGTTAAAGCTTATGTTTAGTACACCATCTTCAAACCATTTTGGTTCTTCAAAACTTCCGTTATGTCCAATAGTTGGCTCCTGAAACCAAGTAAGATAAGAAATGGCTTTTTTGAGAAAGAAGGAACTTGGATTTTGAATTGATTCTTTATATTGTGAATTAAAGTCTTCAAGGGTAGTGATATGTGGATTAACAAAATTCTTGATATCAAACTTAGACATAACTTTTTAAAGCAAAAATAATCTCATCTATATTTTCAGCTATTACGAGGTTTTTGGGAATAGTGCGCAACATTTCCATATTTTTAGCTTTATCTATCCATGTAAGTAAATCTGTCCAACAATCATTTTTATTGTAGACAATAATTTTTTTAGTTATCAAGCCAAGACTAGCTAGGTTTAAGGCATCAAAGAATTCATCTGCTGTTCCAATTCCACCAGGCAATATAAGAAATGCATCTGAATGATCATTTAATTTTCTCTTCCTATCGTAAAAATTTGTTTCAACTTCCAGAGAATCAATATAGTCTGGTGTATATTTTTTCTTGTCAAATATATCGACTGTTATACCCTCAACATATCCGTTATATTCTTTTGTTTTTTGAGAGAGATAACCCATCAATCCTAGCTTACCTCCTCCATATACTAGGCATATTTTTTGTTTGGCAAGAAAATTTGCTATTTGGTCTAAATCTGACTTTATATGGAAATTAGGTTCACCAGAAGAAAGAAAGACTGTAAGTTTTTTCAAATTAAACTTCTAAATCTTTTGACCATTGACCCAGTGCTGCTTTTTTATTCATCAAAGCCCTATGAGAAAATGCACTTTGTGCTGCATTAACATTTTCTGATTTACCTAGCCAAGCTTTTAAAGCTCCAGCTTGTAAAGCTCTTCCATATGAAAAGCTTAACTTCCATGGAAAACCTCCAATCTTATTCATTGCATCTAGGTGTTCAGTTGAAACAGTTTCTGATTGTCCGCCAGAAAGAAATGTAATAGCTGGAAGGTTGTCTGGAACGCACTCATGCAGGCACCTTAAGGTTTCCTTAGCAACAGTTTCAACACTGATCTTTTCTTGGTGCTCCGATCCGGGTGTTACCATATTTGGCTTTAATATAGTTCCTGTTATGTCGACATTTTCTTCCTCAAGATTTTGAAAAAGCGACTTTAATGTTCTTGAGGTAGCGTCATAACATTCCTCAACACTATGACTACCGTCCATCAGGACTTCGGGTTCAACTATAGGAACCATATTATTTTTTTGAACAATCTTTGCATATCTAGCAAGAAGTTTTGCATTTTCTTCAATGCATCCTTGTGAAGGTAAAGTTTTTCCAATACTTATCACTGCTCGCCATTTTGTAAAAAGAGCACCCATCTTGTAGTATTCCGCACATCTAGTGTCAAGATCCTCTATGCCTTGTGTAACTTTTTCTATATCTGAGTTTTCAAAAGGAGCAAGGCCTTTATCTACTTTTATTCCTGGAAGTGCTTCTTTTTGTTTTATTAAATCTACAAGGGCAGTTCCATCAACAGTATTTTGTCGAATAGTTTCATCAAAAAGGATTACCCCGCCTATATTATTTGACATTCCCTCAGCCTGAAATAAAAGCTGTCTGTAATCTCTTCGATTTTCTTCTGTTGATTCTACAGAAATTGTATCAAACCTTTTTTTACAAGTAGGGTTGCTTTCATCTGCTGCAAGAATGCCTTTTCCATTTTCAACAATATAGTTCGCTATAGAGTTTAAATTTGAAAAATTCATTGATAGCTATTCTAACTCTAATGCCTCAACGGATGGAAGACTTTTACCTGATAAATACTCTAAAAAAGCACCTCCAGCTGTGGAAACATAATGAAAATTTTTCTTCTCAGAAAACTTGTTAATGGCAAAAATTGTCTCCCCACCACCTGCAATTACTTTCCTATCTGGTTGAGATAAAAAATCAATAAGTTGCTTTGTTCCATTTGAAAAAAGATCTATCTCAAAAATACCCAATGGGCCATTCCACAAGAAATTAAAATATTTTGATACAGGATCACTCTTAAACTCTAAATCCAGAATCATCATTTCTTTTGGCACTTTTTCAACATCAACTAAATTAACTTCTGTAGCAGATGGAGAGCTTGCAACGTAAACCTTTTGTGGCAATAAAACTTTTCCACTTTCAACCATCTGAAAACATTTTTTTAACATGTTTTCTTCATAAATTGATTCTCCAATTTCATATCCAACTGCTCTAAGGAAAGTATTAGCAATGCCGCCTCCAACAATAATCTTTTCAGATTTCTGAAGTAAATTTTCAACCACTTCAAGCTTAGTTGAAACTTTAGAACCACCAATTATGCTTACTAATCGATTCGGTTCATTAAGAATTTCTTTTAAATTACTGACTTCATTGCTAAAAAGAAGTCCGGGTGATTTAATCTTTGATTTAATTATAGCTCCATAAGTTGAAGCAGATTTACGGTGCGCTGTTGCAAAAGCATCCATAATGTAAACATCAAAAATATCTGCAAGCTTTTGTCCTAAGTTTTCAGAATTTTCATTTTCTCCTTTGAAAAAACGAATATTTTCGAGCATCTTTATTCCCTCACTTTTTTTAATTTCATTCTCTAAAGATATTTTTTTGTTAAGTCTTTTCTCAAACCACTCTTTTATTGGTTTCAAAGAAAGGTTCGGGTCAAAATCATCCTCTTTTGGACGACCGAGGTGGCTTATTAGACAGAGATTTTCTGTATGTTCAAGAATATATAAAATTGTTGGCAAAGCAGCTGACAATCTATCAGGGCTTAATACCTCTCCACTGTCTAAAGGAACATTTAAATCCAATCTTAGCCCAACATACTTATTCTTAAGATCGATTGAGTGAAGATCTGTCATAAAAAACTTTTAATTTTTTCTACTATTTTTTTTGGGGTGAAACCAAAATGCTCCATTAATATCTGACCTTTACCTGATTCTCCAAATTCTTCAATTCCAATTACATTCTTTGTGTGAGCATACCAAGAATTTGGATGACTACACTCAATAGCAATATTAATTTTGTTTTCGGTAAAAATTTCTTTATAAATTTGTTTGTTGGTTTCTAAAACTTCAATACAAGGGACGCTCACTACATTACATTTGACTCCTTCTTGCTCAAGAATTTCAGCAGCTTCAAGTACTAAAGAAACCTCTGATCCAGTAGCTATAAGTTGAATGTTTGAATCATTAAATTTTCTTAAAAAGTATCCTCCCTTTGACACTTCATCAAAACTTTTATTTTCAATGTTATCTATATTCTGCCTTGTAAGTATTAAGGAAGACGGTCCATTATTTCTTTGAATAGCTGATTTCCAGGCAACTGCTGTCTCTAATAATGAAGCTGCTCTCCAGGTATGCATATTTGGTGTAGATCTTAAAGTTGTAAGATGCTCAATTGGTTGATGAGTGGGTCCATCTTCTCCAAGAGCAACACTGTCGTGAGAATATACAAAAATTACTTTTATCCCCATCAATGCAGCCATTCTTACTGCATTTCTTCCGTAATCCATGAATACTAAAAATGTACCTGCATAAGGAATAAGACCTCCATGAAGAGAAATGCCATTCATAATTGCATTCATGCCAAATTCTCTGACGCCGTAATAAATATAGTTTCCATTTTGGGAGCTGGTAATTGGGTTTGAAATACTTGTATTGGTATTATTTGAGCCACTTAAATCAGCTGAGCCGCCTATCAATTCTGGCAGGTTTTTTTTCAAGAATTCAAGAACTTTCTGAGAAGCTTTTCTAGTTGCTATTGGTTCATTGTGCTTTAAAATTTCTTCTAAAAAGGCACTAAAATTAGAATCAAATTTCTCAGGCAGCTCTTCGTTTAACAACCTCTCTAGAAGCTCTCCTTTCTCAGGATTTTCTGATTTGAGGATTTGTACTTTTTCATTCCAATCGTCTTCATATTTTTGACCTATGTCAGAGGCATCCCAGTCTGCATAAATTTCATGAGGAATTTCAAATTCAGAATATGGCCAATCAAGATTTTCCCTTAACTCTTTTACGATCTCAGATCCAAGTGCAGCTCCATGAGATAATTCAGAATCTTGTTTGTTGCCTGCACCATAACCAATATGTGTTTTACATACAATCATAGTTGGTTTTTTTGACTTCTTTGCAACAGAAATTGCTTCATCAATTTCTTCTCTATTATGTCCATCTATATTATCAATAACATTCCATCCATATGCCTTACACCTTAATGAAATGTCATCTTTGTACCAATCACTTATTTCACCATCTATAGAAATTCCATTTGAATCATAAAAGCAAATTAATTTATTAAGCTCATGAACGCCAGCAAAAGACATAGCTTCATGTGAAATCCCTTCCATAAGACATCCATCACCTAAAAAGCAGTAAGTAAAATGATCAATCAGATTTGTTTTTTTGCTATTTAGGAGATTAGCCAGGATTTTTTCGGCTAAAGCCATTCCAACAGCATTAGCAATTCCTTGTCCAAGAGGTCCTGTTGTAGTTTCAACACCTGGAGTGATTCCAAATTCTGGGTGGCCAGGAGTTTTAGATTTTAATTGTCTAAAATCTTTGAGATCTTGGATAGTTAAGTCATAGCCAGTAAGATGCAAAAGACTATATAAGAGCATAGAGCCATGTCCATTTGATAAAACAAATCTATCTCTATCAAACCATTTTGGATTCTTTGGGGAATGCCTAAGATGTTTCCGCCATAAAACCTCTGCTATGTCTGCCATGCCAAGTGGCATTCCTGGATGTCCTGAAGCAGCCTTCTCCACACTGTCTACAGACAGAAATCTTAATGCATTTACAGTCCTGTTTTTGATCAATTTAAGAAAAAACCTCAGGTCAATTATATAATTGAAATTTAAAAATAAACGGGTATTAAAAAAATTAAATGATTGAATTTGTAAAAATGCACTGTAATGGCAACTCCTTTATCATTACTAACGATGAAAAAATCATAAAATGCTCTTTCGAAAAACTCAATCAAAATAAAGACCTTAAATTTGACCAGTTACTTATACATAATAAAGATGACGCCTCTTTTAAGGATTTAAAAATTTTCAATCGAGATGGAACACCTGCCCTAAACTGCATTAATGGGAAAAGATGTATAAAGGCCTTATTGAATGGAGATAAACCAATAGCTAAAAATATTAAGACCACTGTGAAAATTAATGATTACAAAGAACTTTTAGATGGATTTGCTTACGTCGACACAACAAATTATCACATTGTTTGGGAGTCTGATAATTTAATCGATGATGATTTGGAAAATGAACATCAAAAAACAGGGAAATTCTTTAATTCAGATAATTTTAACTTAAGCATTTATAAGCATGATTCAGATTATAAGTTTCTAATAAGGACTTTTGAAGCAGGGGTAGGTGAAACGCTTTCATGTGGAAGTGGAAGTTCTGCAACAGCTTTTGTAATCTTTAAAAAAAATCCTTCCTTGGACAAAATTTTTTTAAATTCTAGCGGCGGTCAAATGATATGTTATAAAAAAGATCATAATAAAATATGTTCAGAAGCAAATACTGAAATAATAAATAAAAGTGAATTTGATGAAAGAGAATATTTTTGAAAATTTAAAAACTTTTTTGAGGGTTAAAAATTACTCCAATCATACAATCTCAAACTATGAGAGAGATGTTAAAAGGTTTCTAGCCTTTGCATCTAAAACAAAAATAAGTATTGAGTCATTAGAACAGCAAGATGCAACTTCCTGGATTTTTGATTTGAGAAAAAAAGGACTTGGTAATCGCTCTATCCTAAGAAATCTTTCTTCTTTAAGAAATTTTTTTAGATATTTAAAAAAGATCGAAGAAGTGGATGAGAACGTTTTTGAGAATATTCAGAGTCCAAAACTTAATGAAACCTTGCCTAAGGCTTTACCCCCCGAAGATGTTGTAAAACTATTATCATTTGAACCAAAAACAATGTCAGACTTTCGGGATAAAGCTTTTTTAGAACTGCTCTACTCTTCAGGACTAAGGGTTTCAGAAGCAGTTGGATTGAATTTATCTTCTTTTGAGTCAAATTATTCCTTTGTAAAAGTTTTTGGAAAAGGAAAAAAAGAGAGGCTTATACCTGTTGGCAAATTTGCGCAAATAGCAATTCAAGATTGGATTAATTTTAGAGAGACCAAAGGAATCAAAACTGACGCTTTTTTTACTAATAAGTATGGTAAGAGAATTTCTGTGAGAGCTTTCCAGCAAAGATTATATAAAATCTCAGTTTCGCAAGGCATGCAACCTGTACATCCGCATATGCTGAGACATAGTTTTGCCTCACATCTTCTTGAATCAAGTGGAGATTTAAGATCGATTCAAGAAATGTTAGGGCATAGCAGCCTCACAACTACACAAATTTATACTAAACTTAATTTCCAACAACTGGCAAAAATTTACGATGCCTCACACCCTCATGCTAAGAAAGAAAATTAAACTTATTACTTTAGACTTAGATAATACTGTGTGGCCCAACAATAAGGTTATTGTTGTGGCAGAAAAAGCAATGTGGGATTTTGTATTTACAAAATATCCAGAAATATACAATGACTATGACGATAAGCGTATAAGTGAAATTAGAGTAACTTTAGTAGAGAAAAATCCAAATTTAAAATTTGATTTAACTACTTTCCGTAAAGAAATCATAAAGCATATCCTTCAAGAGGTTGGCGCTGATGAAAGTGAGGCTACTTACTATAGTAATGAAGCTTTTAATGAATTTTTTAAATCTAGGAATAGAGTTCAATTGTACAAAGATGCAAAAATTATTATTGAAAGACTCTTTAGAAAAACAAAGGTTGCTTCTCTTTCAAATGGAAATGCAGACCTTAAGCTTATTGGTATTGACCATATATTTGATTTCTCAATTAATTCGAAAGATGTTCAAAGCAATAAACCATCACCAGATCATTTTTTGAAAGCATTAGAATTAACAAAATGCGAAGCTGATGAAGTCATTCATATTGGAGATTGTCCAATAAATGATGTAGGAGGTGCTAGAAATTGTAACTTTAACACCATATGGTTTAATTCTGAGGGGGGAAAGTGGACTGAGATTTTTCCATGTGAATTACAAGCTAAAAACTGGAAAGAGGTCTACAATTTAATTAATAAAAATTTTATTTTGGAGAGAGAAAATGTTTAATCCGTTTGGAATGGGCAAAGATTTAAAAGGCATGGAAAAAATGGTGAAACCTGCCCTTGAGAAATTTATGAAAGATTCTGGTTTTGTTAAAAAAGATGAGCTAGAACAACTAATTGCTAGAGTTGACCAATTAGAAAAAAGAATTGTAGAATTAGAACAGAAAATCTAGTCGACTGTTAAAGCCTCGAGCATGTAATCTACTGAAGCTCTAATTTCTTCCTTTGAGCAATCCATACAAAGACCTTTGGCTGGCATTGCATTGTAGCCGTTGTAGGCATTATTTGTTAATGTCTCAACACCTTTTACAAGTCTAGCTTCCCATTGAGATTGATCGCCCAATAATGGAGAGCCAGCTAGCCCAGCAGTATGGCATGCAGCACAGCCAATATCATAAACTTCTTTACCACTCCTTGAGATAACTTCTTCGCCCTCTTGCGAGCCATTATCCACAGCAATAGTGCTTCCTGAAAATTTATTGAGTCTGTCTCTTACTTCATCATCGTAGTCATCTGCAAAAAGAAGACCTGATATTAACAGTGGAAAGTAAATCAAATTTTTCATAGTTACTTTATTTATTTAAATTTTTTTATTTCAAGTTATTTATTCAAAAGAAAGATTATATTCTCTATCTCTTTACTCACGTTTCTTTGTCTTGTCACAATATATTTACCATTAACTACAACAGTTGGTGTACCTTTGAAATCTATTCCATTTTCAATAAGTTTTCTTGGAACAGCTATGGCATTTTTAGCTTTTATATTGATGCTAAAAGAGTTGTACACTCTCATGAAATTTTCAACATCAAGATTATGTCTTTTCGCAAAATTTTCGACATCTTTGTCACTACCAAGTGGTTTTCTTTTTAGCTGCCAGTCTTTAAATACTTTATCGTGAACTTCATCACCAAGATTTAACGACTCAATGGTGTAAAAGGTTTTTGCTGCTGGAAGTCTAAATTGAGGAATCTTATTTACTTCAATAGTTGGATCTATTTCTTTAATCTTTTTAAGAGTATTTTCATACTCTAAACAAGCTGGGCAACCGTACCAAAAGATTTCAGTTACACCCTTTTCTTTGACCAATCCTTCAGGTATTTCAATATAGTCAACATTTAGCTTTGGTTGAGCCAATAATGGAAAGGCAAATAGAATTATTGAAAACAATCTAAACATGCGAAAATGATTATATAACAAGTTTTTTCGAAATATGGACCGTCATACTATAAATTTAGAATTTTTTGCTAGTTATGAACTTTTTGAGCAAATACCAAGTCTCAATTGTGAGGAAATTGCATTTGTAGGAGCATCTAACTCAGGCAAATCCTCAGCTATTAATTTATTGGCGAATAATAAAAAGCTCTCTTATACCAGTAAGAAGCCAGGGAAAACAAAGTTATTTAATTATTTTAAAAAAGATAATAATTTTATTGTTGATTTTCCTGGGTACGGATTTGCAAATATTTCAAAATCTCAAATCAAGTTATGGCAGAGGGAATTGCCGAGATATTTTGAAGAGAGAGAAAATTTAAAATATGCTTTTCTATTTATTGACTCAAATTCCTTCTATAAATCAAAGAAAATTAAAGAAACTGACATACAAATGATTGAATATCTCAACAAACTCAATTTGCCATTTCATATCGTGCTTACAAAAATAGATAAGCTTAAGAATGGACAAATAATCGAAGTTTCAAAAAGCTTTGAAGAAAATTTTCAGAGTTTTTATCTTTTAAGTAACAAAGATATTGGATTGGTAATGACCCTAGCAAAAAAAATCGATAAATTAATCTAATGAGCCTCTCGCCAATTTGAGCCAAAGCCATACTCGACTTTTAGTGGCACATCAATCGAAGAGCTCTCTTCCATTAAATCAATTAAGTAAGAAATATTTTTTTCATCGTAATCTTCTGGAATTTCGAATACTAATTCATCGTGAACTTGCAATATCATTTTTACATCCTTTTCATTCTTTCCAGATTCTTTAAAGATATTAATCATTGCTCTTTTAATAATATCGGCAGCACTACCTTGCAAAGGGCCATTAACTGCTGCTCTTTCTGAAGCTTGTCTCAGCATGTAATTTGGTGACTCAATATTAGGGACATGAATTTTTCTGCCATAGAGAGTAGAGACGTATTTATCTTTTTTTGCTTGTTCAACAACATCTTTCATAAATACCTTTATGGAGGAGTATTTAGTGAAGTAATTTAGAAGAAACTCCTCAGCTTCAGCCCTAGATACTGATAATTGATTTGAAAGACCAAAAGCGCTCATTCCATACAGCAAACCAAAGTTAATGGTCTTTGCCCTTCTACGCATTTCATCTGTTACATTTTCCATTTCAACTGAGAAAACCTCTGATGCTGTTCTTTTATGAATGTCCTCATTATTTTTAAAAGAATCTAGCATAATTTGATCTTTGGAATAATGTGCCATAAGTCTTAATTCGATTTGTGAGTAGTCCATTGCTAGAATCTTTTTGCCCTCTGAAGCCACAAAAGCTTCTCGTATTGTCACTCCCTCTGGAGTTCTAATAGGTATATTTTGAAGATTAGGTTCTGAAGAAGATAGTCTTCCTGTTGATGTTACAGCTTGCTGATAGGATGTATGAACTCTGGAAGAAGCATCACAAATTTCGGACAGCTTATCTGTATAAGTACTTTTCAGTTTTGCCAATGACCTGTAGCTAAGAATATCTGTGACAATGGGATTTTCGTTGGCTAATTTTTGTAACACACTCTCTGATGTTGAGTAATATCCTGTGCTAGTTTTTTTAAGACCTTTTGTTTCAATTTTTAATTTTTCAAAAAGTACTTCGCTAAGTTGTTTTGGCGAATCAATATTAAATACAGAGCCAGAAGCATCATGTATTCTTTTTGCTAATTTCATAAGTTGATCACCAAAATTATTTGATAATTTTTTTAGATGTCCCGTGTTTACACGTGCTCCATCTTTCTCCATTTGCATTAAAACAATTAATAATGGGTATTCCATATTTTTTAAAATGTCTTGAGCTCCTTCATCAAGCAGATCACACAACTTTTCATATAACCGCAAAGTTATATCAGCATCTTCAGCAGCATAATTTGTTGCTTCTTTAATTGGCACATCAGCAAATGATTTATATTTCTTTGCTCCTTTTCCTATTACATCCTCATATTTAATAGTTTTAAAATTAAGATAATACTCAGAGAGTGCATCTAGGTTGTGTCTTGATGCAGTGCTGTTTAATACGTATGACATAAGCATCGTATCAGCAAGAAAGGACTCTAGGTAAATTCCTTCTTTTGAAAGAACTGCTAAGTCATATTTTAAATTCTGCCCTATAAGCTTTGATGAGTTTTTAGGAAGGATTTCTTTTAACCATTTTATTCCAGTATCCTTTGAAAGATCTGTGCTCTCGTTATGTTCTAAAGGCACATAAAAGGCTTTTCCAGATTCAAAGCAAAAAGAAAAACCAACTATTTGTGCAATATTTACATCCAATGACGTTGTTTCAGTATCAAAGCTAAAATAGTCACAATTATTGAATTGAGATGAAAGTTTCTCTAGCTCTTCAAGAGATTTTACAGACTTGTACTCTACACTCGCGCTCTTATTATCCTCATGTTCAATAAATGTATTAAATTCTAGACCCTTATAAAATTCTTGTAGTCCACTACTATTTGCTTTTGGAGTTGATATATCACTTTTTTGAAGTCCTAAATTAATATCACTTTTTAAGCTGACCAAAAAGAAATTTCTCTGTAAAACATTTTTTTCCTCTCTAAGATTTTCACCAACTTTTCCAGTGATATTTTCAGCATTTTTTATAACTTCATCCAAACTTCCATATTCGTTAAGCCATTTGGCAGCAGTTTTTTCTCCTACTTTTGTAATTCCTGGGATGTTATCTGATTTATCTCCTACTAAAGCTAGTAATTCAGCAACTTTATTTGGAAAAACTCCAAATTTTTCTTTTACACCATTTTCATCGAAGAAAATATCACTCATTGAATTGTGTTGAATCACATTTTTATCCACTAGCTGAGTTAAATCTTTGTCTGGAGAAGATATTAAAATTTTATCTTCAGAAAAATTAGAAACTAAAGTAGCAATAACGTCATCTGCTTCAACATCCTCAACTTCCTGGACTGTAAAATTAAATAGTCCACATAATTTTTTTATATCCTCAATCTGATGTCTAAGTTCATTTGGCATAGAGGGTCTGTTTGCTTTATATTTTTCATAATAATCATTTCTAAAATTTTTTCCCTTTGCATCAAAGACCATAACCATTGGTGTTTCAGGATATGTCTTTATTAATTTATTCAACATTGCTGCAAATCCTCTAGTTGCTCCAGTAGGTTTCCCAGTTGATGTAGTTAAAGGTGGCAACGCATGGAATGCTCGATAAATGTATGAGGTTCCATCTATTAGAATTATGTTCGGTTGAAAATCCATAGAAGTATATATAATACTTAATTGTGAAAGCATTTTTTCAAAACTATTTAGATTTTTTTATTACTTTTTGCTCGGGATTTGTTGTTCTAAGTCAATATTATCTTGAAAATATAGAGGGCCTTACGCCGTGTAATCTATGTTTAATCCAATCTTACGCAGTTAGAACAGTTTTTGTAATTTTTCTAATTAAGTCGTTAATGCCAATATTAAAAACTTATTTTGATTTCCTTGGAATCCTAGCTTTGACCATAGGTCTATCAGCAGGAAGTAGACAAATATATCTACAAAATTTGCCTAAGGATCAACTGCCTGATGGTTTATGTGACATGCCCTTTGATGTGATATTTAATATTTATCCATTTTTTGAAGGTATTCAAAAAATCTTCATTGGTAGCAGCAAGTGTGCAGAAGAAGTTTGGACGTTTTTATCCTTAAACATTGCCGAATGGTCAACTATCTATTTTGCTTCAATGATTTTATTAATACTGTTAAGATACCTTTTGATTTTTACAAATATGACTAAATAAATATTGGGCTACCTTTAATGTCAAAAGAACAAATTTTATCTAATTCTAAACTTATTGAAGAGGCAGTTGCTAATGATGAAGGAAAACTTGTCAGCAACGGCGCATTTCTTGCCTTAACTGGAAGTAGGACTGGAAGAAGTCCAAAAGATAGATTTATTGTAGAAGAAGCCAGCACTAGAGATCAAATTGAATGGGGTAACGTTAACCAACCTTTTAATTCAGATGATTTTAATAATCTATGGAATAAAGTTTCAGATTATCTAAGTAATAAAAAACACTACAAAACAGAAGTTCATGTTGGTTCGAATAAAGATCACTATATTCCAGTGGAAGTAAAATGTGAAAAAGCATGGCATTCTCTCTTTTCAAAATTAATCTTTATTGTTCCTGATAAATATAACTCCGAAAATAAAGAAGTTTGGCAGTTAATTTCAGCACCTGATTTTGTTTGCGATCCTGAAGTTGATAAAACTAATTCTGATGGTTGTGTGGTAATCAATTTTCATAAAAGAAGAGTTTTGATTGCTGGTATGAAATATGCTGGTGAAATAAAAAAGTCTATGTTTTCTGTGCAAAACTTTCTATTACCTGAAAAAAATGTTCTTCCTATGCACTGCTCTGCAAATCAAACCTCAGATGGGCGTACAACATTATTTTTTGGTTTATCTGGCACAGGCAAAACCACACTATCAGCAGATCCCAAATGTTCACTAATCGGAGATGATGAGCATGGATGGGGCGATGGAACAGTCTTTAATTTTGAGGGTGGTTGTTATGCTAAGTGCATAAAACTTTCCAGAGAAAATGAACCATTGATTTGGGATGCAATTAAGTTTGGTAGTGTTTTAGAAAATGTTGATACCGATGCTCAAGGAAACCCTGACTACGATAGTGATAAATATACAGAAAATACAAGATGCTGCTATCCAAGAGAATTTATTGAAAATAGCGTTCCAGAAAATGAAGGTATAGAGCCAGATAATATTATTTTTTTAACTTGTGATTTATCAGGAGTGTTACCACCGGTAAGTATACTTAACAAAACTTCAGCTGCTTATCATTTCTTGAGTGGCTATACCGCTAAAGTGGGCTCTACCGAAGTGGGAAGTACAAAGTCTATGGATTTCACTTTTTCAACTTGCTTTGGAGCTCCTTTTTTTCCCAGACCTGCTGGCGTATATGCAGATTTGCTAATCAAAAGAATCGAGAAAATGGATACAAAAGTTTATCTTGTAAATACTGGCTGGACAGGAGGAGGATATGAAGTAGGAAAAAGATTCCCTATTCCTGTAACTCGAGCAATTATTTCAGCAATACAAGATAATGCCATTGATCATAGTGATACTTATCATATGGAATCTTTGAATTTAACAATTCCGAATAAAATATCTGGAGTAGATGAAAAATATCTAAACCCAAGAGAGGCATGGGAAGATAAAGATATGTACGACTCTGAAGCAGAAAAATTAGCACAAAGATTTAAAGATAACATCAAAAAATTTGAAGTAAGCGAAGAGATTCTTGCTTCTGGTCCAAAATAATAAGTATTATTATTTCATGGTTGCAATCAACCGAGATAAAGTTAAAGCTTTCTTAGCATCTGATCAAAAGACATATAAAGGGTTAGAAAAAGAAAATCTTCGAACAGATATAGAAGGCAAAATTTCAGGCAACAAATTTCCTAGTAATCTAGGCAGTCATCATTTTAATAAATACATTACACTTGATTATTCAGAGCCTCACTTTGAAATTGTTACGCCTCCTTTTGAGGATAATCTGGAATTATTTAAATTTCTAAAAGATCTTCATTTGTATTTAGAGCAGCAAATTGAGGATGATTTTTTGTGGAATTATTCAATGCCGCCGAAGTTCAAGAAAAAGTACATTACTCTTCCACCTTCAGGTGAAATAAATAAATCAAAATTAGCCTATCTTTACAGGTTGGGCTTAAGAAATAGATATGGAGATAAGATGCAAAGTACAGCAGGCATTCACTTTAATATATCTTTCTCAAGCTCGGTTATTGATTCTCTTGGTGGAGATAAAGATGAAATCTATCTTTGCGCATGCAGAAATTTTCTTCGTATCTTTCCACAGGTTTTGAGAGTTATAGGGGCATCACCTGTTGCTCATAAATCTTTTATTAAGGATAGAGATATAAATGCAGAATTTCTTAACAGAACAGACTGTTTTTTACCTAAAGCCACATCTTTGAGAGTGAGTAAATTAGGATATTACTCGGAGGAGCAAGAACAGAAATTTATTAATTTCAATTCACTCAAAGATTATCTCGAAATAATTAAGTACTACATAAATGTTCCAAACAAAAGATTTAAAGAAATTGAAATTGAACTTGCAAATCCAAAACAAATAAATAACGGAACAATTCAAATGGAGAGTGAACTCTATAATCACATAAGACCAAAGGGAGAATTTACAACAAATAAGCGTCAATATAATCAATTAAAAAAGGGGGGAATTAAGTATCTTGAGTTACGATCTATAGATTTAAACCCTTACACAGCTTATGGAATATCTCAAATTGAAATTGAGTTTCTTGAACTTTTGTCAATATATTGCATTTTATGTGGTAATGAAAAAATAGATCCTATCGAAGAAATCAAGATCAAAGAAAATATAAGGCGAGCCTCTGAATCTGGTCAGGACTGTAATTTGATTTGCAGTTTTGAAAAGGGAGATGCGGAAAAAAATATTAAAGCATTAACACAAGAATTATTAGAATCACTTGAAAGCCTATCAAACGCAATTGGTTTAAAAGATAACCATAAAAATATGTTTAAAGAATTTTATAGAAGAAATGAAGTGCCACTATCCACACAGATTATTGATGATTTATCAAATAATTCAATCGTGAATTTTATAAGTTCCAAATCAAAAAAACAAAATTTAAATCTTTCGAAAGAATTTTTAAAAAAGATGTCCTTAGAGGCTAAAACATCCAAAAAAGAATACTTAGATCAGCAAAATAAAGATAAGATAGATTTTGAAACTTTTTTAGAAAACTATAGAGGGGAAATTAATTGAAAATTCTGCATTGTAAAGAATTCGGTCCAGTTGAAAATCTTGTTTGGGAGAATATTGACTCTCCTGAGCCGGGGGATGATGAAGTACTAATATCTGTTAAAGCTGCAGCTCTTAATTTCCCTGACTATTTAATTGTTCAAGGCCTTTATCAATTTAAGCCTGAATTTCCTTTTGCACCAGGGAATGAGGGAGCAGGCGTAATAAAAAAAATTGGAAAAAATGTAACAAAATTTAAAGAAGGTGATCGTGTTTATTTTATGTCCGCTTATGGAGCTTTTGCTGAAGAGATTTGTATGCATGAACTTGGGACTTTTGCAATTGAAGAAGACACATCTTTCGAAATGGCTGCATCATACCAAATGGCATATGGCACCAGCTATCATGCCCTTATGCAAAGAGGTGAGCTCAAGAAAGATGATGAATTGCTAGTATTAGGAGCGTCTGGTGGAGTTGGATTAGCTGCTGTAGATATCGCAGTTGCGAAAGGAGCAAGGGTTGTAGCCGGCGTATCAAATGAAGAAAAGGCTCAAATTTGTCGTGATTACGGTGCTGCCGATGTTGTTATATACGGGGAAGGTCCAAATGATAAAGAGGAATCGAAAGCACTATCATTAAATCTAAAGTCAAAAAGTCTAAAAGGTGGATTCGATATTATTTATGACCCAATTGGTGATTGCTACATGGAACCAGCATTTAGGTCCATTGGTTGGAAAGGAAGGTATTTAGTAGTTGGATTTGCAGCTGGACAAATACCTAAATTACCTATAAATCTTTCACTTTTGAAAGGAGCTTCATTAGTTGGAGTTTTTTGGGGTTCTTTTACTGGACGTGAACCTGATTTAAATACTAAAAATCTAAGTGAAATTAATCAAATGCTTAAAGATGGTGAAATTAAACCTCTAGTTTCAAAAACATTTCCAATGGAGAGAGCCGTTGAAGCAATAAATCTTATTGGAAATAGAGGTGTAATAGGAAAAGTAGTTCTTACAAATGAATAAAAGGCCCCGTTAAACAGGACCTTTTAAGAATTACTCTTTAACCCAAGCTTTTACGGGTGTAACCATCATTACATTAACAACAGTTCTGTATTCATCAACTTCAGCTGCAAATTTTAGAAACTCTTTACTGCTAAAGGTATCTTCTGATCCTGACATCAATTCTGGCATTGAAGGGCCGCCATTAAAAGCAAAATGTGATACACGCCCGTTACCAGTAACATGAGTTACAAGTCCTGATGAACCAGGAGTATCTTGGCTTTCAACTAATGAACTCCAAGCCTTTGCATAATCTCCCCTTTTCATTGGATCAACAAAAAGATCATACTTCAAAAAAACGCTATCTTTTGTCCAATCACCTTTTTGAAGTGAAAGTTCGCCTATTCTATTGAAATAATATTCTCCATATGTGGCATCACCAATTGCCTGGACAAATTCAAGACCTGCGGCACAACTACTTACTAATTGAATTGCTTCATTCATGCTTTCATAGTCATCAAAACCTGAATAAAAAAAGTGTGACATGCCAGAGCCATCCAACTGCATTAACACTAATCCTCTTGATTTTGCTTGCCATTTCTGCCCGCAATCAGAAGCAATGAACTTATCAGTTGCTGCAACAATTGCTAAGGGGTTTTTTGCTTTTATATAGTGAAAATCTCCTACCTCTCCACCAGGCTTAACTTTATGGTCATCAGCTGAAAGTGGAAAAAGAATAAAAGATAAAATAAATAAATAAATAATTCTCATATTTCCTCCTTATTTAATAGTAAAACTTTTTTTAAAAGTTTTTAGACTATTAATGTGAATTTAATGTGAATTTAATTTGTCTGTAACAAAGACTTAGTTACTAACGACATAGCTCTACTGTCAAATGGCCCCTTAAATATCCCCATAATATTTGCATTATCATCTACAAGAACTAAATGATTAGTATGCGAAATTACTCTTTGACTCATATGATTTTGCGTGGGTTCTAATTTTTCTATTCCAAGCTGGTAGCCTAATTTCAAAACTTCTGACTGCTCACCAGACACTCCAATAAAATCCTCATTAAATGCAGTTACGTATCTCTTAAGCCGATCAATGGTATCAACTTCTGGATCAAAGCTTATTAAATAAAATGCAATATCATCTGTATCAATTTTTTCGAAAAGCTGTCTCATTACAGACATCATTACCGGACACTCAGTCGGACACGTGGTATATCCAAAATATATGAAGTTTATGTCATGTTTCTTTAAATTTTTTTTAGTGAAAATATTATTATTGTGATCTTTCAGCTCAAATTCTCTTACTTCTTGCGAATCACCATACTTATAGAACCCATTTACCTTCATCTCTTCGATAGATAGCACTCTAGGTATGCTTATTCGCCAAAATGAATAAGAGGTTAGTGCAATAACAATGGCAAATAATAAAATTGTAAGTTTATTTTTAGACATACAACATTAATAAGAAGTCGATATAAGTCGCTAAAAAAAATAAAAACATATACTTAACAGAAAAATTAAAAATTTTCATAGAAAGAACATTTTCTCGATCATTAAGGTACGCAACACATAAATAAATGAAATAAATATTCAATAAAGATGTTGAAACTAAGTAGAAAATTCCAGTAAGACCATAAAGAAATGGAGCAAGCGATGCACCAAATAGCAGAACAGCATAAATTACCATTTCAATTTTTGTTCTTGCCACACCTTTAGCAATTGGCATCATTGGAACGCCCTCTTTTTTGTATTCATCAATTCGATCTATTGCTAAAGGCCAAAAGTGAGGAGGAGTCCAAAGAAAAATGACCAAAACGAGTATTAGTGGCAGTAATGAAATTTCATTTGTCACTGCTGTCCATCCTATTAATGGAGGTAACGCTCCTGATAATCCTCCTATAACAATATTTTGCGGAGTCGCCCATTTCAAATAAATTGTGTAAATCAAACTATAAAAAATGAAACCAAAAGTAGTTATTAATAATGTCAAAATATTTGAAAAATAAAGCATGAGAGATGAACCAAGAAATAAAAGTATAGATGTAAAAATTAAAGCATTTAATAAAGTTATATTTCCTGATGCTAAAGGTCTATTTTTTGTCCTCTGCATATTTTTATCAGTTTCTTTATCAAAAATTTGATTTAAAGCTGCTGATGAGGCTGCTAGAAATGCAAATCCAAGTAAACTCGCAAGACCTGAAATGACATCATTGTAGAAATTTGTTGAAAGCATCATCCCCACTAATGCTGTTAGTGTTAAAAGAAGAACAATCTTTGGTTTGCAAAGATCAAGATATCTATTTAGCTGCATCAACTTTTCTATAACTCAAATACATAATAACAATCATGCACAGAAACAACATAACGCCAAAAATATTATGGGCTACAGCATTCCACAAAGGTAAATGGCTCAAAACATTATTTACGCCCAAGAAAACCTGAAGAAAAAGAATTGCACTAAAAGCTCCTAACACAGGTAAAGTTTCTTTTGATTTCAATTTAAAGATAAGAAAAAGAGAGTATAAAAATACAACTATTGCACCGATTCTATGTGTTATGTGAATTGCAACCCTAGCTTCATTGCTCATCTGTCCGAACAAGTAATTGGGACCAATAGTTTGAAATAGATTAAAGGCTTCTGTGAAATTTGTATTAGGTATTAATTCACCTTGGCAATATGGTAGATCTAAACAGGCTCTTGCAGCATAATTTGTTGATGTCCATGCTCCTAAAAAAATTTGAAAAATAATTAAAACAAAACCAATTATTATTAAATGTCTGTTTGCTTTAAGAATTTCGAAGTTGTGCTGAAGTTTGAGTGACCTTAAAAAAATAACAAGAAAAATTGATGTAGTTATCATTGCTCCAAAAAGATGTGTGGTGACTATTAAAGGATGTAGTTTTAAGCTCACAGTTAGATAACCAAATATTCCTTGGCCTATGATTATTGCGAGCAACAGAGATGAAGTAAGGATATGTTTTTTTTCTTTAATAGATATAAAAAGTAGAAAAATTGCGAGAAGACCAAGAGAGGCAGCAAAATATCTATGTACTACTTCAGGAATTATTTTGTCAATTTCAACAGGAGAATCCGGATACAACTGTTCTGCCATTTCAATTTCCTGACTAGTGGTTGGAAAAGTTATAAACCCATAACATCCAGGCCAGTCAGGACAGCCAAGTCCAGCATCTGCTAAACGAGTCCAGGCTCCAAGACCAATAACAATAAAAGCAAGAAAAACTCCTAAAATTGATAAAATTTTTGTTGTAAAAATATTCATAATAAAGTTTTTATGTCCTCAAAAACCTCTTTAAAATCAAGCTCTTTATTAAACTCTTCCATTACAAAAGAGAAATCATCAAGTAAAAATAGAGATTGATTTTCAAAAGGACTCATACCAGCATTTAAAAGCAAATCTTCAAATTCTTGATCGATATCTTTAACAAAAAAAACGTTTGGAAATTTCGAAGATAAATCATTAATTGATTGCGAATTGAAATCTTCTCTTAATACAACAACTCTTTTAAGTCTATTCATTTTTCTGCCAAGAGTTGTATTAATGCTGAAGGCAAATTTCAATTTTTCTTCTGAGGCTTCTAAATCATTAAAGTTATCAAAGTAAACTAGGTACCATTTTCCCTTTCTAAAACTGAACGAATCTCCATTAATATTTTCGAGTTTAAAAAGATTAGTTTCGAGGGGTGGCACAATCAATTCCCCATTATTTGATGTGCTTGTAGGTTTATAACCCAAGTAAAAAGTAAGTGTAGATGCAGTAATTACCACCAAAGGGGTAATTAAAATAACTAATGCTAAACCTATTCCTTTATTCATTCTTTTTTAAAAACGCAATTAGAGTCATTACGACTAAAACAACACTTAAGCCAAACCACTGAATTGCATATCCTATGTGCTTGCTTGCACTCATGCTTATTGGTTTTTCAATTGGTACAAGCTTAAATGGGTCTGATGGAGCTAAATTAAACAAGAAATCGTAAATTTCTTTGTCTACTAGTCCTCTTTTGCTTTTAATATTTGCAAGATTAAATTCTTGAATAATTCTTGAATCACTTTCATTTATTTCTTTCGCAAAGGCATTCTTTTGCTTAAGCATTACATTGCCTTGTATAAAGAAAAGCCCTTCAGGTATTAATACTTCTGGAAGATCATTCTTCAGTGGTTTTCTCTCAATAAATCCTCTGTTAACAAATATATTTTCTCCAGTAACTAGTTCAAATAAATGGTAAACCTTGTATCCGGCCTTACCATTGCTTATTGCATTATCCTCATAAATAATCTCATCTAGATAAATCCCCTCACCGTATACCGGTTCCCAATTACTAAATTGGTAAGAATTTACCAGTTGAATTGGTGGTTTTTTAATTAGCTCTGCGTATTGCTCCATGATGTTATTTTTTTCATCCGCTCTATTTATCTGCCAAATTCCAAGCAAAATTGTGATAGGAAAAAAAACTAAAGAAAAGAATAGTATTCTGAATTTAAATTTATGCATCTGTTAAAATGATAGTGTGCTTAAAACTGTATTAATTATTCTAGTTGTTCTTGTGCTAATAAGTCTCTTCTCGAGTCTTGTTTTTCTTTTTATTGATAGAGGTAATCCTAAAAAGAAACGCATAATGTATGGGCTTGGGTTTAGAGTGACTCTTGGTGCCATCATATTAATACTCATAACTTATGGGATTTTTACAGGTCAACTCGGCAATAATGTGCCTTGGGGTTAAATAATATAAACAAATAAAAATAGGCAAACCCATACAACATCAACAAAATGCCAATACCAAGAAGCTGCTTCAAAGCCAAAATGTTCTTTTTCTGTAAAATGTTTGAACCCTGTTGACCTTAACAGCTGAGTTAAAAGAAAGATCCCACCAATCAAGACATGCATTCCGTGAAATCCAGTTAGCATAAAAAAAGTTGTCCCATATACTCCAGAATTTAGAGTTAATCCCAGATGAGCATAGGCCTCATAGTATTCTGCCGCTTGAAGAATTACAAAAATAAATGCTAAGCACACAGTAATTCCTAACCAAAAGTTAAATCTTTTTCTATTATTTTCTTTAAGTGCAATATGTGCAAAGTGAACTGTTCCACTTGAAGTAAGAAGAACGATTGTATTCCATAAAGGAAGCCACTTAATTATTCCACTTATACCATGTAGATACATAGATTCATCAGGTCCTTTTGTAACTGCCTGATCGCCCATAATGCTTTGCTCAGGAGTTATCATAGGTGGCCATGTTGCCTCAAATTCTGGCCACAATAATTCTCCAGCAAGGCCTTTTTCTCCTTCACCACCAAGCCATGGTACTGCAAACTGTCTTATGTAGAATAATGCACCAAAAAAAGCGAAGAAAAACATTACCTCTGAAAAAATAAACCATCCCATTCCAAATACATAAGAATTATTTAATTGCGGTGTATCAAGTCCGGCTTTTGACTCTTTCATAACAACGGAAAACCAGAAAGACATAGTAATAACTACAGCTAACATACCAAGAAGAAGCATTGTGGAACCATTGCCAGTGATTGCGTTAGCAGCGCCAAATCCTGCAAAAAAAACAGAAACTGCAAAAATTATTGGAATAGCACTTTTCTCAGGAACATAATATTTTTGAAAATTGTCAGTCTTACTTTCCATGATTCATATTGTCTGTTAAAACACGATCTGTTTCAAAGAGTGTATAGGATAGATATATATCATTTACGTTATCTCCAACTTCAGAGCTTACATAAAATCTAACTGGCCATTCTTGCCTCTCATAAGGCATTAGAACCTGCTCTTCAAAACAAAAACATTGAATTTTTTTTACATTTTCTGCAGCCAAACCAGGTGAAACCGATGGAATTATAGTTAGAGTTAATTGTTTATCAGTGGTGTTTTCTGCAATATAGGACGTTTTGCTCACCTTATCAGTCCACACCCTTACCTCATTAGAAGAAGGGAAGAAATTTACAGGCGCTGATTCATTAACTTGACTTAAAAACTTTATTCTTATTTCTCTAGAATCTTTTTTTTCTACATCGTCTTTTACAAAAAAAGATGATGGGCCATATATTTTTCCATTTAGACCAGTAACCTCACAAAAAACATTGTAAAGAGGCACCAGCATAAAAGAAAAAAAGAACATAAAAATTACAGCTGAAACTAAATAAAGAAATATTTTGCTTGAAAAATTATTCTTAGCCATTTACTTTTGGTGGGGTTTCAAATGTATGATACGGAGCAGGAGAGTCTACAGTCCACTCTAATCCTTCTGCGCCATCCCAAACCTGTGCAGTTGCTTTTTTGCCTGCAAAAACAGCCTTGATAACAATGTAAAGGAAAAGTAGCTGTGATAAACCAAACAGAAATGCTCCAATCGATGAAACTGCATTCCATTCTGCAAACTGTAAAGCGTAGTCAGCATACCTTCTAGGCATTCCAGCTAAACCTACAAAGTGTTGCGGGAAGAAAGTTACATTAACACCAATAAATGATAGCCAAAAATGAAGCTTACCCATTTTTTCGTCATACATATTTCCTGTCCATTTTGGAAGCCAATAGTAAACAGCAGCCATTATTGAGAAAATTGCACCTGGTACCAACACGTAATGAAAGTGCGCTACAACAAAATAAGTATCATGATATTGAAAATCTGCAGGTGTGATCGCCAACATGAGGCCCGATAAACCACCTATTGTAAATAAAACAACAAAAGCTATTGCAAATAGCATAGGTGTTTCATAAGTTATTGATCCTTTAAAAATAGTTGCAACCCAGTTAAAAACTTTAACACCGGTAGGAATAGCAATGATCATTGTTGCCCACATAAAAAATAATTCTGCAGCGAGTGGCATTCCAACTGTAAACATATGGTGAGCCCAAACTACAAATGAAAGTACAGCAATCGAAACCATTGCATAAACCATTGATGAATGTCCGAACAAAGGCTTTCTTGAGAAAGTGGAAATAATATGAGAAGTAATTCCAAATGCAGGAAGAATCATAATATAAACTTCAGGGTGGCCAAAAAACCAAAAGACGTGCTGAAATAAAACCGGATCTCCTCCACCTGCAGCATCGAAGAATGATGTTCCAAAATATGCATCCATTAATAGCATTGTTACTGCACCAGCTAGAACTGGCATAACAGCTATAAGCAAATATGCTGTTATTAACCAAGACCATACGAACATCGGCATTTGCATTAATGTCATTCCAGGTGCTCTCATGTTCATAATTGTGACAATTACATTAATTGAACCCATAATTGAAGAAATTCCCATTATGTGAACAGCAAACACAAAGTAAGCAATATTTGGGTAATTTGTCGATAAAGGTGCGTAGAAGGTCCAACCAAAACCAGGCAGTCCTCCTTCCATAAAAGCAGTTGAAAGAAGAATTATAAACGCCGAAGGAAGTAACCAAAAACTCAGATTATTCATTCTTGGCAATGCCATATCTGGTGCTCCAATTTGCATAGGAATAAGCCAGTTAGCTAAACCTACAAATGCTGGCATCACTGCACCAAATATCATTATTAGTCCGTGCATAGTAACTAATTGGTTATACCTAATAGGATCCATAAGCTGCAAACCTGGTTCAAAAAGCTCAGCTCTTATCCCCATAGCCATCGCACCACCTGTTAAAAACATAAGAAAACTAAACCACAGGTATAGTGTTCCAATATCTTTATGATTGGTTGTGAAAAGCCACCTTAAGATCCCTTTTTGAGGTCCATGATGGTCGTGTTCGTGATTTTCAATTACTGCACTCATAATTACTCCTATAAATCTCCTTTTTTATAATCAACAATGTCTTTAGGAACAACAATTGTTCCATCGCCTTGTTTATCATTATTCCAAGCTAACCTCGTGAAAGTTATTACCGCTGCCATGTCAACTTCGTTAAGCTGCTCCGCAAAAGATTGCATTTGACTCCCTCTAATGCCTTCCATGAGAATTTCTATTTGACCTGTCTTATCATTCATTACAACTTCACTACCAGCCAATGCTGGATAAAAACCTGTAATTCCTGCTCCATTTACTTGATGACATGCTGCACAACGAGTTTTATATATTTCTTCGCCTTGAGCATACAGCTCATCAGCAGTCCATTCTTTTTCCGTTAAAAAAGCTAATTGCTCCATTGCTTCTCTTTTTTCTGCAACCCATTCATCGTATTCTTCTTTAGTAACTGCACGCACCACTATTGGCATATAGGCATGCCTTTCACCACAAAGTTCTGTGCAATTTCCTCTGTAAATGCCAGGTTCATTAATTGTAGTTTTTGCAACATTTATAAAACCTGGTATAGCATCTTGCTTAACAGCAAAGTCACTCATGTACCATGAATGGATAACATCATTACTTGTGATTAAAAATCTTATTGGAGTATTTACTGGCACTACTACTTCTTCGTCAACCTCAAGCAAATAATTCTCACCTTTTTCAACTCTGTTATATTCATACTGATCTGGAGGAGTAGTTAAGTTAGCAAAAAAACTTAAAGGCTTGTTGCCTACCTGTTCATCTAAATACTTATATTGCCACTTCCACTGCCAGCCAACTACTTGAATGTCCATGCCGCCTTCTTCAGCTTCATGGTCGTATATTTTCTTCAATGTAATAGAAGCTGGAACAGCCATTGCAACAAGAATTAAAGTTGGTATCACTGTCCAAAGTATTTCAAGTTTGTGATTTTCTTTGAATTTGGCCGGTTTTTTATTATTACTTCTCCTATAGCGCCACATGGAGTAAAACATAAAACCAAATACAACAACGCCTATAGCAACTGTAACGAAAAATATAGCCATGTGAAGGTCAAATACCTCTTTACTGATGTCCGTTACGCCCACAGGCATATTCACATCTAGCCAATCAGCTGATGTGTAAAAAGATGTTATAAATAATAAGAAAAGCCCTAACTTGATCCTCATTAACGCATATATTACTATAAATAAATCTTATGTCGAGTAATAAACGACACTAATAGTCACTTCTAATCATCAATTATTTTAATAGATCCGAGTTCTTTATCATTCTTAAGCTCAAAATAGTTACAAGAGATACACTTAACCTCGGAATCATCATCTTTAAGAACTATGCTATCCTGCTCTTTACAAGAGGGGCATATAGCCCCAGCAATAAATTTATAGCCTTCCATTTTCAATACTTACTTTAACACCTGAAGTATCAGGTTTATCACCAAACCATCTCCTCCAGGAAAGTGCAGCTTGCTCAATCAACATGCCTTCACCTGAATTAAAACTAACATTTTTTATCAAAGAAATTTTCTTGTAATACGTATTTGTTTCATTTTTATAATTAATATCATATATGTGTGCAAATTCTTGAAAGTTTGTGTTCAAAATGACCTCAGAAATTTCATTATTCATTTCTGAAACGCATGAAATTACAAGGTCAATTTTATCATCATAATTATTTTTAAATTCTAAAAAATCTCTCTGAATATTTCTGTATTTATTCTTGGATCTATTCCATACCACAAAATTACATTTTCTAAATATTGAAGAATTAATTATTGAGATTCCAGCACCACCTAGCCCAAGCAACAAAATTCTTGTGCCAGAATTTACCTTAATATTTTTTTTTGATAAATCAGTGCAAAGTCCCTCCGCATCTACTGAGTCAGCTTTTATCTCATTGTCTCTTTTATAGAGAATATTTGAAGGCGGCGCATTATAAAATTTTCCTACTTCTTCTTTAAATGGTTGAGTTATATTTAAGCCGTGTCCACCATTTTTAAAAAAATTTTCTACAAAAAACAATGAGTCTTTTTCTATGTCAT
This sequence comes from SAR86 cluster bacterium, assembly GCA_003331635.1. Classification (GTDB taxonomy): domain Bacteria; phylum Pseudomonadota; class Gammaproteobacteria; order Magnimaribacterales; family TMED112; genus TMED112. The sequence continues at coordinate 67,092 of QOPH01000004.1, forward strand.
AAATTTTATATTCAATATCAATATTGCATTGTTGAGAGAAGGAATTATGAATTTCAGGTGACAAAGAATAAGAAATCCCTTTGCCAAGCACCCCGAGTTTATATTTCATATCCATTGATGCTTTTTGGATATTAGATTGTAAAGATTTTGCTCCTCACTGTTAAGGTTTTGATCAAATTTATATCGCCATGAAACTTCGCTTGGGAGAGACATTAAAATTGACTCTATTCTTCCTCCAGATTGAAGTCCAAATAAAGTTCCTCTGTCATACAAAAGGTTAAATTCTACATATCTTCCCCTTCTAAATATCTGAAACTCTTTTTGTCTTTCTGTAAACTCAAGATCTTTTCTTTTATCTAAAATATTGCTGTATCCATTCAAAAAAGACTCTGCAACACTTTTGGACAGCTCTAATCCTTGTTCAGGTTTTTCAAATGTTTGTTTTTCATAAAAAATACCACCAACACCTCTGTGCTCATTTCTGTGTTTTAAATAGAAATAATCATCACAATTATTTTTCCATTCTAGATATTTATTTTTTGATGCAGTTTTGGCTTGCTGATGCCATGATTTGCAGTCTTCTTCAAATGGAACGTAAGGTGTTAGGTCAAAACCTCCTCCAAACCAATCTTCGTTAATTTCATTATTCTCATTGAAAGTCGCAAAGTACCTTACATTCAAATGTGCAGTTGGTATGTTTGGGTTTTTGGGATGAAATACAACTGAAACTCCAGTCGCAAAATATGGAGCGTCTTTATAACCTTCACTTCCAACAGATGATCTAGGTAAAGAATTGCCAGAAATTTGGGAGAAATTGATTCCCGCTTTATCAAAAAATCTGCCGCAATCTACAACAGCTGAAATACCATGACCAAGAGACTCTTTTTCCCATTTATCAAGAATAATTTTTTCTTTTTGTTCATAACAATAAAAGTTATCTATCAGCGATTGATGAATCTCTTGAAAGTTTTCTGCTATTTTATCTAACATATGCATTATTCTTTAAATCATAAATTCTTGATGATTTATTTTCCCCACCTAAAGGGAGGTTAAGAATACCAAAAATTTTATTAGAAAAAATTGTTTTAATTTGTTCTACATTTTTACACACACTTAGAGATGATATATTTGCTGATGTAGAAACAATTTCTTCACCAACTTCTTCAAGTAAATCTTGAAGAATTTCTATTTTTGGAATTCTGACTGCAATACTGTTACTTTTATTTAAAGGAACGATGATTGTTGTGAAACTATTTGATAGTTCCTTAATTTGTTTGATGTAATCTTTTTTCACATCAAATTTTTTTCTTAAATCATCAACACTTCTGAAAAGTAAGATGTATTTTTTATCTTTAGGTCTTTGTTTGATTTCACTTAATTTTGATATTAGAGACTGATTGTTAATGCAGCCAATGCCCCAAACTCCCTCTGTTGGATAAGCAATGATTTTTTTCTCTTTAATCCAACTTGCTGCTAAAGATATCTTGTCAGTCTCTATCAAGATTTTTATCTTTGAGAATAGTTTTCTCTCTTAGCTCTGCTTTAAAAGATTTGATTTTTTCTGCTAAATCCTCATCGCTGGCTGCTAACATCTGTGCAGCGAAAATCCCAGCATTTGTTGCACCAGCCTTTCCAGCAGCAAAAGTTGCTACTGGTACACCTGCAGGCATTTGTAATGTAGATAAGATTGCATCCAAACCATTCAACGAACTGTTTGCTGATGGAACTCCTAAAACTGGACTTGATGAATGTGCGGCGATAGCGCCAGCCAAGTGTGCTGCCATGCCTGCAATTCCTATATAAACTTTACAGCCTCTATCTTTTGAATCTTTCAAATAATCTACTAATACATCAGGAGAGCGGTGGGCAGATATGACTTTTAATTCACAAGGAATTGAAAAATCTTTCAAGGAATTAATAGCAGCTTTTCCTAATTCAACATCTGAATCAGAACCAAGAATTACAGAAACTTTAATTTCGTCCATATAATATTAATAATATTAAAAATGAATAAGTTAAATATATTAACATTTCCTGACCCAAGGTTAAGAAAAACTGCTGAACCAGTTAAAGATTTTAATGATGAATTAAAATCCATAGCATCTGATATGCTCCATACAATGTATGAAGATAAAGGTATAGGGCTTGCTGCAACTCAAGTAGATATCCATAAAAGATTAATAGTAATTGATTTATCAGAGGACAAAAGTAGTCCTTTACATATAGTCAATCCTGATTATGAAATTTTAGATGATACTCTTGAATTGTCGGAAGAAGGCTGCTTATCAATTCCTTCTTTTAGGCAGGAAGTTAAAAGAGCAAAGAAAATAAAATTAAAATATCAAGACCTAAATGGCTCAGATAAAGAGTTAACTGCAGAAGGTTTATTAGGTTTTTGCATACAGCATGAAATTGATCATCTAAACGGAAAATTATTAGTAGATTATTCATCGTCTTTAAAGAGGAATAGAATTAAGGATAAGCTTTTGAAGCTTAAAGATGAAAAAAAATAGAAAGATAAATATAGCTTTTGCAGGTACCCCTGAAATTGCTTTCAATATATTTGAAGAATTATCCAAAAAAGATTTTCAAATAAACTTTATTCTTACTCAAACTGATAAAAAAGCTGGCAGAGGTGCCCATCTTAAGAGTTCTAGGTTTTTAGAAAAAAAAGAGACATATAACCTTCTCCAACCTGAGAATTTAAATGATGGTAACTTTAAAAAAATTATTCTTAATCAGAGCATAGATCTTCTTATTGTTGTGGCCTATGGCAAAATTTTACCAAGATGGCTCTTGGAACATCCAAAATATGGCTGCTTAAATGTTCATTTTTCTAAGTTGCCGAAATGGCGAGGTGCAGCGCCTATGCAAAGAGCTATTGCTAATGGTGATAAAAGCTTTGGAGTCAGTTTTATGAAGATAGAGGAAAAACTTGATACAGGAGGGATATATAAAACTTTTTCTACTAGCAATCGTGGCCAAGATATTTACACTCTAGAGAAAAAGTTGGTTGAAATTACCAATATAAATTTAAGCAATACTATTAATGAAATTTGTTCGGAAAAAATAATACCTGAAACTCAAGAAGAAGAAAAAGCAACGTATGCTGATAAGGTCGCAAAAGAAGAAGGCTTGATAAATTGGAATATAGATTCTTCTCAGATATTTAGAAATTTTTTAGCTTTCAAAAAGTGGCCAGGCAGCTATTTTAAATTAAATGACGAATTGGTAAGAGTAATAAATATAGAAAATATTAAAACTATCACAGGTAATCCAGGGGAAATTTCCTCTTTCAATAAAGATGGCATGACAGTTTGCTGTAAAAAAGGAGCGATAAATTTAAAAAGTGTTCAGTTTCCAGGTAAAAAAGTAATTTCATCAAATGATTTCTTTAATTCAAAAAGAGATATAATTTCTCTTAAGGAAAATTTGATTTGAAAATAATCATACTTGGTGGTGGTTCAATAGGTGGTAGTGTCGCTACAGAATTATCAACCGAAGATAATGACATTGTTGTAATAGATAACAATGAATCTAATCTTGAGCCGCTCAAATCGAAAGAAGGAATTAAAACAATTCTTGGTGATGCAGCCTCTCCTAACACACTTTCTAAAAGCAATTTAGATGAAAACAGCTTACTTCTTTGCCTTACAGATTCAGAAGAAATAAATCTTTTGGCATCAATAATTGCACAAGCAAAATTTGATGCTAAGAAAATAATTTGCAGACTAAAAGGATCTGAATACAAAGAAATTGCTAAGAAAATTGCAAGTCAGGTAGATTTTTTTATTAATCCAGAGGATCTCATTACTGATGAAATAAAAAGTCTTTTGAATCATCCTGGCGCTCTTGAAATTTTAGATTTTGCTGAAGGAAAAATTAAGCTTGTAAGTGTATACGCAAAAAAAAGCGGTATCTTGGTTGGTCGCCAAATAAAAGAATTAAATAATGATTTGCCAGATTATGAAACACGCATTCCTGCTCTCTATAGAAATGAAAACCTTTTAATACCTACAGGTGATACAACTATTTTGGAAGGAGATGAGGTTTTTTTTATAGCTGATGAAAAACATATCGAGGATGTCACTCAAGAACTTCAGAAGCTTGAAGACAAGCACAAAAATATTTATGTTGTAGGTGCAGGCAATATTGGCACATCATTGGCTTCTAAAATAAATAATGACTTTAATTTAAAGGTAATAGAAAAAGATTCAGAACAAAGCAAGATTGCTTCTGATCTTTTAGATGATGTTCTCATTTTAAATGCTGATGCAGCGGATAAAGATTTCTTAGCTAATGAGGGTATTGCAGATTGTGATGTTTATGTAGCTGTTACCCAAGATGATGAAACAAATGTTTTGTGCTCATTAATGGCAAAGAAACTAGGGGCAAAAAAAACTATTACCATTATCAATAATGACGCCTACTTTGATCTGGTTGGCAAAAATGAGTTAGACATCATCATTTCTCCGGTACAAATAACGGTTTCATATATTTTAAAATATGTAAGAAAAGGTTCTGTTTCGAATGTTCATAAAGTTAAAAAAGGAAAAGCGGAAGTTTCAGAAATAACTATTGATACTTTTGCTGAAGGCTTAAAAGGAAAAAAAATAAGTGAATTAGAGATGGGAGATTCTATTGAAATTCCCTGTCTACAAAGAGGAGAAAATGTAGTCATAGCCCATAAAGAAACAAAACTTCTTGAGGGAGACCATCTAATAATTTTTTACAAGGATAAAAAAGCTTTTGATGAGTTTTATAACAAGTCTAAATGATTAGTTTTCTAAAATTTCTAAGATTCTTAGGTCCTTTAACGTTGTTTTTTGCAACGTTTGTAATTTTGCCGCCTCTAACTATGCAGTTTTTTGCATCAGAAGTGGAAATAATTTTTTTATCAATCTTTATAAGTTGTTTGATCTATGGAGTTTTAATTGAGATTACTCTCAGAAGAAAAAAGTTTATCTATACGCCCAGAGATGGCTTCTTAATTACATTTTTTGGTTGGGTTTTTATTTCTATTTTAGCTTCTCTTCCATTCTTTTTTAGTGGAATGAATTATGCAGATTCGATATTTGAGGCTGTCTCCGGTCTAACAACCACTGGCTCAACAACAATATCTAATCTTTCTTCATTATCAGAGTCTCTTCTTATTTATAGACAGCTACTTCAATGGGCAGGAGGTGTTGGTTTAATAATTGTTGTTCTTGCAATAATACCAGCAGCCTCTGGCGGAATAAGGATACTTCAAGCTGAAACATCTGGTTTTGCCGAGAATAGTTTTTCTCCAAGGCTTAAAAAAACAGCAAGATCGCTGCTTAGATTTTATTTAGGAATTACAATCCTTTGCGCCATTTCTTATTGGATTGCAGGAATGAATTATTTTGAGGCTATATCCCATTCATTCAGCACTGTTTCGATTGGCGGATTCTCTATTTATGACGATAATTTTGGACATTTTAATAGTCCTTTAATTGAGGGCATAGCAATTCTTTTCATCTTAATATCTGCAACAAATTTTGGATTACATTTTTTATTCTTGCTGAAAAAAGACTTTAAGTTTTATGTAAAAAATGATGAATTTAAATTCTTTTTGTTGCTTATTCTTGCAGCGACAACATTTTCTGTCTTAGTCTTACTATTTAATGAGAAAATAGGTTTAAGTGAGTCATTTAGATATGGAATATTTCAAACCATATCAATAATTACAACAACAGGATTTACTATTACTGACCTTGATAATATGGGCATTTTATTGCCTATCTTAATCATGCTTTTAGCCTTTGTAGGTGCTTGCTCAGGATCAGTTGGAGGGGGCATTAAGGCATGGAGAATAAATATCCTAATAAGATTAGCCTTTGATAATATAACTAAAATTATGCACCCTACTGCAGTCAGCACTTTGAAATTTAATGGTGAAAAAATTGAGCAAAAGCAAATTGAGTCTGTTTTCTCTTTTGTTGCAATTTATGTTCTTATTTCAATACTATTCTTGCTTGTTCTAATGCTTCAGAATATTGATTTTTATTCTGCTTTCTCTGCTGTAAGTGCAACCTTGAATAATCTTGGGCCTGGTCTTGGACAATTTTCAGATAACTATTCTAGTTTAGAGCCGGCCGGAAAGATTACACTTTCTCTAGCAATGATTATTGGGCGGCTTGAGATTTTCGGTTTTTTGTTATTATTGTTTCCCTCTTTTTGGAGGAATTAATAAATATTACTTTTTTCTTTATCTAATTTTCTGAACTTTTTATATTCCCATCCATAGAGTTCTGGAGTTTCTTTTATAGCCTTCTCAAAATATTGGTTCATGGCATCAGTTGTCAATTGCTTGCCAATCTTTATTACATTAAATTTATATTTTTTTTGTAAACCTTTTGAAAAGTAAACAAAATATATATTGTGTGTACCTTTTTTTGAAAGCTTTTCTATTAAATCAATGCTGAAACATTTTTTATCAAAGAATTTAGAGTATTTTCCATTAAAATTATGTGGTACTAAATCAGATGCCATTGCTAAACTTTTTTTATTTAAAAAATTCTTATAAAGCTGAATCATGCCCTTTTCATTTGCTGGGATCATGTTTGCTTTGAAAAAAGTTCTTGATGTTCTAATAATCTTATCTAGCTCATTATTCTTTGCTGGAGTGTATATAATGTCTAGTCCCTTAATTCCATCAGAGAGCAGATTTAGCATCACGTCAACACACCCCATGTGAAGAGTGAAAATTAATTTACTTTCACTCTTCGAAAAAATTTCTTGATCAGAATTGTATTTTTCAATCAGTTTTGTGTAATTTTTTGGATTGCCCCAGACGTATGGATAATGCATCATGCTTTCTGAGGTTTTGTTTATGGATAATCTTAAAAGTTGTTTTGAAGATAAATCACAATGATTTAAATTTTTTTCTGTAACTCTTTTTTGTGAGCTATTGAATCTAAACAGCATTATTGAAATAGCAAACGAGATTCCATCAATTAAAAATAATGGAAACATAGATATTGTTTTAAAAATTATGAGAAACATTCTTAAAATACTAGAATACCTTTTATAGTTAATTAAAAAAATGCCTGCAACAAATATTGAAGATCTAATATCCCTTTGTAAAAGAAGAGGCTTTATATTCCAATCCAGTGAAATATATGGTGGTACTCAGGGTTTATATGACTATGGTCCTTTAGGTGTCGAATTAAAAAATAATATAAAAAATTCTTGGTGGAAATCAGTCGTGTATGAGCGTGATGATGTTGAAGGACTTGATGCAGCAATACTCACAAAGCAATCAGTACTAATGTATTCTGGTCATGAAGAAACTTTTACTGATCCATTAGTGGATTGTAAATCCTGTGGTGAAAGATTTAGAGCTGATCAAGTCCCTGATTATTGTAAAAAAGAGGATTTAACTGAACCTCGTCAATTTAATTTGATGTTTAAAACAAATATAGGTCCAGTTGACGATGGTAAAACATTTGCCTACCTAAGGCCTGAAACTGCTCAACAAATTTTTATAAACTTTAAAAACGTTGTTGACTCAACTTCTAGAAATGTGCCATTTGGTATTGCTCAAATAGGAAAGGCTTTTAGAAATGAAATTACACTAAAAAGTTTCATCTTCAGAGTAAGAGAATTTGAACAAATGGAATTAGAATTTTTTGTAGTTCCTGGTACAGATGAAGATTGGCATAAAAAATGGGTTGAGTTAAGAATTAATTGGTGGGAGAAACAAGGAGTACCTAAAAATAGCTTAGAACTTTATGAAGTGCCAATAGATGAATTAGCTCATTATTCTAAAGCTACAGTTGATATCATGTACAAATTTCCACACGGAGTAGAGGAGCTAGAAGGCATTGCTAATCGAACCGATTTTGACTTAGGTTCTCACTCAAAGAATCAAGATGAATTAAGCCTTAAGTCAAAAGTATCAAAAAACAACGAATCAAATGCTAAATTAGCATTAAAAGATGAAAATAATAACTGGATGGTTCCCTTTGTAATTGAACCTTCAGCAGGTGTTGATAGAGCTATTTTAGCTATATTAAATGAAGCTTATCATCTTGAAGAAATAGAAGATAAAGAGAGAGTTGTTTTAAAATTAAAACCGCATCTTTCCCCTATAAAAGCAGCTATTATTCCATTGAAAAAAAATGACGAAAAGATAGTTAAAAAAGCCAAAGAAATAAAGAATAAATTACAGTCACTAGGCATGGGAAGAGTTCTGTTTGAAAACAGTGGTAATATTGGAAAAAATTATCGAAGACATGATGAGATAGGAACACCAATCTGTATAACCATAGACTTTGAAACTTTGGAAGAAGAGACTGTTACAGTTAGGGATAGAGACACCATGTCTCAGAAAAGAGTTTCAATTAGTGATTTAGAGGAAGTGTTTAAAGATTTATTTTAAACATCAACATTTTCGGCTCTTAAGGCATTCTCATCAATAAACTCTCTTCTTGGTTTAACTTCATCACCCATCAAAGTTTCAAAAATATCGTCAGTTTCTCCTACATCATCAATCGTAATCAGAACAAGCCTTCTATTAGTTGGATCAAATGTTGTTTCCCAAAGTTGTTCTGGATTCATCTCTCCAAGTCCTTTATATCTCTGTATTTCCGGAGTTCTAGAGTTTTCATTATCATCTTTTCTTATGTCTTTTAAAATCTCGTCTTTTTCTTCCTCGTCTTTAGCATAATAAGTCTTGCCGCCTTTTTTGATTTTATATAGGGGAGGAAGAGCCATATAAACATGCCCTTTTGAAATCAAATCTCGCATGTGCCTATTAAAGAAAGTAAGCAACAATGTTCTGATATGAGAACCGTCAACATCAGCATCCATCATAAAAATAATTCTATGGTATCTAAGCTTTTCAGTGGAAAACTCATCGTGCCCTATCCCTGTTCCCAAGGCAGTTATTAGTGTGCCAATTTCATTTGATGCGAGTACTTTATCTAGACGCTGTTTTTGAACATTGATTATTTTTCCTTTTAAAGGAAGTATTGCTTGAAAGCTTCTATCTCTTCCTTGTTTAGCAGAACCGCCAGCTGAATCTCCTTCAACAAGAAATATTTCAGACTTTTCAGGGTCCTTCTCTTGGCAATCTGCCAATTTGCCTGGAAGCCCACCAAGATCTAAAATTCCCTTCCTTCTTGTCATTTCTTTAGCTTTTCTAGCAGCTTCTCTGGCGTATGCTGCCTCAAGTATTTTCCCCAGAATTTCTTTTGCTTGTTGTTTGTTTGCTAATAAGAAATCCATAAAGTAATCATTTATCAGGGCTTCTACAGCTGGTCTAGCTTCTGATGAAACTAGTTTATCTTTTGTTTGAGATGAGAATTTTGGGTCTGGCATTTTTAGGGAAATTACTGCCATCATCCCCTCTCGCACATCTTCACCAGTGAGTTCAATATCTTTTTTCTTCATCATGTCTTCTTTTTTAATAAATGTTTTTATCGCTCTAGTAAGTCCGCCTCGAAACCCTGCCATATGCGTCCCACCATCTATCTGAGGAATATTATTTGTGAAACATTGAACATTTTCTGAATAAGTATTTGTCCATTGAATGGCAATTTCTACCCCTATTCCCTTCATGCTAGCCTGAGCGGTAAAAGGGGTGCCAACTGGCTCTTTTTTGCCTGTTAAATAATTAACAAATTCAACTAAACCCCCCTCTGACTTAAAATCAAATTTCTGATCTGTTCTTTCATCAATTATTGTTATTGCAATACCAGAATTTAAAAAAGAAAGCTCTCTGATTCTTCTTTTAAGTATCTCAACATTAAATTCTGTAAAGGCAAATGTATTTTTAGATGGTAGAAAGCTTACTTTAGTACCTGTTTTATCACTTTTTCCGTTTTCTTTTAAATCTGTTTTGGGTGTGCCCTCAGCATATTCCTGATAGTATTTCTTCCCATCTCTTTCAATTTCCAAAATCAACTTGCTACTTAGAGCATTTACTACTGATACTCCTACCCCATGTAACCCACCTGAAACCTTATAGCTATTCTCATCGAATTTTCCACCTGAATGTAGAGAGGTCATTATTACCTGTGCTGCAGGTACACCCTCCTCGTGCATGTCTACAGGAATTCCTCTACCATTATCAGACACAGACACAAAACCGTCTTTCATTAATTTAACTTCAATATAGTCACAAAACCCTGCTAAACCCTCATCTATGGCATTATCTAGGACCTCAAAAACCATATGATGTAAGCCAGAACCATCATCAGTATCACCAATGTACATTCCAGGCCTTTTCTTAACAGCTTCTAAGCCTTTTAAAACCTTAATGCTCGATGAGTCATATTTATCTTTTGACATTTGAAATATCTCCTTTTTGTTCTACGTGGAACAGATTAACGTTAAATTTAGGGTCTAAAGCTATTTTTTCTATGGACGTCAATATAGCCTGCGTATTCATATTATTGAGATATTTTAACATTAAATGTTGATTTTCCTTATCTAATTCAGAACAAATATCATCTATCAACACTAAAGGTTGGATTTTAAGACTTTTTTCTATAAATTCCTTTGACACAAGATGAAGAATACAAGAAAGAACTTTCTGCTGACCTCTTGATAATATTGAGGAAGCAATATCTCGATCTAATAAAATATTAAAGTTTCTTTTATGTAAACCAACTAATGGTTTATTAATCATGAATTCTTTTTCAAAATTATTATGAATATGCTTTTCTAAGCCAATATTTTCATCAAAGCCAGGCTTATATTGAAAATTTATACCTTTAAGCCAATCATTTTTAACAAAAAAACTCGAAAGGTTACTATTTGAAGTAAAAAAATTATTTAAATCATTGATCAATCTCTTATTTAATGTGGTTATTTGTGGCTCAATTTCAATTAATGCCTTATTCCAAACTAGAATTTCATTTTTTTGTCCATTTCTAAGACAAAAAAGACGTTGTTTATGTATTTTTGATAATTTTTCATGCAAATTATCGAAATCTTGTTCTACGTAGAACAAAATTTTATTTAAATACTTTCTTTTGTAATCTGGTTGTGCATCAGTAAAAGAAAATTCTTTATTTTCAATCACACAAGTTGGGAATAACATCAAAAGTTCTTTTCTAGCAATTTTTTTTTCGTTATTTTCATCAATGGCTATTGTGCTTGTTTTGTTTTTAATAGCTCTAATAGTCTTCCTGTTACTAGTAATTAATATTTCCCCTTTTAATTCATTATTTCTTATTATTTGTTCAGTTTTGGAAGTTCTAAAACTTTTTAATGACAGACCGAAGTAAATTGCTTCAAGTAATGATGTTTTTCCAGAACCATTTTTTCCATATATTGCATTAATCCCACTTTCCATAGGCAATTCAGCAAAATCATAAGATCTTATATTTTGTATTTTTATGTTTTGTATTATCACTAAAAAAGTATAGGCATTAAGCCTAAAACTCTGTCATTGTTTGTAGTTTTCAAGAAAGCAAGCTGTTTATTACCATAACTCTGAATAGAAATACTTTTGTCTTCAATTGTGTTAAGCATTTCTCGTAAATAAGTAACATTGAATGCAATATCAAATTCCTCGTTAGCAACGTCAAGCTCAAGCTCTTCCTCTGCAAACTCTTGATCGAGATTGCTAGAAAAGATTTTAAGCAAATTTCCCTCTGACTTAAGTTTTACACCTTTGATTTTATCATTTGATAGAACCGAAACCCTTGAAAGGATCTGTAGCATTGCCTCTCTATTTACTTTTATTTCTACAGAATCTCCAGAAGGAATTAATTGATTATAATTTGGATAATTTGCATCAATTAATTTAGATTTAAAAATAAAGTTAGAAGAAGAAAAGACAATTCTACTTTGGTCTATAAAAAACTTAATTTTGTCATTTTCTTTTGGAAGCATTCTCATGAGTTCCATACAAGACTTTCTAGGAATAATTCCTCTGAACTCACCTTCAGCATTAAATTGTTTTTTATACACTGCAAGTCTAAAAGAGTCCGTAGCCACCATTTTTAGTGCCCCTATAGAACTTTCAAAGTATGTTCCATTTAAATAATGTCGCCAATCTCCATGTCCCATTGCAAAACTTGTCATTTCGAAACATTCCTTTAAATCATTAGAGTTTATTTCATGTGACTCATCGTTTTCTATAGGGGAAAATTCTGGGAAATTTATGGCCTCCATTGTTACCAAATTGTATTCACCAGTCTTTGTCTTAATTCTGAACTTTTCTCCATCTTCCATTGAAAACGATATATTGCCATCAGGGAGCTCTTTAACTATATCACTTGCTTTTTTTGCTGGAATTGTGATTTCTCCTGGCTCCTCTACAGCAACACCCTCTATATCAATTTCTAATTCTATTTCTAAGTCTGTGCTTAACATTTTTAAACGACTTTCATATGCTTTGATTAAAATATTGCTCAGAACAGGCAACGTTCGTTTTTTGTCTGCAACTGCTGAAAGTGATAATAGTGCTGAATCTATATCTTTTTTTTCAAGATTAAATTTCATTTTATGCTGAAAGGTGTCTTCTTAACTTTTTGAAATCTTCCTCTATTTCTAAATTTGTTTGAATAAGTTCTTTAACTTTTTCACACGCATGGATAACGGTCGTATGGTCTCTGCCTCCAAAAGATTCGCCAATTTCTGGAAGGCTATGATTTGTTAACGACTTGGCTAAAGACATTGCAATTTGCCTTGGCCTTGTTACAGACCTGCTTCTTCTTGAAGAAAGAAGATCTGAAACTCTGATATTATAGTATTCTGCAACAACTCTTTGAATATTGGGTATGGTCACCATTCTGGCCTGTATTGCCAATATATCCCTTAACGAATTTTTAATTAAATCAATATCAATTTCGGCGTTAGTAAAACGAGCATTAGCTGCAACCCTAGTGAGCGCTCCCTCAAGCTCTCTAACATTTGACTTAACCTTATCTGCAATAAAAAAGGCACATTCATCTGAAAGAGCTAGGCCCATATCATTTGCTTTTTGCATTAATATGGCAGCTCTTGTTTCAAGTGCTGGAGGGTCTATTACAGCAGACAAGCCCCATCCAAAACGTGACTTAAGCCTTTCTTCTAGACCCTCTATTTCTTTTGGGTATCGATCACAGGAGAAAATCATTAAGTTGCCATTTTCAATCAAACTGTTAAAAGTATGAAAAAGCTCTTCTTGAGATTGCTCTTTACCGGCAAAAAACTGTATGTCATCAATTAGAAGCGCATTTAGCCCTCTATAAAACTTTTTAAACTCATTCATTGCTCCCAATTGCAAAGCCTTTACCATTTCGCTTACAAAAGTTTCAGAATGGAGATAGCAAATTTTTGCATCTGTCCTTTCCCTTTTAAGTTTATTGCCAACAGCATGCATTAAATGCGTTTTTCCTAAACCAACTCCACCATATAAGAAAAGTGGATTGTATTTACTGTCTGATGCCTGGTCTGCAACCTGTTTTGCGGCAGCAAGAGCTATTTGGTTAGACTTACCTTCAACAAAACTCTCAAAAGTATAATTTTCAATTAATCCTGTTCTGTCATAAGTGTTAATTTTATTTGTTGTTTGTTGAACTGCTAGATTTAATATAAATCTGTTTCTTCCAATGCTGTTTTCAAGAAGGTTCATTAACTTAGGTAAGTATTTTTCTCTGAAGAAATTTTCGATAAATTCATTTGGAGCATATATATTAAAATTATTCTCCTTCAGATCGAATTCAAGTGGCCTCACCCATGAGTTATATTCAGGGGCATTCATTGATTTTTCCAATTCTTTGACGCTTTGATTAAAAATATTTACTGTTGATAGCTTGTTAGACATGACGATAAGTTTATAATACTAGAGCTTTGGAAAACATGTAATAAATATATTGTTTTTCTGTGTATAACTTGTTGATAAAAAAATGAAAAGAACTCTAAAAGTAACAAATTTAAAGAGAAAGAGGACTCACGGCTATAAGTTAAGAATGTCTACAAAAGCTGGTAGAACAATTTTGTCTAGCAGGCGCTCCAAAAAAAGAAAAAGCTTAAGTGTTTAGTTTTTTTTATGCCTAACAAACAACAAAAAAAAACAGTATTTATTAATAACTGCATTGAAATAGGTATTAGCGATTCAGATGATACTTTTTCTTCTATCAAAATTTCAGTACCAAAAAAAATTGTTAAAAGTGCTGTTCAAAGAAATAAAATTAAAAGACAAATAAAAGAGATTTATAGATGTAATTTCCAAAAAAATCTAAACAAAAATTTTTTGGTAAAATTTAAAAGAGACGACTGTGTTTTTAAAAAAGAATTAAAGGAATTTTTTTCAAATGTTTAGCCCAAGAACTATATTTTTATTAATTTCACTTTTACTGATTATGCTCCTTGTTTTTGATTGGGGAAATGTAAACAAAAAGCAGAAAGTTGAAGTCTCAAAATTCGTTCAAGAAAAAACAGATTCTGATCTGCTCAAAATTAGTAATGACTCACTAGAAATTTTTATAGATTTGGAAGATGGGAGTATTAAAGAGGCATATTTAAAAGAAAAGAAAATTAACAATGGTCTTGAGAAGGTAAGACTGCTTTCAGATGATGAGTTTTTAAGATTTTATTTTAAGTCTACAATTTCTGGTTTCAGCCCTACAGGTTTTTCGGTTCTAGATTCTTCTGGTGATTATTTAACTATAAGGGCCATGGACGAAGTGGGAAATGTATTAACAAAAAAAATAAAATTTTCTGGTAAATACGGCCTTCTCATTGATGACAGGCTTGATCTTTCAACCTCTACGATTGGTGTAATTAATTCCTTTAAAACTTTTTATAGAGATGAGAAAAAATCTGTAGATTATGGCACTTCATTTTCACGAGATCATCTTGCCTTTAGTACAAGCGAAGATGTGTTTAATGATGAAAGCCTTAGGTCTGTCGACAGCAGGGAGGACTATATGGGTCATTGGGTTGGTCATTCTCAAAAACATTTTGTTGTTGCTGTTTATGATGATGTAAATCACCAAAAAATATCGCTTTATCCTAAAGATAATAATGGTTTGTACAGGTTTGGTATATCGGAACCAATGAATTTTGAGGGAAGCTCTTATATCTCAGAAACTAAGCTTTATCTAGGCCCTAAACAAAAAGATGTTCTGGAGGTTGTGGCTCCACACTTTAAATACAACCTCGATCTTGGTTTTGTTTATGGAATAGGGGAGTTCTTTATTGTTGTTTTAAATTTTTTATATGGTCTTGTAACTAATTGGGGAGTTTCAATTATTTTACTTACTGTGCTTTTTAAGGTTGTGCTGTCACCATTACAAATCATGCAGCTAAACTCTATGGTAAAGATGCGAAAGCTTTCACCAAAACTCCAAGAGCTCCAAGAAAGATATAAAAACGACAGAAACAAACTGAGTGTGGAGATGATGCAGTTATATAAAAGAGAAAAATTTAACCCAGCAGCTGGCTGTCTTCCTTTGTTTGCTCAGTTTCCAATATTTATTGCTATGTTTTGGGTTACCAGGGAGGCTTTTGAATTTCGTGGAGAGTCATTTTTATGGATTCCGGATCTTGCAGAATCAGATCCTTATCTAATTGCACCAATATTAATGGGCTTAATGATGTTTGCTTCTCAAAAACTAATGCCGAAACCACCTCAATCTCAAGGAATGCAGGCTCAAATAGCACAACAAATGATGGTTGTTTTTCCGCCGATGATCACGATAGTTTTTTTATTTATGCCTGCGGGTGTTGTGGTATATTCTGTGGTAAATATGCTTTTATCAATTATTCCTCAGGTATTAATAATGGGCCGCGCACAGTCTGAAAGTGGTTAGAAAAGAAGATCCTATATATGCGCTTGCCACTCCCGAGGGGGTCTCTGCAATATCGGTTATAAGAATCAGTGGTTTATCAATTTCGAAAAAATTTTTTAACTTTCTTGACATACAAAACAAAAAGCCGGGGGTTTTTTTAAGAAATATATCTTTAAATGGCTTCACTGAAAAGTGTCTTGTTTTGTATTTTAAAGCCCCTCAATCATATACAGGAGAAGATGTTATAGAAATTCAGCCTCATGGAAGCATGGTTGTAGTTTCAGAAATTCTAGACGTTTTAGAAGGGTTTGGGTTTAGAGAGGCGGAAGCAGGAGAGTTTACTAAGAGGGGTTTTATTAATAATAAATTTACCATTGATGAGGCAGAGTCAGTTGCTGCCAATATTGGAGCAAGTAGTGCAGAAGAATTAAGAATGTTGGAAGACTTCAGGTTAGGAAGGGTTGGTGATTTTTTCTCAAGCGTGACAAAAAAAATAGAAAACTTATTAGTAATTATTGAGTCCCAACTTGATTTTTCTGATGAAGGGGCTGTTGGATCAATGAATAAAGAAAAAATAAAAAAAGAAGTATCTGTTTTGAAAAGGGGTTTGGGCGATTTTTTGGGGAAATATTCTCCATTTCAGTCTGAAATGATGAAAAAAAAGGTTGTGCTTGTTGGTCGGCCCAATGTGGGGAAGTCGTCTTTGTTTAATTTGTTGGTTGAGAAGACAATTGCGCTTGTAAGTGGTGTGCCTGGAACCACAAGAGATGTTGTAAGAAAAAACCTCTTTTTAAAAGGTGTTGAAATAACGCTTGAAGATACTGCAGGAATGCGGTCTGGTAAGGTTTCTAAGATTGAAAAAATGGGAATGGCTTTAACAGAAGAATCATATAAATCATCAGATCTTTGTTTAGAGGTTTTTGAACCTGAACAAATAATAGAAAAAAAATTCAAAGACTCAGTTGTTGTTATAAATAAATCAGATCTATTAAAAAATCGGCCTGAAAAAAATATATTGTACGTGTCTGCAAAAACTGGTGACGGTATAGAAAAACTTAGAGAACTAATATACAAACATATTAAGTCCAGGCCTGAACTCTCATTAGTTACTGAAAGGGTTTACAAGGCTGTAATAAAAGCAAATAACAGCATTGAAGAGGTGAGAGATGATGATGTTTTTGAAATTACTGCTCAGCAATTAAGAGATGCTTTGTTGGAATTAAAATATGTATATGGAAATTTTGATAACGAAAAGATTTTAGATGGAATTTTTTCAAAGTTCTGTATAGGTAAGTGAAAAATTGTGTGCATTATGTTGATATCTTTTTATCAACAAACTGCTAACAACATCATATAACTAAAAACACAAATTAATTACAAAATAAACACAAGAATCACATCCTTTAAAGGACGTATAAAAACCATATAATTTACACTTATTAACAATTACTTTGGATACTAATAACAACAATAAAAATAATATGACATATATGTTTGATATATTAATAATAGGAGGCGGACACGCAGGCGTTGAAGCTGCACTTATTGCAAGAAAAATGGGACGCCAAGTTGGTCTTGTTTCTTTGGATCATTCAAAAACGGGAAGGATGTCGTGCAATCCGGCCATTGGAGGTATGGGCAAAACCCATATTGCTAGAGAGGTTGATGCTTTGGGCGGCTATATTGCCGAAGCAACAGATTTGGCTGGAATTCAGTTTAGAGTTTTAAATAGAAAAAAAGGACCAGCAGTACAAGCAACAAGAGCACAAACAGACAAAGATCTTTATGAAAAAATCATCCAAAAAAAACTTAAGGAAGAGGGAGTTATTTTAATCAGTGATGAAATTATTAATTTCAAAAAAGAAAAAAACGAAATCATTTCTGCCCTATCAAAGAGCAACGAATATTCTGCAAAATCTTATGTTTTAACAACAGGTACTTTTTTGAATGGATCTATTTTAATAGGTCATGAAAAAAACGAGGGAGGGCGCATTAATGAAAAAAAATCATCAGGGCTTGAGCTTTTTTTTAACAGCCTAAACTTAAAGACTGGCAGACTTAAAACAGGAACACCTCCAAGACTCGACAAACAAACTGTTGATTTTGGCTCTTTAGAAGAGCAGCCAGGAGACAGTGCTAAGCTCTTCATGTCATACCTTGGTGAAAAGAACAAACACCCAAAACAAACATCTTGCTACATTACCTATACAAATAAAAAAACACATGAAATTATCAGAAAGAACATAAAAAAATCAGCAATGTATTCAGGCCTTATAAGTGGAGTTGGACCAAGATATTGTCCATCTATCGAAGACAAGATAATGAGATTTGAAGACAAAGATCAACACCAAGTTTTTGTTGAGCCTGAGGGCTTGAAGGCGAACACAATTTATCCAAACGGAATATCTACAAGCCTCCCTAAAGAAATACAAGAAAAATACATTAGATCAATAAAGGGCTTTGAAAGCGCCAAAATAACACAGTTTGGTTATGCTGTTGAATATGACTATATAGACCCCAGAAATCTCGACAAAACCTTAAGAATTAAAAAACTTAAAAACCTTTTTTTAGCAGGACAAATAAATGGAACAACAGGCTATGAGGAGGCAGCAGGACAGGGAATTGTTGCGGGCATAAATGCTTCTCTATTATTAGAAAAAGATAGCTGGACACCAAAAAGGCAAGACTCATACCTTGGTGTTCTGGTTGATGATTTAACAAGGTTTGGTGTAAGTGAGCCTTATAGAATGTTTACCTCACGAGCAGAACACAGGCTTTTACTGAGACAAGATAATGCCGACGAGAGAATGTTCAAATACGCAAAAAAATTTAAAACATTAGACAAACTAAGAGAAGAGGTTTACTTGAAAAAACAGTCAGAAAAAAACAAAGCGAGAAATATTCTTGAAAAAACAAAAATAGATGTGGGTGGAAAGAAAAGAACAGGAACAGATCTTTGTAAGAGAAATGATTTCTCTCTTAAAGACCTTTCAAAAATTACCAAACTTAAAGGGGAAAGTTTCGAGCAAACATATTTTGATATCAGATATTCTGGCTACATTAAAAAACAACAACGCGAATTGGATAAAATAAAAAATCTAGAAGAGTTTAAATTAGGCTTAATTTTTGACTATAAAGAAGTTATTGGCCTGTCAGGGGAGTTACAAGAAAAACTTAATTACCATAAACCAAAAGACCTTCAAGAAGTCGCAAACATTGAGGGCATTACTCCAGCAGCAATAAGTGTTCTTACAATTCATTTAAAAAAGATTGATGCAATTAAAACCAGCTATTAAAAAAAGTCTTGAGACTTTTTTGGGGGAGGTGTTAAAACAAAACACAAAACACAACCTTACCGGAGCTAAAACAAAAAAAGATTTTGAATTTCACATCGAGGACTGCGTTCAGGCAGCAATTGAGACCTCTGACACACTAGAGAATATAGTTGTTGACTATGGTTCAGGATCAGGGTTATTGGGGGTGGTTATAAAAATTTTAAAACCAAATAAAGAAGTTTTTTTAATTGAAAGAAATTTAAGAAAACATCAGTTTCAAAAATTTGTTTTAACCAAATTAGGAATAGATGGAATTATCCCAATTCACGATGATGTGGCTAACTTTTCCTTAGATAAAAAATATACCGTATGTTCAAAGGCCTTTGCCTCAATAAAAAAAACACTATTAATGACAAAAAATAAAGAAAACATCAAAAATTATTTATTTCTTAAGAAAAATGATGCAAATACCAAAAGAGAGTTATTAGAAGCCAGGCCTTTGATATATGATTACAAGATGCACAATTATTTGTGCCAAAATGTAAAAATGACAGTTATTGAAGTAAATGACAATTAGAGTTGCCGTTACAAATCAAAAAGGCGGAGTTGGGAAAACAACTACAGCAGTTAACCTTGCTGCTTCTCTAAGAAAAGCAAAACGAAATGTCTTGTTAATTGACATTGATCCACAAGGCAATGCTAGTTCTGCAGCTGGAATTAAAAAAAATTCTAAAAGCTCCTTATACGAATTCTTTAACGGCGAAGAAAAAATTGAAAGCTTTATAATCGAAGCATCTGGAGGTTATGACATTATCCCAGCCAACAACAACTTGGTAGCAGCAGAAAAAATTATCGAAAAAACAGACAACAGAGAAAAATATTTCAGCACATACCTAAAAAAACTTCCAAAAAAATATGACTACATTCTGATCGATTGCCCACCATCGCTAAATCTTTTAACAATAAACTCTATGGAATTTTGTAGAAACGTGCTTGTTCCTGTTCAGTGTGAATATTATGCCCTTGAGGGACTGGTTACTTTAAAATCTACAATTTCTGAACTAAATGATGTTCTTGGTTTAAAAATAGACATAGTTGCAATACTTAGAACAATGGCTGATTGGAGAAATCGGCTCACACGCGAAGTTTCAAGTCAGCTAGAAAAACATTTTAAAGAAAAGGTGCTTAATACAATCATTCCAAGAAATGTAAGACTAGCAGAGGCGCCCAGCTATGGCCAATCAATAGTCGATTATGATATAAATTCAATTGGTGCTGAAGCTTTTCTAAGTTTATCTGGAGAGCTCATAAGGAAATTTGAAAATGGCAAAAAAAACATCGCTTAACAAAGGATTAGAAGCTTTACTTGGTGACGTTGCCGAAAGCAAAAATTCGGAAAAGCCTCAAAAAAATGTAAAAAAAGAAACTAAAGAAAAATCATCAGAAATTTTATTAAATCAAATAAGGGCTAATCAATATCAACCAAGAACTTCTTTTGATCAAAAAAAATTAGAAGAACTTGCAGAGTCAATTAAGAAACATGGAGTTATACAACCAGTTTTAGTTAGAAAGGATGGAAAGGGTTTTGAGCTTGTTGCTGGAGAAAGAAGGTTCAGAGCGGCAAAACTGGCTAAATTAAAAAAAATACCAGTTGTAGTATCGAATATATCTGACGTCCAATCACTAGAAATAGCAATACTAGAAAATATACAGAGAGAAGATCTTAATCCTTTAGAAGTGGCTAAGGGTTATCAAAGACTTAAGGATGAGTTTGGCTATACACAAGAAGCTGTAGCTAAAAGCGTTGGCAAACCAAGGAGCTCTGTAGCTAATTCTTTGCGTCTGCTGACATTATCGCCGAAAATTCAAGATGAAATTGATAAGGGAGCTATAAGTGAGGGCCATGCAAAAGTCCTTCTGAGTGTTGATGGTGTAAAAGCTGAACAACTACTTATGAGGATAATTTCTGAAAATTTATCAGTCAGAGATCTAGAGAAACAAATTACAGAGAGCTCTCCACAAACCTCGAAGAAAGAGAAAAAATCAAGAGATGAACTTAACCTCGAATCGGCCTTAAGTTCACGCATAGGGTCAAAAGTAACTATTGAGGATAAAGATGGAAAAGGAAAAATGGTCATCAAATATTATTCATATGAAGAATTAGATGGAATCATTGAAAAAATTTCACATTAGAGCTACAAACAAACATTAAATTAAATTACAATTACGACACCCATGGCATCTGAAAGTTCAGAACGTACATTTCAAGAATATCTAGAGCACCATTTACAAAATTTGGTGTATGGCCGATTGCCTGAAGGACATGAAAGAAAATTCTATGCTAAAGGCGAGACTGATGAAGAAAAAACCGCTTATTGCCAAGATGACAAAAGCATGAATTATGACGGGGACAAATATTGCAAAGAAACATTAACAGAGGACGGATGGTATTTAGCTAATAACAAGACAGACCTTGAAGCAATGGGATTCTGGGCATTTAATATTGATACATTATTTTTCTCGCTCTTGTTGGGTTCGATTTTTCTGTTCTTTTTTATCAATGCAGCGAAAAGTTTCTCATTAGAAAAACCAACTAAACTTCAGCTTTTTGTAGAAATGATGATTGATTTTGTAAATGGAGTGGTGAAAGGAACCTTCAAAGCAGGACAAAATACCCTTGTAGCGCCAATGGCGCTTACAATCTTCGTTTGGGTATTATTAATGAACTTAATGGATCTTGTTCCAGTTGATTTAATTCCTTATCCAGCCGAGGAAATAGGGATTCCATTCTTAAAAGTGGTGCCAACAACAGATCTTAATCTAACTGCAGCATTAGCCCTTTCGGTATTTATTTTGTATTTGTTTTTTAGTATTAAAAATAAAGGCTTTATTGGTTTCATAAAGTCTATAACTTTACATCCATTTGGACCATGGATGCTGCCTGCAAACCTATTTGTTGAAGTGATTGATATGCTAGCAAAACCTTTATCACTCGCCTTAAGGCTTTATGGAAATTTATATGCTGGTGAGATGATATTTTTATTAATTGCGGGTATGGTAATGATTAATTTTGAAACATTAACTTTAGCGGGTGTTGGCTTGAATCTTGCAGGTATAACACTAAGTCTTATTTGGGCAATATTTCATATTTTAATAGTTGTACTTCAGGCATTTATTTTTATGATGTTAACAGTGGTATATATGAATATGGCACATGAAAAATTTGAACAACATTAAAGGAGGTTGTAATGGAAGAAGCAGTAATTGAAGCTGGAAAATTTGTAGGAGCAGGATTTATGTTTGGTCTCGCAGCAATCGGTGCTGGAGTTGGGGCAGGAGTTTTAAGCTCAAAATTAATAGAGTCTATAGCAAGACAGCCAGAACTAGAGGATCAGTTAAGACCAACATACTTTTTGGGTATTGGGCTAGTTGACGCTGTTCCAATGATTTCAGTTGGTTTGGCTTTCTATGTATTGTTTGTTGCGTAAATGAATTTAAACGGCACACTTTTAGGACAAATGATAGCTTTCGGGCTATTTATTTGGTTTTGTTGGAAATTTGTTTGGCCACCATTGTTAGCAGCAATGGAGGAGCGAGCAAATAAAATTGAACAAGGATTAAAAGATTCAGAGGATAGTGCCAAAAAGATTATTGAAGCAGAAGAGCAAAGCAAAAAAATGATTGCTGAAGCAAAAAGTGAAGCAAAAAAAGTTTTATCTAATGCTAAGGCTCAATCTGAAAAAATTGTTGAGGATTCAAAAACCAAAGCAACTGAAGAAAAAAATCGTATCGTTGCTTCTGCACAAGCAGAACTAGACAAAGAAGTTGTTAATGCAAAGAAAAGTCTTGAAAAAGATTTTGCGACTAATGTAATATCGGCGGCAAAAAAAATCGTTGGTAAAGAAATATCAGAAACAAATCATGGGGACACAATTCAAAAAAGCTTGGATGATTTTAGAAAATGAATAGGTTGTTTGAAGTTTATTCAAAAGGGCTATATCAGTCGCTAAATAGCGATGAGGTTGTGAACATAAAACAAGATTTTGAGGCCATTGCTTCGAGTGAAGACATAAAGTCATTAAAAATATTTTTTAAGGATAAAACCATTAGCAAGAGGGAAAAGTTACAAACTGCTCTTTCATTGGTAAATGACGATTCTTCCATAGAACCTTTTTTTAGCACGCTAGCTGACAATAACAGGTTTGATCTTTTGCCAGACCTTTTCCAATATTTTGTAAATTATTGTTTTATACAAGAAGACAACATACCTGTTAATGTCAAATTAAACAAAGAACCTACTGATGAAATTAAAGAAAGAATTTCATCATTTGTATCAAATAAATTTAATAAATCTATGCAGGTAAACTATGAAATAGATTCAAACCTAATAGGCGGAATTATTATTAAACATAAAGACAATGAAATAGACCTAAGTCTTGATAATAAGCTTTCAGGGCTAAAGGAATTATTAATAAATTAAGGAGAAATAATGAGTACTAAAATAAACCCATCAGAAATCTCAAGCATCATAAAAAAGAAAATTGAAGATTATAAGGGTGCAAGTTCTGAATCAAATGTAGGAGAAGTTCTTTCTACAGCAGATGGCATTGTTCAAATTTTTGGACTAGAGGATGCAATGTATGGAGAGCTATTAGATTTTGGAGAGGGCACCTATGGCTTGGCGCTTAATCTTGAGAATGATTCTGTTGGGGCAGTTGTTTTAGGTGACGCTGGACATATCAAGGAGGGTCAAAAAGTAAAAACAACTGGAAGAATTTTAGAAGTTCCTGTTGGGGAAGGGTTAAAAGGACGTGTTATTGACGCACTAGGTAGACCAATTGATGGAAAAGGGGAAGTTAAGTCAGAAACAAATGCACCTATTGAAGTTGTAGCGCCAGGTGTTATTGACAGACAAGGTGTTGATCAGCCAGTTCAAACAGGAATCAAATCTATAGATGTAATGGTGCCAATTGGTCGCGGTCAAAGAGAACTTATTATTGGAGATCGCCAAACAGGAAAAACTGCAATTGCAGTAGATGCAATTATTAAACAGAAAGATTCAGACATAACATGTGTATATGTGGCAATAGGCCAAAAACAGTCTACTGTAGCAACAGTTGTAAGACAGCTTGAAGAAGCTGATGCACTCAAAAATACAATTGTTGTTTCAGCAAGTGCAGCAGAAAGTGCTTCCTTGCAATTTTTAGCCCCTTACTCAGGCTGCACTATGGGTGAGTATTTTAGAGATAGAGGCGAAGATGCTTTAATAATTTACGATGACCTATCAAAACATGCTGTTGCTTATAGACAAATATCACTCCTTTTAAAAAGACCACCAGGAAGAGAAGCATTTCCTGGTGACATTTTTTATTTACATTCAAGACTATTGGAGCGTGCAGCAAGAGTTAATCCAGATTATGTTGAAAGACTTACTAATGGCAAAGTAAAAGGAAAAACCGGATCACTCACAGCCCTTCCAATTATTGAAACACAAGCAAGTGATGTTTCAGCATTTATTCCTACAAATGTTATTTCAATCACTGATGGGCAAATTTTCTTAGAAACAGATTTATTTAATTCAGGAATAAGGCCAGCTATTAATGTTGGGATTTCTGTATCAAGGGTTGGTGGCGCAGCTCAAACAAAAATCATGAAAAAATTAGGCGGCGGCGTGAAGCTTGCACTTGCTCAGTTTAGAGAGCTAGAGTCATTTTCTCAATTTGCATCAGACCTTGATGATGCTACTAAAGAACAGCTCGAAGATGGTCAAAGAATTACTGAGCTCTTCAAGCAAACACAGTTTTCACCAAGATCTGTAGCATGTATATCAATTGTCTTGTATGCCATTGAATACAAATATTTAAAAGATATTGAAAAAGATAAAATGGAATCTTTTGAAGAAAATTTAAGAGATTACTTCAAAACAAATCATTTAGAAGTTTGGGAAGAAGTTAACAAAACAGGTGACTGGAACGATGACATTGAAAAAAAATATAAGAAAGTTTTAGACACTTTCATGAAAGAAGGTTCGTGGTAAATGGCTCAAACTAAAGAAATAAGAAAAAAGATAGGAAGTGTTCAAAACACAAAAAAAATTACTTCAGCAATGGAATTGGTGGCCTCAAGCAAAATGAAAAAAACGCAAGATGCTATGAGCAAAGGAAAGCCATATTCTAAAAAAATTGTTGAATTAATTGATAGCCTTTCAAACGCCAGCTCTGAGTACAAACATCCATTTTTTAATGAATCAGAATCAAAAACAGATATTTATATTATTGTTGGTACAGATAAAGGACTTTGTGGTGGCTTAAATTCAAATCTTTTCAAAAAAGCGTTAGCCAATATGGCTGATAGAGAAAAGAAAGGAAGAAAAGTTCAAGTTGTAACTTTTGGAAAAAAAGCTGCAGATGTTTTTTCTAGATTAAAAAATGCTGAAATTTTAGGAACAGCTGCAAAACTTGGCGATATTCCAAAAGCAGAAGATGTTATAGGGTCATCTCAAATTGCTATATCAGAATTTGAAAAGGGCAGCATTGGTAACGTTTACCTCTATGCCAATGAATTTATCAATACAATGTCACAGGCACCATTTGAAAGGAAGGTTTTACCAATAGCCTCTATTGAAACTAATGAAGAGAAGAAAAAAATATGGGACTACATTTATGAACCTTCATCAAAAGAAATTTTGGATAGGCTTTTAAAAAGATATATAGAAACACAAATATACCAAGCTGTGATAGAGAATAATGCATGTGAGCAGGCAGCGAAAATGATTGCTATGAAAAATGCTTCAGAAAATGCAGAGGAAATTATCAACGATCTACAGCTACTCTATAACAATGCAAGACAAGCATCTATAACACAAGAGCTTTCAGAAATAGTTGGAGGCGCTGCAGCAATTTAAGGAGAAAAAAATGTCTGAATTAGGAAAAATAAAACAAATTATCGGAGCCGTTATCGATGTCGAGTTTGGAAAAGAGCAAATCCCGAATATTTACGATGCATTAGTTGTTCAGGAAAACAATCTTGTTTTAGAAACACAGCAACAACTTGGCGACGGAGTTGTAAGAACAGTAGCAATGGGCACTACTGAAGGTTTAAAAAGGGGGTTAGATGTAATGAATACTAAAGCACCTATAAGTGTGCCTGTAGGAGAAAAGACTTTAGGTAGAATTATGAACGTCCTTGGCGACCCAATAGATATGAAAGGAGATGTAAAAGCTCCAAACAAAATGCCTATCCACAGAAAACCACCAGAGTATGTTGAGCTCTCAGACTCAAATGAGATTCTAGAAACAGGAATTAAGGTTATTGATTTAGTCTGCCCTTTTGCAAAAGGTGGAAAGGTTGGACTTTTTGGGGGCGCTGGAGTTGGTAAAACAGTTAACATGATGGAGCTCATTAGAAATATCGCCATCGAGCATTCTGGCTATTCAGTTTTTGCAGGAGTTGGAGAGCGAACAAGGGAAGGAAACGACTTCTATCACGAAATGACAGAATCTAAGGTCTTAGATAAAGTTTCACTTGTCTATGGGCAGATGAATGAGCCGCCAGGAAATAGACTTAGAGTTGCTTTAACAGGACTAACAATGGCAGAACAATTCAGAGATGAAGGTCGTGATGTTCTTTTATTTGTTGATAATATTTATAGATATACATTGGCTGGTGTTGAGGTCTCAGCACTACTTGGTAGAATGCCTTCTGCTGTAGGTTATCAACCTACTCTTGCAGAAGAGATGGGGGTATTACAAGAAAGAATTACCTCAACAAAAACTGGCTCTATTACTTCCATACAGGCTGTTTATGTTCCAGCTGATGACTTAACAGATCCTTCTCCAGCAACAACTTTTGCTCACTTAGATGCAACAGTTGTGCTATCTAGAAGAATTGCTGAGTTAGGAATATATCCTGCTGTTGATCCACTAGACTCAACCTCTAGACAGCTTGATCCAATGGTTGTTGGTCAAGAGCATTATGAAGTTGCGCAAAGAGTTCAGGGTGTTCTACAAAGATATAAAGAGCTTAAAGATATTATTGCAATTTTGGGAATGGATGAATTATCTGATGAAGATAAAAATACAGTTTCAAGAGCAAGAAAAGTTGAAAAGTTTTTATCTCAACCTTTCTTTGTGGCAGAAGTTTTCACAGGCTCACCTGGTAAATATGTATCAGTTAAAGACACCATTCAAGGCTTTAAAGAAATATTAGATGGCGTTCATGACGATGTTCCTGAACAAGCATTTTATATGGTTGGCTCTATAGATGAAGTTTTAGAAAAAGCTAAAACTGTAAAAAATGATTGATATAAGCTTCATTTCCCAAGAGCAAACTTTGTTTGAAGGACAGGCAAAAATGGTTGTGATGGACGGCAAAGAGGGCCAGCTTGGAGTTGTTAAGGGACATTCACCATTGTTAGCGATATTAAAGCCAGGACCGGTCAGAATGATTACTGATGACAATGAAGAAGTCTTCTTCACTAATGGTGGTTTTGCAGAAGTTCAACCAGACCACATAACCATTTTAGTTGATTCAGCTTTACGTGCTGATGATCTTGATGAGGTGAAAATTATGAAAGCCAAAGAGGAAGCTGAAAAACTTTTAAAAGATAAAAAAGATCAAAAAGAATTTGCTGAAGCATCAAGTCAGCTCACACAGTCCTTGTCTCAGTTAAGAGCAATAGAAGCTCTTAAAAAGAATATTAAGTTAAAAAAGTAGTTAATCTATTCAAAAAAACATTAAAATCTCAAGATGGGTTTAAGCATTATTCTTCTTGCCGCAGGCGAAGGTAAACGAATGAAAACAGATTTACCAAAGCCTCTTATTAAATTAGGAGACATGCCTATGGTTCAACATTCTTTGAACACTTCGATGAAACTAAACCCAGACAGATTAATTCTTGTAACAGGTTATAAGAAAGATGAAGTAAAAAAATATGTATTAGCAGAAAATTCTGGAGACTTTATTTTTTGTGAACAAAAAGAAAGGCTTGGCACTGGGCATGCTGTAAAACAAGCTTTGCCATATTTGCCAGAGAACGGAAAGACTTTAGTTTTATATGCTGACGTGCCACTAGTTTCGTTAGGCACTTTAAGAAAGCTTATAAGGTCATGTATGAGAAAAAAAATGTCTATCTTAACAGCAGACATTGATGATCCATCTGGTTACGGCAGGATTATTAGAGATAAAAATGATAACCCAACCCTTATCAGAGAGCAGGCCGATGCCACAAAAGCAGAAAAAAGCATAAAAGAAATTTTCAGTGGCATTATGGTGATTGAAAATAAACACTTAAAAAAAGGTGTAAATGGTTTAGTAAGAAGCAATGTAAAAGGGGAATACTATTTAACAGACCTGGTAGAGTTTTCTAGTCAGAGAAAACATAGTGTGGGAACTGTAAAGACAGATGTAAGAGAAGTTCTTGGGGCAAATAATAAAGAGGAGTTAACAGAACTTTACCTATCTATGACAAAGCTAAATTTAAATGATGCTGCTAAAAAAGGAGTCTTTTTTAAAGATCCATCTTCTTGTTTTATAGAGGGACAACTAAAAACTGGCAAGGATGTAAGTATAGGCAATAACGTTACTTTTAAAGGCTCCGTTGTGTTAGGCAACAATGTCAGCATAGGCTCAAACACTTTGATCTCAAATTCAAAAATTGGAAACAATACTTTTGTAAAAGATTTTTCCTCTATCGAAGACTCAAAAATCGGTAGCAATGTTGAAGTTGGTCCCTTCGCTAGATTACGTCAAGGAGTTGTTTTAGAAAATGAAGCAAAAATAGGTAATTTCGTTGAAGTAAAAAAATCTAAGATAGGAGAAGGTGCTAAGGCAAACCATCATGCTTATCTTGGAGATGCCAGTGTTGGGAAAAAATCAAATATTGGTGCAGGTACAATTACTTGTAATTATGATGGCAATAAAAAACATAAAACCAAGCTTGATGATAATGTTTTTATCGGCTCAAACTCTTCGCTCGTTGCTCCTGTAAAAGTCGGCAAGAAATCATATGTTGCTGCAGGCTCTGTTATTACTTCCGATGTACCACCAAATTCTTTAGCATTTGGCAGGTCCAAGCAAAGCACTAAGAAAAACTGGAAGAAGAAATAATGTGCGGTATTGTTGGTGGTGTTTCAGATAGAAATGTTTTACCAATTCTTATTGAAGGTCTTAAAAGGCTCGAATATCGTGGATATGATTCTGCTGGAGTTGCTTTTAGAGAAAACAGCAAGATTTCACTTATAAAAGCAAAGGGCAGAGTTCTAGATCTCGAGAATAAACTGCCTGAAAAGAAAATTAAAAGCAATCAAGGAATTGCACACACTAGGTGGGCAACACATGGTGTGCCGTCAGAAAAAAATGCGCACCCACAAATTTCTGAAAATAAGATTTTTGTTGTTCATAACGGAATTATTGAAAATCACTTGAACCTTAAAGAAAAACTGCAAAGTGAAGGAGTCAAATTTAGATCTGATACCGATACTGAAGTTGTAGCTCATCTAATTAATCTACATATGCAAAAGGGCATGGATTTCGATTCGGCAACACTTAAAGCTATTTCACAACTCAAAGGAGCTTACGCGCTAGCGGTTATAGATAAAGACAATCCCGATTTAATTATTGGTGCAAGAAATCAAAGTCCTCTTGTTATTGGAGAGGGGTACGATGAGAATTTTGTTGCCTCAGACATAATGGCACTTGCTCCAGTGACAAATAAATTTAAATTTATGGAAGACGGTCAGGTGGCATTTATAACTAAAGAGAAAAACCATGTCATAACATCAAATGGCAATGCCGCAAATTTAAAAACACAGGAAATAGACTCGAATTCTTATACAAATGATTTGGGTGGCTTTAACCATTTCATGGAAAAAGAAATTTTCGAACAGCCTGATGCTATTTCTAAATCTATTGAAGGCAGGCTAGGTAAAAACGAAACTCAAGAAGGTATCTTTGGTTCAGGTTTTGAAGAAGCTGTAAAAGATGTAACAAACATTCAGATTATTGCTTGTGGCACTAGCTTTCATTCAGGCAGAATTTTTGAATATTGGTCTCATAAATTTTTAGGCATTAATTGTCGTGTTGATTATGGATCTGAATATCAATATCAAGAGCCAATCAAAACTAAAAAAACTTTGTTAGTCACCATTTCACAGTCTGGTGAAACTGCAGACACTCTATCATCATTAAAATTTGCTAAAAAAACTGGTTTGCCTGTTACATTAACAATTTGTAATGTTGCAAATAGTTCATTATGCAGAGAGTCTGACTACACACTGCTCACAAATGCTGGACCTGAAATTGGTGTGGCCTCAACCAAAGCCTTTGTAACGCAACTGGCATGTTTGAATTTACTGCTTCTGACCTTGATGAGAGTGCATAATCAGACGCCTAATGCTAGAAAGAAAATTACGGATGCGCTCAGAGATCTTCCTAAACACATAGATAAAACTTTGAAAATGACAGATGTCTATAAATCTACTGCAAAACTTTTATTTAAAAGAAGCAGCGCTCTTTTCCTTGGCAGAGGTTTATATTTTCCAATAGCCAGAGAAGGTGCTCTAAAATTAAAAGAGATTTCGTATATTCATGCAGAAGCCTACCCTGCAGGTGAATTAAAACATGGACCACTTGCATTGATAGATCGAGACATGCCAGTTATCGCTTTAGTTCCAGATAATGAACATTTAGATAAAATTCAATCGAATATTCAAGAGGTTGCTGCGAGAAAAGGAAAAGTTGTGACTATAGGTCCACTAGGAAAAACTAAAATTACCAAAGATGGTGGACATATTAAGATTCCAAAGACCTTAGATCTTCTCAATCCAATAATCTCAGTTGTTCCAATGCAACTTATTTCATATTACACAGCACTTCTTAAGGGTACTGATGTAGACAAACCCCGCAACCTTGCAAAGAGTGTTACTGTTGAGTAGAAATGTTTGTAACAGTAATGGAATGGAAAAATAAATGACAAGAAAACTTTCAAACAACTTTTCACCAAATGATAGATTTATAAGGACAGATGAGGAATTTCATCCAAAAGTTGAATTACA
>QOPH01000005.1:0-66671 GCA_003331635.1 SAR86 cluster bacterium
TGAACAATTTAATGAACTAAAAAAGCTGGAAAAAATTTTTGGTTACCCTTCTGAAGAATAATATTGACACATTTAGTAAATAATTTAGTTATCGAAAACTTATCTTTAGACCATGTTAATGAACTTTATAAGATAGAAGAAGAATCAAATCCAACTCCCTGGAAAAAAGAAACCTTTTTACAGGTTCTTGAGAATAGAACTTTAAGTTTTGTCTTGAAAAAAAATTCAACAATAATTGGATTTTGCATTGCCTCAAAACTGCTAGATGAGTGTCATTTACAAAATATTTCTGTAGAAAAAGCACATAGAACCAAAGGTATTGGTACTTACATCCTAGAGATTTTAAAAGAAAGAGCTAAACTTTTCTCAACCAAAGCAATATTTCTTGAAGTAAGAGAATCTAATATAAGTGCAATTAATTTTTATAAAAAACATAAGTTTAAAGAAATTGGAAAACGTAATAATTATTACAAATTAAAAATTGGTAGAGAGGATGCTCTCTTAATGCAGTTGCTCTTAAAGTAAATTTTTAACATCGCCCTCAATAGCTTCAGGAGCATCAAGACTTCCGTATCTTTTTACAACGTTGCCTGATTGATCGACAAGAAACTTCGAAAAATTCCATTTGATAGATTCACTACCAAGAAAGCCTTTAACGGCTTTTTTAAGAAATTTAAATAATGGGTGTGCATTTGTACCATTGACTTCAATCTTTTCAAACATAGGAAATGAGACATCGAATTGTGAAGTGCAAAAATTGAGTATTTCCTCATTTGTGCCCTTTTCCTCCTCTGCAAACTGATTGCAAGGAAAACCTAATACTTCAAAACCCTTCTCTTTGAATGATTTATAAAGTTTCTCCATACCTTTGTATTGCGGTGTAAAGTAACAAGCACTTGCGACATTAACAATTAAAACAACTTTATTTTTATAATCACTCATCAAAACTTCATTGCCTGCAATGTCGTTTGCTTTGAAATCATAGAAACTTTCTTTCATAATTCTTAAATGTCTTCTTTATTAGAATCCGTAATCATAAAAAAGTTTCATAATTTAGACAAGTTTGAACTTTATAAAATCATGCAGCTAAGAGTTGAAGTCTTTGTTGTTGAACAAGATTGTCCATATCAAGATTTAGATGGGCTTGATGAAGTTGGTACTCATTTATGGATTGAAGAGGATAGCGAAATTACAAGTTACCTTAGAATAAATCCACCAAAAACTAGGTTTGATGAGGTGTCTTTTGGAAGAATCGTGACAAAAGAGGCCCATCGTAAGCGAGGTTTATCTGAAGCTATAATTTTGAAAGCACTAGAAATTGTTGAAAATGAAAAACTTGGCTCAGTGCGAATATCAGCTCAAAGTTATTTAGAAAAATATTATGGAAAGTTTGGTTTTGTTAAATGTAGTGAAGAGTACCTTGAAGATAATATTCCTCATATTGAAATGTTAAGAGATTAATTATTCGCCTGTAAATTTTGCTTTTCTTTTTTCAACGAATGCAGCGACACCCTCAAGGTTATCTTTACTACCGACAAGATCGTCTTGGAGTTTAGCTTCTTCTTTTAATTGATCATAATAGGACCTAGTGAAGCTTTCTCTCATCAGTTGTTTTGTTCGCATTAGGGCTATTGGAGCAAAATCTGCATAAACTTTTGCCATTTCAATTGCATCCTCTAAAACTTTTCCATCGGCAGCGACTTCAGCGCACATGCCTAGACTCTTACATTCTTCGGCTGATACTCTTTGAGCTTCAGAAGCCATTCTGAAAGCTCTTTGATAGCCAACAATTCTTGGAAGAAGCCATGTCGAACCACCATCTGGAATAAGTCCAATTTTTGAGAAACCTATTTGAAAGAAGCTAGACTGCCCCATGAAAACAATATCTGAACTCATATAATATGCGCATCCAATACCTGCACATGGTCCTTCCACTGCTGCAATAACTACTTTATCCATTTCGATGAGATTATTTAATCCAATGTGGTATCCCTCATTGAGTGCTTTCTCAACGCTTTCCCAGCCCATTGAGTCCCCTGAGGGTCTTAAATCAGCACCTGCACAAAAGGCACCTCCATTTCCAGTAATTACAATAGATTTATATTTTTTATCTTTTGCTTTTTTTGAATAATCATTGAATAACAAAACTGTTTCAGGATCCAAAGCATTTCTTTTTTCAGGTCTATTTAATTTTATAATTGCAATATCATCTTGCTCTTCAAATAATACTTTGTCACTACTCATCAAATTTCTCCATTACTAAGGTTTTATTAATTTTTTTCAGTATTACGCCTACTCTTTGCCTATCGCTTCTTTCAAATTTTATTACAGGATTTGCATCTTGTCTTGATTGAAAGAAAGATTTTTCAATTTCTTTCATTTGGCTGTGATTAGGAGTGGTAACTAATTCCATATCTAACCATAATCTAATAACCTCCGATCTTTCAAATGTATCTAATTTCTTTAGCCCTTCAATAGTTAATCCACCATCATCCTTTAAATCATCAATTTTATCCTTTAGATAGTGCTCATAAAGTGAGTTTTGATCTTTGGTAATTTCTGTCATCTTAGAAACATTTTCATTTATTGAATGCCACTTATCCTTGATTCTTGGAATAACTTCTTTTCTTAGAAAATTTCTACTGTAGGAAATATCATTATTTGTATGATCTTCAATAAAATTAATTTTATTTTTAGATAGAAACTCAAGAATATTTTCTTTTGTTTCTTTTAGAAACGGACGCAAAATTTTATTTTCACCAACTTTAGCTACTCTTGGAATCCCAGATATTCCCTTAAGACCAGTACCTCTTATAATTCTGAACAAAACTGTTTCTATCTGATCATCTGAGTGATGCCCTTGGATTATCAAAGAGTTTTCAGCCAAAGACTTCAAAATATTCATTCTCTTTAGTCTTGCTGCAGCTTCAAAACCCTCGCCAGAAACTTCAACCTTTATATTTTGTGATTCAAAATTGATATTCAGTTCATTGCAAAAGTCATTACAATGACTTTCAAACGCACCACTTTGTTTATTTCCATGATTGAAGTGCAATGCAGTTAATTTAGAAGTAAGTTTTACACTATCAAGGTATTCTCTCATCTTAACTAGTGCATACGTTGAGTCAGCGCCACCACTATATGAGACATAAATACGTGATGCGTTAAGAATTAAGCTCTTATCCTCTTCATAAATGAATGTCATTAATTAGGCGCCAATTTTTAGAAATTTTTGGTATCGATTTTCAGTTAATTGATCGATAGATTCTTTGCTGAATCTTTCTAACTCAGACTTAATAAACTTTTTAATATTGTCGTATGTTTGAATATGATTTCTGTGTGCTCCACCTGTAGGCTCTTTGATAATTGTGTCAATTATCTCTAACTTTTTTAAATTTGTAGCATCAAGCTTTAATGCATCTGCTGCTTCTTCAGCATTTTCAGCAGTCCGCCATAAGATTGAGGCACATGCCTCTGGAGAAGCAACTGAATAAATGGAATACTCTAACATTCCAATTGTGTCAGCTAAGCCAATGCCAAAACCGCCACCAGAACCACCTTCGCCAATTACGATATTAATTATGGGAGTTTTTAAATCTGACATTAATTCTAGACTTGAGGCAATAGCCTCATGCTGACCAGAGTATTCTGCTTTTACACCAGGATAAGCACCAGGTGTATCAATTAAGGTAATTAAAGGTAAGGAAAATTTTTCTGCAAGCTTCATTACTCTATTGGCTTTCCTAAAACCAGAAGGATGTGGCATACCAAAATTTCTTTCAACTCTTTCGGCAGTCTCCCTTCCTTTTTCATGCCCTATAACAGCAACTGGCTGTCCATCAAAAAAACCAACCCCTGCTACTATAGCTTTATCATCTTCAGATCTGCGGTCACCATGAATTTCTTCAAATTCTGTGAATACATTAGCAATATAATCAGCTGTATGTGGTCTATTGGGGTGCCTTGCTACCAATACTTTTTCCCAAGGTGTAAGGTTCTCGTATATTCTCTTTGTTTCTTCTTTTGCTAAAGCCTCCAATCTTTTTATCTCTTTAGCCAAGTTTTTTGGAGCTGGAACAGCTTTTTTAAGCTCCTCTACTTTCTCAAGACAGGTATAAATTGGTTGTTCAAAATCTAAATATTGTTCCATATTAATAAAGCTTATATTTCTCTTCACCGAAAAGCTTATTTAGCTTTTCGAACGTACTATCCTCCAGAGAAATCTTAAAATTGTCAACTTTAAATTCTGAAGATAAATTTAACTCCTCATCGCTAATTCTTATGAAAACATCAACGCCTTTATCCGACTCTAATTCTTTAAGCTCTGGAAATTGTCCATTTCCTATCTTTTTCATATTTGCTCTGTCTATTTCCAAACATAGCTTTGTTGTCAAATGATTCCTTGAATCCTCAATTGACATGATATCAGTAGCTCTCATCCTTATTCTTGCATCTTCTCTAAAATCATCATGTGAAAACTTCCCTTTGAGCATTACAATTGAATTTTCTTTAAAAAGTTCTTTTTTATTGTCGTGAAGCTCTCTTGGAATTGAAACATCTAAGTTACCTGTTTCATCTGATACTTCTAGCCAGATTGAGACTTGAGAACCTTTCTGACGTATCCTTTTTTTATGAATAAGAACTGGCAAAAATTTTTCTTGGCCTGATACCTGCAATTTATTGATCGGTTTAGTTATAGAAGAAATGCAATTTCTAATTGTTATCAGTGGATGCTGACTAAAATAGAAACCAAAGCACTCTAATTCCTTATTTAAAAGCTCTGATTCAGTAAATTCCTCTATTTTATAACCAGAAATATCAACTAGGCTTACATCACCGAACATATCAACTGCACCAGTTTCTTTACTGGAATGAATTTGATCTGATGCTTCAAGAACTTTTAAAATCATACTTATTGCCTCATTTCTGCCGCACAAATCGTCAAAAACTCCTGCCTTTGCCATACTTTCCAATGCTCTTTTTCCACCTTTGCGCAAATCAACTCTTGAGGCTAGATCCATCATGCTTTTAAATTCTCCCTTTACTCTTTCTTCACATAAATCCTGAACAAATTTCCTTCCAACATTTTTTAGTGCTGCAAGGCTATATTCAATGCAATTATCTTTATTTACTAAAAAAGTATCTTTTGATGAATTAATATTTGGTGGAATAATTTTAACCTTCATTACTTCGCAATCTTTGATATGGGGTTCTAGCTTATCTGTTTTATCTTGCTCTGATGTGAGAACAGAAGCTAAGAAATGAGCTGTAAAGTGTGTTTTAAGGTATGCAGTTTGATAAGCAAGATAAGCATACGCAGCTGAGTGTGATTTATTGAATCCATAACCTGCAAAAGTCTCTATATTTTCAAAGATCTCTCCTGCTTTTTGTACATCTATATTATTTTGCTCGCAGCCTTTAACAAATGTTCCTTTTTCTTGTTCCATAACATCTGCTTTCTTTTTACCCATAGCTCTTCGTAAGTTGTCAGCATCACCAAGTGAATATGATGCTAAAACCTGTGCTGCCTCCATCACCTGTTCTTGATAAACAAAAACACCATATGTCTCATTTAAAATTTTTCTTAACGCAGGATGCTGCACAGTAACTTCAGATTTACCTAATTTTCTTTTGATATATTGATCTAACATTCCTGATTCCATTGGTCCTGGTCTATAAAGAGCAACAAGTGCAATAATGTCGGAGAAATTTTCTGGTTTCATTCTCTTTACAACATCAACCATGCCTCTAGATTCAAGTTGGAAGATGCCCTTAGTTTTACCTGACTTCAGTAATTGAAAAACTTTTTTATCATCAAAAGAAATAGATTTTAATTTAAAATCAGGTTCAATATTTTCAATAGATTTAACAGCATTATTGATTACTGTTAATGTTCTTAATCCCAGGAAATCAAATTTAATAAGACCGCTTTCTTCAACGTCATACATATCTAACTGAGTTGCTAAGGAATCAGTCTCCTCATCAAAGTGCAATGGTGTAAATTCATGAATATCATTTGGTGCAATAACTACACCTGCAGCATGCTTCCCTATACTTCTAGCTCTACCTTCAAGTGCAAGAGAAAGTTCGATTATTTCTGCTGCCTCATCATCTTCTTCCCTTAGTTTTTTTAATTCGTTGCTTTCAGTTGGAATAGTGTAATTAGTATTTTTAGGTATTGAATTTCTTAAGCTCTCAACAATTTTTCCATCTTTTGAGACATTACCAGCTTCATCAGATTTTAGACCTTTTAAATCTTCCTGAAGAACTCCTTTTATGTAAACATCACCATTTTTATCAACAAAAACCTCTCCATATATAGATTCAAGAAGTGAAATTCCTGGAGTATCTGGTACAAGCTTTGCTAACTTATCTCCAAAACCATATGGCTTATCAAGAATTCTTGTTACATCTCTAATTACTCCTTTCGCTGCCATTGTTCCAATTGTCCCAATTTGTGCAACAGACTTTTCACCATATTTATTTTTTACATAATCAATAACGTTATCTCTTCCTTCAATGCAAAAATCAATATCAAAGTCAGGAAAAGACATCCTCTCCGGATTTAAGAATCTTTCAAAAATAAGTCCATACTTCAATGGATCAAGTTCGGTAATTGATAATACAAAAGCTACAAGTGATCCTGCGCCCGATCCCCTTCCAGGTCCCACAGGAATAGAATTTTGTTTTGCCCACTTAACAAAATCCATAACTATAAGAAAATATCCTGGATAGTCTTTTTCTATGATTATGTTTAATTCAGACGCTAATCTCTTTCTATAAACATCTTTATCTAGTTTTTCATTCTCTTTAAAATATTCCTCTAGTCTCTGTTTTGAAATATTCTCGAGATGTTGGGCTAATGAAATTTCTTCCTCTATTTGATAAGAAGGAAGGAAATATTCTTCCTCACTCAAAAAAACATTACATTGCTTTGCAATTTCAAAGGTATTTAGTAATAAATCTTCTTTATGATTAGATTTCATTTCATCAAAAGTTTTAAAGTATTGCTCTTTAGAGCAGCTTGGGTTTTCCATTTCACTTCTAAGATGTGTTCCTGTATTTATCGCTACTTTTGCTTGATGGTTTAAGTAATCACTTTGTTTAATGAAATGCACATCATTTAATGCAACAGCATGAATATTTTTTTCTGAGCAAAATTTTATTAAATTTGAGGAATTTTCATCGTAAGCATCATCAGAATAATTCGTTACACCTAAATATAGATTAGATGAGAAAGTGTTTTTTAGTGCACCAATAGTAGCTATAACATCTTTTCCTTGTTGAATATCAGTTGATTTAAAAATCGAGAAATTATCAGAGGGTAAAATAAAAATAATGTCGTCTCTTAGGGTCAGTATTTCATTTTCGTTTATCTTTATTCCCTTATTTGCTTGTAAGTAACTTTTTGTACTCAATGAAAATAACTTTTCCAGACCTTTTTTATTTTTTGCTAGCAATAGCCCTTTAGTAAGACCCTTTAAGTTTGATTCGATGTCAAAATCAACCCCGCAAATTGGTTTTACACCTTTTGATATTGCGTAATTATAAAACTTTATGATGCCAAAAAAACTGTTTTTATCAGTCATAGCGACCGCCTTTAGTCCTTTTTTTTGAGCTGCATCAACAATATCTTTCGGAGTAGGCAATCCAGATCTCAAACTATAATGAGATTTCACCTGTAGGTGTACAAATTCAGACATCATTTCATTTTAAAACTTTTTCTATGAATCTTTGATAGGCCAAATTCAATTATTGCCTCTTTATGCATTTGAGTGGGATATCCTTTATTTTTTTCAAAATAATATTTAGGGAATATCTGTGCGTATTGGCTCATCAAATAATCTCTAAAATGTTTCGCGTAAATTGACGCCGCACTTATTTGTTGATGGACTTTATCGCCACCAATAAAAGCTTCAGCATTTAATAGTCCACTTGGAACATATTTACCATCAATTAGTATTTTTTCCGGTTTTATCTGGATATTATTAATTGCCCTTTTCATAGCAAGATGCGTAGCATTAAGAATATTCATTTCATCAATTTCTTGAGGAGTGCAAAGACCTATAGATGCATAAGTATTTCTTCTCAGAAATTGAAATTGTTTAGATCTTAAAGATTCTGAAGTGCTTTTAGAATCTTTAAATATTTCATTTATTTGTTCAGGAAGAATTACACAACTCGCAACAACTGGCCCAGCAAGGCAACCAACTCCTACCTCATCAACGCCTGCAATAATCATTAATTTGATCAAGAAATCCTGAAAAATTTGGTTCTATTAATACGTTCGAAGCCTCTTTGAGTTCAATTGAAATTTTTTCTTTATTTTTAAAATTATTTTTCATATCCTCAACAATGTTTTCTACAGTCATTTTATTCTGCAGAAGCTCTTTCATAACTTGTTTTCCTGCTATTAGGTTAGGTAATGCTACGAATTTAGCATTCACCAAAATTTTATAAATCCAATAATTAATTAAATTAGTTTTATAAATAACAGTTGTTGGAATTTCAGCAAGCATACATTCTAATGTAGCAGTTCCAGAACAGCATATTGCAAGAGAGGCCTCTCTCATTATCTCTCTAGCTTTTACTACTTTTGCGCTAATACTAACCTCATTTTTTA
Organism: SAR86 cluster bacterium; assembly: GCA_003331635.1. Lineage (GTDB taxonomy): Bacteria > Pseudomonadota > Gammaproteobacteria > Magnimaribacterales > TMED112 > TMED112. The sequence continues at coordinate 8,624 of QOPH01000005.1, forward strand.
TATAAGCATTAATTAACTCAAGTGTTGCTTGGTCGTATGCAGGAATAATTGCTTTAAATTTTGTGTTTTCTGAAAACAACTTAAAGCTTTTTATCATTACTGGTAAATGGTGTTCGATTTCTGACTTTCTACTTCCTGGCAAAAGACATATCAGCTCGTCTTCCTTACCACCAGTGTAAAGATTTTTATTGGTTAAAAGAGGATGTCCAATGCATAGTGCTCCTTTATTCACTTCTCTACAGTAATCAAGCTCGAAAGGAAATAAACAGAGCATATAGTCAACGAATTTAAATTTTTTTGCTCTACCTTTACGCCATGCCCAAACAGATGGACATACTACGTGGACTGTTAAGATATTTTCTCTGTTTAATTGTTTATGAATTTCAAAATTAAAATCAGGAGCATCTATACCAATAAAAATATCTATTTGTTCGTCTTTAAATTGTTTAATTAGTTTTTTTTGAAACTTTTTGATGTTAAAAAAATTTTTCAGAGGATCAATAAATCCCATGACTTCGATTATTTTTCTATTATTTGATGTGCCATACTGTAAAAGATCTCCATCACCGACACCAATAACTTCAATGTCCCCAAATTTATCTTTTATTTGTTCAATTAATCTACTTCCTAGAAGGTCTCCTGAAGGTTCTGCAGAAACAATTCCAACTTTAATGCTCAACTATCTATGAATTCCTCTTGAAGATTTTTTTACGGATGTGATGAATATTTTTACATCTTCATCTTTCGAGAATTTTTTTTCTAATTCAGCAATTGCATCTTCAGAATTTAATTTGCTCTTAAAGAAAATCTTAAATGCGTCTTTGATATTAGAAATTTGATTTTTAGAAAAAGATTTTCTCTCTAAACCAATTGTATTGATTCCAAATAATTTCAAAGGGTTGCCTGCAACACGTGTATAAGCAGCAACATCCATTGTTATTTGAGAACCCATTCCAGTAAAACTATAAGAACCCAACTGAGAGAATTGGTGTATCAAAGTATATCCCCCTAAAGTTACGTAATCACCAATCTTTACGTGTCCAGCTAATGCACAATTATCAACTAAAATGTTGTGATCTCCTAAAACACAGTCATGGGCAATCATTACCCCAGGCATGATAAGGTTTTTGTTGCCGACTTTTGTAAAACCTAAGTCAGCTGCAGTACCTCTATGAACTTTACAAAATTCTCGAAATGTATTTCCATTACCAATCTCTAAATATGTCTTTTCCCCTTGATACTTCAAGTCCGGAGTATCTTCTCCAATTATAGAAAAAGAAAAAAACTCGTTATTAGAACCAATCTTAGTTGGGCCATTTACAACAACATGAGATTTTAAAATGCAATCTTTACCAATTGATACTCCAGGTCCAATAACGCAATATGGTCCAACTTTTACACTTTCATGAATTTTAGCATTTTTGTCTATTACTGCTGTTTGATGGATATTACTCATTTAAACTTCTATCGGCACAAATAATCACTGCAGAACAAACTAATTTATCCTCTTTGAAGGCAGATGATTCAAATTTCCAGATACCTCTTTTAGAGCTTATAACCTTCGATTCAAATTTTAAAGTATCGTTTGGTAGCACTTTTTGTCTAAATCTTACCTTTTCTACTCCGCAAAGTAGATAAACTGAATCTTTAGTAGCTTCTTGCTTCATTATGTGTGAACCCAATAATCCACAACTTTGTGCCATTGCTTCGAGAATTAAAACTCCTGGCATAATTGGAAAATCTGGGAAATGTCCTTTGAAAAATTCCTCTTCAGGCGAAACAAATCTTTTTGCAACTATTTTTTCATTAGATACTTCAATAACCTCGTCAATAAATAAAAAAGGATCTCTATGTGGTAAAAAAGCTTCTACTTTCATCTATTCAACTTCGCAATTAATTTAAGTGTTTTCGTATGTTCCTGTACTTTCAAAACCCCACTATATACAGCTGATTTTAAAAGTGACTTAGTTACAAACGACTTTGCCAAAATAACAACATCATCACAAATTTCAATGTGACCAACTATAGAAACATGTCCAGCTATTTGGCAATTATCACCAATTTTTGTGCTCCCAGCTATAGCAGTTTGTGCAGCTATAGCAGTATTTTTGCCAATAATTACATTATGAGCAATATGAATCTGATTATCTAATTTTACTCCATTTGCAAGATGAGTGTTTCCTATAGCTCCTCTATCTATTGTGCAATTTGCACCTATCTCTACGTCATTTCCAATAATAGTTGATCCAAGTTGATAAATTTTTATCCATTTATTTAAATTTTTGTCTTTTGCAAAACCAAAACCATCAGATCCAATAACACTACCTGAGTGTATTTCTGCATCATCACCAATTTTAGTGTTTGGATATATCGAAACATTGTCATGAATTTTTACATTCTTTCCAATTTCACAATTATGACCAATAGAGACATTCTCTCCACTAATAAAATTTTCGCCAATTTCAGGCTCGGTTTTTTCATAACTTTGGGAGAGTTCAAAAAATAATTTTGATGCCTTTGCATAGCCAAGATACGGATCATCAACAATTATTTGATTTTTAATTTTTACTTTTTTAGCTATTTCTGGAGAAAGTATTACTGCGCCTGCATCTTCTGAAAGTTTAGAGATGAAACTTTCATCTTTAATAAAACAGATTTGGTCATTTTTGCATCTTTGTGTCTCTGAGAGATGGCTAATAGTTAAGTCAACATTACCTTTTGCTTCACCGTCGATTAATGATGCGATATCTCTTAAGGTAAGAGTGGGCATTAATTAGATTATTCTTCAGATTTTTTAGCTAACCTGACATCAAGACCTGAAGTAACATCATCTGTGATATCTAATTCTGGTTTAGCATAAAAAAGTGATTGAGGTGTAACTACTAATTCTATTTTCTTTGCATTTATTAATTCACTTAAAACAGCTTGGAAGTCTTGTGCTAGAGCAGCAACTACTGCTTGTGCAGCTTCTTGCTGTTTTGTCTGTAATTTATTTGCTAAAAATTGAATCTCATTTTGCTTATCTTGAATTTTCTTTTGCACATCCAGTTTTTGTTCATCAGATAGTGTTTCATTATCTTTCTGAAACTTTTCAACTAACTCTTGGCCCTCAGATTGAAGTAGCTCTAATCTCTCTTTATCCGCAACAAAATCTGAGTCTTCTTCTAATTCTTTGAATGCGTCTTTAGCGTATTGTGTATTGAGCATTGCACCTTCAGCATTTAAAACGAATGTGCCCTCGGCATTAGTTCCAAGTGAAAAGATTAAGATAAATGCAATTAATAGTTTATTCATATAAGTTCGCTATTTTATATGACTTTTTTTGAATAATCGAGGAATTTTAGAACTTATTTCCTACAGTGAATTCAAACCTTTTTGTTCTGTCAAAAGGATCATTGTTGAATGGGACAGCAAAATATACACTTATTGGACCAAATGGTGTTATAGCGCTTCCTCCTAATCCATAAGAACCTCTTAACTCTTCAACACTTGGTTCAAAACACTGGTTTTGATAAGGGTAACAGTATGTAGAAAAAACATTTCCCAAATCAATAAAAAATGCAGAACGGAATTGAGATTGATCTTCAACAAATGGGACTTTAAAAATAAGATTGAGACTTGTCTCAGTAAGTACATTACCTCCAATTGGTCTATTTATGTTATATGTGCTGTACTGATTGTAGTATGGCGTATCTGGCTCTCCATCAAAATCATTATCAATTAGTGGCGGACAATAATCCTCCGCTGATACGTATTCATAACATGGCACCTGAGTTATTCTTGGACCAAGACTATTTGTTTCGTAGCCTTTAATTGAGTATGGACCACCTGCATAGAAATTTTCAAAGTAAGGAGGAATCTCAGTATCACCATAAATCCCTGTATAGCCAAATCTTGATGAGATTTTAAAGACAAAATCTCCTCCTAGAGGTTGGTAGAACTCATTTCTATAATCAACACGATAATAGTTTAAAGTTGAACCAGGAACAGTAGTTTGAAATGATATAGAGTTTGAAGAACCTTTGGTAGGAAATATTCCCCTATTAAGAGTGACCCTTGTCCAGTAACCCTGTAATTTCAAAGTATCAAAAACAGTCCCTTCTGTTTCGACAAAATCTAAAACTTCTCTAGAGGTTAAAGATCCGCTTTGTAATTCTGTATGATCTGCTGAAATATTTAAACCTAGTCTTTGAATATCAGAAATTGGATATCCTAAATTTAATCCTAGTCCATATGACTCAGTGTTATACTCTGATAGACCAAATGATCCATAGTCAAATTCACGATAATTTATCGAGTATCCTCTACTTACGCCATCAACTGTATAGTAAGGATTCTCATATTGAAGAAAGATATTATTGGAGTAATCACTGGTCTGCAGTCCAATGCCCACAGTATTTCCGCTCCCCAAAAAGTTGTTTTGCTGAACATTGAAGTTAAATGAAAAGCCAAACTGAGAATAACTGAAACCACCTATAATATTTCCATATTGTTGCTCTTCAACATCAAATACCACATCAACTTTGTCTTCTTCCCCAGGAACTGGAACTGTTTCAACGCTAACAGTTTTAAAATAACCTGTTCTTTCTAAAAAAAGCTTAGATTGCTCAATTAATTGATTTGAAGCAGGTGCTCCTTCAAACTGTCTCATTTCTCTTCTCAAAACTTCGTCAGTTGTAAAATCATTGCCTCGGAATATCACCCTTCTTGTGTAATTTTTTCTGCCAGGATTAAATACAAAGGTAATATCTGTGATTTTGTCTTCTGAGCTTGTAGTAGGCACACCATCTATTTCAGCAAATGTATAACCTTCATTACCAAGAATGTTTGCAAAAAATTCCTCATAGCTTGTGATTATTGATTCTGAGTATGTAGATCCCTCAGGAATATTTATTAATTTTTCAAAAAATTCTCTCTCAAGCGGTAACTCACCTGAAATATTTACTTCGCCAACTTTATATTGTTCACCTTCTGCGAGAATTAAAGTGATGTAAAGCTCTTCCAAATCGCTACTTATTGATACCTGCGATGAATCAATGCTGAATTGAAGGAATCCTCTATCTTTATAATAAGCTTCAAGATTTTCCAAATCTGTTCTTAATTTTTCTCTGGTGTATTTATTGTCTCCAGTAAAAACAGATATAATATTTCCCTCTGAAAGTTCAAAAATATCTTTTAAATCATCGTCTGTAAACTCCTGATTACCAATTATTTCTATAGAAGTTATAGTTGTAGGCGTACCTTCATCTACATCTATGTCTACATCAACTCGGTTTCGAGGTCTCTCTACTTGATTTACTTCTACAGAAGCTCCATATCTTCCTTGTTGTGAGTACTGTGCTTGCAATCCTTTTATTATCAAATCAAGAGTAACTCTCTTTAAAACCGAACCTTCAGATACGCCTTCAGATGCAAGAGCAGCCAATAAATCTTCAGTCTTAATAGCAGAATTTCCCTCTATTTCGATACCCGATATCGTTGGTCTTTCTTGAACTTTAATAAAAATAATCTTTCCCTCTACAGAAATTTGTACGTCGTCGAATTGACCGGTATCAAAGAGTGTCTTTATAACTCTTTTATAATCTGTTTCATCGACCTTATCTCCAATAGTTACAGGAATAGTATCCAATACACTCCCTAAAGAGACTCTTTGAAGCCCAACTAATCTGATATCCTCGACAACTATTGGAGCTCCAAAACAAAAGCTGGATAAGAAAAGAATTAAAAATCTCAGTTTATTCAAAATATTCTCATTAAATCGTTGTAAACAACAAATATAAACAAAGCAAGGATGAACATATAGCTTAGATTGAAAAGAGCAACTTTTAGTTTCATATTTATTGTTATACCTATTACTTCCTCAAATAAGATAAACAAAAATTGACCACCGTCAAGCATTGGAAGTGGCAAGAGATTAAATGCGCCAAGACTTATACTTAAAATAGCTGTTAAAAGCAGGAAAGGTATTAAACCAGAATTTAAAGAATCGCCGGCAACTTTAGCAATTCCAACTGGCCCACTTAAATTTTCTACACCCAAATTGCCAGTGATCATTTTTGCAAGAAACTTAAAGGTATTTACTATCCAAAATAAAGTTTGATCCCATCCATATCTTAAAGAATCTATAAAATTATTACTTTCAGGACTTAAAGCTATGCCATAGTATTCTTCTTGCCCAATACTTGGTAGAGAAAGAAACAAAATTTCTCCATCTCTTTCTATTTGTAATGATTTTTGCTTTTTATTTTGTAAAAGATTGTTAAGTTGTGATAAAGAAAGCACTTCGATATTATTTAAAACGTTAATTTTATCGCCGTCTTTTAAACCATATTCTTCAGCGATACTTCCTTGTGCTATTGATCCAATTATTGGAGAGTAATCATTAAAAGCTTCTATTGAAAAATGTGCTGATGGAGCCTGTTCATCAGAAAATGCTAAGTCCTTGACCTCCTCTTGAAAAGTTTTATAAGAGCCACTTGAATAGTCATAAACGTTAAATACTACATTCCCCGTAAAACCAGACAAGTTTAGAAGACTTATTTCAAAATCTTGTACATTTTTAATGGGCCTTTCATTTACTGAAATAACTTTAAAATATTGTTCACCATCTATCTTATTAAATTTTGCAGTTAATACATCTGGTTGTTTAGGTATAAAAAGTGCAACAAACGAAAAAATTACAAATGAAAGTATGAAATTAAATATTGGGCCAGCCAATGTAACTAACATTTTTTCTGGTGCTGGACGATTTGCCAAAACATATTTTTTTTCTGATTCTGATAGTTTTTTGTAATTCTCTACGTCATGAGGGTCATGAAATGCAACATACCCACCAAAAGGAATTGAAGAAAGCGAAAAGCGAACATTATCTTTGTTTTTCCAGGTAAAAATATCAGGACCAAAGCCGATACTAAATTTTAAAATTTTAATTTTAAAGAATCTCGCTACTGAATAATGGCCATACTCATGGAATGTTACCAGTATTAAGAAGAGAATTATTGCCCCAAAAATTGTTGTCATGATTAATTTAATTTCTCAAGTATTTCCTTATGTGTCGACCTTAGGTCCTCTAATGTATCTAATTCTTTTTTTTCAAAATTAAAATAGTTGTTATAAATAAATTCATAGATTTCTCCAAATTTAATTTGATCTTTTAAAAATTTATTTACCGCTATTTGATTCAGTGTTGCAAAAATGAGTCCTCTGTTGCCTCCAAAATCCATAATCTCCCTAGTTATTTTTAATAATTCTTTTCTATCTTCAGGAAAGAACTTTAATTGTAAATTGATTTCGTTCTCAAACATATTTAACGAAAATTTATTTCTTACTTCATCTGATCTACTACCCAGCAGTCCATACGAAAGTGGAATAATCATGCTTGGCTTTGATAATTGGGCCTCAACAGAGCCATCGTTTAATTCAATCAATGAATGAATAATGCTTTGGGGTTGAATTAATATATCTAATTTTTCTGGATCTAAATCAAAAAGAAATTTTGCCTCAATTAGTTCAAAGCATTTATTTGTAAGAGTAGCAGAGTCAATTGTAATCTTATCGCCCATCTTCCATGTTGGATGCTTCAGAGCATCAACTGCTTTTTTATTTTTTATTTGTTCTAGATTTTGTCCAAAAAAAGGTCCGCCTGAAGCTGTTATAAAGATCTTTTTTATATCATTTTTATTTAAATTCCTAAGAGATGAAAAAAGTGAAAAATGTTCTGAATCAATTGGAATCAATTCTGTTCCAGATGAAAAAACTGTATCCATTATAAATTTACCAAAAACAACTAATGATTCTTTATTTGCTAGTAAAAGTTTTTTTCCTGATTTTGCTGCCGCAATTGTTAGTTCAAGAGCCTCATAAGAACTTACAGCTGATAAGAAAATATCACTTGGGCTCTTCTCTATTCTCTCAGTAACACTTTCAATACAATCAAGAATCTCGACATTAAGTCCGAGATTTTTAAATTCTTTTTTGGCTTCCTCACAAGAGAAATAAATAGATTTTGGATTAAATTCCCTTACAACACTTTCCGCAAGATTAAGATTTTTATCACAAACAAAAATATCAAATTCAAATTGGTTTTTATAAGATTTAAGGATATCTAAGGCTTGAGTGCCTAAATTCCCTGTAAAACCAAAAATTGAAATTTTCTTCATTTGCCAAACCTTCTTTGCCTTGTTTTAAAATCATCAAGAACAGCATTAAAGTCTTCGGCATTGAAATCAGGCCATAATTTATCAGAAAAGAAAAGCTCAGAATATCCAATGTTAGGTAACAAAAAATTACTCACTCTTTTTTCTCCTCCTGTTCTAATAAAAATTTCTACTTCCTCACCTTTAAGTTCAGTAAATTTTAAAAAGTTTTTAGCATTAATAGTTTCACCCTTTTTAGATATTTTTTTTAATGCATTTACAATATCCCATACACCTCCATAATTTAGAGCAATCACAAGAGTAAAATCAGAGAAATTTTTTGTAGATCTTACACACCTATCAACCTCTTTTTTTGCTTTTTTCGGTATTGAATCAAGGTCTCCAATAAACTCCATACGAACTTCATTTTTAATAATTTCATCTAACTTCACCTCAGTACCAAAGCTTATTAAGTTCATCAGTGAGTTAACTTCAAATTTTTCTCTAGACCAGTTTTCTGATGAAAATGCGTAAACAATTAGTTTTTTTACATTCTTTTTTTTGGCTTCTTTTGTTATTTCTACAAGAGTTTCAACACCTTTGCGATGCCCCAATGAGAATGGTAAATTATTCTGCCTAGCCCATCTTCTGTTACCATCCATTACGATAGCTACGGTTTTTACTGACACAACTAAATTGTAAGGAGATCTTTTTCTTTTGACTCCAATGACTGATCGACTAAGTTAATATATTTTTCAGTTATTTCTTGAATATCTTTCTCTGAATCAGATATATCATCCTCAGTTAACTCTCCTCCTTTTTCTAAATTCTTCATCGAGGTCATTGCATCTCTTCTAATGTTTCTTATAGCTACTCTTCCGTTTTCCGCTTCTCCTTTTGCTTTCTTAATTAAATCTTTTCTTGATTCTTCTGTAAGTGGTGGCATGATAATTCTTATTACCTCACCCGCAACAGTTGGATTTATACCTAGATCAGACTTTTGTATTGCTCTATCAATTTCTTGAACAAGCCCCTTATCCCATGGTGTTAAAGAAAGAGTTTTTGAATCCTCAACTGTAATTGAACAGCATTGATTTAACGGTGTGTCTACTCCATAGTAATCCACCATAATGCCATCCAACATATTTGGATTAGCTCTTCCAGTTCTGATTTTTTGTATGGATTCTTTGAAATTCTTTAGGGATGAAGCCATACGTGCCTCACAGTCATTTAAAATGTTTTCGTATTTATCCATTGCTAATTAATGTACCTAATTTCTTTCCATTTACTATATCAAGTAAACCGCCTTCTTTCTTAAAGTTAAATACCTTAATTTTTAAATTGTTTACTCTAGCTAAAGTTAATGCTGTTGTATCCATAACTTTTAATTTTTTATCTATTGCGTCGTCAAAAGTTAAAGAAGGGTAAAACTCTGCATCTTTATTTAAATTTGGATCGTCAGAATATACTCCATCAACTTTTGTCGCTTTTAACATTAAGTCTGCTCCAATTTCAATACCCCTAAGACAAGCAGCAGTATCAGTTGTGAAAAAGGGATTTCCAGTTCCGGCAGTAAAAATAACAACAAAACCAGCTTCAAGAAGTTGAGTTGCTATCCTCCTATCGAAATGTTCAACTATTCCAGGCATAGGAATAGCAGACATAACTCTAGTTTTTATTCCATCTCTCTCTAAGGCGTCTCTTAAAGCAATGCCATTCATAACTGTTGCCAACATCCCCATGTGATCTCCAGCAACTCTATCCATTCCATCCTGATTAAGCTTTTCACCTCTGAAAAGGTTTCCTCCGCCTATCACAAGTCCAACGCATACTCCCTTGTCAACAATGCTTTTTATTTCTTTAGACATAAAATGAAGAACCTTTGGATCAATTCCTTGATCCTCATCTCCCGCTACTGCTTCACCGCTATATTTAAGAAGTATTCTTTGATATGTTTGGGAGCTCACTCACCAACCTTTTTTCTGAGAAAACCTAAAATTTTGTTGTCACGGAGAAGATCTTTTATTTTTGAATCAGGGTTTTTAATAAAAGCCTGCTCTGTGAGAGAATTTTCATCTTTAAACTTTTTGAGCTTGCCCATCACAATTTTTTCTTTAATCTCATCAGGCTTTTTTTCATTTTCTGTTGTGGCTAAAGCAATTTCTTTTTCTTTATCTAAGATTTGTTGATCTATCTCATCAGGATAAATAGCTAGAGGAGCATTTGCTGAAACTTGCATAGCAATATCTTTTCCAAGTTCGTCATCATTTTTTTCAAGATGTACTAAAGAAGCAAGCTTATTATCAGAGTGAACATACATGTAAACAGAATCATTTTCTGAAGTGATTTTTTCAAAATAGGAAATTTTTATGTTTTCTCCAATTTTTTGAATGATTTCCAAGGTTTTATCATTAAACTTTTTTTGTAAATCATCTAAATCATTCAGCTTATTACTTTTACAAAACTCTGTTAAATCTGTAAGAAATTTTTTGAATTCTTGATCATTTGCCGCAAAATCTGTTTCAGTATTTACTTCGATTAAGAAATAATTATTTGAGCTGCCTCCAGCAACTATAGCTCCCTCATTGGTTGCTCTGGTAGATTTTTTTTCGGCTTTAATAATGCTTTTTTTTCTGAGTATCTCTATTGCTTTCTCTATATCACCATTAGCCTCACTTAAGGCATCTTTACAGTCCATCATTGAAATGCCTGTTCTATCTCTAAGTTCTTTGACTTGTTGAGCAGTTATCATTATTTTTTCTTGGCTGCTGTTTTTTTAGGAGCTGCTTTGGCTGCAGGTTTTTTAGGAGCTGCTGTGGCTGCTGTTTTTTTAGGAGCTGCTTTGGCTGCTGTTTTTTTAGGAGCTGCTTTGGTTGCAGCTTTTGAAACTTTTTCAACTGCCTCCTCTGATTCAACAGTAGTTGGTTTTAATATATCTTCTTGCTGAGATTTACTATCTGCTTTAGCTGGAACTTTTTGAGTTGTAGAATTTAGAGAAAATACTTTTGGTCCTCCTTCACCTTCCAGTTTCTGGACAAGTCCTTGCTTTCTAGCTGATTCTTGGCCCTCTTTAACTGCTTGAGCTAAATAATTTAGAACAAACTTAATAGTTTTTGAAGAATCATCATTTATAGGAATAAAATTTGTTAAATTATTTGGATTGCTGTTAGTGTCAACTAACCCATACACAGGAATTCCCATTTTTAAGGCCTCTTGAACGGCAATTTTTTCATTCTCAACATCAATTACAAAAAGAGCATCCGGCAAACCTTTCATGTCTTTTACTCCATCGAAATTTAAAAGAAGCTTCTTCATTTCCTTTTCAAGTTGGACTGCCTCTTTTTTAATCATCCCTTCTAATTGTCCAGAAGCTTTATTTTCTTCGTACTCTAGAAGTTTATTGATGGGAACTCTAATGGTTTTCCAGTTTGTAAGCATTCCACCGAGCCATCTATGTGATATATAAGGCATTTCTGTTTCTATGCCGAAAGACTCTACATAAGTATTTGCAGCTCTTTTTGTGCCGACAATCATTATTTTATTTCCTACTGCTGACAAATTTTTGAATATATCGTAAAACTCTAGTAACTTTTCCTGTGTTTTAAAAAGATTAATAATGTGAATATTATTTTTTTCACAAAAGATAAATTCTTCCATGTTTGGATTCCAAAATCTTTTTCTATGGCCAAAATGTGCGCCAAGTTCAAAAAGCTTTTCAACTGTTAAACTATTTTTTTCCATTTAATTCCTCAACAAAGGTCTGCATATGATAAAGTTTTTTAGGCTTTTGGTAAAACCATTTTGCAATTTTAAGTGCACCTTCTGCAAAAACCTTTCTGTTGTTAATTGAATGTTTAATTTCAATTGTTTCATCATTGAAGATAAATTTAATTTTATGAATACTTTTATTTGATGTGCTTCTTGTAACCTTAATTTTATTTTTTGGGATTCCAACTTGATTTGCCAAAAATATCGCTGTCCCAGAGGGCCTATCAATTTTTGATTTGTGATGAGTCTCAGATATGGAAATATATTCTGTACTTGATGTTTTAATGTCTCTTAAAAGAGCTGCAAGAATAAAAATATTTTTTGATGTATTAGGTGCAATAAAAATTGGCATTAATTTTGATAAAGCATGCAGTTGTCTTTCACTCTTTTTATCAATTCCTGTTGAGCAAAAAATTACAGGCTTTTTATATTCTTTAAAAAATTTAATTTTACTGTTTATTTGTTTTGAATTAGAAAAATCTATTATTAAGTCAGTGTTTTCAGAGGGATCTTTTTTAAATATCAGCCCATTTTTTTTATTGAAATGAAATTTTCCTGAGTCTTTTCCTAAGTTTTTTGATTTGCTGTGAACCAAAGCGTCTATTACATAGATATCCTTAAATTTTTTTGATTCCTGTAAAATTGCTTTGCCCATTTTTCCAGATGAGCCAAGTAAAGAAATATTAATCATCAAACTTTTTATTCAGCTGATCTAAATAGCTTTTATGCTCAGGATAGTTCTCTTTAATATTTGAAAAAATATTTATCATTTCCTTCTTGTCTTTGCTAGAAAGATTAGTTGGAATTTCAACTACAACTCTTACAAATAAATCTCCTTGCGTTCTGCCGTGCAGTGAGCCCGCTCCTTTATCTTTGATCTTGAATACTTTTCCAGTTTGTGTTTCAGGTGGAATCTTTAATAATATTTTCTTAGTAAGGGTTGGTATTTCAATATCATCACCCACTAACGCCTGATCTAATCTCAACGGAACTTCACAATATAAATTATTTCCTTCTCTCTCGAAAAAAGAATGTTTTTTGAGGTTTATTACAATATAAAGATCTCCATTTTCTCCCCCATATTGACTTTGCTCACCCTCTCCAGAAAGTCTAATTTTGTTTCCTATATCTACCCCTGGAGGTATATTAACTTCAACTTTTTTTCCGTTATTAGGAAGTTTTATTTCTATTGATTTTCCAAAAACTGCTTCTTCAAGTGTTAATTCCAAAGCTATCTGAATATTTCTACCTCTCGGTGGTCTTCTCCTACTTGAACCAAAAATATCGCCGAATATATCACCAAATATTTCATCACCACCAAAAATATTATTAAAAATATCATTAATATTTACGTCATTAAAGCCAGTATGACCGAAGTTTGAGTTAACGCCTTGATGACCAAACTGATCATAAGTTGTCCTTTTTTGTGGATCATTTAAAACTTCATAGGCTTCGGCTGCTTCTTTAAACTTATCTTCAGCCTCTTTATTTCCTGGGTTTTTGTCTGGATGGTATTTTATTGCAAGTCTTTTAAAAGCTTTTTTTAATTCTTCAGGAGTTGCGCTCTTCGATACACCAAGAACTTCGTAATAATCCCTTTTCACTTTTAGCTTTTGTCTTTTTCTTCATCAACTTCTTTAAATTCAGCATCTACTGCTTCGTCAGATTTTCCTTCACCTTTGTCAGGTTCAGATTCCGGTTGATCGCTTTTGTATAACTTTGAGGACAAAGGTTGAGCTACTTTAGATAATTCTTCAACTGACTTATCTATTACAGATTTATCATCTTTTTTGCATGCTTCTTCTACGGCTGATATTGCTTCGTTCAATGATTTTTTTTCATCATCTGAAAGTTCATCAGCATTTTCATCCATGGCTTTTTTTGTGGCACTCGCCAAGCTATCAGCCATATTTCTTGAAGCAACAAGTTCCTCAAATTTTTTGTCTTCTTCTGCATTAGCCTCAGCATCTTTTACCATTTTTTCAATTTCGTCATCTGATAAACCGCTGCCACCTTGTATTGTGATAGATTGCGCTTTGTTTGAAGATTTATCTTTTGCAGAAACATCTATCTTTCCATTTGCATCAATATCAAAAGTTACCTCAATTTGTGGTGTTCCCCTAGGTGCAGCAGGTATATCTGTAAGATTGAATTGACCTAAAGATTTGTTATCTGTTGCTTTCTTCCTTTCTCCTTGCAGAACATGAACTGTAACTGCTGTTTGATTGTCTTCTGCAGTAGAAAATACCTGTGATTTATTGGTAGGAATTGTTGTGTTCTTCTCAATTAATGGCGTCATCACTCCTCCCAGTGTCTCTATACCAAGTGTTAAGGGTGTAACATCCAATAACAGAACATCAGATCTCTCTCCACTAAGAACAGCTCCTTGTGTTGCAGCTCCTAAAGCAACAGCCTCATCAGGGTTGATATCTTTTCTTGGCTCTTTCCCAAAAAAATCTGTTACTGTTTTCTGTACCATGGGCATTCTAGTTTGGCCACCTACTAGAATCACTTCATCTATGTCTTTGGGACTTAATTTCGCATCTTTCAGAGCAGTCTTTACAGGTTCGAGACTTTTCTTTACTAAATCTCCAACCAATGATTCAAGTTTTGCCCTAGTTAATTTCTGCACTAAATGTTTTGGTCCAGATGCATCTGCTGTTATGTACGGAAGATTTATTTCTGTTTGCTCTGATGTAGAAAGTTCAATTTTTGCTTTTTCAGCACCCTCTTTAAGCCTTTGTAATGCCATAGGGTCTGTATTGAGATCAAAGCCAGATTCTTTTTTGAATTCACTAGCAAGATATTCAATTAAAATGGAGTCAAAGTCTTCTCCTCCTAAATGAGTATCGCCAGATGTTGAAACAACCTCAAATTGATACTCTCCATCAACATTAGTCATTTCTATTATAGAAATATCAAAAGTACCTCCACCTAAATCATAAACAGCTATAACTCCATCTTTTTTTAGTTTGTCTAATCCAAAGGCTAGTGCAGCTGCAGTTGGTTCATTAATAATCCTTTTGACTTCTAATCCTGCAATTTTCCCAGCAGCTTCAGTTGCCTTTCTTTGAGAATCATTAAAATAAGCTGGTACAGTTACAACTGCACCATCAACTTTTGAACCGAGATAATCTTCGGCAGTTTTTTTCATTTTTTTCAAAATCTCAGCTGAAACCTGCGGTGGTGCAATCTTTTTACCCTCAATTTCTACCCACGCATCACCATTTTCTGCTTCGACTATGCCAAATGGACAAGATTTAATATCTTTTTGAACTTCCTTATCTTTAAATTTTCTCCCCACTAATCTTTTTACTGCAAACAGAGTATTTTTTGGGTTTGTTACAGCCTGTCTTTTTGCTGCCTGACCCACAAGAATTTGATTATCTGATGTGTAAGCGACTGCTGACGGGGTAGTTCTATTACCCTCTGAATTAGAAATAACTTCAGGTTCTGAACCCTCCATAACAGCAACGCATGAATTTGTTGTGCCTAAATCTATACCTATTACTTTTCCCATTTTTTTAAAATTTTAATTTTTGTTAACTACAACTAAAGCAGGTTTGACAACTCTTTCATTAAGTTCCCAACCCCGTTCTAGAGTTTCTATAACAATATTATCTTTTTCCCCCTGATTATTGACCGTCGAAACAGCTTCATGTTTTTCGGGGTCAAACTCTTTACCAGTGGGTTTTATAGGTACTATATTGAAATCTTCAAGAGTTTTTTCAAAGGAATTTAAAATTAGCAAAATTCCCTCTTTGTCTATATTTTTTTCTTCTTTTGAATTTTCTATAGCTTTTTCTAAAGAAGTAATGATTGGAATTAATGATGATAATAGTTCAGAGTTAGCATATTTTAATGCGTTTGTAATTTCGTTAGATGTACGTTTTTTAAAATTCTCTAATTCTGCTCTTGATCTTAGGACTTCATCTTGTGAATCATTAACTTTTTGTAGTAGCTCTTCGTAACTTAGAGTATTTAAATCTTTATTTTCTTTAGTAATATTTTCGGTAGATTTACTATCTTCTGGAGATTGATTATCTTTTTTTGCCATTAATAATTATTAGTTCTTTTTCTTTCTGACATATAAGATGACACTTTGATCTAAAAGATCATACCCATGCTTCTCAGCTATTTCTCTTTGTTTCTTTTTAATTGTTTCATCATGGAACTCTGTAATAGCACCGGTCTCTACGCACACCATATGATCGTGATGTTGGGGGTCATTAAGCTCATATACAGCTTTGTTTTCTTCAAACTTATGTTTTACGACCATTCCCGCATTTTCAAATTGTGTCAAAACTCTGTATACAGTTGCTAATCCAATATCATAGCTATTCATTACTAATTCTTTATATATATCTTCAGCTGTGTAATGATCTTCTGTTCCTGCAGTTCTCTGCATTATTTCAAGAATTTTTATTCTGGGTAGAGTAGCTTTTAAGCCAGCTTCTTGTAAATTTTTGTTGGTTTTATCGTCCATACAATTTATTCTATGTCAAATGAGGTTTTTCATCTACGTAATTATATTCTTAGTAGTAGCTTCTTGCTCTAATACAAGTATTTACAATAGAACAGTTACTCAAGGTACTGTTTTTAAACAAGACGATATTGATAGACTTGAAATTGGTATGAGCAAAGATCAAGTCTCTTTTATTATGGGTCAACCAAGTTTTCAAAATATTTTTGATGAAAATATATGGGATTATTATTTTCAAGTAAAAAACGGCTCAAAAATTCAATCTGAAAAAAAGCTAAAGCTGTTATTTGATGATAATGGTGATCTAAAAGAGATTGAAATAATAAAGATCTAGAAAAACTTTATAAAGAATATTCTCTCAAGATTTCCTAGCACCCAAATTACCATCAGGAATAATGGGCTTACCCATCTCAATATGAAAATCCAGGCTGAAAATAAAAGCTTGCTTTTAAAGCCTAATTTTTCCATATCAATGATTTTACTTAGTCTCCACCCAACAAATGCAGAGATACCTGTTCCTCCTAATAGAAGTAAGAAGTCATCGGCTATATATTTCATCATCTCAAAAGGATTCTCAAGACTTCCAACTTTAAAATCCTTTAAAACATTAAATCCAGACACACTTATGAGACATAAAATTATACAAATTGCTATTACTATAAATGTTGCACGAGTTCTTGTAGTTGGCATTCGCTCTTGAACCCATAGAACACTAGGTTCAAGAATTGAAATCATTGAACTTAACGCTGCCACTGCAAGTAAAAGATAAAAAAGCGGCCCCACAAACTGACCAATTGCACCTAACTCAGCAAAAGCTGTGGACATTGTTTTGAAAACGAGCTCTGTTCCTGCATTTGGATCCAAAAAAGGAAATGCAAATACCAATGGGAAAATTGCAAGTCCTGCAAGAAGAGCTACTGAAGTATCCGCTGTTACAACAATAGATGATGCGCCAGGTACTTTTTGTTCTTTAGGCATGTAATATCCAAATGCCATGAGTGTCCCCATACCTATACTTAACGAAAAGAATGCCTGTCCTATTGCGGCCTGCATTGTCGCGGCAGAAAATTGTTCAGCTTTCCAAGAGAATAAATAAGAAAGTGCAGCACTCATATCACCTCTGTATGCTCCATAACCTACCATTAAAATTATTAAGAAAAATAAAGTAGGCATAAGAATACGCATTGATGACTCTATACCTTTTTCTATTCCTCTAGCTAGCACAAATCCTGTTAAAGCAAGGAATAGAAGAAACCAAAATGTCATTTCTACAAAGCTTGAAATTTCAGTGTCATAAATAACTGTAGGATCTTTGCCAATGAAACCTGACGCTGATATAAAACCATAATTTATTACTAATCCAGCAATAACAGCGTAATAACCACCTATGAATAGGTTCGATAAAATTCCCAAGTAACCTACAACTCTCCAATTCTTGGTCGAGTTTGTTTTGTCTGCAGTATTTATCATTGCCGATACTGGGTCTTTTTTTCCAATCTTTCCTATGGCGACTTCTGCCATAAATACAGGTAATCCGAGCAAAATAACAAAGAAAATGTAAAGCAAGACAAAGAGTCCTCCACCGTTTTCTCCAGCCTTATAAGGGAATCCCCAAATATTTCCAAGTCCAACAGCCGAACCTGTTGCCGCTAGTAAGAATGCTAAATTATTGTTCCACCTAGTATTACTTTGCATGTTTCAGATAATTATTGATAAGTAAATATAAACGCAATCATAACTAAATGGCAAATCCTAACTGCAAAAGTTAAAAAAAACCTTAAGTCTTGATACCACTTTTCTGATTTGATTAATTTTTTTTCAAAAAAATATATTCCCTCATAAACTAACAACAAAGTGATTAAAACAATATTTATTTGAATAAGGTTATTTATGGGGAATACCTTTAAAGTTAATACTACTAATGTTGCGAGGCTAAATAGAAATACTGATGGAATAATTCCTTTTTTTTGCATCAACGCGTACGCCCATAGAGTACCAGTTAAAAAAATTGCCATATATTGTGACCAAAGCATGAATGATGTAATAAAAAATCCAGGCATTGAAGGATTTATCCAAACTATTATTGGAATGAAAATAAATGGCAAAAGTCCTAGATAAGAAAAAAGTTTAGCCTTATCTTGTAAAATCATATTTATGAATAGTAAAACTATAGCATCCAATAAGAAAGCAAGGTTTGATTATTTTTTAGATGAAACTTTTGTAGCTGGATTGCTTTTAGAGGGGTGGGAGGTTAAATCCTTACGAGAAGGGAAATTAAATCTTAAAGAGTCATACATAAAAGATATTAAAAATGAATTGTGGCTAGTTGGTTCAAGAATAGATCCAGTTAAATTTATTAACCAAAAAGAAGGTGTTGATCCTTTAAGGTTTAGAAAACTTCTCCTGAATAAAAAGGAAGTAAAAAAAATACTTTTTGCTATTTCTGCCAAAGGACAAACATGCGTACCAGTTAAACTTTTTTGGAAGGGAACTCTAGCTAAGCTTGAACTAGCATTAGCAAGAGGTAAGAAAAATTATGATAAAAAGGCTTCTAAAAAAATTGCAGATATAAACAGAGATAAAGAAAGAGCTTTAAAAAACTTCAAATAGGTATTATTATCTCTCGCTCGGGGGCGTATTTGGCTTTGACGTCTACCATGGAACCCGAAGTGCATACCGAGAATGAACACACCTCGTTAAAATTGTTCAAAAAATTAGTTGCAGATAATTACAACTATAGATTGGCTGCTTAAAGTCAACCTGTTTAAAACTGTAGCCTACTACGGGTTTAAATAGTCATTAATGTAGGATATACCTCATTTTTGCCAAGAAATGGGGAGAATTTACTGGCTTTGCTTAGTATGTCTTGATCATCAGGTTATACTAATGCGAGATTAATTGATGAATCTATGTATGTAGATGCTAGGGGAAAGTGATGACGGACGTGGGTTCGAATCCCGCCGCCTCCACCAATTAGAGAGAAATATATGGCAAATTCAAAATCAGCTGAAAAAAGAGCTAGACAAAATAAAAAAAGATACGAGCTAAAGCACGCTCAAAGATCAATGATGAGAACAGCTGTAAAAACAGTTGAAAAAGCTGTTGAGACTAAAGATAAAAATAAGAAAGAGACATTTAAAACTACTCAGGCAGTGCTTGATAACTTAGCTAATAAGGGTGTCATTCATAAAAATAAGGCTGCGCGTCTAAAAAGTAGGCTTAATAGAAAAATCAAAGCCTCTTAAATAATTCTTTTTTAAGCTCCTCCAAGCCAGTACCATTCTTTGATGAAATAAGTATTAATGGAATATCCTTTAATCTTTTTGAAAACTGATTAACTATGTTAGAAATTTTCTGGTCTGTAATTAAATCTACTTTTGTTAAGCATACCCATCTTTTTTGTTTGGAAAAATCTAAATGAAACTCTTTCAATTCGTTTTCTATAATTGAAAAAGAGTCTAATGCCTCATCAGCTGAAATACTACAATCAACTAAATGAAGTAAAAATTTTGTTCTATGTAAATGTCTTAAAAATTTAAATCCTAAACCATGACCATCTGAAGCTCCCTCTATTATTCCAGGCATATCGGCAATAGTTAATGATTTTTCTGAATTTTCTAACACTCCTAATGTCGGTATTAATGTAGTAAAAGGAAAATTTCCTACTTTTGATTTACTGTTTGTAAGGGCGTTTATAAGTGTAGATTTCCCTGCATTTGGCAGACCTAATAACCCAATGTCTGCAATAAGACGCATCTCTAAAAAGATCTCTCTACTGTCTGATTGTTCGCCTTTGGTAGTTTTTTTTGGAGCTTGATTTGTTGAGGACTTAAAACGTGCATTCCCCAAACCACCTTTGCCACCTTTTGCAACTATAATTTTTGAGTTAGATTCATTTATTTCACCAATAAATTCCTTCGTCTGAGTTGCATAGATTTGAGTGCCTATGGGAACTTTAATCACTAAATCTTCACCTGATTTTCCTTTTTTGTTTCTACCACTTCCATTCTTTCCAGAGGCAGCTTGAAAGTTTCTTTTTCCTTTAAAACTTGATAATGAATTTAGGTTAAGATCTATTTCTAAAATTATATCGCCTCCATCACCACCATCACCGCCATCGGGACCACCTCTTTCAATATATTTCTCACGCCGAAAACTTAAACAGCCATCTCCACCTTTGCCAGAAATTACAGTGATTTTGGCTTCATCAAAATAAGCCATTTGAGTTATTTTTGAGGGACGATATTAACGAACTTTCTTTTGTTTTCACCTTTTACTTTAAATTCTACCGAACCACTTTTCAAAGCAAAAAGAGTGTCATCTTTTCCAATACCGACATTTTGACCAGGATGAAATTTTGTTCCTCTTTGTCTTACAAGAATTTCACCTGCGTTGACATTTTGACCGCCAAATCTTTTAACTCCAAGAAAATTTGGATTTGAATCTCTACCATTTTTACTTGAGCCACCAGCTTTTTTATGAGCCATTGTTTATTTCCTTAATATCAATCATTGTAACTTTTCTTCTATGCCCGACTATCCTTTTAGAGTCTTTTCTTCTTCTAAATTGTATAGCATAAACTTTATCTTTTTTTGCATGATCTAAAACTTTTCCTGAAACGAATGCTTTAGCAACATATGGCTTACCAATTTTTGGTGTTTTCCCGTCTGAAAGCAACAAAACCTTATCAAACTTTACTGTATCCCCTTTTTTCTTATCAGAAATGAAGTCAACTTCAATTTTGGAGCCGATTTCTACTTTTTCTTGATTATTGCCTGTGTCTATAATTGCATACATTTCTTAAAATATAGTTATGTCATTTCATGAGGTTGAAAATTTAACTGAATTTTTAGATGAAGTAAAGCTAAAAATGCTGAATATTACAGGTTCGAGCAACAAGAATATTAAAGAAATTTCTGATTATGTTCTCGCCAATCCTGGAAAATTTATTAGAACACAGCTTGTATTTATTTATGGCTCTGTTATGGATATCGAAAAAAGGAAATTAATTGAACTTGCAGCTGCGTCTGAATTAATTCATTTATCTACCCTTATACATGATGACATAATTGATGAGGCAAAAATTAGAAGGAATAAACCTACAGTCATAGCAAAATGGGGCCTAAAAAAAGCGATTTTATATGGTGACTTTTTATATACTAAAACCTTTCAAGCTTTAAATTCACTTGAGAATACACAAATTGCAGAAGTTCTTATAAGTTGTGCAGAGCAATTGATAGAGGGAGAGTTTATACAATTGCAAAATATATCAGATAAAAGTAAAGATGATTATTTTGAGGTAATAGAGAAAAAGACAGCTATTCTATTTTCTGGTATTTTGGAGTGTTTAGGAATTCACGGCAAGCTTGTAAAAGAAAAAATTTCATCTTTAAAAAAATTGGGATTAAATTTTGGAAATGCTTTTCAACTAAATGATGATCTTGCTGATTTTTTTGATGAGTTAAATTCGGGAAAAGAAAAATTTAAAGATTTAAATGAAGGAAAAATTACTTATCCGATCATCATAACTATGAGTCGTATAGACAAAGATTCAAAAAATAACATTTCAAAACTAATTGAAGAAAAAAAATTCGATGCAGTATTTGATGTAATTGAAAAAAATGACGGCTTTAACTTAACTAGGCTTGAGAGAGATAAGGCAATTAATAACTGCATTGAATACACAAAAACTTTATTTAAACTAGATAACGTAAAATTAATGGAAAGTTTTTTAAAAAATAGTTTAAAAGCATGAATAGAGTTGTCATAACAGGAATTGGAATAATATCTTGTCTGGGAAGAGGGCAGAGTGAGATCTTAGATGCCCTTTTAAATGCTAGATCAGGGCTCGAGTTGAACCAAGAGTATAAAGATAATGGAATGAGATGCCATGTTTCCGGAAAAATGAAATTTTCTATCGATGAAATTGATAGGAAGATGGGAAGATTTATGAGTGAAACATCGGCTTATAGTTTCGTTGCTGCTGAAGAAGCTATAAAGGATTCTGGTTTAGAAAACGATGATATTGCAAATAATGAGACTGGAGTAATTGTAGGATCTGGAACTGGTTCAAGCAGAGAAATTAAACGTGTATTTGAAGCTTCAGAAAATGGCATAAAAAAAATTGGACCTTACTCAGTTACCCGAACAATGGGCAATACGACTTCTGCAGTAATTTCAACTTTTTTTCAAACAAAAGGAGTTTCACTTTCAATATCCTCTGCTTGTTCAACAAGCCTTCATTGTGTTTCACATGGATTTAACTTAATTAAAAATGGGGGACAAAAAATAGTCATTGCTGGAGGGTCAGAAGATGATCATTGGACTGGAGCAATGATGTTCGATGCAATGGGAGCGTTAAGTACAAAATATAATGAAACTCCAACAAAGGCCTCTAGACCGTATGATATACACAGAGATGGCTTTATACCCTCAGGTGGTGGTGGAATTTTAATTCTTGAAGAATTAAATAACGCCAAAAAAAGAGGTGCAAAAATTTATGGTGAAATAGTTTCATGTGCTGAATCAAGTGATGGTTACAGTCTTGTTAGTCCTTCAGGGGATGGAGCTTTTAATTGTATGAAAAAATTATCAGGACTTGAGACTGTAGATTATATTAATGCTCATGGAACAAGCACGCCTGCAGGGGACATATCTGAGATAGAGGCAATTTCAAAGGCTTTTGGAAGCAAAGTACCGCTAATATCCTCTACGAAGTCATTAACAGGGCACTCTTTAGGTGCTGCAGGTGTTCATGAGATAATTTATTCTCTTTTAATGATGAAAAATAATTTCTTGTGTGGCAGTCATAATATAGAAGAACTTGACCCTAAGGCAAAACCTTTTCCGATTCTTAAAGAAAATATAGAAAAAGAAATTAATTCTTTCATGTCGAATTCATTTGGTTTTGGTGGAACGAATGGTTCGATAATTATTAAAAAAATCTAGAAAGGAATCTCGTCATCAATTGGAGGTGGTTTCTGTTCATCTATTTGAGGAGCCGCTCCCGCTTCGTTTGATGATGATTTAGAACCTAGCATTGTTAGTTCTCTTGCTATGACTTCAGTTGTGTACTTCTTTTCACCTTTATTATCTTCCCAAGATCTTGTTTGAAGTTTACCTTCAACATAAATTTGCGAACCTTTTTTTAAATACTCTTGAGCAATTTCAGCTAAACGATTAAAGAGAACAACTCTATGCCATTCAACCTTTTCTTTTTGCTCTCCAGAACTTTTATCTTTCCATCTTTCAGTAGTAGCTACAGACAAATTCGCTACAGGACTGCCAGCCTGTGTAAATTTCACATCTGGATCAGCTCCTAAATTTCCAATAATTAATACTTTATTTAGACCGTTAGACATATAAGTAATCTATAATAAAACTTCTACTCGATTGTATCAAATTGAAATTTATAGAAGTAAAAGGAGCTAAGGCTCATAACTTAAAAAATGTCTCTCTTAAAATTCCAAGAGATAAGCTTACTGTAATAACAGGGCTTTCTGGATCTGGTAAATCCTCTTTAGCTTTTGACACTATATATGCTGAAGGGCAAAGAAGATACGTTGAATCACTCTCAACATATGCTAGGCAGTTTTTATCTGTAATGGATAAGGCAGATATAGAATCAATAGAGGGATTGTCACCATCAATTTCAATTCAACAAAAATCAACCTCTCATAATCCAAGGTCAACAGTTGGGACTATTACTGAGATTCATGACTATTTACGACTGCTTTTCGCAAGAGTTGGTATACCAAAATGTCCAGATCATGGGCTAGAGCTAGATGCTAAACCAGTTACTGTTATGGTAGCTAATGTAATCCAAAAGGAATTAGGGAATAAAATTTCTGTATTTGCTCCCATAGTTATGGATGGCAAGGGAGAACATGTTGAACTTCTTTCTCAACTTATGGCTGAGGGATTCACAAAAGTAAGTATTGATGGAGAAATTTATCAAATAAATAAAGTTCCAATTTTAGAAAAAAATATAAAGCATAATATATCTGTTTTGGTTGATCAGCTTATGATTGAAGATGAAGATGATTGTAAACAAAGACTTACAGAATCTATAGAAACTGCATTGAGATTTTCAGAAGGATCAGTTGACATACAATCTGGGGGCGAAAATTTTCGATTATCAAATAAACATTCGTGTCCAGAGTGCAATTTTTCTTTACAAGAGTTAGAGCCAAAAATATTTTCTTTTAATAATCCTAGTGGTGCTTGTGAAGAATGTGATGGCCTTGGTACTAATACATATTTCGATGAAGATAAGATAGTTAAATATAAAAACCTAAGTGTCATGCAGGGATGTATAGAGCCATGGAACACTCCTTATTACCAGTCAAAATTAATTGGAATTTTTGACCATCTTAAAGAAGATATAAATAAAAATTGGCAAAGTTTATCTGAAAAAACTAGAAAAAAAATCTTATGGGGAATAAATGAAAAAATTACATTTAAAGATCTCACAAATCAAGAAAATAAAAAGGAAAACTTTGAAGGCGTAATTCCATCACTTCAGAGACAATATAATCGTACAGACTCGTTTTTTATCAGAGAAAAAATTAGTGGCTATATATCAGAGAAAAAATGTGAAAGTTGTGGTGGAAAAAGACTGAATGCTATTTCAAGAAACGTTTTTGTTGATGGTTTTAATCTTCCTGAAATTAGTGACTTAAAGATTGATGATGCTCTTGAAATAGTAAATAACTTAAATCTTACTGGGAATAAATTAGAGATTGCAGAGAAAATTTGTAAAGAAATTAGCCTAAGACTTTCTTTTTTGAAAGATGTGGGACTAAATTATTTAAATCTCTCAAGAAGTGCTCAAACACTTTCAGGTGGTGAAGCACAAAGAATTAGACTGGCTAGCCAAATTGGTTCAGGTCTTGTTGGGGTAATCTATGTGCTTGATGAGCCTTCAATTGGCTTGCATCAAAGAGATAACCAAAAACTGATAAATACTCTTATAAAGTTAAGAGATCTTGGAAACACAGTAATTGTAGTTGAGCACGATGAAGAAATGATAAAGTCTGCTGACCATGTAATAGATCTTGGAATTGGTGCAGGAATTCATGGTGGAGAAATTATTGCTGAGGGTAATTTAGAAGAAATCAAAAAAAATAAAAGATCGCTTACAGCAAAATATCTGAGAGGAGAAAAAGAAATAAGTATCTCAAAAGATCAGAGAGTTGCTTCCAATAAATCTATATTAATTTCTGGAGCACATACTAATAATTTAAAAAATGTAAGTGTTGATATTCCATTAAATAAATTAGTTTCTATTACGGGAGTTTCTGGTTCTGGAAAATCATCACTTATAAATCATACTTTGATACCTGCACTAAATGAAAAACTGCATGGACATAAAGTTCCAGACTCAACAGAATTTAAAAAAGTTATGGGAGAAGAACATATTGATAAACTTATATCTATCGATCAAAGCCCTATAGGCAAAACACCAAGATCTAATCCTGCAACTTATACAGGCTTATTCACATATATAAGAGAAATCTTCTCAAATACTAAAGAAGCACGCACTAGAGGATATAAACCAGGTAGATTTAGTTTTAACGTTGAAGGGGGAAGATGTGAAAATTGTAGAGGAGAGGGTTGGGTAAAGGTTGAAATGCATTTCCTTCCAGATTTATATGTTGAATGTGATGTTTGTAAAGGTAAAAGATTTAGAGATGATACATTACAAATTAAATTTAAGAAAAAAAACATACATGAAATTCTTGAAATGACAGTTGAAGAAGCAACAGAGTTCTTTAGTTCAATACCTCAAATTCTTAAAAAATTAGTTACACTGCAGGACGTAGGGCTGTCTTATGTAAAACTTGGCCAAGCTGCAAACACTTTATCTGGTGGCGAAGCTCAAAGGGTAAAATTATCGAAAGAACTTTCTAAAAGAGATACTGGAAAAACTCTTTATATTTTGGATGAACCTACTACTGGACTTCATTTTCATGATATCCAAATGCTAATGAATGTGCTTAACCAGTTAGTAAGCAAAGGTAATTCAGTATTAGTTATAGAACATAATTTAGATGTAATTCGACTTTCAGATTGGATAATCGATCTTGGCCCAGAAGGTGGAGATGGCGGGGGGATGGTAGTTGCTGAAGGTGATTTAAAAGCTATCTTAAAAAATAAAAAGTCTTTTACCGGTCAAATGTTAAAGATTACCTAAATGGATTTTTAACAAATCTTTTCCACCAGCTTTCTTTCTTTTCCTCTTTCTTAGGAGCTGGTTTTTTAGCTTCTACTTTTTGGTCAACTTCTTTCTTAGGAGCTGGTTTTTTCTCCTCTTCTTTTTTAGCAACTTCTTTCTTAGGAGCTGGTTTTTTCTCCTCTTCTTTTTTAGCAACTTCCTTCTTAGGAGTTGGTTTTTTCTCTTCCACTTTCTTTGAAGAAGGTTTTTTAGCTTCTTTTTCTACGGTGTCAGTTTCAGATGCACTTTTAATTTGGGTTTGTTCTGGAACTGGTGCTATTTCGGGTGGAGTAATAGCATTATCTTCTAAAGTTGTATCAGAGAGACTTTTTTCAGGATCTCTACAAGTCAATTCAACAAAACACATGTCTGCTTTATCTCCTGGTCTAAATCCAGCCTTAATAATTCTTAAATAACCTCCATTTGTTTCAGATAATTTTGGTGATATATCAGAAAAAAGTTTAGATGCAGCAGTTTGAGAATTTAGTGATGAAATAACTTTTCTTCTATTATGAAGTGTATCTTTTTTTGATTTAGTTATAAGAGGCTCTAAAAATGTACGAAGATATTTTCCTTTTTCGACTGTAGTTTTTACAATTTCATGCTCTATAAGAGAGATAGCTAGATTCCTCATCATTGCTGTTCTATGTGATGATGTTCTGCTAAATCTTCTACTAAGCTTTCTATGTCTCATTTTACATTGGTGGCCAGTTTTTCAGCACAGTTCCGAGAGACAAACCTCTTGATCCAAGTTCGTCTTTAATTTCATTTAATGACTTTTTTCCTAGGTTTGGTGTTTTTAGTAAATCCATTTCAGACCTTTGTATTAAATCTCCTATTAAAAAAATACTTTCTGCTTTCAAACAATTTGTTGATCTCACTGTTAATTCGAGCTCTTCAATAGATCTCAATAAAAGTGGATCAAAATCGTATTTATCTTTTCTCTTTTCTTTTCTTGAAACAAGTTCCTCATCAACAAAAACTGCTAACTGATGCTGTAGAATTGTTGCAGCAAATTTAATTGCTTGCTTAGCATCGATAGTTCCGTCTGTTTCTAGCTCTAAAATTAATTTATCTAAATCTGTTCTGTTTTCTACTCTGGTGTTCTCAACTTTGTAATTTACTCTTTTGACTGGTGAATAAATTGCATCAAGATGAAGTGAGTCAACACCTTTTTTCTCATTATTTTCGGCTGGTTCATACCCCACTCCTGTGCAAACTTTTAAAGTCATAACAAGTTTTTTTGGCTCCACGAGTGTTGCAATAACATGATTTGGATCAATTATTTCTACTCCTGCAGGTACTTCTAAATCTGATGCAAGAATTGTTTTTGGTTTTTTAATGTCAAGCTTTAGTTCGGCCTCATTTGAACCATCAAGTTTAATTGCCATATCTTTTAGGTTTAACAAAATATCTAAAATATCTTCTTTAACTCCCTCTATTGTTCCGTATTCATGGGCAACACCTTCAATTTTCACTTCAGTGACAGCTGCCCCCGGCATATAGGACAATAAGATTCTTCTTAAACTATGTCCAATTGTGTAACCAAACCCTCTTTCAAAAGGCTCCAAAACAACTTTTAAATTGTTCTTATCTACTTCTTCGACTTTTGCAACTTCTGGTGCAAGCACATTCAATTTTTCTTCCATTTTTCCCTCTATTACTTTGAATACAACTCAATAATTAAATTCTCATTAATTTCAGAACTTAATTCGGATCTGTCAGGGTAAGTAACAAACTTCCCTTTCATATCATCAAAGCTCACCTCAAGCCAACTGAGTCCATCTTTGGATTTCGCTAGTTCAACAGCAGCTTTAATTCTTAGTTGTTCTTTATTTTTTTCTCTAACAGTAACTTCATCTCCAGGTTTCAAGTCATAAGATGGAATATTTACAACCTTTCCGTTTACCTCCACAGATTTATGATTTACTACTTGTCTTGCTTCTGCTCTAGTAGTTGCAAATCCCATTCTATAAACCACATTATCAAGTCTTGATTCCAGAAGGTTTAATAAGTTTTCACCTGTATTACCTTTCATTCTCGCTGATTTTAAGTAGTAATTTCTAAATTGTTTTTCCAAGATGCCATACATTCTTTTAACTTTTTGCTTTTCTCTTAGTTGATTACCATAATCTGACAATCTTCCTCGAGTCATAGCATTACCCGGTTTTTTCTCAAGTTTACACTTTGACTCGATAGCCCTTGTGCCAGAGGTCAACATTAAATCTGTTCCTTCTCTTCTAGATAATCTTAGTCTTGGTCCTCTATATCTTGCCAATTAAACTCTCCTCTTCTTAGGTGGTCTGCACCCATTATGTGGTAGTGGTGTAACATCAGTAATTTTATTGATCCGCAAACCACAACCGTTTAATGCTCTAATTGAGGATTCTCTACCGGCACCAGGACCTTTAACCCTAACTTCAACATTTACCATGCCCATGTCTTTCGCCATAGTCCCAGCTCTTTCAGCAGCAATCTGAGCAGCAAAAGGAGTGCTTTTTCTTGATCCTTTAAATCCAGATCCACCAGATGTTGCCCAACAAACTGCATTACCACCCATATCAGTAATGGTAATGATGGTGTTGTTAAAGCTAGCATTTATATGAGCTATGCCGTCAGTAACTATTTTTTTTGTTTTCTTTTTAACTGCCATTATGCCTTAATTGCTTTTTTTGGACCTTTTCTTGTTCTTGCATTAGTCTTAGTTCTTTGTCCTCTTAGAGGTAGACCTTTTCTATGTCTAATACCTCTGTAACAACCTAAATCCATTAATCTTTTTATGTTGTAGTTTATGTCTCGTCTTAAGTCACCTTCAACTTGATAATTTTTTAGTTCATCCCTTATTTTATCGAGCTCTCCGTCACTGAGTTCTGAAACTTTCTTTGAATACGGTATTTTAAACTTATCACAAATATTTTGTGCTGTTTTTCTACCAATCCCAAATATACTTGTTAAAGAAACATCAACATGTTTGTTATCAGGTATATTTATTCCACCAACTCTTGCCATATTTATCCTTGTCTTTGTTTATGTCTTTTATTTTTGCAAATAACAAAAAGTGTTCCTGTCCTTTTTACTATTTTGCAATTTTTACAAATTCTTTTTACTGACGATCTAACTTTCATCTTCTTTTACTCTTTTTTGAGCCCGAAATATTAGCATTTTTCAGGATAGATTGATATTGTTGGCTCATTATGTATGACTGGATTTGTCTTTGTAGATCAAGCATAACTACAACAACAATTAATACAGATGTTCCTCCTAGATAAAAAGAGACCCCAAAACTATTGATAAGTACCAGTGGCAAAATACAAACAAGTGATAAGTAGAATGAACCAAAAACTGTTAGTCTTGAAAGAATTAAATCAATAAATGAAGCAGTTTGCTCTCCGGGCCTTATTCCAGGAATAAAAGCACCACCTTTTTTTAGATTTTCAGCAATATCATTAGAACTAAAAGTCAATGCCAGCCAGATGTAGCAAAATGAAACAATTAAAATAATAAATAAAAGAATGTAAAGAGGCTGTCCTGGGTTTAAATAAAGAGAAAATTCTTGCAAACCACCTAGGCCATCGATGTTTCCAAACCATGATGATAGGGAAGCAGGAAAAAGTAAGAATGTACTTGCGAATATAGCCGGTATTACGCCCGACATGTTTAGTTTTAGAGGAAGGAAGCTTGATGGAGCTTGAATCATGCCTCTAACTTGATTTCTTTGAGCGTAATTTACAGTAATTTTTCTTTGTGCATTTTCAACAAAAACTACAAAAGCAACAACAAGAAGGGTAAGTACTGCTAAAACTATAAGCAACAAGTAATTTAGGTCTCCCTGCTGTGTTTGCTCCAACGCTTGACCAAATGCTCTTGGTACACCAGTGATTATACTAGTAGCGATAATAATAGAAATTCCGTTACCTATACCTCTTTCAGAGATTTGCTCTCCTAACCACATTAAAAACATAGTTCCAGTGACTATCGATATAACTGCCACAAAGGCACTAAAAATACTTCCAGCATCTATTAAACCAGCTGTTTGTAATGTAACTGTTAAAGCAGAAGACTGAATTAACGCAAATATTACAGTCCCATAACGTGTGTACTGAGTAATTTTATTCCTGCCAGCTTGACCATCTTTTTTTAATTCCTGAAGGTAAGGTACAGAATTTGAAAAAAGTTGCATCACAATAGCTGAAGAAATGTAGGGCACAACACTTAAAGCAAATATACTCATCCTTTCTAAAGCACCACCAGAAAATAAATTAAAATATTGAAGAATTGTTCCTTGGCTCTGTTGAAACAAAGCAGCAACCTGTTCAGGATTTATGCCAGGTATTGGTATATGAGTACCAATTCTATACACGACTAGAGCTATAGCAAGGAATCCTAGTCTGCTCCACAATTCAGACATTGAATTATTCAAACTTTACTCCTTTTGAACATTTAATATTTTCATCAGTAGGTTTTTTCAAAAGCTTACCTTCCCCGAAGATTTTTACTTTTTTGATATTTTTTTTAATAAACCCTAATTTTTTTAGATTTTGAATGCTTATATCTTTTACATTCTCGAGAACTTTTACGTTTAATTCCTGTGTTACTCGAGAGACTCTTGAGCTAAAACCAAATTTTGGTACACGCATCTGCAATGGCATTTGTCCGCCTTCAAAACCAAGCCTAATATTTCCACCTGATCTTGATTTTTGACCTTTATGTCCTCTACCTGCTGTTTTTCCAATACCTGAGCCGGCACCTCTACCAACTCTCTTTCTGTTTGATCTGGACTTTCTATCACTTAAATTATTTAAAGCTATTTTTTCCATTATTTTTTGACCTCTTCAACTTCCAGCATATATTCAACTTTGTTGATCATTCCTCTAATGGAGGGGGTATCTTCAAGAATTTTTTCATCACCAATTTTTTTCAGACCTAAACCTGATATACAAAGCTTATGATCCTTTTTTCTACCTATAAGACTTTTTAATTGCTTAACTCTGACTTTGCTCATTTTCCACGCCTCTCTTTTACGCTGTCTGGAGACTCCATTTTTGCTAATCCATTAATTGTTGCTCTAACAACATTTATTGGGTTTGTAGATCCGTAACACTTTGCAAGAACGTTTTTTATTCCAACCAACTCAAGCACAGCTCTCATTGCACCACCAGCAATAATCCCAGTACCTTCAGATGCTGGCTGCATATAGACTTTTGTTGCTGAACTTTTTTCTGTAACAGGGTACCAGAGTGTATTTCCGTTTAATTCTACATTTACTAGACTCTTTTTTGCCTCATCTAGAGCTTTTTGGATTGCAACTGGAACTTCTTTAGCTTTCCCTCTACCGTAACCAACTCTTCCATTTCCATCTCCCACAACAGTAAGAGCAGTAAAGGACATTACTCTTCCTCCTTTAACTGTTTTTGCAACTCTATTAATTTGAACAAGTTTCTCTTCAAGAGCATCTTGTTGATTATTTTGTAGATCTAAATTTTTCATTAAAATTCTAGTCCTCCTTCTCTAGCTCCTTCAGCTAATGCTTTTACTCTTCCATGATATTTGAATCCAGATCTATCGAACGAAACTTTTTTATGTCCTAATTTAATTGTTTTAGCCGCAATTGTTTCACCTATTTTTTTAGCAGCTTCAATATTTCCTCCGTTTTTTCCTTTAAATTCTTTCTGATTAGTTGAGGCTGAAGCAAGAACTACTCCATTATTAGAGTCAATTAACTGCACTGAGATATTTTTAATTGATCTGCTTACACAAAGTCTCAAAGACTCTTTCTTCTTTAGAGAGGCTCTCAGCTTCTTAGTTCTTCTTATTCTTGTTTCTTTATTATTCATTTTTTATGCTGTTGCTGTCTTCTTTCTTTCTTTTCTTATAATAGTTTCATTGTCAATGAACACTCCTTTGCCTTTGTAAGGTTCTGGAGGTCGAAATGCTCTTATTTCAGCACACACCTGTCCTAGCAGTTGTTTATCAGCAGATGTTAAATTAATCTCAGTCTGGCTCTCAGACTTAGCTTCAACATTTTCAGGTAATTGATATTCTACTGGGTGAGAAAATCCTAGAGTTAAGGTAATTTTTTTTCCTTGCACATTTGCACGGTACCCAACGCCATTGAGTTTTATATTTTTGGTGTAGCCCTTACTCACTCCAATGACACAATTATTAATTAACGATCTCGTTGTTCCAGCCATTGCTCTGTTTTCGTCTTTGGACCACTTAACAGTAATTTGATTATCTTTCATCTCAAAACTTATAGAATTGTGAACATTAAGAGAAAGCTCTCCTTTAGAACCTTTAAATTCCAGTAAGTTATCAACAATATTTATTGTTACTCCCTCAGGGATGATTACTGGATCTTTCGCTATTCTTGACATTAAAACACTCTGCAGATTATTTCTCCGCCCACTTGATTTTTTATTGCTTGGCTGTCAGTTAAAATTCCTTTACTTGTTGTTAACAGCTTTATACCTAAACCTCCTTTGTAAGGTTTAATATCTTTATAGTTAACGTATTTCCTTAATCCTGGTTTTGATTCTCTTGATATTTCTTTTATCACAGGTTTTTCTTCATGATATTTCAGTGTAATTTCAAGTTCATCAAAGTCTTTTTTAACTTTTTTAACACCCTCTAAAAAGCCCTCTTTTACAAGAGCCTTCAACAATTCATGTTTTAACTTTGAATAGGGTGCGTTTACGTTTTTCTTCCCACGCATTAAAGCATTTCTTATTCTTGTTAAAAGGTCTGCTATAGGATCTGTCATAATATTACCAACTTGATTTTTTTACTCCAGGAAGCTTCCCTGTCATTGCAAGCTCTCTAAGCTTTGCTCTACTAAGCCCAAATTTTCTATAAACTCCTTTTGGTCGACCAGTCAATTCACATCTACGGACAACTCTATTAGGATTTGAATTTCTAGGAAGTTTTTGAAGTTTTTTTTGTGCCTCCATTTTTTCCTCAAATGTCTCAGCTTTTCTCATTTCTTCTTTAATACTTTTTCTTTTCTCTAAATATTGAGAAGTTAACTTCAGTTTCTTTTTTTCTCTCTCTATGATTGATTTTCTAGCCATTTTTCCCCCTGAATGGAAAATTAAAACTCTCTAGAAGTTCTTTTGCCTCATTATCTGTTTTAGCAGAAGTCGTAATTGCTATATCCATTCCTCTCAACTTATCTATTTTGTCATAATCAATCTCTGGAAAAATTATCTGTTCCTTAATGCCAAGGTTATAATTTCCCATCCCATCAAAAGACTTTTGATTTAAACCTCTAAAATCCTTTTCTCTTGGTATTGCAAGATTAATAAGCCTTTCAAAAAAATCATACATTTTATTACCTCTTAAAGTTACTTTGCAGCCAATAGGATATTGCTCTCTTATTTTAAAAGTTGAAACAGCTTGTTTAGCCTTAGTTACAACAGGTTTTTGTCCTGATATAGCCTCTAAGTCATTTAAAGCATTTTCTAGAATTTTTTTGTCTTTTGAAGCTTCACCTACACCCATATTTATTGTAATTTTTTCAAGCTTAGGGACCTCCATAACAGACTTATAACCAAGTTTTTCTTTGAGGTTTGGAACTATTTCTTTTTGATAATGATTTTTTAAATTCACTTTTTCACCTCTTTTTTATTTGATCTAAAAAGCCTTACTTTTTTATCCTTTAATTCTCCAAAAGAAATCTTGTCTCTTTTATTAGAAGAGCCATTCCATATCATTAAATTTGATAGATGGATCGACATTTCTTTTTCAATTATTCCTCCAGTGATACCTAATTGTGGATTAGGCTTAGTATGTCTTTTAACAAGATTCATATCGTTCACAATACATCTTTGGCCAATAATTCTTGATATATTCCCTCTTTTTCCTTTATCTTTACCAGAGATAACAATCACTTCATCGCCCTCTCTTAGTTTTGTACTTTTTGCTTTCATTAAAGGACCTCCGGAGCGAGTGATACAATTTTCATGAATTTAGCTGATCTCAACTCACGTGTAACAGGGCCAAAAATCCTTGTAGCAATAGGTTCTTTGTTATTGTTTAAAAGAACTACTGCATTCTCATCAAAACCAATTTTAGATCCGTCGTTTCTTCTTACACCTGATCTTGACCTCACAATTAATGCGTTCATGACAGAACCTTTCTTAATCTTGCTTTGTGGCAGCGCATCTTTCACTGCTACCTTGATTACATCGCCTATATTTGCAGTTCTTCTTTTTGATCCACCCAAAACTTTAAT
Source organism: SAR86 cluster bacterium (assembly GCA_003331635.1). Taxonomy (GTDB): domain Bacteria; phylum Pseudomonadota; class Gammaproteobacteria; order Magnimaribacterales; family TMED112; genus TMED112. The sequence continues at coordinate 43,456 of QOPH01000005.1, forward strand.
GCACATAACTTCTCGTGCACCACTATTGTCTGCAACATTTAACATGCTTTGTGTTTGAATCATTCTTTTTGTTCCTCAGGTTTTATTTCTTCTTTATCCTTTTTTTCAGCTTTCTTTTTCACTGGTTTTTTCCCACCTAAAACTTCTAAAATTTTCCAACTTTTTGTCTTAGAAATTGGACGACACTCCTGAATTAGAACCTCATCGCCTTCTTTTGAAACATCTTTTTCATCGTGTGCATGATATTTAGTTGAAAGATTTATGTATTTGCCATACTTTGGATGTTTTTGCCTTCTATTGACTAAAATTGTTCTAGTTTTTGACATTTTATGGCTAATCACTTTTCCTTGAAGAGTTCTAACTGGCATTTTTATTCCTCATTTCTGTTTTAATTCTTGCTATATTTTTTTTCTTCTCTTTCAGAAGATGACTTTCTTTAAGCTGGCCCATTTTATGCTTGAAATTGCTCTCAAACAACTCTTTCCTCTCTGAAATTAATTCTTTCTGCAGAGCCTCTAATTTCATGGACTTATAGTCTTTAACTTTCTTCTTAGCCATTTGCTCCTCTCTTTGTAAAAGTTGTAGCCATAGGAAGTTTTGCACTTGCAAGTTCAAAAGCTTTTTTTGCATCTTTCTCAGAAACACCAGCTACTTCATATAAAATTTTACCAGGCCTTACAGGGCTCGCCCAATACTCAACATTCCCTTTTCCTTTACCTTGTCTAGTTTCCAATGGTTTTTTGGTAATTGGCTTATCAGGGAATACTCTTATCCATACTTTTCCACCTCTTTTTATATACCTAACCAACGCTCTCCTAGCAGCCTCTATCTGACGTGAAGTAACCATTGCATGCCCCACAGCTTTTAATCCAAAATCGCCAAAAGAAACTTGATTCCCAGCTGAAGCAAAACCAGTATTTCTGCCCTTCATTTGTTTTCTATATTTTGTTTTTTTAGGCTGAAGCATTTGCATCTCCTCTGTAAATCCAAACCTTAACGCCTAAAATCCCATAAGTTGTTAACGCTTCACTTGTTGCATAATCAATATCTGCTTTTAGTGTATGAAGAGGGACTCTACCTTCTCTATACCACTCAGATCTTGCTATTTCAGCTCCATTCAGCCTTCCAGAAACCTCTATCCTTATACCCTTAGCACCCTGACGCATAGTATTTTGCACAGCTCTTTTCATTGCTTTTCTAAACATAATTCTCTTTTCTAGTTGTTGTGTTACTGAATCTGCCACTAATTGAGCATCTAAATCAGGCTGCTTAACTTCAACAACATTTAATTTCACATCTTGTTTAACTACTTTCTTTAATTCAGATTTGATTTTCTCAATCTCTTCACCTTTCTTTCCTATCACTATTCCTGGTCTTGATGTCTTGATATCTACAATTACCTCTTCCATTGTCCTTTTAATTACTACAGCGCTAATCGGTGCTTGAGGAAGAATTTCTTTTACTCTTTTCCTAATTTTTAAATCTTGTAAAACAAGCTTTGAATAATCTTTCGATTTTGCAAACCAAATAGAATCGTGATCTCTAGATGTTCCTAATCTGAAGCCTACTGGATTAACTTTCTGACCCATCTTTAGCCTCCTTGTTGTCTGTAAGCATTATTTCAATGTTGCAAAAAGGTTTTCTGATTCTATCTGCTCTACCTCTTGCTCTAATTTTTATTCTTTTCATAACGAATCCTTTGTTAACTATTATCGATTTGATTGCTAATTCATCTATATTTGCTTCTTCATTATTTTCTGCATTTGAAATTGCTGAGTTAAGTAACTTTTTAATTAAATCTGATCCTTTTTTCTTTGAAAAATTTAATATATCTAGGGCTTTTTCTACGCCCAACCCTCTGATTTGGTCTGCAACCAAGCCTGCTTTTTGTGGTGAGAGTCTTGCTCCTCTTAGATATGCTCTTACTTCCATTATGTTTTTACTTTTCTATCTCCTGAATGTAATTTAAATGTTCTTGTCATAGAAAACTCTCCTAATTTTTGACCAACCATATCCTCTCTAACAAATACAGGAATATGCTGCCTTCCATTGTGAACAGCAATAGTCAATCCAACCATGTCAGGAGTTATCATGGATGATCTTGACCAAGTTTTAATTGGTTTTTTATCTTTTGTCTCAATCGCTTTCAGAACTTTTTTTTCAAGAGAATGATCAACAAATGGTCCTTTTTTACTTGACCTAGCCATTATTTATATCTCCTTTTCACTATGAGTTTATCGCTCGCTTTTGGTTTTCTTGTTCTATATCCCTTGGTAGGTGTACCCCAAGGAGATACTGGATTTCTTCCACCAGAAGTCTTTCCTTCACCCCCACCATGTGGATGATCAACTGGGTTCATTGCAACACCTCTGACTGTTGGTCTAATTCCTCTCCATCTCATTGCACCTGCTTTACCAATGGATTGTAAATTATGTTGTTCGTTTGATATTACGCCTACAGTAGCTCGACAACTCAGGAGTATTTTCCTCATTTCACCAGAACTTAGTCTCAATGTTGCATACTTACCTTCCTTTGCAACCAATCTGGCAGTTGTGCCAGCAGCTCTAGCTATTTGAGCGCCTTTTCCTGGACGCATTTCAATACAATGGACTTCTGTTCCTTGTGGAATCTTTGCTAACGGCAGCGAATTCCCATCTTTTATTGGAGCATTTTCTCCAGATAAAATTTTTGCTTTAACTTTTAATTTTTTAGGAGCAATTATGTAAGACTTATCTCCATCTTTATACTCAATTAATGCAATATTTGCTGACCTATTAGGATCATATTCAATTGTTTTTACAACACCTTCAATATCAAATTTGTTTCTTTTAAAATCAATTATTCTATACAGTCTTTTATGGCCTCCACCTCTATGGCGAACTGTAATATTTCCATTATTATTTCTTCCAGAAGTTCTTTTTTTTGACTCTACGAGAGTCTTTTCTGGTCTTCCTTTGTAAAGATCTTGTTTGATATTTACTCTGAACCTTCTGCCTGGTGATGTTGGTTTTGCCTTAATAATTGCCATTATTTAAAAGGGTTTTCTAGATTAATTTCTTTCCCTTCCTCCAGTTTTATATAAGCTTTTTTAAAGGTTTTAGTTTTGTATTTGCCAAATCTTGTTCTTTTATTTTTAAATTTAGTATTTAAAACTCTTATTGATTTCACAACGACACCAAAAATTTCTTCAGTTGCTTTTTTAATCTCCGTCTTTGTAGCATCTTTATTAACTTTAAAAACATAAGTATTTGAAACACTTTTTTGAATAGCAGATTTTTCACTTATTAAAGGAGAAAGTATTTGTTTATATGTTTTTTCACTTAACATTTAAAAGCTCCTTTATTTTTGGTACAGATGAATGTGTTAGTAAAATATGTTTAGCTTTAATAAGATCGTAGGGATTTAAATCTGATACCTCTAAAAAAGAGAAATTCTTCAGATTTCTCATAGCTAGAATGGATTTCTGATCAAATTCATCGGAAATTAAAAGTGCTGAATCTAGTTTCATTTTTTCGAAGAATAATTTAGCTTCTTTAGTTTTACCTTCTTTAAATTTAATATCCTTTACAAGATCTAATCTTTTTTCAGTCTTGAATTTTGAAAGAATTGATGCAAGAGCTTTTTTTGCCATTTTTTTGTTTGTTTTCTTTTTATAGTTCTTTACATTTGCAAAAGTAACTCCACCCCCTACCCAAATAGGACTTCTTATAGTTCCAGCTCTTGCTCGACCAGTCCCTTTTTGTTTAAAAGGTTTTTTTCCTCCGCCCCTTACATCTGATCGATTTTTTAATAGCACTGATCCTTGTCTTTCAGAGCTCATATAGCTTGTGAGAACTTGATGTACTAAAGATTCATTAAAGTCTACTGAGAATATTTCAGAAGGTAATTTTGGTGATGAAGTTTTAGTGCTTTTGCTAGTTTCAGACTTAGGCATCTTTTTTATCCTCTACTTCTTCTGGTTTAGCTTCTGCTTCTGGTTTTTCTTCTGGTTTAGCTTCTGCTTCTGGTTTTTCTTCTGGTTTAGCTTCTGCTTCTGGTTTTTCTTCTGGTTTTGCCTCTGTAGAGAGCATATTCATAACAGAAAATTCAGAATCACTATCTTTTATGGATGGTGTAATCTTTAAAAAAGATCCTATTGGTCCAGGTACTGACCCTTTGACCAAAATAAGATTTTCGTCATAATCTATTTTTTCGATTTCTAAGTTTTGAATTGTAACTTTAGTATTTCCATATTGTCCTGCCATTTTCTTTCCTTTAAAAACTCTTCCAGGAAATTGACATTGACCAATCGAACCTGGTGCTCTGTGTGATAATGAATTTCCGTGTGTAGCATCTTGTGTCTTAAAATTATGCCTTTTAACTACTCCAGAAAAACCTTTTCCTTTTGATATTCCTGATACATCAACCTTAGAATTTTCTTTAAACCCTTTTAAAGAGATTTTTTTGGCTTCTTTTAATTCATTAAATTCAGTTTCTGAAACATTGAATTCGGTTAAGTATCCCTTATTTTTTGTTGTGAATTTTTTTTCTAAACTTTTTGATACTTTTCTCTTAGACCCATAATTTACTTGTACAGCAAAGTAACCATCTTTTTCTTGGGATTTTCTTTGTACTATTTTACTATCTTCGATTTTGATTACTGTTACAGGAATAGAGTTACCATCATCTTTAAAGACGCGCGACATCCCCTTTTTTAAACCAACTAAACCAAGCATTTTAATTAAGGGTAATTTTTACATCAACACCTGCTGCAATATCTAATCGCATAAGTGCGTCAACAGTTTGTTCTGTTGGGTTAATGATATCGAAAAGACGTTTATGAGTTCTTGTCTCATATTGATCTCTTGCATCTTTATCTTTATGTGGAGAAATTAGAATTGTCAGTCTTTCTTTTTTAACAGGCAGTGGAATAGGTCCAATAACTTTGGCCCCAGTCTTTGTTACGGTCTCGACTATTTCCTTAGTAGATTTATCAACTAATTTGTGGTCGAAAGCCTTTAATTTAATTCTAATTTTTTGCTGTTCCATACTATCAATTCATACCGAAAGACCACAATTTTAGGGCTTTAGATATGTGCTGTCAAAGGATTTGACTAATTCTTATTGATTATTTCTTCGGTTAAATTTGAAGGAACTTCTAGATATTTTTGAAACTCCATAGTGTATGTTGCTCTTCCCTGTGTTGCAGATCTCAAATCTGTTGCATAACCGAACATTTCTGAAAGGGGAACAAGTGCTTTAATAGCCTTTCCTGAGGGGATATCTTCCATATTTTGAACCTGTCCTCTTCGTCTATTTAAATCTCCTACTACATCACCCATATAATCTTCAGGAGTTACAACTTCTACATCCATCATTGGTTCTAGTAATATAGGTTTTGCCTTCATAGCACCATCTTTAGCTGCCATTGATCCAGCTAGTTTAAAAGCCATTTCACTTGAATCGACATCATGATATGAGCCGTCATATAGCGTAACCTTTACTCCTTGAAGTGGATATCCTGCTATAACACCATTTTGAAGTTGTTCTTTAACACCTTTGGAAACTGCAGGAATATACTCTTTGGGTATTGCTCCCCCTTTGATTTCATCAATAAATTCAAATTCCTCTTCGATGGGCTCCATTCTCATAAGAACGTGTCCATATTGGCCTCTACCACCTGACTGTTTTGCATATTTTGCTTCAACTTCAACATTTTGTGTAATTGCCTCTCTATATGCAACTTGAGGTTTTCCTACATTTGCCTCCACACTGAATTCTCTTTTCATCCTTTCAACCAGAACCTCTAAATGCAATTCTCCCATTCCAGATATTATTGTTTGACCTGATTCCTCATCTGAACTTACTCTAAAAGAGGGATCTTCTTGTGCAAGCTTACCAAGCGCTATTGACATCTTTTCTTGGTCAGGTTTTGATTTTGGCTCAACTGCTAGAGATATTACTGGTTCAGGAAATTCCATCCTTTCTAGAACAACTAAATTTTTCCCATCTGAAAGTGTATCCCCAGTGGTTACGTTCTTAAGACCTATACAAGCGGCAATATCGCCTGCTCTTACCTCTTTTATTTCTTCTCTATTATTGGAGTGCATTTGTACCATTCTTCCAATTCTTTCTTTATCGTCTTTAACTGTATTGATAACGCCATCACCTTGTGACAGAACACCAGAATAAACTCTTACAAAAGTAAGATTGCCTACAAAAGGATCTGTAGCTATTTTGAATGCAAGTGCTGAAAAAGGCTCTTCATCACTTGAACTTCTTAAGGTGCTTTCCTCTGTTTTAGGGTTAACTCCTTCGATAGCTTTGACTTCATCTGGAGCGGGTAAAAATTCAATAACTGCATCTAAAACTGCTTGAACTCCTTTATTTTTAAATGCTGAGCCGCATAATGCTAAAGTTATTTCGTTTGATAAAACTCTTTCTCTTAGGCCTTTTTTTATTTCTTCCTCTGATAGGTCTGATGTTTCTAAATATTTTTCCATTAAATCCTCATTTGCTTCTGCAGCTGCTTCAACTAATTCCTCCCTTAGAGACTGGCATTTTGAATTAAGCTCTTCAGGTATATCTGTATATTCGAAAGTAGATCCCTTATCGGCTTCATTCCAAGTAATTGTTTTCATTTTAATAAGATCTATAACACCTTTAAAATCGTCTTCAGCTCCAATGTTATATTGTATAGGAACGACAGTCGCACCTAATCTTTCTCTAATTTGTCCTACAACCCTTTCAAAGTCAGCTCCAGCTCTATCCATTTTGTTTACAAAAACAATTCGTGGAACCTCATATCTATTTGCCTGTCTCCAGACCGTTTCAGATTGTGGCTGAACGCCCGAAGATCCACAAAAAACAACAACTGCTCCATCAAGAACTCTTAATGATCTTTCTACCTCAATAGTAAAATCTACGTGCCCAGGAGTATCAATAATATTTACTCTGTGTTCTTCAAACTGTTGATCCATACCTTTCCAAAAGCATGTTGTTGCAGCAGATGTAATAGTTATTCCTCGTTCTTGTTCTTGCTCCATCCAGTCCATAACAGCAGCTCCGTCATGCACTTCCCCAATTTTGTGTGAAATCCCAGTATAGAAAAGAACTCTTTCAGTTGTAGTTGTCTTACCAGCATCAACATGGGCACAAATTCCTATATTTCTGTAACGGTTTAAAGGTGTTTTTCTTGCCATTTTTAAAATCTGAAATGTGAAAAAGCTTTATTTGCTTCAGCCATTTTATGCATATCCTCTTTCTTTTTTACTGCTGCTCCTTTTCCATCCATTGCTTCTTTTAACTCAGCAGCTAATCTTGCAGGCATTGATTTTTCTTTTCTTTTTCTAGCTGCTTCAACTAACCATCTCATCGCTAATGCAGTTCTTCTTTTGGCTCTAACTTCAACAGGAACTTGATATGTGGCTCCTCCAATTCTTCTAGATCTAACTTCAACAACTGGTGCTACTTGGTCTAAAACTTTTTTAAATACATCAACTGGACTTTCTTTTTGTACTGACTTTTCTAACTCATTAAATGCACCGTAAACAATTTTTTCAGCAATTGACTTTTTTCCATCAACCATAAGTTGATTCATAAATTTAGCTACAAGCTCACTTTCGTATTTTGAATCTGGAATTATTTTTCTTTTTGGAGCTGCTCTTCTTCTCATTTTTTAGCTTTCTTAGCTCCATATTTAGATCTACCCTGCTTTCTATCTGCAACTCCTGAAGTATCAAGAGCACCTCGCACAGTGTGATATCTAACACCTGGTAAATCTTTTACTCTTCCACCTCTTATAAGAACTACTGAGTGTTCTTGAAGATTATGACCTTCACCTCCAATGTAAGATGTAACTTCAAATTTCGAGGTAAGTTTAACTCTGCAAACTTTTCTTAAAGCAGAATTAGGTTTCTTTGGGGTTGTTGTATAAACACGTGTACAAACCCCTCTTCTTTGTGGGCAATTTTTAAGTGCAGGAACATCACTCTTAGCACGCTTAGTTTTTCGTGGTTTCCTTACTAATTGATTTATTGTAGCCATATCAAAAGAAGAATAATATAGCAGTGAATATCATCGGTCAATATTTACTGAAAGCTCTCTAGAAGTTCTTTTTTCAATGCTTCTTCAATATCTTGTATTTCTTCTGAAGATACACTTGCTTTTTGATTTGCTGCAAACCCTGTTCCAGCAGGAATTAATCTGCCAACAACTACATTTTCTTTTAACCCTTTTAAGATATCTTTTCTGCTTGTGACAGCCGCTTCTGTTAAAACTCTTGTAGTTTCCTGGAAAGAAGCTGCAGAAATAAATGAATCAGTCGATAATGCTGCTTTTGTTATCCCAAGAAGCATTCTCTCAAATTTAACAGGCTTTTTACCTGAGTCCTCTAAAGTTTTATTTTCAGCTCTTACCTTTGTAATTTCTAAGACATCCCCTTCAATAAAATCACTATCTCCTGAATCAATAACTGTAACTTTCTTCAGCATTTGTCTTGTTATTACTTCTATATGTTTGTCGTTAATAACAACGCCTTGCAATCTATACACATCCTGAACTTCAGATATCAAATGTTTAGCTAATTCTTCAACACCATGTAAATGCAATAAGCTGTGTGTATCAGTAGGTCCATAACAAAGAATATCACCTCTTTGAACAGTGTCTCCTTCTAAGAAAGAAACAGCTCTATATTTATGAACCATAACTTCCCACGGCTCACCTTTTTCTGGTGTAATCACAAGTCTTTTACGTCCTTTAGTTTCTTTACCGTATGAAAGTACTCCAGATACTTCAGAATAAATTGCACCATCTTTAGGTTTTCTTGCCTCAAATAAATCTGCAACTCTTGGCAACCCGCCTGTAATGTCTTTAGTTTTTGTTCCTTCGACAGGTACTCTAGCTATAAATTCTCCCTTAGAAACCTTATTATTGTTGTTTTTCATCAAAATTGATTTTGAAGGAAGTGTATAAGTTGCAAGAGCTTTTTTCTTATCATCGAGCACGCTAATTGTTGGTGTCATTCCTTTTCCTTTAAGTGGCCTTTCATTAACATCAATAACTTCTCTCTTAGTTGATCCTGTCAATTCGTCAATATCGACTTTCATAGTTACATCTTCTGTTAGATCTGCAAAAACAATCGTTCCCTCTTGCTCTGAAATAATAGGTAGAGTAAGAGGATCCCACTTTGCAATAAGCGTTCCAGGCTCGACTTTTGTATTGTTTGTATGGAGAATTTCTGCTCCGTAAGGAATTGAATATTTTTCAAGAAGATTTTCATCGTCATCTTGTATAGTTAAATAAGCGTTTCTAGAGATGACAATTGCTTCTCCATTTTTCTTTTCAACTGTCTTAAGTGATGCATCAAAAACTATTTTTCCACCACGAAGTGTTGTTATTGAATCGTCTTCAGCTGAACCTGAAGCGGCACCACCTATGTGGAATGTCCTCATTGTAAGTTGTGTACCAGGCTCTCCAATTGATTGTGCTGCTACAACTCCTACAGATTCACCTACATGAACTAAATGTCCACGAGCTAAATCTCTCCCATAGCATTTTGCGCACAATCCTAGCGATGCTTCGCATTTAATTGGTGAGCGAATTTTTACTTTTTTGATCCCTGAATTCTGCACAACCTCTGCTGATTCTTCATCAAATAAATGTCCTTTTTTAAATAAAACTTTCCCATCTTTTTTAATATCCTCTTGTAAAACCCTCCCAAGAATTCTTTCTGAAATGGTTTGAATCACAGAAGCACCATCAATAATAGCTTCAACTGTCATTCCTTCAGTAGTTTCACAATCATCAGTTGTTATTACGACATCCTGCGATACATCTACTAGTCTTCTTGTAAGATATCCAGAATTAGCTGTTTTAAGAGCAGTGTCCGCAAGACCTTTTCTTGCACCATGTGTTGAAGTAAAGTATTCAAGCATCGATAAGCCTTCTCTAAAGTTTGATGTAATTGCACTCTCAATAATACTCCCATCAGGTTTGGACATAAGACCTCTCATTCCAGCTAACTGTCGTATTTGTGCCGCGGAACCTCTTGCTCCGGAATCTGCATACATAAATACACTATTAAATGATGGAATTACTTCCTCATTACCATTTTTATCAACCTCTACTTTATCGCCAAGAGCTTTCATCATTGAAGATGCAACTTTTTCATTTGTCCTTGACCAGATATCAATAATTTTGTTGTATTTCTCTCCTTTTGTTAGAAGTCCTGATTCAAACTGTTGCTCAATATTTTTAACTTCTGCTTCTGCTCTAGATATGATTTCATTTTTGTCATCAGGTATTTCAAAGTCATTTACACCAATTGAAGCTCCAGAAGTAGTTGAATATTCAAATCCTAGGTACATTAAATTATCAGCAAATAATACAGATTCTTTTAGGCCAAAATCTCTGTACACTTTGTAAATAAGTTTAAGAATATCTTTTTTCTTAAAGGTTTTATTTACTTCTTCAAAATCTAATTCCTGCGGCATGATTTCAAAGAATAAGCATCTTCCAACTGTAGTTGAGACAATTTTTGAACCCTCAGCTTTTTTTATCCGTACATTTACTTTTGAATGTAGACTTACTTGTTTTTCTAAATACGCTCTTTTAACTTCATGGACATCAATAAATGTTCTTGTCTTTCCTTCTACATCTTTATCCTGTTTAGTTAAGTAATAAACCCCTAAAACTACATCTTGGTTTGGTTGTATTATTGGCTCTCCACTAGCAGGTGAGAGTATGTTGTTTGTTGACATCATTAATGCCCTTGCCTCCAGTTGAGCTTCTAAGGACAAAGGAACATGCACAGCCATTTGATCTCCATCAAAGTCTGCATTAAATGCGACACATACAAGAGGATGTAATTGAATTGCCTTGCCCTCAATAAGAATAGGCTCAAATGCCTGAATGCCAAGTCTATGTAAGGTTGGAGCTCTGTTTAATAACACAGGATGTTCTCTTATTACTTCATCTAAACAATCCCAGACCTCTGGCGCTTCTTCTTCAACTAGTTGTTTTGAAGCTTTTATAGTTACTGTTATACCCTTTTGCTCAAGCTTGTTTAATATGAAAGGTTTGAAGAGCTCAAGTGCCATTTTTTTTGGCAACCCACATTGATGTAATTTTAAAGTTGGCCCAGAAACAATTACTGAACGTCCAGAATAATCAACTCTCTTACCTAATAGATTCTGACGAAATCTTCCTTGTTTGCCTTTAATCATATCTGCGAGAGATTTTAATGGTCTTTTATTTGTTCCAAGAATAGCTCTTCCTCTTCTCCCATTATCAAGCAAAGCATCAACGGATTCTTGTAGCATTCTTTTTTCATTTTTAACAATTATTTCTGGAGCCCCTAGTTCAAGAAGTCTTTTTAATCTATTGTTTCTATTAATTACTCTTCTGTATAAATCATTTAAATCAGATGTTGCAAATCTTCCACCATCTAATGGAACTAATGGTCTTAGATCTGGAGGTAAAATTGGTAAAACATTCATTATCATCCATTCAGGTTTTTGACCACTTTTTTTAAAGGCCTCCATCAGTTTCAATCTTTTTTGAAGTTTCTTGATCTTTGTTTCAGAACCGCTAGTATTTAATTCTTCTTTAATAATCTGCGTTTCTTTTTCTATGTCTACTTCAGTAAGCAAAATTTGAATAGCCTCCGCACCCATTAGTGCTGTAAAGTCATCATCATATAAATCTAAATTTTCATCATAATCTTCCTGAGACAGTAGTTGACCTTTTGTAAGATCTGTAATTCCTGCATCAACAACAACGTAACTCTCGTAATAAAGAACCTTTTCTATTTCTCTAAGAGTCATATCTAGAAAGAGCCCTATTCGAGATGGGAGAGATTTTAAGAACCAAATATGAGCAACAGGAGAGGCAAGCTCAATATGCCCCATTCTTTCGCGTCTTACTTTTGTTGCTGTTACTTCTACTCCACATTTTTCACAGATTACACCTCTATGTTTTCTTCTTTTATATTTCCCACAAAGGCACTCAAAGTCCTTTACAGGTCCGAATATTCTTGAACAAAAAAGACCATCTCTTTCAGGTTTGAAGGTTCTATAATTTATTGTTTCTGGTTTTTTGACCTCTCCCCAAGACCAAGATCTGATCATTTGGGGTGAAGCTAAACCACAAGAAATTAGATCGAAATTTCTTTTTGAACTTTTATTGATATTTTTGATAATGTCTTGCATGTTATTCCTCCGATGAATCTTCCAGCTCAAGATTAAGTCCAAGAGCCTTAATTTCTTTACTTAAAACATTAAATGATTCAGGCACACCTGAATCAACCTCATAGTTACCGTCCACTATATTTTTATAAACTTTTGATCTTCCAATAATGTCATCAGATTTAACTGTTAACATTTCTTGCAGAGTATACGCTGCACCATAAGCCTCAAGAGCCCAAACTTCCATTTCTCCAAACCTTTGTCCACCAAACTGAGCTTTACCTCCCAAAGGTTGTTGTGTAACTAAACTATATGAACCTGTAGATCTAGCATGCATCTTGTCATCGATAAGATGATTGAGTTTCAACATGTACATATAACCAACAGTGACTGGTCTATCAAATTTTTCACCTGTTCGTCCATCATATAAATCAAATTGGCCGCTTTCAGGTAGTCCAGCATATTTAAGAAGTTCTTTAATTTGATGTTCATTTGCTCCATCAAAAACTGGTGTTGCAAATGGAACTCCATCTTTCAAGTTTTCTGAAAGTTCCTTAAGCTCAATATCTTTCATTGAACCAACATCATCTTTAGTTCTAGGTCCAAAAGAATAGATATCATTTAGAACTTTTTTAACTTTATCTAATTTTTCTTTATTTTTAAGCATTTTATCAATCAGGTTACCTAGACCTTTTGAAGCAAGCCCTAAGTGCGTCTCTAAAATCTGACCTACATTCATTCTTGACGGCACTCCAAGCGGATTCAGAATTATATCTACTGGTTCACCATTTTCATCGTAGGGCATATCTTCAACTGGAACGATGCTTGAAATAACACCTTTATTACCATGTCTTCCAGCAAGCTTATCGCCTGCTTGTATTTTTCTTTTTACGGCTAAATAAACTTTAATAACAGAAAGTACACCTGGAGCCAAATCATTCCCACCAGCAACTTTTTGCTTAAAGATATTCATTTTTTCTTTATTTTCGGCTTGGTATTTTTTGAATTGATCTGAAACATTTTTTTGAAGTTCTGTAATTTTTTTATTGGTTATTTTTATTTTTAGAACGGATGCTAAATCCATTTCCTCCAAAGACTCTTGAGTTAATTTCCCTTTTGCTTTCACTAAATTTTCTTTCTTTAAAGCTTGAATAATTGTATTTTTGAGTGAATTGGTAACAATTCGCATTTCATCATCTAAATCTTTGCTAAATTCAGACATCATTAAATCTTCATTACTTTTAGCGCGCGGATTTTTATCAACTCCATCTCGTGTAAAGATTTGAACATCAATGACTGTTCCACTTACACTAGACGGCACTCTCAATGAAGTGTCTTTAATATCTGATGCCTTTTCTCCAAATATAGCTTTAAGTAATTTTTCTTCAGGTGAGAGTTGTGTTTCGCCTTTTGGAGTGACTTTCCCAACTAAAATATCTCCAGCCTCTACTTTTGCTCCAACATAAACAATTCCATTTTCATCTAATTTTGATAGAGCTGATTCGCTTACACCTGGGATGTCTGAAGTAATTTCCTCCATACCAAGTTTTGTATCTCTTGTTGTACAAGTGAGTTCTTGGATATGAATGCTTGTAAGTCTATCTTCTTGAACGACCCTTTCTGAGACTAGAATAGAATCCTCATAATTAAATCCGTTCCATGGCATGAAAGCTATTCTCATATTCTGTCCAATTGCTAACTCTCCAAGATCTATTGATGGTCCGTCAGCTATAATGTCACCTGCTTTTACAATATCTCCTTTTTTTACAAGCGGTCTTTGATTTATGCATGTGTTTTGGTTGGATCTTGTATATTTAATAAGATTATATATATCAACACTTACACTATCCCCACTAGAAACTTTTATAACTATTCTTCCACCATCAACTGAATCAACAACTCCGGAGTTATTTGCAACAACACACACACCTGAATCTCTTGCAACTTGTCTTTCTAAACCAGTTCCCACCAAAGGTTTTTGTGGAATAAGTGTAGGTACTGCCTGTCTCATCATGTTTGATCCCATGAGTGCTCTGTTGGCATCGTTATTTTCTAAAAATGGTATAAGTGATGCAGCAACAGATAGAACTTGTTTTGGTGATACATCCATTAATGTAATCATTCCAACGCTTGTTAAACTTGTTTCACCTTGATGTCTTGCTGTTACAAAATCTGATGTAAATTTTCCTTTTTTGTCTAGCTCAACGTTAGCCTGCGCAATATAGTGATTACTCTCCATTATTGGTGATAGATAAATTATCTCATCAGTTACCTTTCCATCTTTTACAACTCTATATGGAGTTTCAATAAAACCATATCTATCAGTCCTTGCGTAAGATGATAAAGAATTAATAAGTCCAATATTAGGACCTTCAGGAGTTTCTATCGGACAAACTCTACCATAATGTGTTGGATGAACATCTCGCACCTCAAAACCCGCTCTTTCTCTTGATAATCCACCAGGACCTAAAGCTGAAACTCTTCTTTTGTGTGTAATTTCGGATAAAGGATTATTCTGATCCATAAATTGAGATAACTGACTTGAACCAAAAAATTCCTTAAATGCAGCAGTTATAGGTTTAGCATTTATAAGATCTGAAGGTTTATAGCCCTCAGTTTCAGCCATTCCTAATCTATCTTTTACAGCCCTCTCAACTCTCACAAGGGCAATTCTTAATTGATTAGCTGTCATCTCTCCAACAGATCTAATCCTTCTGTTGCCTAGATGATCAATATCATCCACAGTATCTTTACCATTTCTTATATCAACTAGTTTCTTAAGAACAGCAATAATATCTTCTTTTGTTAGAACATGAACATCCGATCTATCCTCAATTTTTAATCTCCAATTTAATTTCATCCTTCCAACATCTGATAAGTCATATCTATCCTCAGAAAAGAAAAGGTTATTAAATAAAACTTCGGTTGATTCTTTTGTTGGAGGCTCTCCAGGTCTTAACATTCTATAAATATCAACAAGCGCTTCAAGTTTATTAGTACTTGGATCATTTCTTAATGTATCAGCAATATATGATCCACTATCGATACTATTTATATATAGAATTTTGAAACTAAAATCACTTTCGATTAATTTCTTTAATGTTGTTTTATCAAGTTTTGTATTTGCTGTAACGAGGACCTCTCCTGATTCTTTGTCAATGATGTCTTCTGCAACTGTTTGATCTAAAAAATTATCAAAGTCGATTTCAAGACTTTTATTTTTTTGTTTTTCAAGCTCATTTGCAACTCTTGCGTTTATTCTTTTTCCTGATACAACTTCTAAACTTCCAACTTTGAGATCAAAGTCAAAAGCCTTTCCTTTGAAATTTTCAGGATCAACATTTAAGTAGATTTTCTTATTTTTTATTTCCACATCAAGGGATTCATAAAAAGCATTTAAGATTTCAATATCTGAGAGGTCTAAAGCTTTTAAAATTGCTGTAGCAGGAAATTTTCTTTTTCTATCTATTCGAGCATAAATTAAATCTTTCGCATCAAATTCATAATCCAACCAGGAACCTCTGTAAGGTATTATTCTTGCCGCGTATAGTACTTTTCCAGAAGCATGTGTTTTACCTTTATCATGATCAAAGAACACACCAGGAGATCTATGTAATTGCGATACCACAACTCTTTCAGTTCCATTCACAACAAAACTTCCATCTCTTGTCATAAGAGGAATTTCACCTAGAAAAACACGGTCAGGACTTATTCCTTTTTCTTTAACAGTTTTATATTGTGTATTTTTATCCATTAACCTTAGTTGAAGGTTTACATGTAATTTTGCTGCGTAAGATATACTTTTTAACCTGCATTCTTCTGGAGTATATAAACAATCTTCGAGCTCATAACTGACATAATCGAGCGCAGCATTTTGGGAAGCACTATTGATGGGAAATATTGATCTAAAGACTTCTTCTAAACCTTTATTATCCCTTTTATCAGGATCGCTTGAGGCTTGTAAAAAATCACGATATGAATCAGTTTGTGTCTTAACAAGATATGGTAACTCCATGACATCAGGGAGTGTACCGAATTGTCTTCTAATTCGTTTTTTCTCAGTAAAAGAGTATGTCATTAATTATTTATAGGGCCTTACAATTTTATTATATAAGATTATTTCATTTCTGCTTGAGCTCCTGCTTCTTGCAAAGCAGCAACTAAAGCTTCAGCTTCATCTTTTTTTGCTCCTTCTTTCACAGTTTTAGGAGCACCATCGACTAAGTCTTTAGCTTCTTTCAGTCCAAGATCTGTAGCTGCTCTAACAGCTTTAATAACTGCTACCTTCTTATCTCCTGAAGCAGTTAATACAACATCAAATGAACTTTTTTCTTCAGCGGCTTCATCACCAGCTTCCCCACTTGCAGCGCCTGCAGCGACTGCAACTGGAGCTGCTACTGCTGCAGCTGATACATCAAATTTTTCTTCGATTTCTTTAATTAGATCCACAAGGTCCATTACAGACATTTTGGATATAGATTCTAAAATTTCTTCTTTCGTTGCCATTATATCTCCTTAACCTTTTTGCTCTTTAACACCATGAAGGGTTCTTGCAAACTTTGAAGGAATCTCATTCATGAGAGATGCAATTTTACCCAAAGGTGCCTTCAAAAGTCCAGCAATTTTTGAAATAGCCTCATTAAATGTTGGTAATGAGGCTAATTTGTCTATTTCTGAGCCTTCGAGATGTACTCCATCGACTGATAAACCTTTTATTGTTAGGTTTTCGTTCGATTTTGAATATTTTCTAAGAATTTTTGCTGCTGCACCTGGCTCATCATAAGAAAAACCTAACATTGTAGGTCCTGTTAGATAGTCATCTAAACCTTCGTATATTGTTCCTTTGAATGCTAATTTAACCAATGTATTTTTAACTACAACAAATTTCACGTTTGATTTATGGCCTTCTGATCTGAGTTGATTAGCTTCAGAAACATTTAAACCCCTTGCATCTGCAAGAACTAATGAGCTTGAATCATTTGCAAAACTGCTAATGTCCTCTACTATTCTTTTTTTATCATCTACACTTAAAGCCATTTTTTTATTGTTACTGAAGACATAAATAGATCATTTGATTTATCTATGTAGGAAATTAAGCAAAGCACCTACAGTCTTCGATATCTCAAAATTGAGAAGTGTCAATTCTATACCCTGGACCCATAGTTGTCGAGAGAAAAACACTTTTAAAATATATTCCTTTTGAGGAAGCAGGTTTCAATCTTTTAAGTTCATTAATAAAAGAATCAAAATTTTCTTTAAGTTGAGCTTTTTTCATATTCACATTTGCAATAGTTCCTTGCACTATACCTGCTTGTTCTGCTTTAAACCTAACTTGTCCATGTTTTATTTCCTTGACAGCTTTATCTATATTTTCTGTAACAGTTCCAGATTTAGGGCTAGGCATTAAACCCTTAGGTCCCAAAACTTTTGCAAGTTTAGATACAACTTTCATTTGAGCTGGAGTAGTAACGGCAACATCAAAGTCTATATTTCCATCTTTATATTTTTCTATCAAATCATCCAAACCAACGAAATCTGCTCCACCTTTTTTTGCCTCATCAACTTTATCTGAATCTACAAAAGCCGCAACTTTTACTTCTTTGCCCAAAGAATTTGGAAGAGTTAGAGAGCCTCTTATGTTTTGCTCAGATTTCTTAGGATCTATTCCTAACCATACTGAAATATCAACCGTTTCTTGAAATTTCCTCTTTGGTTGTTTCAGTATTAATTCCAAAGCCTCCTCAGTACTGTAACTTTTATCTTCTTCTAGGGTGCCTAAGGATTTTTTAAATTTTGTTTCTTTCATAATTATTTAGACTCTTCTTCTTTAACATCAGCCGGTGCATCTATAGGTGCTGCTTCTTTTGCTGGTGCTACATCTTCTGCTGGTGCTGCTTCTTTTGCTGGTGCTACATCTTCTGATGGAGCGTCTGCTGATACTGCTTCTTCTGGCACTGCTATTTCTTGATCAGAATCTGAAACTCCTTTAATTTCGATACCCATACTTCTAGCCGTACCACTTATTACTTTTATAGCAGATTCAATATCATTTGAATTTAAATCCTCCATCTTCATCTCAGCTATTTCTTTAACTTTTTGTAAAGAAATTCTTGCCACTTTTGTTCTATTTGGCTCTCCACTACCTTTAGGAATTGAGGCAGCTTTTTTCAATAAAATTGATGCTGGAGGTGATTTTGTTATGAATGTAAAGGTTCTGTCCTCAAAAACAGTAATCTCCACAGGGACTTTCAGACCTTTTTCAACTTCCTTAGTTTTTTCGTTAAAGGCATTGCAAAAATCCATTATATTCAATCCATGCTGCCCCAAAGCTGGTCCAACTGGCGGGCTTGGATTTGCACCTCCTGCAGGAACTTGCAGTTTTATTATTGTCATTACCTCTTTTGCCATTCTTATACCTTCTCTACTTGCGAGAAATTTAATTCTACAGGAGTAGATTTACCAAAAATACTTACAGAAACTTTAATAAGATTTTTTTCATAGTCAACTTCCTCAACAACACCATTGAAATCATTAAATGGCCCATCGTTTATTCTCACAGTTTCACCAGATTCAAATATTGTCTTGAATTTTGGTTGCTCTACAGCTTCATCAACTCTATTAACTATTTTATTTAATTCATTTTCAGTAATTGGGCTTGGTCTAGTTTTAGTTCCCCCTAGAAAGCCCATTACATTCGGTGTCTTTCTAACTAAGTGCCAAGTATCATCATCTAGCTCCATCTGTACGAGCATATATCCAGGAAAAAACTTCCTTTCGATTTGTTTTTTTTGACCTTTTTTTAACTCTGTTACCTGTTCAGTAGGAATCATAATTTCACCAAACTTTGAAGATAATCCTGATATATTTATGCGCTCTTCTAGTGCTGCTTTGACTTTTTTTTCACAGTTTGAATAAGCTTGAATGATATACCAGTCCATAATTTAACTCAGAATAAATTTTGAAAGAAATGATAACAATGAGTCTAGACCCCAAAAAACCAAAGCTAGAATCAAAATCATTATTAAAACTACAACAGTCATTTGAGTTGTTTCACCTCTTCCAGGCCAGACAACTTTAGAAACTTCTGTTCTTGCGTCAACTATAAGTTTCATTGCATTTTTCCCAAATTCAGTTCTAGATAGTAGCCCCAAGGAAACAAATAATAAACTACTTAATATAAGCACTCGATATAACAAACCGAGATCCTCTAAGTAAGTGAATAATATAACAGCTGCAAACCCTAATATGAGGGAGGAAATCCAGAGAATATTATTAAGAGTACTATTCATTGTTAAATGGCAGGCCTGGAGGGAATCGAACCCACAACCTGCGGTTTTGGAGACCGCCGCTCTGCCAATTGAGCTACAGGCCTTTGCGATCTCCTATTATAACCTTCTAAAGAAACCTTTAAAAATTTAGGCAACAATCTTAAGCACAATTCCTGCGCCTACAGTTCTACCACCTTCTCGAACAGCAAAGCTTAATCCTTCTTCCATTGCAATTGGAGCGATAAGTTCGCAGTTAAGTTCATCAACGGTATCTCCTGGCATAACCATTTCAACACCATCAGGTAAGTTAACTTCACCAGTAACATCAGTAGTTCTGAAATAAAATTGTGGTCTATAACCTTTAAAGAAAGGTGTATGTCTTCCACCTTCTTCTTTACTTAAAACAGTAATCTTTGCAGTAAACTTTGTATGTGGCTTCACTGAACCTGGGATAGCAAGAACTTGACCTCTTTCAACGTCATCTCTTTCTGTTCCTCTTAGTAACACACCACAATTCTCTCCTGCTCGACCTTCGTCAAGTGTTTTTCTGAACATTTCAACACCAGTACAAGTTGTTTTTGCAGTATCTTTAATCCCTACAATCTCCAACTCGTCGCCTGTCTTGACGATTCCTCTTTCAACTCTACCTGTTACAACAGTACCTCTACCAGAG
The DNA here is from genome assembly GCA_003331635.1 of SAR86 cluster bacterium. Lineage (GTDB taxonomy): Bacteria > Pseudomonadota > Gammaproteobacteria > Magnimaribacterales > TMED112 > TMED112. The sequence goes on from QOPH01000005.1 coordinate 63,561, forward strand.
ATAGTAAAGACATCCTCAATAGGCATTAAGAAAGGCTTATCAATAGGTCTTTCAGGTTCTGGGAAGTAAGAATCAAGAGATTTTACTAGTTCAACAACACTTTCTACGTACTTAGCGTCACCTTCTAAAGCTTTAAGCGCACTTCCTTTTATGATTGGAGTATCATCGCCAGGAAAATCATATTTGGTAAGCAATTCACGAACTTCCATTTCAACAAGTTCAATAAGTTCTTCATCATCAACCATGTCTGCTTTGTTTAAATAGACAACGATATTTGGAACCCCAACCTGTTTAGCTAGAAGTATGTGTTCTCTTGTTTGTGGCATTGGGCCATCAGCCGCACTAACTACTAATATAGCGCCGTCCATCTGAGCGGCACCAGTTATCATATTTTTGACATAATCAGCGTGACCTGGACAGTCAACGTGAGCGTAATGTCTTTGATCACTGCTATATTCTACGTGTGATGTTGCAATAGTTATGCCTCTCTCTTTCTCTTCAGGTGCATTATCAATACCCTCGAAAGCGACTGCTTCACCACCAAATGTATCAGCACACACTTTTGTAAGTGCTGCTGTTAACGTTGTCTTACCATGATCAACGTGTCCAATTGTACCCACGTTTATGTGTGGCAAGCTTCTATCAAATTTTTCTCTAGCCATAATTACCTCTATGTTTGGAGCTCATAACCGGATTTGAACCGGTGACCTCTTCCTTACCAAGGAAGTGCTCTACCTACTGAGCTATATGAGCGCATATCATAAACCCTAAAAAGCAAAGCTTCAACCATTATATTAGTTTTAAAAAAAACTAAAAAATGGTGGAGGGGGAAGGATTCGAACCTTCGAAGCACGAGGCGGCAGATTTACAGTCTGCTGGGTTTGACCGCTCCCCAACCCCTCCGAGTTGAAGTAGTTATTATCAACTTCCATTTTTGTTAGTCAATACATATATAATTAACTTAATGAAACACTATGTCACTGATAGAGAGTTATTTAAATCCTATCCAGAATCAGTAAAAGAAATAATTTTAGGAGCAGGATGTTTTTGGGGTGTTGAAAGACTTTTTTGGGAAATTCCGGGAGTATGGACAACTTATGTATCCTACTCAGGAGGAAGAAGAGATAATCCGACTTATGAGGAAGTATGTATGGGAGTAACTGGACATGTTGAAACAGTAAATGTTTTTTATGACCAAAAGCAGATCAAATTTGAAACAATTCTTAAAACCTTTTGGGAGTGTCATGATCCAACACAAGGGATGAGACAAGGTAATGATATTGGGGAGCAATATAGATCAGTAATTTTTTGCAAAGACAGCCACCAATTAGATGCAGCAAATATTTCAAAAACAGTGTTTCAAACTAAATTAGATGAAAAAGGATTTGGTCCAATAACTACCGAAATTAAGATTGAAACTAAAACATTTCCAGCAGAAGATTATCACCAACAATATTTAGCAAAAAATCCAGATGGGTATTGCAACCTAAAAGGCACAGGTTGCTTTCTTTAAAATTCGAGAAAGTTAAAGTCAACTTCACTATGAAAATATTATGTTGTAGAATTCAGTCTTCTAGCCACCTTAGCTCAGCTGGTAGAGCAACTGATTTGTAATCAGTAGGTCGTCAGTTCGACTCTGACAGGTGGCTCCAACACAAAAAAAAAGACACCAATTTCTTGGTGTCTTTTTTGCAGATCTAAGTTTTGTTTCCAATCCTTATTTCTACATTTTTTATACTACATAATTATCTAGTAATTGTCCAGCCAGTTTGCCTTAAAACTAGCTCTTCTTCAGATAAGCTCCAATATCCTTGTACCATACCGTTTTCATTGAATCGCATTCTAGTAAAGTTATGTGATTCTACTTCCTTTCCAGAAACTTCATCTTTAGATTTTGACCAATGCCAGACATATGCAATATTTTTTCCTCTATCTACTACTACATCTCCAATTTGGTAATCAACTAAATTACTTGCCCATTCCTCTGCGTCTGCAGATTCAATATTTTCCAATACCTGATCTTTGGACCAAGTTGGATTTACAATTCCTCTAGTTACAGATACTTTTACCCTTTTATTATTTCTCATAACAACAGCATCAACGGGCTCGCCAGGTAATCCAGAAAAGCTAAGCTTCCCTGTATTAATATTATCTTCAGTGACCTTTACACCTTTAACAGAAACAAATTTATCTCCTACCTCTAAAACTCCTTCTGAAGGTGAACCAGGAATTACTCTTGTAACAATCATCCCTTCTTCATTTTCTGGATCCCAGTTAAAACCGAAACCCACAAATCTGCCAGAAAAACTTACTCCATCTTCAGCCATATGATTTTTAACCACAGCTAAAGTTTTTTCTTTACTGGTATATTGTGCTTTTACCCAACTTTCAGCTACAGCTGCCATAGACTTCATTCCACCTTTGTGGTGGTCTGCATAAATTGATAACGAAATTAGGACTACTGAGAGTCCAACAATAATTTTTTTAATATCCATCCTAAAACCTTAAAACAAAATGATTTTTTTTAAAAGAAAAAAAGGCGCCATAAAGATAGCGCCTTAAGAAATGAATTTTATTATCTAGTTATAGACCAACCAGTCTGCCTTAACAAAAGTTCATCCTCTGAAAGAGCACCAATAAAATTAACTTTGCCACTTTCATCAAATCCAACTCTTGTAACAATATAGGTTTCTGCTTCTACTCCAGACTCCTCATCTAAATCTTTTCTCCAATGAAGTACATAAGCTACTTCTTTGCCTACAGCAACATCAATCATTCTGTATTCGATCAAGCTTGACCCCCATTGTTCTGCATCAGCTCCCTCAATATTTTCCACAAAAGTGGCCTTATCAGTTCTTGGCTGTACAACTGTTCTTGCCATTTCAAGGTCTACTTCTTTGCCGTCCCTTTTGACTTTCACATTCCATACATCACCAGCTTTTGTTGCCTCTGGATCATTATTTCTCCAGTCCTTAACTCCATTTATTGACAATACTTCGTCTCCAACTTTCATTGCCTCTGATGCTGAGCTTCCCTCAACAGTTGAAATTACAACATCAGGCTGATTTCCATTTGGGTCATAATAGAATCCAAAACCAACAAAACGACTTG
>QOPH01000006.1:0-31390 GCA_003331635.1 SAR86 cluster bacterium
TAACCTAAAGTGCTTTACAACCCGAAGGTCTTCATCGCACACGCGGCATGGCTGGATCAAGCTTTCGCTCATTGTCCAATATTCCCTACTGCTGCCTTCCGTAGAAGTCCGGGCCGTGTCTCAGTCCCGATGTGGCTGGTCGTCCTCTCAAACCAGCTAAAGATCGTTGCCTTGGTGAGCTTTTACCTTACCAACAAGCTAATCTTGCATAGGCTCATCCGATGGCAAGAGCCGAAGCCCTCTTTACTCCGTGGAGATTATGCGGTATTAATTCGAGTTTCCTCGAGCTATCCCCCTCCATTGGGTAGATTCCTATGTGTTACTCACCCGTCCGCCACTGTACTCGTATCCGAAGATACTTTCTCGTTCGACTTGCATGTATGAGGCCTGCCGCCAGCGTTCAATCTGAGCCATGATCAAACTCTTCAAATAAACTGTTTTGCCACTAAAAAGTGGCGATTTTTTTTGGGCACCCACATATGAGTGACTAAATTTTTCTCAATCAGACCAACCCCATCATTGTGGGGAAACCCCCATTGTAGTTTTTTAAACAAAAAAATAAAGCTTTTTTTGAAGTTTTTAACACCTTTATAACCAAGTAAAAGTAATGTTATTAGAAGTTTTTGCTTTTGCTCTTCGGAAAGAGAAAAATTTATCTTTTTTTTCATAAGAACACTCTGATTCTTTGTTAATAATTTCAACTGAAAAATTGTCTAATTTTTGGCGACATAATTCACGCAAAGACAGATAAAAAGACTGTTTTTTCTCAACTAAAGCCTTGGAAGTATCAAAGTTTGCTCTTTCTAAAGCAGAAATAAGATCCTTTTGAACTTCAAAATTTGCTTGAGAGACATGTGGACCCAAGAATGCATAAGCTAGATCTTTGCCATTATCAGAACTCAAAACCTTCTCAATAATGCCGCTAATAATTCCTTTCCAACCGCAGTGAAGCCCGAAGACTTTATCAACTTTTTTATTCCATAGAAAAAGTGGTATGCAGTCTGCTGTTTTTAACCCCATCGCTTTTTTCTTTTCAGCCAAGAAGAAACCATCATAATTTTTTTGATCCTGTTCATCGTGATTAAAAATATTTGTTCCATGATTTTGATTAAAATCTTTGTAACCATTTAGGCTAAATAAGTTATTTAATATTTTCTTTTTATTAGTTTCATTTACTTTAGAAAAATTTTTTTTACTTTTTAAGGCAATAACAATTTTTGGTTTTTCGTGAAGAATCTCAAATTTTAATTCGTTGTAGTTAATTATTTTTTCTTTCATTTTTAGAGGTCTTTTAATACTTTTGTAAGGTAATCTGGCAATTCTGCAGAAAATGAAAAGCTCTCATTTTTATATAAAAAGGCCAAGCTGTAAGCATGTAAAAATTGCCCTTTAAGAGAATTGATAACATTAAGTTCTTTTTCTGAACTTCCCTTCCAGTTAGAAATCTTTGTATATTGCTTATCACCTGCAATAGGAAAACCAATGTGTTTTAGATGAACTCTTATTTGATGCGTTCTGCCAGTCTCTAATTTCACATCAAGTAGGGAAAAATTTTCATACCTCTCTTTTACAATGTAGTGAGTTTTTGATTCTTTTCCCTCCTGATCAACAGTAAAAATCAATCTATTTTTTGGATTTCTTTCTATGGGCTCATCAATAGTCCCGCCAGAGATTACATTTCCGTGGACCAGTGCATAATATTTTCTTTCAATAGCTCTGTCTTTTATTAAATTGGTAAGTATTGTTTGAGAACTATGATTTTTTGCTACAACCATTAAACCACTTGTCTCTTTGTCCAATCTATGAACTATGCCACATCTTGAAAGTTCACAAGCTTTTTTATTTAAATACAAAAGCCCATTTAGCAAAGTGTTATCTTTTTGGCCAGCTCCTGGATGAACTGTAAGCCCTGCTTGTTTATTGATGATGTAAAAATCTTCATTTTCGAAAACTATATCTAAAGGAATGTTTTGAGGCTCATCTTCAATAACTTCTGGAAATTGTAAAATGACTTGAATTTGATCATTTAACCGCAGTTTATAATTTTTTTTAACTTCAAGATCATTTACCAATACATTACCTTGTTCAATTAATTGTTGAACTAATCCTCTAGAAATATCGTCTAAAATATCAGAAAGAAATGAATCAAGCCTCTTGTTAATATTGGCTTCGTCAATATTAAAAGTTTTTGTTATCATTACTTTTTAGTTTAAAGCAAAAAATTTTAAATGAGATATAAATACTTTTTATTGATTTTGGCAGGTCTCTGGCTTGGAGGCTGCTCCTCAAATGATAAGAAAGAAGAAGCAGACACACCAGAAGTGAATCTCTATAATCTTGCGCAAAGTAGAATCAGTTCCAGAAATTATACTGGTGCTGCTGAAGCCCTATTTAGAATCGAAAGATCTTATCCATTTGGTGTTTATGCTGAGCAAGCAAGAGCAGATTTAATTTATGTACACTACATGACAGGCAATTTTGATGCCTCTTATGCAGCTGCTGAAAAATTCATTCGTCTCTATCCTAGGAATACAAATATAGATTATGCCTACTTTATGAAAGGGATGACTGGATACTATGCTGATGATGGTCTATTTAGTGATTTTTTAACATTAAATCTAGCAAAAAGAGATGTGACAGGTGCAAAAAAATCTTTCGCTGATCTTACAGAATTCTTAATTAGATATCCTGAAAGTGATTATGTAGATGAAGCTAGATCAAGATTAGTTTTTTTAAGGAATCTAATAGCTAGCAATGAACTTGATAGTGCTGAATATTACTTGAAAAGAGGGGCTTATGTTGCTGCGCTAAATAGAGCTACCTATATTATCAAAAATATGCCTAATACTTCAGAAAAAAAACGTGCTCTTAAAATAATGAGAGAGGCTTATACAAAACTTGGCTATAAAGACTACGCTGATAAAGTAAAAGCTCTTGAAGAAGTAAACTAATATGAATTTTATCGTTGTGGGTGTAATTGCACCTATCGCTTATTTCCTTATAAGAATGCTTGTAAAACGCCTTGTTCAGAATTTTATCCTTAATGCCAAAAAAAATAGTAAGGTTGCAGAAGTGCAAGAGTGTCAAAAGTGTGGAGTATTTAAATCCATTGACGACTTAACTGAAAAAGACAATACCTTTATCTGTAAAAATAATTGCTCGAAATGAGCAGTAAATTAAGAATCATCTCAGGCACTCTAGGTAGTAGAAGAATCAAAACATCAAAGAACGCTAATCTAAAGCCCACTCCAGAAAAACTTAGAGAAAAACTTTTTTCATGGCTTAAAACTGATATTGAAAATTCTGAATGTTTAGATCTTTTTGCAGGTTCAGGTTCTTTAGGCATTGAGGCCATTTCTAATGGAGCAAAATCTTGTACTTTTATTGAACAAAATCCTAGCCTTTATAAAGATTTAAAAGATAATATTTCTTCCTTAAATGTTGTAGATAGATCAAAGCTTCATAGAACTAGAGCAGAAGATTTTGTAAGAAGATTTAAAGAAAAAGGATTTAACATTATTTTCTTTGATCCACCTTATGCAAGGGACTATTATGGTGATTTTTTATGTAAAGTTATAGATAGAGTTTCTCTATCAGGAACAATAATTTATGTGGAACAATCAGCACATGATAAAGTGCTTAAAAATCAAAATTTAAAAATGCTTAAAACATCAAAAACTGGTGACGCTTTAGGATCAATATTTACTGTAAATAAATGAATATTAGGATTGGATCGAGAAGTTCTAGTTTAGCTTTAAAGCAAGTTGAAATTTCAATGGAAGAAATTGGAATCGAAGATTATATAACAGAAAAAATTGTCACTAAAGGCGATAAAGAGAGTGCAAAAGGGAGTACGCAGTTTGATAAATTGAATTTTGTTCAAGATATCGAAGAAAAAATCTCCTCTGGAGATATCGATATTGCTGTACACTCTGCAAAAGATCTGCCAGCTACAGAGAGTAAAGAATTTGATTATTTTTATCTCAAAGAAAGCACAGAGGATATCTATACGTGGTCATCTGATAGGATTATTTTCAGAGATCAAAATAAAAAAAAATTTTCTTCAGAAATGATTCTTGGCACTTCGAGTCTAAGACGAAAGATGCAAGCTAAATTTTTGTTAGGCGCTGAAAAAATTTTTTCTTTAAATGGAAATATTGATACTAGAATTAGGAAACTTAATTCCGGTGAGTATGACTGTATCATTCTGGCAAATGCTGGCTGCACTAGACTTGGTTTTAATCTTAATTCTTACAATCTTGATTTTCTTACTCCAAGCGCACAAGGCTTAATTTGTCTTCAGTGCCTGAAAGGAACAGATATTTCTAAAATGCTTAATAATTTTTTTGATAAAGATAAATATAAAATACATAAGATAGGTATGGACATATATAAAAGTTTTTTAAGGAATATTAATGCTGATTGCAATTCAGCAATTTCTGTAAGGTCAGTAGGCAATGGCAGAATAGCGAATGGAGAGCATAAACTAACTTTTCAAGTATTCGGTAAACATGAATTTTTTTCTGCAGAAAAAACACATTCAGACCCTCAAAAATTAATTGAACTTGCTACTGAAGAGTTTTATAGAAATAATGCAAAAAAATTATTAGATGAACATAATTGATACAAGAGCTAAAGGAAATTTTGAATTCATAGGAATTAGTTCAGTTAAAAATATTCCATTATTCAAGTTAGTTCCGATTGAATATTCCTTTGATGATAAAAATTTTCAAAATATTATTTTCCAAAGTAGTCCAGCTGTTGAAAATTTCAAAGATCTAAATTCACTGCAAGATAAACAAATTTTTGCTATGGGTAAAGGCACTGAGGCAACTCTTCTTCAAAGCAATTTAGTTGCAAAAATACCAACTTCCTCAGGCTCTGATGGATTGATGGAAACAATAAAAGAGAATTCTAAAGGAGATGATTATTTAATTGTTAAAGGAGAGGGTGGGTTAGACCAAATTGAAAATGAGCTCAAAGAAATGGGCAAAAATGTAAAACAAATTTGTTGTTATAAAAGAGAAAAATTCCAGAATTATGAGCATTTAAAAAAAGATTTTGAAAGTGCAAATATTATTATTTTTCCAAGTAAATTCTCTGCTGAAATTTATTTCAAGGAGATAAATTTTACCCATCAAAAAACCTTCTTAGGTATATCGCCTCGTATTAATAAATACGTTGAGTCACTTGGATTCAAAATAAAATTGTTAGATTATTTTTCTGATGACTTAGAGAGAAAAATAAAAGAAATTATTTAGCTTTCGGTTTTGTCATTGAAGAAAAGAATTCTTCATTAGTTTTTGTATTTTTAAGTTTAGAAATCAAAAATTCTGTGGCAGCAACTTCTTCCATATCGCTTACGACCTTTCTTAAAGCTACCATTCTTTGTAATTCAGTTTCTTCTGTTAATAAGTCTTCTCTTCTTGTGCCTGATCGAAGAATATTTATAGCAGGGAAGATTCTTCTTTCAGCAATTTTCCTTTCTAAATGAACTTCCATATTACCTGTGCCTTTGAATTCCTCATAAATAACTTCATCCATTTTTGAACCTGTTTCAACAAGAGCTGTAGCTAAAATTGTTAAGCTACCTCCCTCTTCAACATTTCTTGCTGCACCATAAAATCTTTTTGGTCTTTCTAAAGCGTTTGAATCAACACCGCCTGTTAAAATCTTTCCACTAGCAGGCTGAACTGTGTTGTATGCACGACCAAGTCTAGTAATTGAGTCGAGCAAAATCACTACATCTTTTTTATGCTCAACAAGTCTTTTTGCTTTCTCTATAACAAGATCTGCAACTTGAACATGTCTTTGTGGAGATTCATCAAAAGTGCTCGCTACAACTTCTGCATCTACAGACCTCTGCATATCTGTAACTTCTTCGGGCCTCTCATCAATAAGCAAAACTATTACGTGCACATCAGGACTATTTTTAATAATTGACTGTGCAAGATTTTGTAAAAGTAATGTCTTACCAGCTTTAGGAGGAGATACAATCAAACCCCTTTGCCCTTTTCCAATTGGTGCTACAAGATCAATTATTCTTGGTGAAATGTCTTGGGAACTTCCTGAACCTGTTTCAAGTTTTAGTCTAGAGTCTGGAAACAAAGGAGTTAAATTTTCAAAAGCTATTTTATCTTGACTTTTCCTAGGCTCATTATCATTAATTGTCTCTACCTGTACCAAGGCAAAATATCTTTCTTGCTCTCTTGGTGGTCTTATATTTCCTACTACGAAATCACCTGTTCTTAAGTTAAATTTTCTTATTTGACTTGGTGAAATATATACATCATCTGGTCCTGCAAGATAAGAACCCCAAGGAGATCTCAAAAATCCAAACCCATCAGGTAAGGTTTCTAGGATTCCACCTCCCAATAACTCTTTCCCATCCGAAGAGATTGTTTTAAGAATATTAAAAATTATGTCTGCTTTTTTCTGTCTGGAGACGTGCTTTAAACCATGACCCTCAGCAATTTCTAACAGTTCTTTAGTATTTTTTTGTTTTAATTCTAATGCATTCATTTTCTAAAAATTGGAATTTGAGATGTGAAGATTTGTATAAGATAACAGTTTAAATTTTTTTGTAAAGTTTTATAGATTTCTAGTTACAAGATCCTCCAATTCCTCTAAACTCACTGCCCCAATGAGACTATCAACCATCTCACCACTCTTAAAAATAATCAAAGCAGGGATACTTCTAATATTATATTCAATAGCTAATTCTCTATTCTCATCAACATTAACTTTACATACCGTTAGATTTTCTGAGTATTTATTAGCTAATTCTTCAAGTCTTGGAGATATTTGTTTGCATGGTCCACACCATTCAGCCCAAAAATCTACTAGGACTAATTTATCGTTTTCCAAGACCTCAGAGGAAAAATTTTCTTTATTAATATCGTTAGCCATTATTTTCTGCGATCCACTTAGCAAAGTATGTTAATACTGATGAACTACCAGCTCTGAATATACTCACAAGAGTTTCAGTTATTACATTAGAGTCGAATAAATTTTTGTCAATACCATTCATCAGCATTGAATACTCTCCACTTACTTGGTATGAAAATACAGGTAAATCGTATTCCTCAGAAACAACTTTGATGACATCTAAATTTGGAAGTGCTGGTTTAACCATCAATATGTCAGTACCCTCTTGTATGTCTAATTCAACTTCTTTTCTTGCTTCTTTTGAATTTCTAAAATCCATTTGATAGGTTTTTTTTGATATCCCCTCTTTCTGCTTAGAGCCTACTGCATCTCTAAATGGCCCATAATAACTAGAGGCATATTTTACAGCGTAACTAAGAATAACAGTATCTTTGAAATCATTCTTCTCTAACTCATCTCTAATATACCCAATTCTACCGTCCATCATATCCGATGGTGCAAGAATATCGGCTCCAGAATGAGTGAGTGTAATTGACATCTTAGAAAGTGCATCAAGCGTAAGATCATTATCAACTTTTCCGTCTTTTAAAATTCCATCATGTCCAGAGGTTGTATAAGGATCTAGTGCAACGTCAACAATCACAACTAAATCAGGAAAATGTTGTTTTATTTTTTTGAGTGTATCGCATAAAAAATTTTCGTGATTAAGTGCCTCAGAACCCTCATTATCCTTTTTAATAGACTTGAGATGTGGAAACAAAGCAATTGTATTTATACCAAGTTCCTTCAGTTCTTCAATTTCTTTTAAAACTGAATTTTGATTAAATCTAAATTGATTTGGCATCGAACTAATTTCTTCCACTCCTTTAACTGTGTCAGAAACAAACAATGGTTGAATTAGTTTTTTATGATTTAAAGATGTTTCTGAAATTAAATCTCTTATCACAGAGTTTTTTCTGAGTCTTCTAGCTCTGGTTTTTGGAAAGTTTCTTGTTATCATTTGAGGAGAGTAATTATAGCCTAGATTGTAATTTCCAAGCTATAAAAACTGAATAAATTTCATTTTTAACTATAAATAAACAAAAAAAATAAAAAATTATATTATTAAAAGTCTTTATTTTCTTTGAATATGTTACCAAAATCTTTTAAAATCATTTAAATGAAAATTTTGATAATAAATGGACCTAATTTAAATATGCTTGGAAGTCGTGAGACTGATGTTTATGGAAACAAATCATTAAGCGATTTAGAAAGCATGTTGAATAGGAAAAAAAATGATGTAAATTTAGAATTTTTTCAAAGCAACTCTGAAAAAGAGATCATTGAAAAGATTCACTCACAAAAAACTGAAAATTACAGCTATGGTATTTTTAATTTTGGTGCTTTTACTCATACTAGTATTGCTATAAGAGATGCGATACTTTCAGTAAAGCTACCATTTTATGAAGTTCACATATCAAATGTTTATGCTCGAGAAGAATTTAGGCATAAATCTTTTTTTAATGACATAGCTGTAGGTTCAATTGTAGGTTTTGGTTTTGATGGGTATGAATTTGCTCTAGATAAAATTATGAGAGGTAAAGATGGATCTTAGAAAAATTAAAAAACTCATCGAAATGCTTCAAGAATCAGATTTAAATGAAATTGAAGTTAAAGAGGGTGAAGAAAGTGTTCGAATAAATAGAAAAAAAGGTGATGTTGAGATTCCTCAACAGATTGTTGCACCGCAGGTGCAAAGCAAGGAGATAGTGGAGAATGTAGAGGAACCTGAAGAAAATTTATCTTTTATTCAATCTCCAATGGTTGGTACTTTTTATAGAAGTCCAGCACCGGGTAAACCGCCATTTGTTGAAATTGGGCAAAGGGTGAAAAAAGGAGACACTGTCTGCATAATTGAAGCCATGAAAATGATGAACCAAGTTAAATCTGAATTTGATGGAAAAATAGTGGATATAAAAGTTGAAAATGGACAACCAGTAGAATTCAACGAATCATTAGTATCAATTGAAACAATCTAAAAAAATTCTAATTGCTAACCGAGGTGTTATTGCAATAAGAGCACTACGTGCCGCAAGAGAGTTAGGATACTCAGTTGCTTCTGTTTACTCTACGATAGACCGAGACCAAAAACACTTAAAGCTATCGGATGAAGCAATTTGTATTGGCCCTCCTGAGACTAAAGACAGCTATCTTAATGAGGCAGCGATAATTTCAGCTGCAGAATTATCAGGTGCTGATGCAATTTATCCTGGTTTTGGTTTTCTAGCAGAAAATGCTTCATTTGCTGAAAAGTGCAGAGAAAGTGGATTTAAGTTTATTGGGCCTGATCCAGAAGTAATAGCAATTATGGGCGATAAAATTAAAGCTAAAGAATTAGCAAAATCTTTGAACATACCTGTAGTGCCTGGATATGAGGGAGAAATTTCTGCTGAAAATGAAGCAATTAAAATTGTTGAAGAGATTGGTTATCCAGTAATCATTAAAGCTTCTGCAGGTGGAGGAGGAAGAGGTATGAGAGTTGTTAATTCATCGGATGAGTTATGGCAATCAATCCAATCTGCACAAAATGAAGCTGAATTAGCTTTTGGAGATGGAAAGATTTTCATTGAAAAATATTTAAAAAAACCAAGACACATTGAAGTACAAATTTTTGGCAATGGTAAGGGTGAGGCAATACATTTATTTACTAGAGATTGCTCTTTGCAAAGAAAATATCAAAAAATCGTTGAAGAAGCTCCTGCCCTCAATATAGATAATCAAAAATTAGAAGAAATTCAAAACCTATCAGTAGAAGCTTGTAAAAAACTAAATTATGAGGGTGCAGGTACTATCGAATTCCTGTATGAAAATAATAATTTTTATTTCATTGAAATGAACACAAGAATTCAAGTGGAACATACAGTTACTGAGATGATTACGGGTGTAGATTTAGTTCAAGCTCAATTACTTCTTGCTCTTGAAAATAAATATGATTTCAAACAGGAGGATTTACAAGTTAACGGACATGCTATGCAATGCAGAATAAACGCTGAAGATCCAGAAACATTTGTTCCGTCTCCAGGCCGTATAGAGAGAGTGCACAGACCAGGAGGTTATCATGTAAGATTTGAGTCACAAATCTATTCTGGATATCAAGTACCAGCAAACTATGATTCTCTTATAGCTGAAGTAATTGTCAAAGATAAGGATAGAGATAGGGTGATTAAGAAAATGCGGGTTGCATTACAAGAGTTAGTTGTTGAAGGGATTAAAACCAATCAAAATTTACATCAAAAAATTTTAGATGATAAAGGTTTTTTAAACCTTGATTACTATATTAAATATCTTGAGGAGAAAATTATTAAATGAGTGATATTTATAACTTTAAACAAATTGAGTTGGAAGCTCAGAAAAAATGGCATCAGCAAAATACTTACAAAGCTGAAATAGATCAAAACAAACCAAAATTTTATTGCTTATCAATGTTGCCATATCCTTCAGGAAATCTTCATATGGGTCATGTCAGGAACTATACAATTGGTGATGCTATTTCAAGGTATAAAAGACTTAAAGGATTCAATGTTTTGCAGCCAATGGGCTGGGATGCATTTGGTTTACCAGCAGAAAATGCGGCATTAGATAAAAAAATACATCCTAAAAAATGGACAGATGAAAATATTAAACACATGACGAAACAATTAAAGTCATTAGGATTTAGCTATGACTGGTCAAAAGAAGTAAATACCTCTGATGTTTCTTACTACAAATTTGAACAAGAGATATTTATAAAGATGTTTGAAAAAGGTTTAGCTTATAGAAAAAAATCAATGGTCAATTGGGATCCAATAGATAAAACAGTGTTAGCTAATGAACAAGTAATAGATGGCAAAGGATGGAGAACTGGGGCAGATGTTGTAAGGAAGGAAATTGACACATGGTTCTTAAAAATTACCGAATATGTAGATGAGCTTGAGTCTGGTCTTGAAGATATAGATTGGCCAGAAAATGTAGTTAACATGCAAAAAAACTGGATTGGGAAGTCAAAAGGTATAGAAATTGATTTCAAAACTGATTTTGAAAATAAAACTTTGAAAGCATTTACTACTAGGCCTGATACATTATTTGGAGTTACATTCTTTGGATTATCTCCTCAACATCCACTAGCAGAACAATTATCAAAAAATGATGTAAAGCTGGCCGCTTTTATCAAAGAACAAAGTAAAGGCTCTACAGCTGAATCAGACATAACTAAGGCAGAAAAGTTAGGTTACAAAACTTCATTTAATGTTTTCAATCCAATTACAAATGAAAATATTCCTATATGGATAATAAATTATGTCCTAATGGATTATGGAACGGGAGCTATTATGGGAGTCCCTGGACATGACGAGCGGGATTTTGAATTTGCTGAAAAATATAAAATTCAAATCAAACGTGTTATTGAATCTGAGGAACCACTTCCTTATTCTGGAGATGGCAAGTTAATTAATTCCCAAGAATTAAATAATTTAAATGTTGATGAAGCTTTTAAAAAAATATCGAAAATGTTGAGTGATAATTGTTCAGGGAAAGAACTTCATCAATACAGACTAAGAGATTGGGGTGTTAGCAGACAAAGATACTGGGGATGTCCAATTCCAATTGTTTATAAAAATGGAGAACCAAAACCCGCTCAAAATTTGCCCGTTGAATTACCTTTAGGTGATAAAGATCATAAGCCACTAGATCAAAATGAAGACTTTAAAAATATCGCTAATGGAGAAATAAGAGAAACAGATACTTTTGACACATTTTTTGAGTCCTCTTGGTATTTTGCTCGATACACATCTGCAGATAATAAAAACAAAATTTTTGATCAGAATACTAACTATTGGTTGCCCGTTGATCTTTATATAGGTGGAGTTGAACATGCAATATTGCATCTTCTATATGCTCGTTTTTTTCATAGAGTGCTAAGAGATATGAAGTTAGTTGAAGGAGATGAACCATTTAAAAAATTACTTACTCAAGGCATGGTTCTAAAAGATGGTACAAAGATGTCGAAATCGAAGGGAAATGTTGTTGATCCGGAAAAATACATTGAATTGTATGGAGCAGATTCAATAAGGACCTTTATGATCTTTGCAAGCCCACCAGAGCAATCACTAGAGTGGTCAGATAATGGTTTGGAAGGATGTCATAGATTTTTAAAAAGGTTATATGCACTTTCTGAAAAGATTAAAAATCGTTCTGAAGATGCTTTTAAGGATTCAAACACTTCTATTGAGGAAGAAATTAAAGAGTTGTCCATTAAAATTAATGATGACTACGAAAAAAGATTGAATCTTAATACTGTAGTTTCATCGTGTATGGAAATATTTAATAAATTAAATAGAAGAATAGATAAAAATAAAATCTCAGCTGACGAAAATGAATTTTTAAAAGTATATGAATTTTTACTTATTTCTTTATCTCCTATTGCACCACATATTTGTGAGTATCTTTACGAAGATGTGTTAGAAAAGAATTTTAATGGCGCTTGTTGGCCAAAAGAAGATTTTTTTCAACAAAAAAGGAGTGAAGTAAATTATCTAGTTCAAGTAAACGGTAAAGTAAGGGCAAATATAGTTCTGCGTGTCAATCTGAATCAAAGTGATGTTGAAAAAGCCGTATCAAAACATCCAAATATTTCTAAATATCTGGAAGGGAATGAAATAAAAAAAGTAATATTTATAAAAGATAAATTAATAAATTTTGTAAATGGTTAGATTTCTTATAATTTTTTTTCTTAGCAGTTGCTCATCAATTGAAAAAAATAATTTAATTTTTGATAGTTCTTTTGAGGGTAAGGATAGATTTTTATTTAAAAGATGCCTTTCAAATATTGGTCAAGATTTAGAGATATCTGGACTAAAAGTAATAAATTTAGCAAATAATATAAATTCAGAGGGACTGGAGTTTAATTCGAAAACATCAATGAGTGTAGATATTAAATTTGAAAATCAAAAAATTAAAATTAAATCAATGCAGATGGGTCCAACAAATTATATATCTTCAAACATGTCACTTGAATTACAGAAACAAGACAGAGAATTTATGATTCAAGATATCTGCGAGAAAATCAAAAAAAATATTCAATAATGAATACTAGTTGCCTAGATTTTTTGCAGAAAAAAGAATTAGATAAGGGTTTTTATGTACTTTATGGCCATGAACCTGCCTGCATTTTTAAATCAAAAGAGCACATAATTCAGTGTAATTTTTTGAACTCAGAATTTACAAGAATAAATTTAGACCTTGAAGACGATGATTTCATTGGAATTCTAAATGAGGCAACAATGTCTCAAGATATGTTTGCATCAGGCAAGATTATATTTTTTAAATTTAGTAAAAATCGTCTCAATAAGGAAATTAGGGAAAAGATAGAATTAATATCAAATCATGAGGCTAATAGCGTATCGGTGCTTGAAATATCAGAAGTAAAAGTTGACACGCTTAAAAAAGAACTATTTTCAAAATTATCAAGAGGTATGTTTATAGATTGCTCTGAACCCTCTGAAAAAGAAATTTTTAATTTTTTAAGACTTAATCTTCCGGATAGTCTTGTAAGTGATGAACAAATTAAATTGCATCAATCATTATACGAAGGAAATTTTTCTGCTCTTTTAAATGATATGGAATTACTAAAAATAGTTGATGATCCAAAGTATATTGAAAGCATCTTTTCTGAAAGCTCTGTAAAAGATAATAGGAAAATCATCAATTACCTTGCAGATAATAAAATAGATTCTGCTATTGATGTTATAAATTACTATGAGAAAAATGAACCTGGAATTATTCCATTGCTGGTTTGGCTATTTAATAGAGATTTACAAGCAGTAA
The DNA here is from genome assembly GCA_003331635.1 of SAR86 cluster bacterium. GTDB lineage: Bacteria > Pseudomonadota > Gammaproteobacteria > Magnimaribacterales > TMED112 > TMED112. The sequence continues at coordinate 13,729 of QOPH01000006.1, forward strand.
ATGTGATATTAAGTAGAAGTGGCTCAGTCAGAAAATTAGGAATTTGGGACTCTCAGCTTGCTTCCTATAACAAGATTGCAAAAAGATTTAATAAAAAGAAAATTGAGAATGCTCTTTCTTTACTCGATGAGTCAGATAAGAAATTCAAAGGCTTCTTAAAAGGCAGTCCATGGGATTCTTTAAGAGAAGTAGTTTTTAAATTTGTTTAATTTAGATAAACAGAGATTTTATCCAATCCCAAATAAGTGCAAACCAGTATTGAAAGAAACCTAATTTTTCAATGTCTTCAAGAAAAATTAATTCAGATTCATTAATTATATTGCCATCTTCATCTATGATCTTTAATGTTCCTGCTGTTGTTCCTCCAATTACAGGGGCAACTATTCTTTCTTGGGCTAATATTTGTAACTCTAAGTCAATATTTTTCTTTAAAGTCATTACTACACTTTTATCCACACCAACGGAAACACTATCTTGATTTCCAGCTATAACACTTAAAGAATCAATCACATCTCCAGAAGAGACAATTTCTCTTGTCTTAAAATACTGATATCCATAACCTACTAAAGCTCTCACATCAGCAAATCGTTTATCAATACCACTTCCTAAAACAACTGCAATTAATCTCATATCATCTCTCGTTGATGAACCAACCAAACAATGGCCCGCTGCTCTTGTATAACCTGTTTTAACACCATCAAACATATCATCTAAATGTAATAACCTATTCCTATTTGGTTGAGGTGCTACATATTCTCCAGGAGCGCTATAGGAAAATTCTTTCTCCTTGTAAATTTGATAATGATCTGGAAAGTCTCTAATTATAGCTCCAGTTAATTTTGCAAGATCAAGGGCTGAGCTAACATTATTTGGATCGGGCAATCCACTTGAATTATTAAAATCAGAATTTCTTAAACCTAAGTCGACGGCGTATTGATCCATTAAGTAGACGAAATTTTCTTCACTTCCAGCTATATGCTCGGCCAAAGCTACACTTGCATCATTACCGGAAATTATCACCATACCTTTAACTAATTCTGAAACTTTTACTTTAGTTCCCTCTCTTATAAACATTTGTGAACCTGGTGTTTGCCATGCTTTTACAGAAATTGTCGGCTCGTCTTCCATTGATATGTAGCCTTGCTTGATTTGATCAGCAACTACATAACTTGTCATCAGTTTGGTAAGACTGGCAACCTCAACAGATTCATTTTCATTAAAGGAAGCAATAACAGTATCTGTTGTTGGTTCATATAAAATATAACTTCCAACACCTAAATCTGGTGGTTTTGGAATAGGTGATGAAAATAAATTGATACTTAGTGAGATAAGTAATAGAAAACTAAATTGTTTCATAATATTTTTTTTCAATTTCTTCAGCCAATTGATGCACTGCTAATGCATATTTACTACTTCGATTATATTTAGTTATTACCCTAAAATTGTCAAATCCTAGAAATAATCTTGTTTTTCCGTTTTGATGCATTAATAAAGGCGTAATTTTACCAGAAAAGTTTTCATTAAATTTTAAGCCTCCTTTTTTTATTTCATCAGCCGAAATTTTTGTGCGGAAATTATTTATTCTGTAAGGCAATACAAGTTCATCAATCTGAAATTCTGATAATGAAGATATTCTGTTTTCAATTTCAACTTCTTCAACTGTGAAAGCATCATTGATCCATCCATGAACTTTTAGATAGTTTGCCACACTGGCAATTCCATCTTCTCTAGAATCCATCAAATCTACTACTCCATCATTATTGTAATCAACCCCATAAGAGTTATAACTTGAAGGAATGAATTGTCCCAGTCCCATAGCTCCTGACCAGGAACTACGCATATTTTTTGGTTGAAGATTATAGCGTTTTGCAATTTTAAAGAGTTCTAAAAGTTCGTTTTGCCAATATTTACTTTTAGGATCAAATGCTCTTGTAAAGATGGCATCAAGAGGATTAAAAGAACCATAATTTCTTCCATAATTTGTTTCAATTCCAATTATTGAAACGATATAAAATTTTGAAACTCCAAAATCTTTCTCTACGTTTTCAAGCAATATTTTGTGATCAAGTAAAAATTTCAATCCATTAATAATTCTTGTTGCAGATACTCTTGTATTGCGATAAGAATCCCAAGTGGCTTTTACTTCTGGTTGATTATTTTTTAAAACAACAGCTTTTTTTGAAGGTTTTGCATCTTTAATGAATGCTAATACTTCATCCCTTTTTAGATCTGAATTAGAAATTGCAAATTTAATAAATTCTTTAACATCATCTCTTTCTGTAATGTTTGATTCAACATGAAGTGATAAAAACAAAAATAGAAAAAATCTCATCCTCTTAAAAATCCTCTTGATGAAAAAATTAAACCTAACATAATTGAGAAGCATAAAAGAGATGACCCCCCTTTAGTGAAAAATGGCAATGGTAGTCCAACTACAGGAATAAGGCCACTTACCATCAAAACATTCATTAAAAAGCTAAATCCAATAATAAAAGTAAAGTATGTGCCAAGATAATAAGGAGACATATCAGTTGTAAGCCTTTTTTGTTGCATTACTACAATCATAGATAGGATCACAAACACGGTAAGCAGAAATAGGACTATAACAACTCCTACATATCCAAATTGTTCTGCAAAAATTGAAAAGATGAAGTCTGTATCTGCTTCTGGAAGAAAATTAAATTCATTTTGTTTGCTATTAAGAAATCCATCACCAAAAAGCCCACCAGAACCAATGCTGATTTCTGATTGTAAAATATTCCATTTTTCTGAAAGAGATTGATTTGTTGAAAACCAACTTATTATTCTTCCTCTTTGATAATCAGTAAGAAAAAAATTATAAATTACAGGAGATAAGAGGATTGCAGATAGTCCCATTAAAATGAAATAAATCCTCCTCATTCCGCAAATAAATAAGAGCATCAATCCCGAGAGAATATATATCAGTCCTGTGCCAAGGTCAGGTTGAATAATTATGGGAGCAGCTGTTATAAACAAAATAGAAAGTAAGAGAAAAGATCTAAAAATATTAAATTTAAAATTGAAAAATCTTAAGTACTGAATAACAAATAGTGCATAGGATATCTTCATAAATTCTGAAGGCTGTAAACTTAAAAAACCAAAATCTAACCATCTTTTTGAACCATTTATTTCTTTTCCAAAAATCTCAACTGATAAAACTAAAGCTAAATTTAAAACTAACAATAACCAACCTGCAGAAAGAACCCGATTCAAATTCACATAGTTAAAGAAAAGACTTACCAAAATTATTGAAATTAATGTAATTAGAAGAAAACGAACAAAATAAAAAGCATCGATTGATGTCACAGAATAAACAGTTAAAGAGCCAGCTATAATTATTCCCAACAAAGAAAAAATTATAAGGAAGCTTCTTAGGTCAATCAGCATTAAATACCTCTAATAAAACATCTCTTGCAACAGGACCAGCAACTGAACCTCCCCATTCGCCGTTCTCAATAACAACGGATATTGCATATCTTGGTTCGTCATACGGAGCGAATCCGATAAACATTGCATGATCTCTAAATTCTTCATTTTCTCTTAAATCATCATATTCCTCTTTTGAGTTGATACTCTTTACTTGAGCAGTACCAGTTTTACCTGCAAGCTTCATGTCGCCCGGCTGAATTCTTATACCTGTCCCATTTCTTGAATAAATTACCTGGGTAAGAGATTCGTGTAATTGTTTCCAATCCTCTTCGGTCAAATCAAAATTTAACCGTTGAATATCTTGTTCTTTTTGCACTAAATATGGAATTTCATAATCTCCCTTTTTAGCAATCATTGCTGAAATTAGAGCTAAATGTAATGGCGTAACACTTAAATACCCTTGACCTACTCCCATGTTAACCAAATCACCTCTAAATAACCTTGAACCAAAATTTTTTGTTTTCCACTGATCTGATATCAGAGGGCTGAACTGATGTGGCCAACAATCAACGCATAACCTTTTGCCGAATGAGCCAGAGTCTAAAAAATCTGTAAAAGAACCTTTTTCATATCTTGTGGCAAGATTCATAAAAAATGGATTTGAACTTTCTACTAGAGCTTTATTTAAATTAGTTAAACCATGACCACCCTCACGCCACGCGTTGAAAACCCTACCACTCTCCGCAAATCTAAAAAATCCATCATCATAAATTTGCTCCTGCCAATTTGTATAAGAATTGCTTAAAGCAAAAATAGTAAAAAATGGTTTTATAGTTGAGCCTGGGGGATAGAGACCCATAAAAGCCCTATTAAATAGTGGTCTTTTTGTATCATTAAGTAAAGCCTGATACTCTTTTGAAGAGATATCTCTTAAATCATTTGCGCTTATTGATGGAGCGCTTACTGCTACAGGAATACTAAAATCCCTTAAATCTATGACTACAATTGAGCCTTTTCTACCATTTAACAGATCATATGCCTTTTTTTGGGCATTAAAATTAATTGAAATATTTAAATCACTCCCCTCAATAAAATCTTCTTTACCTATTTCAACTTTTTTCTGTCCTCTTGCATTTCTTAAAAAAAATCTTTTGCCATGTTTGCCCCTTAATTTCTCTTCATATATTCTTTCAATTCCCGATTTACCAACTCTTCTCCACAATGAGGGTGTATATTGATCTATTCTTGATTTGAAATAAGTCTTATCTCTTTCAGATAAGTAGCCCATGTGGCCAAGAACATGAAATATAGATGGATGAGGATCATAAATTCTCTCATAATTTTCAATTACAGAAAATCCTTCAAGCTCATTACTTCTGACTAAAAACTTTGATAATTCTTGTTGATTTAGTTTTGAAACTACAACCTCTTGATTTCCAGTTTTTATAGACTTCTCGACAATATCTTTGACATATTGATTTTCAATTTTATTTGGAAAAATAGAAATTAATTTTTCAATTGCCTGCTCATTTGGTTTTACATTTAAATTTACTGCAATCGAAAATATTTTTCTGTCTTCAGCAAGTACAAAACCATCCTTTGAAATAATTCTCCCTCTTTTTGGGTATACATACTCAAAAGTATTAATATTTTTCTCTCTGAGTTCTTTCAGTTCATCTCCATTTATTACTTGTAAATAAAAAAATCTGAAAAGAACGATCACTATCAGTGCAAGAAAAATAAATGTTAGAAAAATTGTTCTTCCTCTAAAAAATGATCTGTTATCCATAATTATTTTTGATGATAAGGATGATTATTAAAAATACACTGTGCTCTATATATTTGTTCTATTGCCATTAACCTGAATATATCATGAGAAAATTCCATATCTGAGAAAGAAATTAATTTGTTTGAAGAGTCTAGAAGTTTTTTACTAATTCCAAATGAACCTCCAATTACAAAATCTATGTCTTTTGTTTGTTTAAAAAGAAAATTTGAAAAATTTTCAGAACTGAATTTATCTCCACTTTTATCGAAACAAAATAAAAAATTATTTTTGTTAAGGTATTTTTTTATTTGTTCTGATTCAAAATCTTTTTGTTGTTCAGTATTGTTAGATTCTGTTTTGCAAAAAATTTTCTTAAGTTCAAGTTTCAGAGGACTTTTTATTCTCTTTACCAAATCATCTTCCAAAAAAAGTGCACTTTTATTTTTTTGTGAACTTACGTATAGGAGATTTAATTTCATTTCTTGATCATTGTCCAAAGTGATTCAAGATCATAATGTTCGCGTGAGTCTTTTGACATTACATTTATAAGAACATCACCAGCATCAATTAGTACCCATTCCTGTGATTCAAAACCTTCCTTGCCAAGAATATCAATTTTATTTTCCTTTAAATCATCAACCACTTTATCTGCAATTGACTTGATGTGTCTATTTGATGTTCCAGTAGCAATAAGCAAATATGTAGCAAAAGATGAGATTTTTTCTATGTTTAGTTCTTTAATATCATTCGCTTTTAATTCGTCAAAAGTTTTTAAACATATTTTTTTTATTTTTTCAGAACTGTCTTTATAAACCATAAATAGTTAGTTATTTCATTCAGACTTTAATGATTTAAGTTTATCTAAAAATTGTATCTGCAAGCCATTAAAATCTCTATTCCCACACATCAAAACAACGATTTTTTTTTCTTTGGAGTTTAATATTTCCTCAAACTTATTTTCTGAGAATGTTGAAGAAAAGGATTTAAATAACTGCTGCTGTTTTTCAGAGCTATTAATTGTATAGCACTTAAAATTTTCCAATATGGTCACAAGAGAAATATCGTGCTGTCCATTTCGCATTGTATTTGAACCAAATTCAATAATAGGAATGATTTTTGCATCAACAAATTCTTTTAGAGTTAATTCTATAGTTCCTTGAATAGCTGTTGGATGATGAGCAAAATCATTAATGAGTGTGATTTTTTCGCTCTCAAATAAAATTTGGAATCTTCTTTTAACACCTTTGAAAGATTCAAGTAATTTTTTTGTAGTATCTTCTTCAAAAAAGTTATTAAGAATCTTTGATGCTAAATTAGTATTTGTTTCAGAAATAGTTTCTCCCTGAGCATTGAAAAATTCAATCTCACAATTAGTTTCTAATTCCTGAACTTTGTCTTTAAACGATTTCCTGACAGCACCTATATTTACATATGCTTTTGATCCTTTTTCCATTTGCTGGAGAAGCCTTATAAATTTGCTCTCTATTTCGTCTAGAGATGAATAAATATCTGCATGATCAAACTCGATATTATTAATCATTAAAATGTTGGGTCTATAGTGAAAAAATTTAGGCTCTTTATCGAAATAGGCCGTATCATATTCATCACTTTCGATTACGAAGTAGTCATCTTCGCCTAAGGACCAAGAATGGATTTCTTCTGGAACGCCAGCAATGAGATGACCAAAGTTATTTTTACCATCTTCTTTAAAAGCATGAGCAATCATTGAGGTAACTGTTGTCTTACCATGTGTGCCTGAAACAGCAATTACTTTTTTTTCTTTTAAAACATATTGATAGAGCCAATCCGGAGCGGAAATTATTTTTTTATTTTTATTTATGATGACCTCAAGAAGCGCATTACCTCTTGATATGCTGTTTCCAATTACATAAATATCAGCATCTACAAAATTTTTTTCTTCGTAGCCTTCTTGAAATTTAATACCAGCATTTAAAAGCTCATCCGACATTGGTGGGTAAAATTTTTGATCCACTCCAAAAACTTCAAAACCTTTTTTCTGAGCAATTTGAGCTAGATTGCCCATAAAAGTTCCGGATATACCTAGAAAAAAAATCTTCATTCTTTATGTTGCTCTAAATGGAGTATAAGATAAGTCTCATGAAAAATGCATTTTATGCTCAATCTGGCGGAGTAACTTCTGTAATAAATTGCTCGGCATATGGACTTTTTAATGGTTTTAAAAAACATTTCTCAAATTCAAACATTTTTGTAGGGAAAAATGGAATTGTTGGGCTTATTGAAGATGAAATCTACGATTTGAATAAAACGCAAAAAAGTTTAGATCTTTTATTAGATAGTCCTGGTGGGATGTTTGGCTCTTGTAGATATAAGTTACCCGACCCTGAATCTGATTCATCTTTTTATGAAATAATATTTAAAAAATTTGAAGAGAGAAATATAGGTTATTTTTTTTACAACGGGGGCAACGATTCTGCAGATACCTGTCTCAAAATACATCAAGCAGCGCAAATTTTAAATTTTGATTTGTGTGCCATTGCTATTCCAAAAACTATAGATAATGATCTTGCAGTTACAGATAATTGTCCTGGTTTTGGTTCTGTTGCTAAATACATCGCAATTTCGGCAAAAGAGGCTTCACTCGACATCAAGTCAATGTGTAAAACATCCACAAAAGTTTTCATTCTTGAAGTAATGGGAAGACATGCTGGCTGGATTGCAGCTGCAGGAGAATTGGCTAATCAAAATGGGAGTCACGTACACAAAATTTTATTGCCTGAAGTTCCTTTTGATGAAACAAAATTTCTCAATGGAATCTCAAATGATGTTGATAAAGATGGATTCTCCGTGGTAATTGCATCAGAGGGTCTAAAAAATTCTTCCGGTGAACTTTATTCAGCGTCAAAAGAGAAAGACTCATTTGGACATACCCAACTTGGTGGACTTGCACCTAAATTAGCAGAACTTGTGAATAAAAACCTCAACATTAAATATCATTGGTCTGTATCTGATTATCTTCAAAGAAGCGCTAGACATATATCATCAAAAACAGATGTTGAGCAAGCTATCGCAGTTGGTGAAGTGGCAGCAAATATGGCAGTAGATGCCCAAAGTGGATATATGCCAATAATTAAAAGATTAGGAAATGAACCTTATAAATGGGAAATAGATGTTGGTGACTTGAATGAAATTGCAAATAAAGAAAAAGTACTGCCGGATAATTTTATTTCAAACTGTGGTTTCAGAATAACTACTGAAGGCATTTCCTATTTAAGTCCACTGATACAAGGTGAGAGCTATCCAAAATATAAAAATGGATTGCCTGCTTATGAACAGCTTGATCTTCATTTTTAAGAAAAGTTAAATTGTTGAACTTTCCTCTCTAAAAAATTAATTAATTTATCCTTTTCCTCTTCAGTTAAAAAAGAGCCAAGCTCAATCTTGGTAGTTTTGTTTATAAAATATATTTTTCTTCCAGTCTTACTTTCAACAATAAATTTCGATAAAAACCTATCAAATTTATTTTTAGTTTTTTTTCCTTTTTGTTCTTCAATCTCAACATAGAGTTTATCGATTTTAATTTTTTGCCATTGGGAAGACCAATTTCTATTGAGCCTTAAGACTATAATCAAAGCAATAATTTCAATGCCAGCAAACGGCAAGATTAGCGTAGCTCCAATGAAAAAAAATCCAATACCAAAAGTAAGACAAAGCAAACCTAAAAACCCAAAAAAAATAATATTTTCATTTATCGTGGAAGAATTATTTGGCTTAATATTTATTAAAGAATAGTTCTTTCTGTCATAAAACTTAATCATCGAAATGTAATATAGGTCCGTTACCTTGTCCAAAGTTTGGGGCTTTCTTTATGCCATTTTGTACGTACTCTATTGAACTACTAGTTGCTGCTTCGATATCAAAACCCCTTCCCAAGAGGGTGGCAATTGAACTTGCTAATGAACAGCCAGTACCATGAGTATTTTTACTATCAAGTCTCTTGCTTTTAAATATTGTTTCTTTTAAATCTTTTTGAATAAGACAATCATGAATAATTTCACTTTTACTATGGCCACCTTTAATTAAAACATTCTCTGCACCATGCTCAAGGATTTTTTTACCTGCTTCTATTTGAGTCTTTAAATCAATAATTTTTATATTCGATAGAATTTCAGACTCGTAAATGTTGGGTGTTACAAGATATGCATTAGGAATTAGAAAATTCATAATAGCTTCTACCGAAGAGGACTTAATTAACCTGTCACCTGAAGTTGCAACCATTACAGGGTCAACAACAATTTTTTTATTTTCTATAAATTCTGATATTAACTCTATAGTCTCATGATCTGCCAACATCCCAGTCTTAATTACATCCGGAGTTAGATCATCCATTACTGATTCGAGTTGTTTTTTTATTATTTCTTTGGGTAGTGGAAAAATTTCTTGAACTCCAAGGGTATTTTGTGCTGTAACTGCTGTTAAAACTGTCATTGCATAACCTTTATGGAAAGAAATAGCTTTAATATCAGCTTGAATTCCTGCTCCACCTCCTGAATCTGAGCCAGCAATTGAAAGAATTTTAGGAATTTTATTCATACTAATTTGAAACTAATTACAGAATACTAAGATATTAAGATTAAATTGTTAAATAAAAGGTTTTAATGCAGAATACAAACATATTTTTACCATGAAAAAATTATTTTTAACTTTAATATTCATCTCCACAGTTTTTAATGCTGATGATTTGCTTTCAATTTATAATGAAGCTTTAGAAAGAGACCCAGAATTTAATTCAAAAAAAGCTGATTTAAAAATTTCCAAAGAATTTAGAAACCAATCAATTTCTTCATTGTTACCTCGATTGAATCTATCTGCATCTACTAATTGGAATGAATATTATCAAGAGAGAATATTGCAAAACGATTACAATACTTTTACTTATAACCTAAATTTTAACCAACCACTCTTCAGGCTTGATTCCTGGTTTACTTCACGGCAAGCACAAAAGAACTATCGTGCAGCTGAAGCTCAATTTGCCTATCAACAACAGAATTTAATGATAAGAGTGACAAGAGCTTATTTTAATGTTCTGTCAGCTAGGTCACTCTTTAAAACTAGAGGTGCTAATGAAAAAACTTTGGAAAATCAATTTGAAGAAATTAATGATAAATTTGAAGCAGGTGCTGCCTCAAGAATTGAGTTAGCAGAGGCAAAAGCGGCGCTAAACAGAGCTATTTCAGACAGAGTTCTAGCAGAGGGTAATGTGGATATTGCTTTTGAGGAATTAAATGCCATTGTTGGAAGGGAGGTTAAATTAATAAGTCCCTTAAAAGATGATTTTAAATCTGTTGTTGATCTAGAGGGTGTTTCTGACGAAGTAGAAAAAGGAATTGAAAACAATTTCTTGATTTCAGAAGCAGAAAGTAGACTTGAAGCAGCCGAGTCTAAAACAAGAGCAAGAACATCAAACTTTCTTCCAAAAATAGATTTAAATGCAAATGCCAACAGAAGAACCTCTAAACAATATACTTTTGATGGCGTGGACTCGGATTTAGATTTACCTTTTTTTATTCCCGAGGAAACTGAAAATAGAAGTTTTTCTGTTCAATTTTCCATGCCACTTTTTACTTCGGGTTTAAACAGCTCCCAAAGAAGGCAAGCCATGCTTGAAGAAGTTAGAACAGAGGAGCAGCTTTTATTAATTCAAAGAAATGTGACTCAACGCATTAGATCTCTTTACACATCTTTAAAAACAGGACAATTGAATATTGAATCACTAGAGGCTTCTTATGAAAGCTCTGAAGATGCTTTAGAAGCAACAAGACTTGGATATGAGCTTAAAGCAAGAAACCTAGTTGACCTATTACGAGCTGAGAGAAATTTTTTTGATGCTCAGAATAGGCTATCTCAAGCAAAATATGATTTCATTATTAGAAGTCTTGAGTTTAAACAGGCTACAGGAAGCTTGAAACCTCAGGATATAATTGATGTAAATAATTTTTTAGACTAAGTGCCAGAATTACCTGAAGTTGAAACCACCAAAAGAGGTGTTGAGCCTTTCTTAAAAAATAAAATAATTAAAAAAATAGAAGTAAGAAATTCAAGTTTAAGAGTCCCTATAAATAAAACTAAATTAAAGAAAATCATCAATAAAAAAATCATCGAAGTAGGTAGAAAAGGAAAGTATATTTTTTTACAACTTAACGATGAGTCAAAAATAATTATTCATCTTGGCATGTCAGGAACATTGCGAGTTCACAATAAGTTCCAAAAATTAAAACATGATCATGTCATTCTTAAGCTAGAAACAGGACAATCATTAATTTTTAACGACACAAGAAGATTTGGATTATTTCATCTTGTATTAAAAAATGAAGAGTTTTCTATGTTTGAAAATAATGGCCCTGACCCACTTTCTCAAAAAGATGGTAATTATTTTTATAGCAAAATTAAGAATTCTAAATCAACCTTAAAAGCGTTGTTATTAAATAACAAAATTATCTCTGGAATTGGCAATATTTATGCATCTGAAATTCTTTTCTTAAGCAAGCTGTCCCCAAAAAAAAGGGGCAATAAAGTTACTAAAATCCAGTGCGATGAAATCATTAAGTTTAGCAAGATTGTTTTAAATAGAGCTATAAAATTTGGTGGTACTACACTCAATGATTATCACAATGCAGAGAATAAACCTGGCTATTTTAAAATAAAGCTTTTTGTTTATGACAGAGAGGGAGAAGACTGTAAAGAATGCAAATCAAAAATCTTTCAAATAAGACAAAACAATAGAAGTACTTACTTTTGCAAAAACTGCCAGAGTTAGTTAAATTTTTTTTCCAATTCTTTTTGTACAACTGGATCAACAAATTCTCTGACCTTACCTTTGTAAAGAGCAATTTCCTTTACCATTGAAGATGAAACATAAGTAAATTTATCAGTAGCAGTAAAAAAGATACTTTCTATTTTTTCATTTTGAGATCTATTAATATTTGCAATCTGAAATTCGTACTCAAAATCTGACATAGCTCGAAGACCTCTGATTATTCCTTGGGCTGATATTTCTTCAGCAAGGTTGATAGTTAATTTTGAACCTAATGATATGCACTTTACCCTTTCATCATTTGCATAAATTTCTTCAATCATTTTTTTTCTTTCATCAGGTGTAAACAACATAGTTTTAGCGCTATTTTCTAACACCGCAATAACAACTTCATCAAAAATAGTGAGAGCTTTTCTCACAATATCCATATGACCTTTTGTCATTGGATCAAATGAGCCTGGATACATGCCTACTTTTTTCACAATTTAATCCTAGCACTATATTTAAGACATTTTTGTAACATTTTGTTTTTTTCTTATTACGTTATTGAAAAAGCACTAAGTGAATCTACAATTATATATGGAGTGTAATAAACGTAATCAATTATGAGTGAAGAAAATAAATGTCCTGTGATTCATGGGGCTAATACCAAAACAGCTGGCAGCCATTCAAATGTAAATTGGTGGCCTAATCAGCTAAATTTAAATATCTTGCATCAACATGATTCAAAATCTAATCCATTAGAAGAAGATTTTGATTACAAAGAAGAATTTAAAAAAATAGATTATAAGGCTTTAAAACAAGACTTATATGATCTAATGACCGATTCGAAAGAATGGTGGCCAGCAGACTATGGTCATTATGGGCCATTCTTTGTGAGATTGACCTGGCATGCTGCTGGAACCTATAGAATCGGCGACGGTAGAGGTGGAGCTGGGACTGGTGCACAAAGATTTTCACCTTTAAATTCTTGGCCTGATAACGGAAATCTTGATAAAGCAAGAAGACTTCTATGGCCTATCAAACAAAAATATGGCAAGCAATTAAGCTGGGCTGACCTCTTGGTTCTTGCTGGTAACGCAGGGATAGAATCCATGGGAGGTAAAACTTTTGGTTTTGGTGGTGGCAGACCAGATATTTGGGAACCTGAAGAAGATATTTATTGGGGTCCTGAAGAAGAAATGTTAGGAAATAACAGATATGTAGGTGAAAGATTATTAAATAATCCGCTTGCAGCAGTTCAAATGGGTCTAATTTATGTAAATCCACAAGGTCCTGATGGAAATCCAGATCCAAAACTTAGTGCACACGACATTAGAGAGACATTTGGAAGAATGGCTATGAATGATTATGAAACTGTAGCATTAATTGCTGGAGGACATACTTTTGGTAAGTGTCATGGAGCTGGTGATGACGGGCTAGTTGGTGTTGGTCCAGAAGACGCTCCAATGGAACAACAACAATTTGGTTGGAAGAATGGTTACGGCAAAGGAAAGGGAAGAGATACCATTACAAGTGGTCTAGAAGGACCATGGACTAAGAATCCTGCACAGTGGGATAACGGTTATTTTGAAAACCTCTTCAAGTATGACTATGAGCTAGTTAAAAGTCCTGCTGGTGCTTTTCAGTGGCATCCTAAAGATTTGGAAGAAGAAAATTATGCTCCAGATGTTGAAGATCCAAATCAAAAAGTAACTACAATCATGCTGACTTCAGATTTGGCTCTTAAAGAGGATCCTGAATACAGAAAAGTCTCACTTCACTTTAAGGATAACCCTGAAGAATTTGCAGATGCCTTTGCAAGAGCATGGTTTAAACTTCTTCATAGAGATATGGGTCCAAAAGTTAGATACCTTGGACCTGAAGTTCCTGAGGAAGATTTGATCTGGCAAGATCCAGTACCTGCAGGAAAAACTGACTATGATGTCGATGCGGTGAAAACTAAAATTTCTGAAAGCGGTTTAAGTTCACAAGAGATGATAGAAACTGCCTGGGCCAGTGCTTCAACATTTAGAGGTTCCGACCTAAGAGGTGGTGCAAATGGTGCAAGAATTAGATTTGCTCCACTAAAAGATTGGGATGTAAATAAACCTGAACAGCTCACTAAAGCTCTTGATACACTTCAGCCTATTGCTGATGAAACTGGGGCATCACTGGCTGATGTTATTGTTCTTGCTGGAAATGTAGCAATTGAAAAAGCATCAGGAGTTGAAGTTCCTTTTTTACCTGGTAGAGGTGATGCACTTGAGGAACAAACAGACCCTGAGTCATTTAGAGTCTTAGAACCATTAGCCGATGGATTTAGAAACTATCAAAAAACTGAATACTCAGTAAGTCCTGAGGAAATGTTAGTTGATAAAGCTCAACTTTTAGGCCTGACTGCTCCTGAAATGACAGTTTTAGTTGGGGGTATGAGATCACTAGGTATCAGCCATAATGGACTGGGCTTATTCTCTGACAATACCGATAAACTTGATAATCATTTCTTTAAAACACTACTTGATATGAGTGTTGAATGGAAAACATCAGGCACTAATGCTTACGATGCATTTGATCGTGTATCAGGAGAAAAAATTAGATCTGCTTCACGAGTGGATTTAGTATTTGGATCTAATTCACAGCTAAGGTCGATTGCAGAAGTATATGCAATGGATGATTCAAACGATAAGTTTGTCAAAGACTTTATCTCAGCTTGGAATAAAGTTATGAATGCTGATAGATTTGATCTTGAAGCCTAAGAAATTATCTTAAAAATAATGGGCTCCTCAACGGAGCCCTTTTTTTGGTGGGCCCGGGAGGACTCGAACCTCCGACCAATGGATTATGAGTCCACTGCTCTAACCAACTGAGCTACAGGCCCAAAGAGTAATGTAGTCTATAATTTTTTTGCAATTACGTCACTTAAAAAAACTGATTTTAATGTATAATGCGTTTTATGAAATATTTATCTCTACTATTGTTAGCAATTTCCATAAGTACATTCGCTGCTAGTGACAAAGGTTCTGTATCAGTTAATGGACAAACATTAGAAGTAGAAGTTGAAAGAGTCTACGCACCTGGAGCAGCTTACCCAAGATCTGCATTAAGACGTGGAATTGAAGGGTACGTTGTTGTTGAATTTGATGTTTCACCAGAAGGAGAAGTGCTTGATCCTTATGTTGTTGACACTGATAAGCCTGGATCATTTGAAAGAGCTTCTATGAGAGCAGTTAGAAGATGGGCTTATGAACCATACGTACTAAATGGAATAGCAGTTAGAGTTGAGGGCGTTACAGCAAGATTTACTTTTAAACTAGCTGAATAATCCAAAAAAATGCTCGTTCGTACCCAGATTCTGATATTTGGTCTAATCGGCAATGTCATTATTGCTGGCATTCTCTTATACATGAATGTTCAGAATCAGAACATACAAACCAAATCAGCAAATAGTCAGTATACGAGCATCGTTGAATCAGCATGGGTACAGTCTATTGATAATAGTTTCTCAAATCTAAATTCTTGGGGGACATCTGGAGAAAAGGGTCAACAATATTGGAATCCCTACTCTGAAATTCCACTATTTATAGATATTGGTTTTGAAGGTTTTGATTATGCAAACCCTCTTATTGAAGCCTTAGATCAAGAAATAGAAAGTGACTTATTCATAATGATCGATGAGATGTTTCTCGATGAAGTTGATTTAGGAAACATAAGTTTCATAAAAATTTATAACGAAAATAATACAGAGCTTACCTGTCTTTATGCATTTGACTGGGCAGACGTTGGAAATTCAATTGATGTTTGTGATGCCAATAATAAAATTAACTTTCTTCGAGACAACTCTGTTTCTGCTTTCCTTGGGAAAATAAAAAATAGATTAAGCGTAACCAATGAAGTCATTTTTGCCCAAGAGCCTGATGGCAACACTAATCTACATCAGATTGTTGGCTTTCCAGTTTACATGAGCAATGAATTTGGTGTCAGCACAGGTGAATTACTAGGCTCGGTCATTATTGGAAGAGATTTAAGGCAATCGATGACAATTTTTGAGAGTGATTTGGGTGTTCGAACAGGGATAGTTTCCAATAATCAAATTATTGATGCTGTTTACTCTGATGAACTATCTGTAGATGAATCTATAGGTGTCACAAATTATAGTTTTAATCATGTTAAAACTGATATTTTAGAGAATGGTTTAACTAATCTTGATAGCAAAAACTTTGAAGCTCTAGGCTTATCTCTAACTTCTGTACCTGTTGCATCAACAGTAAGTCCAAATACAGCTCTTTTCTTTGTGATAAAGAACGTTGCAGGTGATCTTAAGGAATTAAGAGACTCAACACTTAATTCAATCATTTTTACTTTTGCCGTAATTATATTAATTGTGTTGGCAATATGGTGGATTCAAGACGGAGCCTTTTCAAGAATTGCAAAAGCAATTGAAGTTCTTGAAGCGCTTACTAAAGGAGACACAACGAAACAGATACCACAAAATAAAGGCTTTTTATCATCAGAAACAAACGAAGTTGGACAATTATCAAATGCTTTAGGCAGATATAGAAATCATCTTCTTGAAATGGATGAGGTCCGTAAAGATAGAGCTGAGAGAAGAAAACAAAGAGATGAAGTAATAATCAAAAAGATGAGTGGTCTTGCTGGAAAATTAGAGGGCGATGCGAAAAGTCTTATTACAAAAGATATAACTAACATGAAAAAGCTTGTGTCAGATACTTCAGATGAGAACGCTGAAGAAGCCTCAGTCGAAATGATGGAAATTGCTTTTTCAAGAATGTCTGATGAGGTAAATGCACTTATAGATTTAAAAACAAAAGAAATGGCTACTGCTAGAGATGAAGCTAGGGAGGCAAGTAGTGCAAAATCTAGATTCTTTGCAAATATGAGTCATGAATTGAGAACACCGCTGAATGCGATCATTGGATACAGTGAAATGCTTCTTGAAGATTGTGAAGATCTTGGCAATGATGACATGATCCCAGACCTGAAGAGAATTACCAACTCTAGTAAACATTTATTATCACTTATAAATAACGTTCTAGATTTATCCAAAATTGAAGCAGGAAAAATGGATATGTACTTCACTCCATTCTCGATTGATACCATGATAGAAACCATCAAAGATGTTTCTGGTCCTCTTGCTACAAAAAATAATAATGAATTCATCATTAAAAATAATGTTAAAGGAGAAATGACAAGTGATGAGACTAAGTTAAGGCAATGTATTGTCAACTTTTTAAGTAATGCATTTAAATTTACAGAAAATGGCCAAGTTGCCTTAGTTATTGATCAAAAAGAAAAAGAGGGAAAGGAATATATCAACTTTGACATTAAAGATACTGGTATAGGAATGACTAAGGAACAATTAGGGAAACTTTTTGACACTTACACTCAAGCTGAGAGATCAACCAGCGCGAAATATGGTGGAACAGGTCTTGGTCTGTCAATTTCTAAACATTTTGCAGAAATGATGGGAGGAGGTGTCAAAGTTTCAAGTGAAGTTGGCAAGGGAAGTACATTCTCAATTTTTGTTCCGAAGCAATCAGAAGAAGAAAATCTTGATGAAGAGACAGATATTGAAAATCCAGAATTAAAAGAAGGTGATGAGTACATCCTGTTAGTTGATGATGATAAAGCTACGCATGATGTTGTAAAAAGAGCAATAAGGAAGGAAGGTCATACAGTTTATAGTGCCTTTGATGGTGATGAAGGTGTTG
>QOPH01000007.1:0-14374 GCA_003331635.1 SAR86 cluster bacterium
GACTGTGAGTCTGACAAGTCGAGCAGGTACGAAAGTAGGTCATAGTGATCCGGTGGTTCTGAGTGGAAGGGCCATCGCTCAACGGATAAAAGGTACGCCGGGGATAACAGGCTGATACTGCCCAAGAGCTCATATCGACGGCAGTGTTTGGCACCTCGATGTCGGCTCATCTCATCCTGGGGCTGGAGCAGGTCCCAAGGGTATGGCTGTTCGCCATTTAAAGAGGTACGCGAGCTGGGTTTAGAACGTCGTGAGACAGTTCGGTCCCTATCTGCTGTGGGCGTTGGAGATTTGAAGGAAGCTGCTTCTAGTACGAGAGGACCGAAGTGGACGAACCTCTGGTGGTCCGGTTGTTGCGCCAGCAGCATTGCCGGGTAGCTATGTTCGGAAGGGATAACCGCTGAAAGCATATAAGCGGGAAGCCCCTCCTAAGATGAGATCTCCCTTGAGAGCCGTTGAAGACTACAACGTTGATAGGCTAGATGTGTAAGTCCTGTAAGGGATTCAGCTTACTAGTACTAATTGCTCGATCGGCTTGAATAAACCTCAAAGTAAATTCTTTATTAAGTTTCGCAAATCACGGTTGCCCGATAACAATAGTTCACTGGAACCACCTAATCCATCTCGAACTTAGAAGTGAAACGGTGTAGCGCCAATGGTAGTGCGTAAGTGCGAGAGTAGGTATTATCGGGCTTTTTTTTTGTTCTTTTTCTATTACTTGAATTCATCTCATTTTTCCTTTTTAATCAATAGTTCAACTTGGAGAAATTATGAGATATCTATTTACATTATTAATACTAAATTCTTTTATTCTACTATCGCATACTAAAGATAGTTCACATGCTAGTGCCGAATGGCAAATCGAAGCTTATGGTTCCGCTGCGCCAGATTTTATTGGCAATTACGCAACAATAATTGGTGGTAATGGAGATGTTTTACACGAAGGAAGTAACGGCTGGACTTGCCAGTCAGCTAATAACAGACCTTTTCCTAAAATGGGCTGGTCAAGTGCTCACGAAGCAATGCCAGTATGCATGGATGAAAATGCTTTCAAATTTATGAATGGTAAACAGAGCGAAATGACAGCTGATGGTTGGGCTTGGATGTTGCATGGTGATGTTGGTGAAGATAACTCCAAACCAGGAGTACTCAATAAGAAAGATAGTGCACCTGGCCAATGGATTGAATCAGGGCCTCATATGATGTTAATGCCTAAAGATCCGGCAACTATTAAGAATATGTCATCAGATTTTACTACTGGTGCACCTTATGTGATGATGCCTAATACACCAATAGCACATTTAATGATTCCATTAACTGGTTATTATGTATATCAGCCAGAATCTAATCCAAAAAATTAATTTTTTTGATGGGGGAAAAACACAGCGATTTAGTAAATAAATCTAAAGCTGCTTTTTTAAAATGGAGAGCTTTACCAGCTCCTGAGCGTGGCAATTACATCAGGTTGTTTGGAGAAGCTCTTCGAGAGCAAAAAAAAGAAGTTGCTAATCAAATAACATCTGAAGCCAAAAAAATTATTTCAGAATCTGAAGGTGAGGTTCAAGAAGTCATTGATATGTGTGACTTTGCTACTGGTTTAAGTCGGCAGCTCTATGGTCTCACAATGCCAAGTGAAAGACCTAATCATCGTTTGCAGGAGATTTGGCAACCTTTAGGTATTGTTGGTTGTATTACAGCTTTCAATTTTCCTGTAGCTGTGTTCGGTTGGAATTTTTGTTTAGCTGCTGTTTGCGGCAATAGTATTATTTGGAAACCATCACCTCATAGTGAGGGATGTGCAGAATTAACCAAAAAAATATGGGATTCTGTCGCAGGTGAGCATAAAGATCTGGTTTTAATCAAAAAAGGAGCAAATGAGGCTTCAGTAGAATTGGCTGAAGATGAAAATATTGCCCTACTTTCTGCCACTGGAAGTTGTGCTATGGGTAAGGCTATTGCGCCAATAGTTTCAGCCAGATTAGGAAGAAACTTACTCGAACTTGGTGGGAATAACGCAGCTATTGTTTGTCCAACTGCAGATCTGGATTTGACAATTAAAGGTGTGACTTTTTCTGCAGCAGGTACAACTGGTCAAAGATGTACAACATTAAGAAGACTCTTCGTGCATGAAGACATTTATAACGAGGTAATAAACAAACTTATACCTTCATTTGAGAGTTTAAAAATTGGAGATCCTTTTGATAGAAATATTCAGGTGGGGCCGTTAATTTCTGAGCAAAGTTATGAGGCTATGAAAAAAACATTAGATACTTGTTCAAATAAAGCAAAAAAAATACATGGTGGTCAAAAATTAGATATCGAGGGCGACACATATGTGCAGCCCGCAATTGTTGAAGTTGACAGCCATATCGATGAAATGAAAGATGAGACCTTTGCGCCAATTCTTTTTGTAATGCCATTTAAAAAATTAACTGATGCTATTGAATTACAAAATTCTGTTAAGCAAGGGTTAAGTAGTTCTATCTTTACTAATGATTTTCGAGAGTCAGAACTTTTCCTTGGTCCTGAGGGATCAGATTGTGGTATTGCAAATGTGAATATTGGCACAAGCGGTGCAGAAATTGGCGGAGCTTTTGGTGGTGAAAAAGATACTGGCGGTGGTCGTGAGTCAGGTTCAGATGCATGGAAAGCTTATATGAGAAGAACAACAGCTACTTTAAATTATGGTTCAGAATTACCTTTAGCTCAGGGTGTGGAATTTGATGATAGTTAAGCCTAAATGTTTTTAGTTGGAATAACAGGAGGAATTGCAACTGGAAAGACCCTTGCCTGTGATTTTTTTAAAAAGAAAAAAATTGAGATAGTTGATGCTGATGAAATTTCTCGAAGCTTGCAAGAGGTAGGAGAGAAAGGTTATGAAGAGGTAGTAAAAGCCTTTGGTAAAGATATTCTAAAACCTAATAAAGAATTAGATAAAGCAAAACTTAGAAAGATAATTTTTTCTGATCACAAAAAGAAGGAAAAATTAGAGGCCATAATGCATCCAATTATTGGTGAAAAGACTTTAGAGGATGTAGCAAAAATTAAATCAAAATGGGGTATTTACTCTGCCCCAATTTGGGGAAAGTACGATAATTTTAATAGAACTCTTGTCATAGATGCTCCAGAAAAAACTCAAATTCAAAGAATTGTTAAAAGAGATCATGTTAGTGAAGAAGAAGCCAAGACAATTATAGATAAACAAATGTCTAGGCATGACAGAATATCTTTTGCTACAGATTTTATTCTTAACGATTCAAGTATTGAAGATTTTGAACGTAAACTAGAGTTCTACTTTAATTTTTTTGAGAGTCAATTATGAATGAAAAGGTAAACATGAAATGTCCGCAGTGCAAAAATATTGTAGAAATCAGTTCAGAGTTCAAACCTTTTTGTTCAAAGACATGTAAAAATTTAGACTTTTTAAATTGGGCTAATGAAGAAAAATCTATATCTATGCCTGATGATTCCACCAGTGACTAATACCCGCAAAAGCCTCGACTATTGCATTAGACTCATTAATACCACCCAATGGCACAATTGTGATTTGCGGATATTGATCTTTTAAAGCAAAAAAAGAATCCCAGCCCATACCTTCAATACCATTCTTTCTTATAACAGGCGAGAGAAAGGCATATGAACAGCCAATATCAATTGCTTGAATAATATCTTGCTCATTATGGCATGAAGCTCCAAGTACTAAATTCTTACTATTTTTGTATTCATAAATTTCTTTGGAGGTAAGATGATAGCCCTTCGCTTTGTATGAAAATTTATTTGGAGAATTAAGCAGCAAAGGTACATTTTCTTTTTTACAAAATTTTTTGACCTCTAAAATAATCTCATCAAGCTGGTTTGTATTTTCTTTGATTCGAAGTATTAGAATTTTTTTATTAAATCTTTTTGTGTTTAGTAATTTTTTTTTAAGAGTTGAAATTTTTTTAAATTCACCAGTAATCAAAAAAAAGGTTTCTGGATCTTTGATGAGGTCTCTAATATTTTCAGCCAAGGTTAAGTAGTATTTTTTCTAGCTTCGAATTCAGCTTGTGACATTTTTTGAATTTTTATATTAAAAAGTATTTTCACAGAATCATCTTTGAAAGATTCAATCATGCTATCAAAGAGTTCAAATGATTCTTTTTTAAATTCATTAATTGGGTTTCTCTGAGCATAAGCTCTTAGGCCTATATTCCCCCTCAAAGAGTCAATATTTTGTAGATGCCTTTTCCAACAGGCATCTAAAACCTGAATCGAAACCTGCCGCTCCAATTCTTTTTTCTTTTCTTTAAGTGGCTCAAATTTATTTAAATATTCTTCTTTATAGAAATCGTTCAGCATATCCATAATTTCTGCGAAAGTTTGATTTTTATTAAATTTTTCTGGTTCTGGAGCACTCCCCAAAGACTGACTTAAGCTTTTTGTAAAGTCGTCAAAATTCCAATACTCATTTTGATCCTCAGGCAATGCTTTATCTGCAATTTTTTCTAGCAGATTATCAAGATATTCAAAAATAAGTTTTTCATTATCATTGTCTTCAAGAAAAAAGTTTCTGAGCTCATACACAGTTAATCTTTGATCATTTGAAACATCATCGTATTCAAGAATTTGTTTTCTTATTTCGAAGTTACGATTTTCTATTTTCTTCTGCGCATTTGCTATTGCACCGTTTAGAAGAGGATGCTCAATGCTTGAATCATCCATTCCTTCACTTAATCTTGAGAATAATTGCTTTCTATTTTCATCTATAAAAAGCCTAAGCACTGTATCATCTAAACTTAAAAAGAACTTTGAATAACCTGGGTCTCCTTGTCTTCCAGATCTTCCTCGCAGCTGATTATCTATTCTTCTTGATTCATGGCGCTCTGTTCCGATAACATGCAAGCCTCCGGCATCAATTACTTTCTGATGGTTTTTATTCCATTCTTTATCGTCCTCTTTTTTTCCGCCCAAAACAATATCAGTTCCTCTTCCAGCCATGTTAGTTGCAATGGTAATTGCTCCTGGTCTTCCAGCCTCCTCAATAATTATTGCTTCTTTCTCGTGATATTTTGCATTTAGAACCTGATGTTTAATTCCCGCTTTTTTCAGAATAGAAGAAACCTTCTCTGAGCTCTCAATTGAAGATGTTCCCACTAAAATAGGAGCTTCTTTTTTATTTATTTCCTTAATTTCTGTAAGTAAAGCACTATATTTATCCTCTTCATTTACGTAGACAACATCATTAACATCCTCTCTTACCATCGTTTGGTTTGTAGGAATGACAACAACACTCATATTATAAATTTGCTTAAACTCAGCTGCTTCCGTATCTGCAGTACCTGTCATACCTGAGATTTGATCAAATAATCTAAAGTAATTTTGGAATGTAGTTGAAGCAAGAGTTTGCGTTTCTTGTTGAATGGGAACTTTCTCTTTACACTCCAATGCTTGATGAACACCTTCCGAAATTCTTCTGCCAGGTAACTTTCTTCCAGTATTATCATCGATTAAAACAACTTTATTCCCCTCTTTTACGTAATGAACATCTTTTTCAAAAAGATAATTAGCTTTTAAAGTAGCTTGAATGTATTTAAGAAATTTCAAATTATTAGTTGTGTAGAGACTTTCATCTTCCTTAATCATGTTTCTGTTGACTAAAAAATTTTCAACTTTTTCAAATCCATTTTCTGTTAGTTCCACTGAGCGACCTTTCTCATCTATCAAAAAATCTCCCTTTTCCTCTTCAGATAAAGGTTCTTCATCAGTACCTTCCCTTAGTTGCTGTTTTAAATTTGGAATTAACTTAAGGAAAATAGGGTAAGCAGATGCATCATCATCAGTAGCACCAGAAATAATCAAAGGAGTTCTTGCTTCATCAATTAAGATTGAGTCTACCTCATCGATAATGGCAAAATTTAAATCTGCTTGTGATTTTTGATTTCTAAATAAGACCATGTTGTCTCTAAGATAATCAAATCCTAGTTCACTACTAGTGCAGTAAATAATATTTGACTCGTAGCTAGATTTTTTTTCTTCAAAACTTTGAGTAGAAGTAAGTGCTGAGACTTTAAGTCCAAAGTATTCATATACTGGAGCCATCCAAGAAGCATCACGTTCAGCCAAGTAGTCATTCACCGTCACGACATAAACTTTTTTTCCATTTAAAGCGTTTAATACTGCAGGCAATGTTGCAACAAGTGTCTTTCCTTCACCTGTTTTCATTTCAGCAATATTTCCATCTTTTAAAACTAGACCTCCTATCATCTGACAGTCAAAATGTCTTAATCCTAATGTTCTTACCGAAGCTTCACGCACAGATGCAAAAATATGAGAAAATTTTTGTTCATCAGGCTTTTCATCAAAATGAAGTTCTTTAAAAAAATTTTCATCCTTTGATGACATTTCCTCTTCTAAAGCATTAATTTTTTTTACAATTTTGGCGTATTCAGAGATTCTCCTATGATTAGCTGAAGGAAAAATTTTTCTAAGGAGATCTAGCATTAGATAGCTTCTTCAATAAGAGGCTTCAGATAGTTTATAGGCGCATCTTTTATTTCGTCGATTTCAATAATTTTATATGCGTTTTCGCTCTCAATTTTTCTTAATAACTGATTGTTTAATGCATGCCCAGTTTTAAAACCAAAAAATTCACCAATTAAATTATGTCCCAGTAAATAAAGGTCACCAATAGCGTCAAGAATTTTATGTTTAACAAATTCGTCAGCAAATCTGAGTCCACCCTCATTTAAAACATCTTCATCGCCTATTCCAATAGCATTATTTAAATTCGCTCCAAGTGCTAAATTCATCTTTTTTAATTTCTCTAAGTCATCCATTAAGCCAAAAGTTCGTGCTCTGCTTACTTCTCTTATAAAAGAAGTTTGTGAAAAGTCTATTGAGGCACTATGAGGATATTTGTTGTAGACGGGATGATCAAATTCAAGAGCAAAAGTTACTCTAAAACCATCATAAGGTTTAATCCTAGCAACAGCGTCATCTCTTTGAACTTGAACAGACTTTGTTACATACACAAATTTTTTCACTGCATTTTGTTCAACAATACCAGCTGTCTGAATTAGGAAAACAAACTGAGTTGAGCTGCCATCCATAATTGGAATTTCAGGCCCATCGCAATCAATAATGCAGTTATCAACGCCTGTTCCTGCTAATGCAGAAAGTAAATGCTCAATAGTTGAGATTTTATATTCTCCATATACAAGTGTAGTTGAAAGAGTTGTCTCTCCTACGTTTTTAGCAGTGGCTGGAATATCGACAACTTTATCTCCATCAATTCTTCTAAAAAGTATTCCAGTATTTGGCTCAGCGGGATGAAAAGTTAGTTTAACTTTTTTGCCAGTGTGCAAACCTACTCCGGAGCAAGTAATTTTATTTTTTATTGTTCTTTGTGAGAGCATTTGGCTATTTTAGTTTATAAATATCTTTTTTTATATTTTATTTGTTAACGTGTAAGTCGCTATAGCAGCTGCTATAGAAATATTTAATGATGATGTCTGTCCAATTTGCTTGATTTTCAATACTTCATCACAGTTTTTTAAAACTAATTGTTTTATGCCCTTTTGCTCATTGCCAAATACGAATACATTCTTTTCGGAGGGTACTAATGTATTTATATCTTTTTTAGCATGCTCAGAAAAACCAGTTACCCAATAATTATTCTCTTTTAGTTTGCTTATGGTCTGACTTATGTTTGCAACTTTGTATAAATCTAAATCGTAGACACCTCCTGTTGAGGTTTCTATAACAGCTGAGTTATTGAAATCTGCGGAATTTTTTTTAGGAATAATGACTGAATTAATGCCGAAAAATGATGCAGTCCTTAAACAAGATCCTAAATTTCTTGTATCCTGAACCTCATCAAAAATTAGAACTGATTTGCCTATTTCATAATTTGCCGATTTTATATCCCTAACTGCAGGCTCTTTACATGTTGCGTAAAAATCCTTTGATTTATTTAGAATTTTTATACCAGATTGTTTCGCATTAACAGTTAATTCAGAAATTTTTTTATCTTCAGGATTAGGAATATTAATGAATTCAATAATCTCGGGATTTGATTCAATTAGAGCCTCAATACAGTAAAAGTTTTTTATATTTATTTTCATGCGTAAAACAGCGATATTTTGCCTTCAAGCTCCATGACATTATCTATGCCAACTGAAATCTTATCACCTAAACAAAAAGTATTAGTCCTTCTTTTGCCTGATAATATTTTATCTCTTGCATTGTATTTATAGTTATCTTTTGGCAGCTCAGTTATATGTAGAAGGCCTGAGGTATACAATTTTGGCATATCTACAAAAACTCCAAAGTCTTTTACACCTGTAATAAAACCATCAAAAATTTGACCCCTAAAATTTGCAGCATAAGCACACAACATGTTTTGTTGTACTTGTTTAGATGCAAACTCTGATGATCTTTCACGTTCAGAGCAATGCGTTAATAAATCATCCAAATCCTCTATTTCATAATTAAGCTTATTTAATTTTGCAATTATCATGCGATGAACAATAAGGTCTGGATATCTTCTTATTGGAGAAGTAAAGTGCGTATATTTTTTGTATTTCAATCCAAAGTGACCAATTTCTTTTGTTGAATATTCAGCTCTTTGCATAGACTGTAGTACAACTGCGTTTAGAATGCTTTTATCACTTCTTTTTGAAAGATTTTTTATAAAAATATTGAGATTATCAACATCTTCAATGCTGCCCTCCCAATTAATATTTCTTCTTTTTAGAATCTGGCTAAGTCTATCAATTTTATAATTCTCAGGATAATCATGAACTCTGTATATTCCTTGACCGTAATGTTTATTTAAAAAATCAGCTGCACAAATATTTGCAGAAAGCATAAATTCTTCGATTAATTTATGCGACCTCAATCTTGTCCTATTTTTTAGTTCATGAATTTTTCCTTCTCTATCAAATTTCATATAGGGCTCATCAAGTTCAAAATCTAATGCACCTCTTTCTGCTCTCCGCTCTAAAAGCTTTGACATTAAAATTTTTGCTGAATCCAGTGACTCCTTGTATTTTTCTCCATCAAGATTGATTTTATTTTCTAAAAAATCTTCAACTCTACTGTAAGTGAGTCGTGCACAAGATTTAATTTCACTTCTATAGAATGTATATTTTTCAATAATGCCTGCTTTATCAAAATTAATCTTCACTATCAAAGTTTTTCTTAAGACTCCCTCTTTAAGCGAGCAAAGATCATTCGATAGTTTTTCTGGAAGCATAGGTAGAACTTTTCGAAACATATAAGTTGAAGTGGCCCTTGCCTTTGCCTCCATGTCTATAGCTGAATTTTCTTTTACATAAAAAGATACATCAGCGATAGCAACATAGAGCTCAAATCCATTAGGAATTAACTTACAGAATATTGCATCATCAAAATCCTTAGCATCCTCACCATCAATTGTTACGAAGGGTAATTCAGTAAAGTCTTCCAAATTGATTTTTTCATCATGGAGAAGTTTTGATTCAGTCAATACCTCCTGAGGCCAAATTTCTCTGAGAGAGTAGTCGTAAATGGCTTTATTGTGAAATTTTTGTAAATTATTTTCGTTTTTCATTTTTTTAAAAAATTAGTTCTTAAACTAGCCTTCATGAATAAATTGATTTTTAGTTTTTTTGTGGTCATCTTATTAACCAGCATCCTTTTTGTTATGAATTTTAAAAAACCAATTTCAAATCTTTCACAAGATGATATCCCAAAAACTGTAGTTAAGCCCTATAAGCCAGATTTAAATTATCCAGATTTAGTGATCGAGGGTATTGAAAAAGCATTGAAGGAAAATAAGCAACCACTCATAATTTTTGGAGCAAATTGGTGCCCAGATTGCATCATTCTTCATCAAATTACGCTTATTCCTCAAATGGCAAAATTTATAAATGAAAACTTTGAGCTTATTTATGTCGATGTTGGTGATTATCGTGATGGCTCAGAACCTGAGAATAAGCAGATATTGCTGAATTATGGAATTGCTGAATTGGAAGGAGTGCCAACAATAGTTGTTTTATCAAAAGATTTGAAAGTGCTAAATAAAGATAGTTTGACACAATGGCGTAATGCAAGAGAAAGGCAGCCTTCTGAGCTTTACTTCTATCTAAGTAGCTTTCTAAGTTGATTTAAAAATCTCATCATCACTTTTGAAAGATTTAAACTCTAAGGAGTTTCCGAAAGGGTCTTGAAAAAACATTGTTTTTTGTTCACCTGGTTTTCCCTCAAATCTCAAATAAGGCTTAATAACAAACTCAAGCTTACTTTCTTTAATTTTTTTAGAGAGCAAGTCAAAATCTTGCCAGTCAAGAATTACACCAAAATGTGGTACTGGAACCATTTTTCCATCAACTTCTTTACTTACTTTTTTTGGTACATCGCCAATATGGCAAACTAATTGGTGACCAAAAAAATTATAATCTACCCAATTTTTTGAAGAGCGACCCTCACTGAAACCAAGAAGATTTCCATAAAAGTTTTTTGCCTTTTCAATGCAGTCTACAGGAATGGCTAGGTGAAATGGTCTAAGTTTTTGCATTATCTTTTATTCTTTGTTTTTTCTTCTCGTATGTATCTTCCCATGACTTTCTAAAAGAGTCTGACATTCTGCTTTTTATATCTTCGAGGTTAGAATTTTTCCATACATCTGTAGTTTCATCTTTTTTCCATTTAATTCTTTCATCTCTTGTACGCATGCAACCTAGACATTTATTTTCAGAATCATACTGACAAATAGAAATACATGGCGAAACTATTTTGTTGAACTTTTTTTTCATTTTAGAAGTATTATATTTTATTAATGAAATACAGACTTTCAATTATTCTTTTTTTTCTAACATGCTCTTTATGGGCAGAGGATTTAAGGGATGAAATGTCTTCATCATTAAAATCTTTAATGCCTAAAGTAATTGAGTGGAGACATGATATTCATGAGTTTCCAGAACTATCAAACAGAGAATTTAGGACTTCAAAAAAAGTTGCAGATCATTTAGAGAGTTTGGGAATTGAGATAGAGACAGGAATAGCATATACAGGTGTTGTTGGAATAATTAAAGGAGGAAAACCTGGACCAACAGTTGCACTTAGAGCTGACATGGATGCATTACCTGTAGAGGAAAAGACTGGACTTCCTTATGCGTCAAAAGTAAGAACAACTTATCTTGGAAATGATGTAGGTGTAATGCATGCATGTGGTCATGATGCACATGTTGCTATTTTGATGGGGGCTGCAGAGTTTTTAGCAAAACATAAAGAGCAACTCGAAGGCAATATCATGCTTATCTTTCAACCTGCTGAAGAAGGTCCACCTGAAGACGAAGGAGGTGGAGCCAAGATGATGCTTGAAGAGGGAATATTTGAAAGATATAAACCCGAAGCAATTTTTGGTTTACATGTAACAAATATGCCTAATGGGTTAATTGCTGTAAAGCCTGGACCAGCAATGGCTGCAGCATCTGCTTATAGAATTTCAATAAAAGGCAAACAAGCCCATGGCTCTGCTCCATGGGCGGGAATTGACCCAATAATGGCAACTGCAGAATTAATTCAGTCTTTAAATACAGTTGTAAGTCGAAGAATAAATATTATTAATAATCCTGCAGTTATTTCAGTTGGCATAGTTGAGGCAGGCACAAGAAATAATATTATTCCAGAAGATGCCATGATAATGGGAACCATAAGAACTTTTGATCCGGAACTAAGAAGTGAAATCTACAGTGAAATTGAACAACTTGCAGAAGGAGTTGCAGTTGGAACTGGTACAACAATAAATGTCGAATTTGATGTAGGTGGCTTCTTTCCAGTCACTTATAATCAAGAAGATCTAGTCAAGAAATACTCATCAACTCTAAAAGAATCTTCTAACGGAAAATTCATAATATCTGATGTTCCGACTACAGGCGCAGAAGATTTTTCATATTTTTCCCAAGAAATACCTGGCATGTACTTTTATTTAGGTGTCAATAGACCAGGCAAGGGAGAGGCATCTGGCGAATTCAACAGAAGGTCTGATGTTGCAGGAAATCATTCACCTTATTTCATTGTTGATGATGAAGCATTAGACGAAGGCGTTAGAGCAATGAGTTTTCTTGCAATTGATTACCTTAAGAATAATTAAGCAAAACATTATCTACAAAATTGAGCATTAATTTATGCGAATCTGGTGTTTCCACAAGAGAGTCTAAGACTTTATTAAATTCTTCCTCACCAGAAGTGTATTTTGTTTTATAGATTGCAAGTCTTTCAAAAACTGTAGCTCGATCTACTTCAGGATGAAATTGGAATGCCCAGAGTGGTTTATCTCTTAATTTAAAACTATGTAAACATTGTTGTGTGTATGCTAAAAGATCAAGATTTTCTGGTAAGTCATCTGCATATTGTTGATGAACCGAAAGAGCATAGAATCCTGATTTAACCCCTTTAAAAACAGGATCAATATTTGCTAAATTTGTTGTTTTAATGGGTATGCTTCCCATCTCATAATCAGCATCTTTGCTCTTTATTACTCCATCAAAAGCTAGTACAGCTAATTGAAACCCAAAACATGAAGCAAAAGTTGGTATTGCATTTTCTCCAGCAAATTTTATTAGTCCTACAGAGTCTTTTATGAATGGATATATTTCAGGTTCAAGTACATTAGCTTCACTAGCTCCACCAACATACAAAGCATCATAACCATTCAATACATCTGTAGAAAAATTTGGCTTATCAAAAACATTAAGTATATCTATTTGGTTAAGTTCTAATTCACTGTATTTTGCGAAGCTTTCATGCTCCTCTTTTCGCACTTTCTGATCATCCCTTATCTGTAAAAGGAGAATTTTTAATTGATCTCTTATTTTATTTACCATTTCGCAAATTTATTTTTTACCATAAATGATATAGAATACAACCATGATTCAATACTTAATCGTGGGGGCGCTTGGGTTAATATCTCTCACAACAATGTGCTTGTTCCTTTTAGTCAAAGAAGGAACTAAAGGTATTAAATCAAAACCATACAAAACTAAAAGTGGAATTGTCCATACCGCTGAAAAATTTCGAGAAAATCATTTAGTTTAAATTTACATAATGAAAGCCATTCTTTTTTTACTTTTAACTTCTTATGTATTTGCGGAGAGTAATTTTGATTTTTCCAAAAAATTTTCAGGCACTTTTAATGGGAAAAAGCTGGAGTACACTGCAAAAGTTTACGAAAAAGTAATTTTTGAACGAGATGACTCAACAAAACCTTTAGCTTCTTTTGTCGTCACTGAATACAGTGTAAGTAATCAAAAAAATAGACCAGTCATGTTTAGTTTTAATGGAGGTCCTGGATCTGCATCATTGTGGTTGCATATGGGAGTTTTAGGTCCAAAAGTAGTGAAAGTTCCAAGTGACGCAAGTGATGATGGTTCTCCTCCATATAATTTAATAAACAACAAATTATCGCCCTTAGATAAAGCTGATTTAGTTTTCATTGATCCAATTGGGACTGGCTATAGCAGACCATTGGGTGAGCATGAAGGAAAAGAATTTTGGGGTGTTAAACAAGATGCAGTAGTAATAGCAGAGTTTATTCGAAGATGGATTAACGACAATAAAAGATGGAATTCTCCAAGATATATTTTAGGTGAGAGTTATGGTGGAATAAGAGGACCATTATTGGTATCAGAGTTGAGAAGTGGCGTTTTAACAAACATCGAAGTCAATGGCCTTCTTCTAGTTTCACCTGCTGCTGATATGCAATATATAAGATTTGCTCCAGGAAACAATTCCCCACATTATGGCTATCTTCCAACTTATGCAGTAACTGCCTATTATCATGGAAAGATAGATACAGATTTGACTTTGCTCGAATTTTACGAAAACTCAAAAAAATTTAGTCTAGAAAAATATGGTCCAGCTTTATTAAAAGGCACAAGAATTTCTCAAGAAGAACACGACGAAATAGTTAAAGAATATTCTTTTTATACTGGTTTAAGTGAAGAGTTTGTTAGGAATTCAGATTTAAGAGTTGAAGCGTCTGATTTTAGAAAAGAGTTATTACGTGATGAGGGTTTTTCTGTTGGAAGAGCAGACTCAAGATACAAAATGAAAGATTATGTAGCTGCTGGTCAGTATCCTGATACGGATGCTTCAATGGAGGGTTTCTCTTCTGCATATGTATCTGCATTACATACATGGTTTTCTGAGATTGGTGTTGAAACTGTGATGCTGTACCAGAGTAGTGATAGAGATTTATATAATAACTGGGATTGGAACTCCACCCAAGATCAAAAATGGCCGAGATATGTAAACCCAACACCACATATTGGTTATGCTCAACGTGGAAATGAAGAATTTAAAGTTTACGTTTCTTGTGGAATTTATGATTTAGCTACACCTTGTTTTACTG